>NZ_JASKLX010000006.1:0-452440 GCF_030125555.1 Arthrobacter sp. zg.Y820
CGCGGGGGGGCGCCGGGGGGGGGGGGCGCGGGGGGCGCCCCCCCCCCCCCCCCCCCCCCCCCCCCCGCCCGGGTCGCCGCCGCCCGGAGCATCCAGCACGAGCGGTTGAAGGGCTGGGGCTATGAAACCAATGCCGAGGTGGCCGGAAACCTGCTCCGCGGTGCCCTCCGGCCGTCGCCGAAGGCCACCTCCTCACTGGACCGCGCCATGGACCGCCAGACGCTGACGGCACGCGGTTATGACAGGGTGCTGCGGGTCGCGTGGAGCGTCGCCGACCTTGCCGGGCATGACACGCCGGGTGCTGACGACGTCGGGCAGGCGCTGGGGTTCCGGCAGCAGGGAGCGCTGGCATGAGCGGGGACCGGACGGCATTGCTTCGCAGCCGGGCCGCGTTGTCCCGGTTATTCGAGCCATCGGACAACGTTGGGTTGGCTCTCGTGGCGGCAGCGGGGCCGGCAGATGCGGTGCGGGTGGCGACGGGAACGCTGCCCGCCGGGAAAGAGCTGCGCCGGGAAGTTGCTGAGGAGCTGGCCGCAGCAGGCATCCCGGGGCGGGGCAGCAGTCTGCCCGAGGCCCTGAGCCGGTGGGCGCCGAGAGTTCCTGACCTGGCGCCGGACCGCGATTTGGCGACCATCGGCCGTCTGGGGGGTGAACTGCTCATTCCCGAGGACCCGCGGTGGCCGGAAGCCCTGCGCGACCTGGGGTTGGGCATGCCTCTGTGCCTGTGGGTGCGGGGCGATCTGAGCCTTGGAATGCCCGTGCTTCGCCGGACGGCGGCCGTCGTGGGCTCCCGCGACAGCACGGGGTACGGAGCCTCAGTGGCAGGAGATCTTGCGGCAGGGCTGGTGACGCGGGGATGGACCGTGGTGTCCGGAGGCGCCTACGGCATCGACGCCCAGGCCCACCGCGCGGCGTTGGCCACCGGAGGAACGGCGGGGATGCCCACTGTTGCCGTTATGGCCTGCGGTGCGGACCGCTACTACCCGGCAGGGAACGAGGACCTGCTGCGGGAGGTGGCCCGTCGCGGACTCCTGCTGTCCGAGGTGCCGCCGGGATCCGCCCCCACCCGCTGGAGGTTCCTGCAGCGGAACAGGATCATCGCAGCGCTCGGCGCCGTGACGGTGGTGGTTGAGGCCCGCTGGCGCTCCGGGGCACTGAACACTG
Source organism: Arthrobacter sp. zg.Y820 (assembly GCF_030125555.1). NCBI lineage: Bacteria > Bacillati > Actinomycetota > Actinomycetes > Micrococcales > Micrococcaceae > Arthrobacter > Arthrobacter sp. zg.Y820. The sequence continues at coordinate 1,165 of NZ_JASKLX010000006.1, forward strand.
CCCACCACGCCGCAGCCCTGGGCCGGGAGGTCGGTGCGGTGCCGGGGTCCGTGTACTCGGCAAACTCGGCAGGCTGCCACCGGCTGCTTCGAGACGGCAACGCCGTCTGCGTGACAGACGCAGCCGAGGTCGTTGAACTGGGCAGTCCCATCGGATCGGCTGCAGCCTCCGCCGAAGTGGAGCGTGGCGAACCCGGAGCGGTGCATGACGGGCTCACGATCGAAGACATCCTCCTCCTTGATGCTTTGCCGCTGCGCAGCGGATCACCGGTCGACAAGCTTGCGTCGGTGGCCGGGCTGTCGGTTCCGGCGGTCCGCGCCGGCCTGGCACGGCTGGAACTGGAAGACCTTGCCGTCCGCGACGGGCCGGAGACGTGGCGACGGAGCCGCCAATGAGCCGTCGCCGTCGCCGGGCAAAGCCCCAAGCAAATCCAACAAAGCACCAAGAACCCAAAGCACCAAGAACCCAAAGCACCAAGAACCCATTGCTCCACCGCACATCCACGAAAGGAACCACAATGCGCATCCATAAGAGTGTCGTAACGCCGCTGGGTGTCCTCACCCTGGCCTCCGACGAGGGTGCCCTGCGGGCTGTCTTCCCCGGGGTTCCCGATCCGGCCGCCGATCACGGGCTGGGCCGGATCGTCGAAGACGGCTTCGAGGAAGTCGAACGCCAGCTCGAGCAGTATTTCGCCGGGCACCGCTGCTGCTTCGACCTGGATCTCGACACCCGCGGGACGGACTTCCAACGCCGGGTTTGGGCCGAGGTGTCGGCAATTCCGTACGGCCAGACCTGCAGCTACAAGGAGCTGGCCATACGGCTCGGCGATGCCGCAAAGGCACGCGGTGTCGGAGCAGCGTTGTCCCGCAATCCGCTGAACATCGTCATTCCCACGCATCGGGTGGTCGGATCCCGGGGTGCGCTGACCGGGTACTCCGCCGGCATCGGCTCGAAGCGTTTCCTGCTGGACCACGAATCATCCGAGGCCACCGCCGTCCTGCGCGTGCATTGCGCCGGCACCGCCGGTGTGCCTGCTTGAGGTCGCGCCGTGATGCGAGGACAGTAAAGGGGTGAAACCTTCGAGCGACAGTGAGCCCACGGACACAGGGGAAGCCGGGGGATGGCCGGCGGAGTTCAGCCGGGCCCTGCGCGGGTTCAGCCGCTACCTGACCAGTGAACGCGGCCGTTCCGAGCACACAGTGCGAGCCTACGAAGGGGACGTTGCCAAGTTGCTGACCTATGCGCTCGCCGGGGGAGTGCGGACGCTGGCCGGGATAGATCTCGAAATCCTGCGCGGCTGGCTCGGGGAACTCAGTGCGGCCGGCCAAGCACGCTCAACACTGGCCCGCCGGGCCGCTACCGCCCGCAGCTTTACCGGGTGGGCGCTGCGCGAGGAGCTCCTCGACACTGACCCGGCCCTGCGGCTGCGGGCACCGAAGCGGGAGCGGACCCTGCCGGCGGTGCTGCGCGCGGGGCAGATCGGCGAGCTGTTCACTGCTCTGGCCGACGCAGCCGTCGACGGCGGACCGCTGGCGGTCCGGGACCGGGCCATCGTCGAACTGCTCTATGCCACCGGCATCCGGGTGGGCGAACTGACCGGTCTGGACATCGACGACCTAAACCCAGACCGGCGCACGCTGACTGTGATCGGCAAGGGCAACAAGGAACGCACTGTTCCCTATGGGCAGCCCGCGGCCGCGGCCGTCGATGACTGGCTGCGCCGCGGCAGGCCCGCTCTGGCCGGAGCCGACAGCGGCCCCGCGCTGTTTCTGGGGCAGCGCGGCCGCAGAGTGGACCAGCGGCAGGTCCGCTCCGTGGTGGCCGGACTCTTTGAGGCCCTGGGTGATACGGGGGCTACGGGGCCCCACGCGCTGCGGCACTCAGCCGCCACGCACCTGCTCGACGGCGGTGCTGACCTGCGGGCGGTGCAGGAGATTCTGGGCCATTCCTCACTGGCAACCACCCAGCTCTACACCCATGTATCTGTGGATCGGCTCCGGGCAAGCTACCAGCAGGCGCACCCCCGGGCCTGAGCCCGCCGGTGCCCCGCCCGGTGCCCCGGACGGCCGGATACCGGTGCCCCGCCCGGTGCCCCGGACGGCCGGATACCGGTGCCGTGTTCCGTGCCGGTACACCCGGAAAGGATTATTGGCGCATTCCAGAAACTTGCGGCACAATAAGGCTAAGTCCGCACCGGATGAGGGTCTTTAAAAGAATTGGAAGACACAGAAAAAACCTAAGCGCAGTTTGCGGTGATTTCAGGCTGGTCCTGAATTAACCAGGCAGCACGAGCATTTCAACATGGTCTGAAGGTCGTTGGGGAAGACGTACCTACAGCTATGGAGGATGGAATGTCTGTTGTGATGGCCCACGGCGTGTTATTCATACACTCCGCCCCGTCTGCGTTGTGCCCGCACATTGAGTGGGCCATTGGATCCGTCGTGGAAAAGCGAACGGATCTAAAGTGGACCCCTCAGCCCGCTGCCCCGGGCATGCTGCGCACCGAGCTGGAATGGACGGGGCCGCAGGGCACCGGGTCGCTCTTGGCCTCGGCCCTGCGCGGCTGGGCGCACCTTCGTTACGAAGTCACTGAAGACCAGAGCCCGGGATCTGACGGGAGCCGGTGGTGCCACACGCCCGAGCTGGGCATTTTCCATGCCGCCACCGACGTGCACGGCAACATCATGGTCTCCGAGGACCGGATCCGGTACGCCTACGAAAACGGCGCGGGGGATCCCTCGGCGGTCTACCACGAGCTTTCCCTTGCGCTGGGGGAGGCCTGGGATGACGAGCTGGAGCCTTTCCGGTACGCGGGCGACGGCGCCAACGTCCGCTGGCTGCACCAGGTCGGATAGCCGGGCAGAACACCAGCCGGCCAGACCACTAGCCGGGGCAGCCCACGCAACAAGCAAACAAACCATAGCTGGTTAATAACAGCAGCGGCCGATTCCCTCGGGAAACGGCCGCTGCTGTTGTTGGCGCTGGTGGTGCCTAGTAGCTGCGCAGGGCGATGACGGCGTTGTGCCCGCCGAAACCGAAGGAGTTACTCAGGACCACGATGTCCCCGCCGGGCAGGGCCCGGGCGGACGTCACGACGTCGAGCGGGATTTCCGGATCCTGGTTATCCAGGTTGATGGTGGCCGGAGCCTGACGGTCGGACACGGCCATGGCTGCCATCACGGCTTCCACGGCGCCGGAAGCGCCCAGCAGGTGACCGGTCTGGGACTTGGTTGCCGACACCGCAACGTTGTCCACGTGGGCGCCCAGTGCGGCCTTCAACGCTGCATACTCGGGGCGGTCACCGACAGGGGTGGAGGTGGCATGTGCGTTCACATGCACCACGTCCTCGGCCTGCGCGCCGGAGTCAGCCAGGGCGGCCTTCAGCGCGCGGGTGGCGCCCAGCCCCTCGGGGTCGGGTGCTGTGATGTGGTACGCGTCGGCGGTGACTGCGGTCCCGGCCAGCTCGGCGTAAATCCGCGCACCGCGGGCCAGCGCGTGCTCCTCGGATTCCAGCACCAGCGCGCCGGCACCTTCACCCATCACGAAGCCGTCGCGGTCCTTGTCGTAGGGACGCGAGGCGCGTTCCGGATCGTCGTTGCGCTTGGACAGCGCCTGCATGGAGGCAAACGCGGCCATCGGCATGGGGTGGATGGCGGCTTCGGCACCGCCGCAGACGACGACGTCGGCCTTGCCGGAGCGGATCAGCTCCAGTCCCTGGTGCAGTGCTTCGGTGCCGGAGGCGCACGCGGACACCGGGGTGTGGGCGCCGGCGCGGGCGCCCAGGTCCAGGCTGACGGCGGCGGCGGGGCCGTTGGGCATCAGCATGGGAACGGTCATGGGCAGGACGCGGCGGGGGCCTTTTTCGCGCAGGGTGTCCCAGGCATCCAGAAGGGTCCAGACGCCGCCGATGCCGGTGGCAAAGGAGACGCCGAGCCGGTCATGGTCGACGTCTTCGATGCCCGAGTCGGCCCACGCCTCGCGGGCGGCCACGACGGCAAACTGAGTGGAGGGATCCATGCGCTTGGCTTCAACGCGGGAGAGGACGTCGGTGGCCGGCGTGGTGACGCGTGCGGCGAAAGTGACGGGAAGGCTGTACTTTTCCACCCACTCGTCCTCGAGGGTGCGGGCGCCGGCGACACCCTTGAGCGCGTTCTTCCACATGGTGGGAACATCTCCGCCGATGGGCGTTGTGGCACCCAAACCGGTGATGACTACTTTGCGGGCCATGATTCACTCTCTCGAAGACGTTGGTGGTGCGGGAACTGCAAAACTGCGCTGACGCGGCGGCCGCCGCCGGCGAGGGCAGCGGCCGCCGGCGGATTACGCCTGGGCTTTGGAAATGAAGTCCACGGCGTCGCCGACGGTCTTCAGGTTCTTGACCTCTTCGTCCGGGATGCGTACGCCGAACTTCTCTTCGGAGTTGACGACGATGGTCATCATGGAGATGGAGTCGATGTCCAGGTCATCGGTGAAGGACTTGTCCAGCTCGACGGACTCGGGGGCCAGACCGGTTTCCTCGTTGACGATCTCGGCGAGGCCGGCCAGGATTTCTTCGTTGCTAGCCATGTTGGCTCCTTTTTCTCGTGACGCCGGCAGGAGCCGGCGTGGGTTGTCCAACCGCGGAACGGTGGGGTGTTGGGGGACGGACAGGTTACGGAAGAACGATAACCTGTGCGCCGAAGACCAGGCCTGCGCCGAAGCCGATCTGGAGGGAGAGCTTGCCGCTGAGCTCGGGGTTTTCCTTCAGCAGCCGGTGCGTGGCCAGGGGAATGGAGGCCGCTGAGGTGTTGCCGGCGTCGGCGATGTCACGGGCAATGATGACGGACTCGGGCAGTTTCAGCTGCTTGGCCATTTCGTCGATGATGCGCATGTTCGCCTGATGCGGTACAAACGCGCCAAGGTCCTCGGCGGTGACGCCGGCGGCGTCCAGCGCGCGCTGGGCGACCTTCGCCATTTCCCAGACAGCCCAGCGGAAGACGCTCTGGCCGTCCTGGCGCAGGGTCGGCCACAGCTTGCCGTCGCGGGCGGCGACGTCCGACACGCCGACCTCGGTGCCGTCGGTTTCCGCGGCCAGCGACAGTTCGCGGATGTCCAGCATGGAATGGGTCATGCCGATGGTGCTGGACTTGCTGCCGTCCGAGCCCCAGACGGAGGGGCCGATTCCGGCCGCGTCGGAGGGCCCGACGACGACGGCGCCGGCGCCGTCACCGAGCAGGAACGAGATGGTGCGCTCCGTGTTGTCGATGAAGTCGGAGAGCTTCTCCACGCCGATCACCAGCACGTACTCGGCGGCGCCGGAGCGGACCAGGGCATCCGCCTGGGCGACTCCGTAGCAGTAGCCCGCGCAGGCGGCGGACACGTCGTAGGCCGGAGCGGGGGAGGCACCGAGCCGGTGCGCGATCTCGGCGGCCGCTGACGGCGTGGCGAAGGGATGCGTGACGGTGGAAACGATGACGGCGCCCAGCCGGGAGCCCTCGATTCCGGCGCTCTGCAGGGCGTCGCGGCCGGCGGCCTCGGCCATGTCCACCACTGATGTGCCCTTGTCGGCGCGGTGCCGGGTGACGATGCCGGTGCGCTGGCGGATCCACTCATCAGAGGAGTCGATCCACTGGCAGACATCTTCGTTGCTCACGATGACGTCCGGGCGGAAGGCGCCGATGCCGTGGACGCGGCTGAACTGGTGGACGGGGGACTGCTTCAGGGTGGGCGTGCTCACGCGTTACCTTCTCCAATGGTGGTTGCTGCTGTTGCTGCGGCGGACGTGGAGGAGTGTTCGGTGATGAACTCCCGCGCGGCGTCGAGGTCTTCGGGGGACTTCAGGGCCAGGGTGGGCAGGCCCTTGAGTCCGCGGCGGGCCAGGCCGGTGAGGGTGCCGGCCGGAGGCAGTTCCAGCATTCCGGTGACTCCCATGGCGGCCATGGACTCCATGCACAGGTCCCAGCGCACGGGCCGGGAGACCTGGCTGATCAGGCTGTCGAGGTTGGCTTCGCCGGAGACGACGGCGGCGCCGTCGTAGTTCGAAAGCAAAGTGGGGCGCGGGGCGGCCGGGCGCAGCTGCGGGCGGAGGGCTTCCAGGACGCTCACGGCCGGTGCCATGTGCGCGGTGTGGAAGGCGCCTGCTACCTTCAGCGGAATCACGCGGGCCTTGGCGGGAGGGGCGGCGGCGAAGGCGGCGAGCTGCTCCAGGGTTCCCGCGGCGACTGTCTGTCCGCCGCCGTTCGCGTTTGCTGCCGTGAGACCGGCGGCGGCAAGCGCGGCCGCCACCTCGTCCGGATCGCCGCCCAGAACGGCGCTCATGCCGGTGGGCGTGTCAGCTGCGGCGCGGGCCATGGCGTTGGCGCGTTCGCGGACAAACATGAGGGCGTCGGCTTCGGTGAGCGCACCCGCCAGGGCCGAGGCGGTGATTTCCCCGACGGAGTGGCCGGCGACGACGGTGGAGGCGGTCAGCGCCTGCGGCTGCAGCAGCAGCCGTGCGGCCATCAGCCCGGCGGCCACAATCAGCGGCTGGGCCACTGCCGTGTCCTTGATGGTCTCCTCGTCGGAGACCGTGCCGTGGGCGATCAGGTCCAGACCTGCGAGGGAGCTCAAGGCTTCGAGATGTTCCCGGACACCGGGCAATTCCAGCCACGGAGAAAGGAAACCTGGCGTTTGGGACCCCTGGCCGGGGCAGACAATAGCGAGCACGTATCAAGCTTTCCAAAGAGTCGGGAAGATACCGGGTGTTTGCGTAGACCAAGCTCTGTGTGAGCAGTTGTAGGAAGTCTACAAGGGAAGGTGATGGATGCAACCCGCTCAGGAGCGGGTGGCCGGGCGCTCCGGGACCGCTTTTCCGGGCGGCGCCAGGCGGCCCACCACGAGGGCGGTCTGCAGCACGAAGGCCTCGCGCGGCAGCATCGGGTCCCAGCCGGTCACGTCGCAGACCCGGCGCAGCCGGTAGCGGACCGTGTTGGCATGGACAAAGAGTTCCCGGGCCGTTGCCTCCAGGGAATGCCCGAGCGACAGGTAAGCGGAAAGGGTTTCCGCCAGGCCGTTGGAGGCGCCGAGCAGCGGCCGGTAGATGCTCCGCACAAGGGCCTGGCGGGCGCTGTCGTCGCCGGACATGACCCGCTCGGGCCAGAGGTCGTCGGCGGCTACCGGGCGCGGTGCCGCCGGCCAGGCGCGGGCCGCGGTGAGTCCGGCGAACGCCGCCTGCGCCGACGGTCCGGCGTCGACCAGGGACTCGGCGGGCGGGCCGTAAACGACGGGACCGGGGCCGAAAAGTTCGGCAAGCCGGGCGTAGGAGCCGGGGGTGTCCTCCAAGCCGCCGAGCACCAGGATGAGCCGTTCGCCCTGGATTCCCACCAGGGCGTCCTCGGTGAGCCGTGCCGTGGCGCGGCGCAGTTCGTTGACGAAGGAGGCATTGGTGTCCGACGGCGAGCTGCCCACCATTACGGTGATCCGGGCCGTGGAGGTCCAGCCGACGGCGGCGATGCGGGAGCGCAGGGCGTCCGAACTCTCACCGCGCAGAATGGCATCCACCACCAGGGCTTCCAGCCGCGTGTCCCAGGCCCCGCGGGTTTCCGCGGCGCGGGCGTAGACATCGGCAGCCGCGAATGCCACCTCCCGGGAATAGCGCAGGACGGCGATGCGCAGCTGCCCCTGGACGTCGTCGTCGGCGAGCTCGGGAACGCGGTCCTCCACCACCTGCACCACCACCCGGATCAGCTGCAGCGCCTTCTGCAGGCTGATCGACCGGGTGAGTTCGGTGGGTGCGGTGCCGAAGACATCGCTGAGGACCCAGGCGGGGGAGGCCGGACGCTCGTACCAGTTCACGAACGAGGCGATGCCTTTTTGGGCGACCATGCCCAGGGCCGAGCGTTCATCGGGGCGCAGGCCCCGATACCAGGGCAGTGACACGTCCAGCTGCTTGAGCGTGGCGGTGGAGAGCTTTCCGATGTTGGCTTTGAGCCGCTCCACGGTGGTGGGATCCGCCGGATCGGCACGCATCCCGGGTTGGGGCGAGGCTGTGCTGCGAGTCACTGGCATAAAGCGAGTTTACGGTGTCGGCGGATCAAGCACCATTTTGTGTGAAGGCTACAACTCGGGGTATGGGATCAGCCCACCGATCCGAGTTTGCGGAACCGCTCGGTCCGCTGTGTCAGCCGTTCGGCGGCGGGCTCCGTCCGAAGCGACGCCAGCTCGTATTCCACCGCTTTGGCCATGCGGCGGCAGAAATCCGGTGCTTCGGCGGCGGCGTCGGGCTCTTCGGGAACGATGTGGTCCACGATGCCGTGGGCTGCCAGCGCGGACACCGTCACGCCCTGCGCCTCGGCCATTTCCGCACCGTGGAGTGTGTCCCGATAGACAATGGCGCTTGCGCCCTCGGGCGGCAGCGAGGAGAGCCAGGCGTGCTGCGCAGCGATGGTGCGGTCGGCCGGCAGCAGGGCCAGCGCGCCGCCGCCGGCACCCTGACCGAGCAGGACCGAGACCGTGGGGCAGCTCAGGCCGACCAGGTCATTCAGGCTGCGGGCAATCTCACCGGCCAGGCCGCCTTCCTCCGCTTCCTTGGACAGTGCTGCGCCGGCGGTGTCGATCACCGTCAACAGGGGAAGGTTCAGTTCTTCGGCCAGCCGCATGCCCCGGCGCGCCTCCCGGAGGGACGCCGGACCCAGCGCGGGCTGTTCCGATCCGCGCTGCCGGTCCTGGCCCAGCACCACGCATGCGGTCTGCCCGAAGCGCGCCAGCGCCAGCAGCAGGCCCGGATCCTTCTCGCCCTGCCCGGTGCCGTTCAGGGGCAGGACGTCGGAGGCGCCGAAATGCAGGAGCTGGCGGACACCGGGCCGGTGCCGGTTGCGGGAAATGGTGATGGATTCCCAGGCCGGCACTGCTGCCGGTGCACTGTTCAGGGAGTCGGGTTCGGTTACCGGCAGGACCGGGCCCGGGAGCAGCATGGAGAGGGCGCGGTGAACGGTCTCGGCGAGCTCCTCCGGGCGCAGGACGGCGTCCACCAGCCCGCGGGCCTGCAGGTTCTCCGCCGTCTGGACGCCTTCCGGGAAGGCTTCCCCGTACAGCGACTGGTAAACGCGCGGTCCGAGGAAGCCCAGCAGGGCTCCGGGCTCAGCAACCGTGATGTGGCCCAGCGAGCCCCAGGACGCCATGACGCCTCCCGTGGTGGGATGGCGCAGGTACACCAGGTACGGCAGCCCCGCCTCCTTGTGGCGGCGCAGCGCTGCCGTGATCTTGACCATGGACAGGAAGGCGAGGGTGCCTTCCTGCATCCGGGTGCCGCCGGAAGCCGGCCCGGCGAGCAGGGGCAGGCCTTCCCGGGTGGCGCGTTCGACGGCGTCGGTCAGCCGGTCTGCGGCGGCAACGCCGATGGACCCGCCCAGAAAGCCAAACTCGCAGACGACCAGGGCGACGCGGCGGCCCCGGACCAGTCCTTCACCGGTCAGTACCGATTCATCTTCTCCGGTCTTCTCCCGCGCGGCAGCCAGGTCGGCCTCGTAGGCGTCGCTGTGACCGGTGTAGGCCACCGGCTCGTCCCAGGAGCGGAACGATCCCGGATCCACCACAAGATCCAGCAGTCCGCGGGCGTTCAGCCGCCGCGGCTTCGCCTGCACGCTCACGCTTCCACTCCCTTATCGGCCGTCGGCGCCTGGTCGGTCGCGGGTGCCTTGTCGGCCACGGGCGCCTGGCTGCCGGCCAGCCAGCTGCGGATGTCGCTGCCGTGCTGGTTGAGCAGCGGCGGGGCCTGGTGCTCGCGGTTGGTGGTCTCAGTGCCTTCGGCGGCGGAGAAGAACCGCAGGGGAGGGCCGGGCAGGGCGATCTTGCCCAGGACGGGATGATCGACGTCGACCACCAGTCCCTGCGAATGGACCTGCTCCCACTCGTAGACCTCGTCGAGCGTGCGCACCTTGCCGGCGGGGATGCCTGCGGCGCGCAGCTTTTCCAGGAGGGGTTCGGCGTCGAACTCCGCGAAGGCCTCCTCGACCGCGGCGATCACGGCGTTCCGGTTGCGGACCCGCTGCGCGTTGCCGGCAAACTCGGGACGTGACGTGTCGATGCCGAAGGTCGCCGCAAAGGTCTCCCACAGTTTCTCGCTGCCCACGCTGATCTGGACCTTGCCGCCGCGGCAGGAGAAGAGGCCGTAGGGGGCGATGGAGGGATGGTGGTTGCCCTGTGCTGCGGGCACCTCGCCGGCGACGGTGTGCCGGGTGCCCTGGAAGGCATGGACGCCGACGACGGCGGCCAGCAGCGAGGTGCGGACCACCTGGCCCTTTCCGGTGCGCTCGCGTTCGAGCAGTGCGGCCAGCAGGCCGAACGCGCCGTACATGCCGGAGAGCAGGTCGGCGATGGGCACGCCGACGCGCTGGGGGTCCTCGGGGCCGGAACCGGTCAGCGACATCAGGCCGGCCTCTCCCTGGACAATCTGGTCGTAACCGCTGCGGGTGGCTTCGGGGCCGTCATGGCCAAATCCGCTGATGGACAGGATCACCAGCCGGGGGTTGAGTTCATGCAGCCGTTCCGGCGAGAAACCCAGCCGGTCCAGGACGCCGGGACGGAAATTCTCCACCAGGACATCGGCCCGCCGGACCAGGTCGCGGAGCACCTCCACGCCGTCGTCGGACTTCAGGTCGAGGCTGATCGATTCCTTGTTCCGGTTGCAGGACAGGAAGTACGTGGCCTGCTGGTCGTCGTCGGGCCCGACAAACGGCGGACCCCAGCTGCGGGTGTCGTCGCCGGTGCCGGGGGTTTCGACCTTGATGACGCGCGCGCCCAGGTCGGCGAGCATCATGCCGGCGTGGGGGCCGGCCAGGGCGCGGCTGAGGTCGACGACGAGGTAGCCGTCCAGCGGACCGCGGGCGGTTTCAGTGGTGCTCATGAGGGTTCCTTCTGATTGGAGTGCCGTAGCGGCGGTGGGGGGTGGAGTTCCGGCGGCTGTTTAGAGCCAGCCGGGCACCACCATGACCAGCCAGGCCACCAGCGGCCCGGCGACAACGATGATTCCGCTGTAGCTGAGAATCTGCTTGTAGAAGCGGTCCTTGTCCAGGCCCTCGGGGGCATTGGCCAGCACCAGGGCGCCGTTGGTGGAGAAGGGCGAAACATCCACGATGGTGGAGGACACGGCCAGTGCGCAGATGAGGCCGACGGCGCCGATCTCACCGGAGGCGAGGAAGGGGACGGCCAGCGGGATCAGTGCCGCGAGGATGGCTGTGGAGGAGGCAAAGGCCGAGACGACGGCGCCGATGTAGCAAATGAGCAGGGCGGCCAGCAGCGGCATGCCCAGGCCGACGACGGCGTCGGACACGTACTCGACGGTGCCCGCTTCCTGCAGCACGCCAACAAATGTGAGCATGCCGCAGATGAGCAGGACTGTGGTCCAGCTGATTTTGTTGATCGCGCCCTTCTGGGCCTGCGGGGAAACCAGGGCAAGGATCATGGCGATGGTGATGGAGACAAAACCGACGTCGACCTTGAAGCCGAGGGCGATCACGGCGAGAGCTATCAGCCCTGCGATGGTTACGATCTGCGGGAACAGTTCGCGGCGGGTCTTGGTGGCCCCGATGCCGTCTCCGGCGGGGTCACGCGGGCCGTAAATGTCGGAGCCGAAGCCCTTGAAGGCCACGTCGGCGCGGCCTGCGGCGCTGAGGTTCATCCGTGCTTCGGCGACCTGCTCCACGAAACCGCCCGCGGTGCTGCTGCGCAGTTTGCTGCCGCCCAGGACGAAGAACAGGATCAGGGCGATGAACGTGTTGAAGAGCAGGCTGGCCATGAACACGGCAAAGGGGCTGGACTCCAGGTCCGTTGCGCCGATGATGCCGTTGACCGTGACGCCGTACACGGCGATGGGGGAGAAACCGCCGGCCTGCGCGCCGTGCACCACCATCATGCCCATCATCAGGGGGTTGATCTTGTGCTTGGCTGCAAAGCCGAGGGCGATCGGGGCCACGATGGCGACGGCTGCCGGCGACAGGGCGCCAACGGCCGTGATGACGGCGGTAATGGCGAACATGATCCACGGAATCAGTGCCACCCGGTTGCCGACGAGTCGAACAGCTCCGCGGACAAGCAGATCGATGGTGCCGTTGTTCTGCGCTATGGCGAAGAGGTAGGTTACGCCGACAATCGTCAGGAACAGGCCGCCGGGAAAGTTGGCCAGGATGTCGTCGGTGCTCATGTCGAGGAAGACGAAGCCCAGCAGGAAGGCGCCGACAAACGCCAGGGCCCCCATGTTCAGGGGCAGTACCGTGGCCAGGAGGAACATGGCCACCAGTATCAGGATGGAGAGGATTGGAGCGGACATCGTTGTTCCCTACGTCGAAGATCCCGGCCCAGCCCAGTGTCGGCGGCCGGAGTGCAAAAAGTGTGACGGACCCCACATTCGCCACTGGACTAGCCTCTTAGACTCTGGGCCTCTTGTCAATTGCTGGCTAGACTCATTCCGACCGCGCGGACGCCCGGTGAAGTGTAGAGAGAGGTGGCCATGTCCGGCAGCGGTGACGGCAAGTTTGTTCGGGTTTCACGGCCCCGGCTGTATGAGCGACTGGTGGAGCAGCTTCTGGGGTTCATCGCCTCGACAGGCTTGGGTCCCGGTGACCTTCTCCCGGCGGAGCGGGATCTGGCCGAACGCATGGGGGTTTCCCGTGCCACACTGGCGCAGGCACTGGTGGCTCTGGAGGTGCTCGGAGTCATTGATGTGCAGCACGGCACCGGAGCCGTCCTGGTGTATCGGCCCAGTGTGGCGTCAGTGCTGCGGGAGCTGCGCGAACACCGGGACCGGATGCCGGAAATCGTGGAGGCCCGCAGCACCCTGGAAGTGAAGCTGGCCGCGCTCGCCGCAGAGCGCCGCACCTCCGAGGACCTGGCTGCCGTTAATGCCGCCCTTGATGTCATGGCCGCTGAGATTGCTGACGGCAGCCGCGGGACCGAGGGAGATGAGCTCTTTCATCAGGCGGTTGCTGTCGCGGCGCACTCCTCGATCTTGGCGTCCATGATGACGTTCATTTCCGAGCTGGTGCGTGAAACGCGGCTGGCTTCCCTGGGTCAGCCCGGACGTCCGGAGCAGTCGCTCGAATCCCACCGTGCGATTGCCGATGCCATCCAGGCGGGGGACCCTGCGGCCGCGGCGGAAGCGATGCAGGCACACATCAATCTGGTGTCCGAAACCGAGATGTAGGTTGCTCTGGCTGGCTGGCTGGCTGGCTGGCTGGCCGTCTGGCTGGAGCTGGCACGGAACCCAACGGCGTTGGCTTGCGCGCTGGCCGGCCGCCCATTTCATCTGATTGGCGGGTTTGATGCCGATACAAGTAATTCGGTGAAAAAGACGGGTATCTGATTGCCCGGATAAGGGCCTGTGTGGGGCTGTTTCGGGGTGGTTTTCGGGCTGTTTTGGAGTCTTTGGAACCGGAAATGTCAGTGCCGGGTGAAAGGCTTTAGTCATGGATCAGAACGGATCTTCGACCGGGACTCCCGGCACCGGCGGTGAGGCTGCAGGTTGCAGCCGATTCGTCTTTGTCGCCGAGCCTGGGGTTGCCGGAGGTGAGCCTGATAATGGGTTGAACGGATCCCTGGTCCTGCAGGACGTGGAGTCGTTGACCGAGGAGCAAACCGGGACGGTGTTGGCCCGGCTCAATCATTTGTCGCGGTGGGTGCAGGCGCAGCAGGCTCGGGTCCTGTCCCGGCTGCAGACCGTTTACGAGGACGAGACGCTGTCCGTTACCGGGTTGCGGGACGCGGAGATGGCGTTCAGTCTCGCTGCGGAGGAAGCAGCGACCATTCTGGGGGTGCCTGCCGGTACGGGCAAGGCGTTGATGAGTCAGGCCGGTGATCTCTGCACCAGGAACACGGCCACGCTGAAGGCGTTGGAGTCCGGGCAGATCAGTTACGGGCATGCGGAGACCTTGGTGGAGCAGTGTGTGGGCGTGGTGCCGGGGGAGTTGCCCGGGTTCGAGGCGGAGTTGCTGGGGATGGCGGCGGGCCAGACCAGAACCCAGTTCCGGGTGAAGGCGCACCGGTTGCGGGAGAAGTATTATCCGGAGACCATTGTGCAGCGGCAGGCGACGGCGTTTGAGCAGCGGACGGTGTGGGTGCGTCCGGAGCCGGACGGGATGTCCTGGCTCTCGGCGTTGCTGCCGGCCGAGAAAGCCCAAGCGATTTTTACTCAGCTCAGTGTTGCGGCTCGGGGTGAGCAGGCGGCTGGGGATCCCCGGTCGGTGGATCAGTTGCGCACGGACATTCTCACGGATCTGTTGGGCGGTCACGACCATGAGTGCGAGGACGACTGCAGCAACGGAAACGGTGGTGGCGGCCGTGGCAAAGGCAGCAAAGGTGGCCGTGGTCGGAGGGGCGGAGACAGCGGCGGCAGTGGTGCGGGTGCCGGCGGCAAGAGGGGCAAGGGCCGTCGTAAGGGGTCCGGTTCCGGTTCCAGCTCCGGGAAGGGGTCCGGGTCCTGCCGGATTGGCCATGGTCCCCGGGCGCGGACGGAGATTCTGGTGCTGATCAACGCCGAAACCCTCTTCGGCGCCGATGACCAGCCGGCGGAACTGAACGGATACGGACCGATCAGCCCCGTAACGGCCCGGCGGATGGCCCGCGAGGCCATGAAATGGACACCGGTGGAACGCGATCCGGACACCGAGGAGATCCTGCGGGTCGGGAAACGGCGGAAGGTCCCCGACGGATTGAAGCGGGTTCTGCGGGTGCGGGACGGGACCTGCCGGTTCCCGGGGTGCCGGACCAATGCGGTGATTTCCGAGATCGATCACACCAAGCCCTGGGCTCGGGGCGGGCCGACGGATCATGACAATTTGGAGCATTTGTGCCGGCGGCATCACATGTTCAAATCCGAAGGGTTCTGGAAGGCCAGGCAGCCTCGTCCCGGGGTGATTGAGTGGACCTCGCCGGGCGGCAGGTGTTACCGCACGGAACCGCAACTGAGCCTGTCCCGGGAAACCGGTAAGGGCTCTCAGGAAACCTGTGATGGTGCCAGCGGACTGCAAGCGGGTATCAAGGCGAATGGTGGCCAGGCGAATCGCGGAGGCAACACGACGGGCGTTGATCCATCACGGGCCAATGATGCCGGCGCTCCAAGCGCCCCCAGTGCTCCAAGCGCCCCCGGCGGTCCGAGTGCTCCGAGTGCTCCAAGTGCTCAAGACGATCCGGACGACTACGGAGGCGACCCGCCACCCTTCTAGGGTCCTCAGGATCCAGGCAAAAGATCAGGATCCAGACAAAAGGTCAGGATCCGGACAAAAGAAAAGAACCGCCGCGGATGCGGCGGTTCTTTTCTTCACTCCTGCGAGCAGGAGATCAGCAAACGTTACGCGTCGCCGCCGGCGTTGCCGGAGGTTCCTGCGTTGACGTTGAGCAGGTCGTACTTCTTGATCGCTTCAGTCGGCGCGCTGGCGTCGACCTCGCCGCGGCGGGCGAGCATTTCCAGGGTCCGAACGACCATGGAGTGCGAATCAATCTTGAAGTACCGGCGTGCTGCGGCCCGAGTATCGGCAAACCCGAAGTCGTCGGCACCCAGAGTGGCGAATTCGTTGGGCACGAACTGCCGGATCTGGTCCGGAACGGCCTTCATGTAGTCGGTGGTCGCGACAATCGGACCGGTGGCACCGGCCAGCTGCTTGGTCACGAACGGCACGCGGGGCTCGGCGTCGGGATGCAGGAAGGCATCTTCCTCGGCGGCCAGGCCATCGCGGCGAAGTTCGTTCCACGACGTCACGGACCAGACATCGGCGGAAACGCCCCAGTCATCGGCCAGGATTTGCTGAGCTTCCAGGGCCCACGGCACTGCAACACCGGAGGCCAGCAGCTGGGCGCGCGGGCCATCGATCTTTGCCGGAGCCAACAGGTAGATGCCCTTGATGATTCCTTCGACGTCCAGCTCAGCGGGAGCCTTCGGCTGCAGGATCGGCTCGTTGTAAACCATGATGTTGTAGATGACGTTCGGATCCTCGGAATCCGGACCGTACATCTCCTCAAGACCGTGGCGCATGATGTGCCCGATCTCGTATCCGTAAGCCGGGTCGTAGGTCTTCACAGCCGGGTTGGTCGAAGCCAGGATCGGGGAGTGGCCGTCAGCGTGCTGCAGGCCCTCGCCGGTCAGGGTGGTCCGTCCCGCGGTTGCGGAAATCAGGAAGCCGCGGGCCATCTGGTCGGTAGCCGCCCAGATGTAGTCTGCGGTGCGCTGGAATCCGAACATCGAGTAGAAGACGTAGACCGGAATCAGCGGCTCGCCGTGGGTGGCGTAGGAGGTGCCGGCCGCGGTGAACGCAGCAATGGAGCCTCCTTCGTTGATGCCCACGTGCACGATCTGGCCCTGCGGGGACTCCTTGTACGCCAGGACCAGGTCGCGGTCCACGGAAAGGTAGTTCTGTCCCTTGGGGTTGTAGATCTTCGCCGTCGGGAAGAACGAGTCCATACCGAAGGTCCGGGCCTCATCCGGAATGATCGGCACAATCCGCTTGCCGAACTCCTTGTCCCGCATCAGGTCCTTGAGCAGGCGCACGAAGGCCATGGTGGTGGCGGCCATCTGCTTGCCGGAACCGCGGTTGGCGACCTCGTAGGCCTTGTCGCCGGGCAGTGCCAGAGGGGCGTGCTTGACCCGGCGCTCCGGGACGTTGCCGCCCAGCTCACGCCGTCGTTCCAGCATGTACTGGATCTCGGGAGTGTCAGCGCCCGGGTTGAAGTACGGCGGCTGGTAGGGATCGCGCTCGAGGTCCTCATCGCTGATCGGGATGCGGAGGTGATCGCGGAAGGCCTTCAGGTCATCCAGGGTCAGCTTCTTCATCTGGTGCGTGGCGTTGCGGCCTTCGAAGTGCGTGCCCAGGCCGTAACCCTTGACCGTGTGGGCCAGGATGACAGTCGGCTTGCCCTTGAACTCAGTGGCTGCCTTGTAGGCCGCGTACACCTTGCGGTAGTCGTGGCCGCCGCGCTTGAGGTTCCAGATTTCCTCGTCGGTGAGGTTCGCGACGAGTTCCTTGGTCTCAGGGGTCTTGCCGAAGAAGTGGTCGCGGACGAATCCGCCGTTCTCGGCCTTGTAGGTCTGGTAATCGCCGTCCGGGGTGGAGTTCATGATCTCCACCAGCGAGCCGTCCTTGTCCTTCTCGAGGAGCGAGTCCCACTCGCGGCCCCAGACAACCTTGATGACGTTCCAGCCGGCACCGCGGAAGAATGCCTCAAGTTCCTGCATGATCTTGCCGTTGCCGCGCACCGGTCCGTCGAGGCGCTGCAGGTTGCAGTTGACCACGAAGGTGAGGTTGTCGAGCTTGTCGTTGGCAGCCAGCTGGAGCAGGCCGCGCGACTCGGGCTCGTCCATTTCGCCGTCGCCCAGGAAAGCCCAGACATGCTGATCCGATGTGTCCTTGATTCCGCGGTTCTGCAGGTACCGGTTGGACTGGGCCTGATAGATCGCGTTCATGGGGCCGATGCCCATTGACACCGTGGGGAATTCCCAGAAGTCGGGCATGGAGCGCGGGTGCGGGTAGGAGGACAGGGCGTGTCCCTCGCGGGACTTCTCCTGCCGGAACCCGTCCATGTCTTCCTCGGACAGGCGGCCTTCCAGGAAGGCGCGCGCGTACATGCCGGGGGAGGCGTGACCCTGGAAGTAAATCTGGTCTCCGCCGCCCGGATGATCCTTGCCCCGGAAGAAGTGGTTCATGCCCACTTCGTACAGGGTTGCAGCACCTGCGTAGGTGGAAATGTGCCCGCCGACGCCGATTCCCGGACGCTGCGCGCGGTGCACCATGATGGCGGCATTCCAGCGCAGCCAAGCGCGGTAGCGGCGCTCAACTTCCTCGTCACCGGGGAATTCCGGTTCCTGGTCCACCGGGATGGTGTTCACATAATCAGTCGTGGTGACCATTGGTACGCCCACTGACTGTGCACCGGCGCGCTGGAGCAGCGAACGCATGATGTACTGAGCCCTTTCGGTGCCCTGGGAACGGATCAGTTCATCCAGCGACTGCATCCATTCCGCGGTCTCCTCGGGGTCACGGTCCGGAAGCTGGTTGGTTAACCCGCTCAGGATGTCCGTTGTGTCTTCTGCGGCCACGGCAAACCTCTTTCATGTACAGATTGCGTCTGCACGAATACGTCTGTGGGGATCCGGTTCTTTCACCGGACGAGCACTGTGGCTGTGCGGATGCTGGTGCCTCCGGAGCCTATGTCTCCCACTCTAGTCCCGCTGAGTGGCTGTTGCGTAGCCCGTTCGCTATTGGCTGTCCGGCGCCGGCGTACACGCGATACCTTGCCGCCGGAACCTTGTACGTTGCGGACAAAAGGTGTTGGCTTGTGTCCTAGACACCACATCTCGTCCAAATATGTGATTCCCTTGTATTTATGCAGTCAACCAGGAGGAGTGAAGTGAGCGAGGCCGAAGCCGTCACGGATAAGAACGTGGCGGGAAGATTGGGTTTCAAAGACCAAGACCTGATTCAGGAATTCGGTTACGACGAGGACGTCGATTTTGACCTCCGCGACGGCCTCGAGGACTTGGTGGGGAGCGAGCTCCTGACGGAAGAGGACCACGACGTCGTAGACGGAGTCATCCTCTGGTGGCGGGCCGACGACGGGGACCTGGTGGACGCGCTGGTGGATTCCATCACCACCCTCGACGACGGCGGAGTCGTCTGGGTCCTGACCCCCAAATCCGGACGGGTCGGGTACGTCCCCCCGGCTGACATTGAGGAAGCCGCGCCTACATCCGGCCTGCACGTCACGACATCCGCGGCGGTCAGCAGCGACTGGGCAGCAACCCGCCTGGTCGCCCGCCGCAAGAAGTAGCACCCGCTTTGCGTCGAAGTCCGGTTCCGGCTGCTGCACCGCAGCGGCCGGCGCCGGACTTTTCGCTGCCCAATCAGTTTGGCGAACCGGTTTCCCTGTCCGCTCTTCGGGGAACACCCGTCGTTCTCGTGTTCTACCCCTTTGCTTTCTCGGGTGTGTGCACCGGAGAGCTGGATGAGCTTCAGGGTGCCCGGGATGAGATCGCCCGGGCGGGCTCCCGGTTGCTGGCGGTGTCCTGTGACTCAAAATACGCCCTGCGTGCCTATGCGCAGCAGCGCGGCTATTCCTTCGACCTGCTGGCCGATTTCTGGCCGCACGGCCAGGTGGCGGATGCCTACCAGGCGTTCGACGCCGATTTGGGACGTCCGGTCCGGGCCTCCTTTATCATCGATGGTAGAGGCCTGATCCACACCGAGATCCGGTCGGATCCCGGCACTCCCCGTCCCCTGCAGGCCTATCTGGACGCCCTCAAGGAGATGCCTTCGGAATGACCAACGCACCTCAGTTCTTCGATTCACCTTCCGCCGGACAAGTTTCCTCCGGACCGGTTTCTTCCGGACAGGCCGGATCCGGGCAGGGAAGGCCCGGACTGGGGCTCACCGGATTTGTCCGCTCGGAGCCGACACCGTCGGCCCCTGCGCCCACGCCCGACGAGGAACGCCTGCTCCGCCGGGCGGTGCAGTTGTTGAGCGGCCGCCGCCTGGCTGTCCTGACCGGTGCCGGCATGAGCACGGATTCGGGCATCCCCGACTATCGGGGACCTGAAGCCCCGCCGCGCAAGCCCATGACGTACCAGGAGTTCGTGGGGGACCCCGAGCTCCGCCGCCGCTACTGGGCACGGAACCATGTTGGCTGGCACCATCTGCGCCACGCCCTCCCCAATGCCGGCCACGCCGCCGTCGCCCGCTTGGAACGCCGGGGCCTGACCACCGGCCTGATTACCCAGAACGTGGACCGGCTGCATGCCGACGCCGGCAGTGCCCTCGCCGTCGACCTGCACGGGCGCTTTGACCGCGTCCTGTGCCTGGACTGCGGCACCCGATATTCCCGCCAGACCGTGGCCCGGTTACTCGAGGAATTGAACCCCGGCTTCCTGGAGCGCACCCGGCTCGATGGCGACATCGCGCCCGACGCCGATGCGGACGTCGCGGACACCGAGGATTTCGTGGTGGCCGGCTGCCCCGTCTGCGGCGGTCTGCTCAAGCCGGACTTCGTCTATTTCGGCGAAAACGTTCCCCGCGACCGGGTGGCCGCGGCCTTCGCCATGCTCAACGCCGCCGACGCGCTGCTGGTCGCCGGTTCGTCGCTGACGGTGATGAGCGGACTGCGGTTCGTCAAGCACGCACACAAGAGCGGCAAGCCAGTGGTGATCATCAACCGCGGATCCACCCGTGGGGATGACCTCGCGGATCTGAAAATAGAGGCGGGAGTGGCCACCGCGTTGGAGTATTTGGCGGCGGAACTGCCCGACCTGTCGCACGATTTTGGCGCTGATTAGGAGAAATCCTCATCCGTCCGGTAAAGTAATTCCTCGTGATGCGGCGCTGATCAAGGAGATCTTGAAAGGCATAACGGTCACAAAGGGTCTTTAGCTCAGCTGGTAGAGCGCCACGTTTACACCGTGGATGTCATCGGTTCGATCCCGGTAGGACCCACCGCAGAAGTACAGCGGTACAACGAAAACCCCGTCGTCCGGTTCCGGACGGCGGGGTTTTCTGTTTGTGTCTGCAGGTCCTCGGCGCGGCGTTTCCCGGCCGCAGCGGACAGTTAGGACACGGGAAGGGGAACCGGGAGCCGGTCCGCTCCGGATTCTGACTCCGGAACCGCCGCAGCAGTCCCGTCCGCCGGCGCCAAATAGGCAGCCAGGCTGTCATCCATCGCCTCGATCCAGCGTGTATGGTGCTGCTGCGCCATGGTCCCGGTGATCACCGAAGGATGCACGACGTCGCGGTAGCCCATGATGTCCCGCTGCTTGTCCTGCATCCAGGCCTTGAACAGCTCTGAGACGGCGGCCAGGTCGAAGTCGGGGTAGTCGGTGCGGTCGATGAGGTCCCGGACGTAGGCAGTCTGGAAGTCGGCGCCGTCGTCGTGCGTGACCAGTGCGTCCTGCGCTGAAAGCCAGCCGGCGATGTCCGCCGCGCGTTCCTGCGCCGTCGGCACCGTTATTCTGCCCATGATGACGTCGCGGGCGTACCAGGCCTGCGCATCGAACATATTGAACGTGTAGTACTGGTCCTGCATGCCCAGGTAGATCAGGTTCGGGTTGTCCTGCCACAGGACGCCCTTGTAGAGGTCTGCGGGATAGAGGACGTTCCGGGACACCAGGGAGAGCTCCGAGGGTAGGAACGGGAAGGTGTGGCGGTAGCCGGTGCACAGCACGACGGCGTCCACCTCCTTGGTGCTGCCGTCCAGAAACTGCGCGGTGCTGCCCGCGAAGCCGGTCACGAGCGGACGTTCCTCGATGCCCTCCGGCCAGTCATAACCAAGTTCGTGGCTGCGGTAGCTGATGGTGACCGAGCTGGCTCCCATCTTGTAGGCCTGCGAGCCGATGTCCTCGGCCGAATAGCTGCTGCCGATCATGAGGATGTTGCGGCCGGCGAAGCGTTCGGCGCCGCGGAAGTCGTGCGCGTGCAGGACCTCGCCGGGGAAGGTATTGATTCCGGGAAACTCCGGGACCACAGGGCTGGAGAAGTGCCCGATGGCGACCACCAGCGTATCGAAGACGTGGGTTTCGGTGTTGCCCGTGACCAGGTCTTCCACTTGAACGGTGAACTCCGCCGCCTCCTCGCCCCAGGAAACCCATCGGGCCACGGTGTTGAAGCGGACGTACTTTCGCACGTCGCTCTTTTCGACCCGGCCCTTGATGTAGTCAAAAAGGACCTCCCGCGGGGGATAGGAGGAAATCGGGCGGCCGAAGTGCTCGTCAAAGCTGTAATCAGCGAACTCGAGGCATTCTTTGGGGCCGTTGGACCAGAGGTGGCGGTACATGCTTGAATGCGCCGGCTCGCCTGCCCCGTCCAGTCCTGTCCGCCAGCTGTAGTTCCACTGGCCGCCCCAATCCGACTGTTTTTCGAAGCAGACAATGTCCGGAACTTCAGCACCGAGCGCGCGAGCCGATTCGAAGGCGCGCAGCTGTGCCATTCCGCTGGGACCGGCCCCAATGATTCCTACCCGTTGTGTCATATGTCTCCTCGATTCAGGGGCCTCGATGCCGCAGCGAGGATTTCCGGGTCCGGAGGACGGGGATAAGCGGCGCGCGGCCGCGCAAAAGGGGAAGCTGAAGTGTGGCGCCCGGATTCAATCCGTCAGGAGAAAGGGGCGGCAGGTTCTGCCGGCAGGAAACGGCGAAAGCGGCATCCGGCACAGTTTGCGTACGGCCAGTCCGAGGCCCGATGAGCCGGCCAGCCGCCCTGCAACCGAATCAGGTCTCTCCGGTGAAGTCAAAACGGACCGGCCAGCTTCAGCCCCGGGCACGGCAGGGTCCGGGTGACGCCGGCGGACAGCGCAGTCTTCATCAGGCCCGTTTTCATCAGGCCCCGAACCGTGAAGTTCGCCACGCGGCAGTTCCGGCTGCGGCGGCCCTGCGCGGCAGACCGGCGGCTACATAGTTTCCGGACAGAGTTCTCTGCTATCCAGATAGAGAAGCATTCCGCCGGAACCCGGACCGCAGCTCACCGGCGCAAGTGCAAACTGCAAGCGCAAACCCTCAAACGCGAACCTCAGGTACAAACAGGAACAGGGGGTGCAGACATGTCTACAGCCTTTACCCGTACTACACTCCGGCGCTCACTTGCGGCAGCGGCCGCGCTGCTGCTCCCGCTCACCGCCGGCTGCACGGGCCTGCCGGCCGCCGAGGAAGATCCGGCGCCGGTCGAGGCCACCACGGAACCTGCCAATCCCGATTCCCTCCCTGCGGATGAGGCCGAGCAGCTCGACGCCGCGCTGAACAAGTACGCGGACCAGGCCGACGCCGAAATCTCCGCGGCCGTCTACGAGACCGCCACCGGCCGGGCCTGGTACTACAACCCAACCGCCGAATACCTCGAAGCCAGCTTGGTCAAAGTTCCCATCCTGCTGACCCTGCTGCGCCAGGCCACCGAGCAGGAGCGCGAGCTGACCCTGGAAGAGGAATACCTCGCCGTGATGATGATCGAATACAGCGACAATAACGCCACCACCACGCTTTACCAGGCCGTCGGAGGTGCGCCGGAGCTGTCCCGGACCTATGAGCTGCTCGGCGTGACGGAAACCCAGGCAGCCGAGATCTGGGGCGCCAATGCCACCGGCGTCGAGGACCAGCTCAAGGTCGCCCGCGCAGTGCTCGACGGCGTGGACTGGATCAACAGCGACCTGCAGGCATACGCCGTCGAACTAATGGAAAACGTGGAGGCCGACCAGCAGTGGGGGATCAGTGCCGGACTGCCGGCCGGCGGCGCCGAAGTCGCCCTGAAAAACGGCTGGCTGCAGGACGATGACCTGACCTGGAACGTCGGAAGCCTCGGATTCGTCCGCAGCGGCGGAGCGGAGTACGCGGTGGTGGTCCTGACCTCCGGGACCGAGACGATGGAAGACGGAGTTTCGGTGGTGGAGGACGTAGCCAGCGTCATCAACTCCTTCGAAACCACCGGAACCCCGGGCACCCCGCCTGCCGCAGGCGACACGGACGACGCAGTGTGGCGGGCCGGCGGGCCTGAAGCATAGGCTTGTGGGTAAAGACGGCGGGTGAGCGCCGATCGCCGTGGCCCCTGGCTGGGGCCCCAAAGAATTCTGGAGAAAACTTGAGCGCACAAATTGGCGTCACCGGTCTGGCAGTAATGGGCGCAAACCTGGCCCGGAACCTGGCCCGGAACGGGTACACCGTGGCCCTTCACAACCGGTCGATCGAGAAGACTGACGCACTGCTGTCCGCGCACGGGGACGAAGGAGACTTCATCCGCACCGAATCCCTGCAGGAGCTGGTTGATTCACTCGAAAAGCCGCGCCGGGTCCTGATCATGGTCAAGGCCGGGGCGCCCGTTGACTCGGTGATCGAGAAGCTGGTGCCGCTGCTGGAAGCCGGTGACATTGTCATCGACGCCGGCAACTCGCACTACGAGGACACCCGCCGCCGCGAGGCCGCACTGGCCGAAAAGGACCTGCACTTCGTGGGCGTCGGAGTGTCCGGCGGCGAGGAAGGTGCCCTGCTGGGCCCGTCCATCATGCCCGGAGGCTCCAAAGAGTCCTACGACTCCCTGGGTCCGATGCTGGAAAAGATCGCCGCCACGTACGACGGCAAGCCCTGCTGCACCTGGATCGGCACCGACGGTGCCGGCCACTTCGTGAAGATGGTCCACAACGGCATCGAATACGCTGACATGCAGGTCATCGGGGAAGCTTATGACCTTCTGCGCTCAGCCGCAGGCATCGAGCCGGCCGAACAGGCCAAGATTTTCACCGAGTGGAACACCGGTCAGCTCAGCTCCTTCCTGATCGAAATCACCGCTGAGGTCCTGGCGCACACCGATGCCCGGACCGGCAAGCCGTTTGTCGACGTCGTCGTGGACTCCGCCGGCCAGAAGGGCACCGGCCGCTGGACTGTGGTCTCGGGCCTGGACCTGGGCTCGCCCGTGTCGGCGATTGCTGAATCAGTCTTTGCCCGGGCACTGTCCTCGCAGCGCGGCCAGCGCGAAGAGGCCCAGGGCATCCTTGCTGGCGGCGAAGCTGCCGTTGAGCTGCCCGAGACCTTCGTGGAGGACGTCCGGCAGGCACTGTACGCCTCCAAGCTGGTCAGCTACGCCCAGGGCATCGACATGCTCACCAGCGCCGCCAAGACGTACGGCTGGGACCTGAAGCTTGATGAGATCGCGTCGCTGTGGCGCGCCGGCTGCATCATCCGCGCGGAACTGCTCGATGACATTATGAAGGCCTACGCAGGCGACTCCGCACCGGCCAACCTGCTGCTGGCCCCGGCCTTCGCCGAGTCCATTGCCGCCGCCCTGCCGGCCTGGCGCCGTGTGGTGTCCGTTGCGGTCCAGCTGGGCATCCCGGTGCCCGTCTTCTCCTCATCGCTGGCCTACTACGACGGCCTGCGCCGCAAGCGCCTGCCCGCCGCCCTGACCCAGGGCCTGCGGGACCTGTTCGGCGCCCACACGTATCACCGCGTGGACGACGAGGGGACCTTCCACACGCTGTGGAGCGGTGACCACTCCGAGATCTCGGCGGTGGACACCCACTAGCACCCGCGGACCGAGCACCCGCAGAACAGCAAAAAAGGCCGCCGGCACCCTGGGAAATCCAAGGGTGCCGGCGGCCTTTTGCCGTTGGTGCCAAATGTCCGGGCGGGACGCCCGGGCAGCAGCCAGAGGCAGAACCGTCAGATGTAGATTGCGGGGTCGATGTACTCGGCCGGGTCCACGGCCGGCTGGGTCTCTTTCACATGGCGGTGCCGCCAACGGGCCGGGATTCCGGTGATGATGGAATCGGCCGGAGCATCCTTCACGACGACGGCGTTGGCGCCGACGGCGCTGTTCTTGCCGATGGTCACCGGGCCCAGGATCTTCGCGCCGGCGCCCACGGTGACGCCGTCACAGATGGTGGGGTGCCGCTTGATCCGGGCCAGGGAACGCCCGCCGAGGGTCACGCCGTGATAGAGCATGACGTCGTTGCCGATCTCCGCCGTCTCACCGATCACCACGCCCATCCCGTGATCAATGAAGAAGCGCCGGCCAATGGTCGCCCCGGGATGGATTTCAATTCCGGTGGCGAAGCGGGTTGCCTGGGAGAGCACCCGGGCCGGAAAACGCAGCCCCGGCCGGGCCCACATCCTGTGGGTCAGGCGGTGCATCCAGATGGCGTGAAGCCCCGAGTAGATCACAATGTTCTCGAGCGACCCGCGCGCGGCCGGGTCATGGGACGCCGCGGCGTCGAGGTCTTCACGCAGGCGTGCAAACAGGCTCACAGAGGACTTTCTGCTCGGGCGGATCCCGGTGGGAGCCGGGAATTGAACGGGTCTCAGTTCCGGATGTCGTCGTACAGAACGGTGGAGATGTAACGCTCACCGAAATCGCAGACCACGGCGACAATCAGCTTACCGGCGTTTTCCGGCCGCTTGGCCAGCTCAAGGGCCGCCCAGACAATGGCTCCCGAGGAAATGCCGCCGAGGATTCCCTCCTGCGTGCCCAGCGCCCGTGCGGTGGCCACGGAGTCCTCGATCGAAGCATCGATGACCTCGTCATAGATCTCGGTGTCGAGCACCTCGGGAACAAAGTTGGCACCCAGGCCCTGGATCTTGTGCGGTCCCGGAGAGCCGCCGTTGAGGATGGCGGAGTCCTTGGGCTCCACGGCGACGATCTGCACGCCGGGCTTGCGCTTCTTCAGGACCTGCCCGACGCCGGTGACGGTGCCGCCGGTGCCGACCCCGGCCACAAAGATGTCCACCTTGCCGTTGGTGTCTTCCCAGATCTCCTCCGCCGTCGTCTGGCGGTGGACCTCCGGATTGGCAGCGTTGGCGAACTGCTGGGCCCAGATGGCGTTCTCGGTGTTGGCCACGATCTCCTTGGCCTTGTCCACGGCGCCGCGCATGCCTTCGGAGCCCGGTGTCAGGACAATCTCGGCGCCGTAGGCGCGGAGCATGACGCGCCGCTCGGTGGACATGGTCTCCGGCATTGTCAGGATGACCTTGTAGCCGCGGGCGGCACCCACCATGGCCAGAGCGATGCCGGTGTTGCCGGAGGTGCCCTCGACGATCGTGCCGCCGGGCTTCAGTGCGCCGGCCTCTTCCGCGGCGTTGACGATGGCCACGCCGATCCGGTCCTTCACGCTGTTGGCGGGGTTGTAGAACTCGAGCTTGACCGCAACCTCGGCGTCAAGGCCTGCCGTCAGCCGGTTCAGCCTTACCAGCGGCGTGCCGCCGACCAGCTGCGTCACGTCGTCGTAAATCCGTCCCATGGTGTGTCCTCTATCCGTTGTGGGTGTTCTGGAAGCCTTGCGGCTCAAACGCCGCTGGTAAATACACGCAGCGGGGCCCGCTCAAGCCTATCGCCAAGCATGTACAAGAGTCAGTTGTCAAGCCATTCGGCGTAATATTTCCTCGCCTTGGCGAGCTTGGGGTTGATGATCACCTGGCAGTAGCCCACCTCGGGGTGCTTGGCGTAGAAGTTCTGGTGTTCGGATTCCGCCACATGGAACTCCGGCAGCGGCGAGATTTCCGTCACGATGGGATTGTCCCAGTGTGCCTGGGCGCGGTCCCGGGCCTTCTCGAATTCCTCGCGCTCCGTCTCGTTCGTATAGAACATCGAAGAACGGTACTGGGTTCCGACGTCGTAGCCCTGACGGTTCAGGGTGGTGGGGTCGTGGGAGATGAAGAACATGTCCAGGATCACTTCACCCGGAATAATGTCCTCATCAAAGGTCACTGCAACAACCTCCGCGTGGCCCGTGGTTCCCGAACAGACGCTGCGGTAGTCCGGATGGGCGGTCTGCCCGCCGGTGTAACCGGAAACAACTTCGGTCACTCCGCGGGTCTTTTGATATAGGGCGTCGAGGCACCAAAAGCATCCTCCGCCAAGTACATAGGTCTTCATACCCTCTATCAATGCGCGCACGCCCGGAAGAATTCCCGGTGCCGGGAACCGTCCGCTCTCCGCGCCGGGAACCGGGTGCGGCACGGCACGGCCGAATTGAGCGCGGGTTGCCGAGCGGGTACAACTGAAACCATGGAAACAAACAAGCCCGCCGAAGGCAGCGAACCGGCGGCACCGGGAACGGAACCGGACCAGCACGCCGCGGCAAACCCGGAACCGGCCGCAACGGCGGCAGCCTCCGTGCCCACCCTGGGAGATGTGCTGCTGGCCGCCGAGGAACTGTGGCCCGAAACCCTGGCCGAGGGCTGGGATGCCGTCGGTTTGGTGGCCGGACGCCCGTTCCGCGCCGTCGAACGCATTCTCTTTGCCGTGGACCCCACCGCCGAGGTGATCGACGAAGCCCTCGACTGGGGTGCTGACCTGCTGGTGACCCACCATCCTCTGTTCCTGAAGCCGGTCCATTCGGTGGCCGGCACCGGATTCAAGGGCGACGCCGTCCACCGCCTCATCGAAGGCGGATGCGCGCTGCTGACAGTGCATACCAACGGCGACAGCGCCGTCGGCGGAGTATCGGACGTCCTGGCCGACGCGTTCGGCCTTCACGGGGTCGTGCCCCTGGTTCGCGCCGAGGACGGACTGCCCGAGGAAGGCATCGGCCGGGTGGGGGAGCTGTCCGAAGCCACCACCCTGGCGGACTTCGCCAAACTGGTCTTCAGCATCCTGCCCGCCGTGGCCGGCGGCGTCCGCGTGGCCGGAGATCCGCACGGCCTCGTCCGCCGGGTTGCCGTCTGCGGCGGTGCCGGAGACAGCCTTTTCGACGCCGTGCGCCGGCATAAGGCTGACGTTTACGTCACAGCCGACCTGCGCCACCATCCGGCATCCGAGGCGCGCGAAGCGGCCGTCAACGGACGGCCCTACCTGATCGACGTCTCCCATTTCGGCAGTGAATGGCTGTGGTTGACCCCCGCAGCCAACGCCCTGGAGAACATGCTCAACGATCAGGGCTTCGCAGCGGAGATCCGAATCAGCGGCACCAACACCGATCCATGGGACTTTGTGCTGACCCCCGGGCTGAACTGATCTGCGCCCTTGGCATAGGCTAGGGGAGGAACCGGCCAGGTTGGTCCGGTCATAGGTGGAGGTTTTTCGGTGGCAAAAGCATCGTCGGCGGAGCAGCTGCGGCTGCTCGATTTGCAGGCTCTGGACAGTAACGTTCGTAAACTCCGGAACCGGGCTCGCAGCGTCAGCGACAACTCGGCCATCGCGGAACTTGGGCTGCAGCGGGCAGCGGCGCAGAGCAAGCTCGTGGCCGCCTCCACTGAGGCAGCCGACGTCACCCGCGAACTGACCCGTGCGGAGGCCGACGTCGCGTCAGTGGTGGCCCGCATCGACCGCAACCGGAAACACCTGGACAGCGGCATGGGCACCTCCAAGGAGCTCACCGCCCTGCAGAGCGAAATGGAATCGCTGCAGCGCCGGCGCTCCGATCTGGAAGACGTGGAACTGGAAGTCATGGAACGCCTGGAGGCCGCCAAGGCCGCCGAGGAGCAGTTCCGGCAGGCAGCACAGGCCATCGACGCCGAGGTGTCGGAGCTGGAGCAGGCGCGCGACGCCGAACTGGCCGAGATCGAAGCCGAACGCCTCACCGTCGTCGCCGAGCGTGAGGAACTGGCCGCCACCTTTGAACCGGCGCTGCTGGCAATCTACGAAAAGACACTGGCCAAGAACGGCATCGGCGCTGCACGCCTGTTCAACGGAACCTCCGAAGGGTCCGGTATGCAGCTGAGCCCCGGAGACCTCGCCGACATCCGCAAGGCCGCCGAGGACGACATTGTGTTCTGCCCCGACTCCGGCTGCATCCTGGTGCGTTCCGCTGAGTGGGGCAGCTGATCCGTGACCCTGTTTGACCCGTCTGACGCTCCCGCCGCGCCTTCCGGCACCGAATCACCTGCCGGCCAGGCCGCGGGCGGCGTCCGGCGCACGCTGATTGTGGAGGCCGACGGCGGTTCCCGCGGCAACCCCGGGCACGCCGGCTACGGTGCGCTGGTGCGCGACCCCGATACCGGAGCCATCCTCGCCGAAAAAGCCGAGTACATCGGAAAGGCCTCCAACAACGTGGCCGAGTACTCCGGCCTGCTGGCTGCCCTGGAAATGGCGCATGAGATCGACCCCGACTGCTGGATCCTCGCCAAGATGGACTCCAAGCTCGTTGTGGAGCAGATGAGCGGGCGCTGGAAGATCAAGCACGAGGACATGCAGCGGCTGGCTGCGAAGGCGCGGGCGATCGTCAATCCGCGCCGGGTGAAGTACCAGTGGATTCCGCGTGAAATCAACAAGGACGCCGACAGGCTCTCCAACGAAGCCATGGACGCCGGCATGGCCGGAATTCCGTGGGTGCACAAGGGCGGTCTGGCGCTCAAGGGCGGTGTGGCATTCGCTGACGCCGCGCCGGCTCCGGAAGCATCTCCGGAGGCATCTCCGGAAACCGCTGCAGCGGGGGCAACCGCCGCGCAGCCGGCAGCCGAACAGGCGTCTGCCGCGGCGCCGTCCCCGTCGGGGCGGCTGCACCACGCCGAGATCTGGGTTCGGGACTTTCCGGCGGCCGAAGCCTCGCTGGGCTGGCTGCTGGAACGGCTGGGCTACCTGCGCACCGACGCGTGGGATTCCGGGGCCAAATGGCAGGGAGAGCACAGCTATCTCGTCATCGAAGCGGGGCCGGACGTGGCGGACGCCAACCATGAGCGTCGCCGGCCGGGCCTGAACCACCTGGCGTTCCGCGCCGGAACGCCCGCCGACGTCGAGCTGCTCGCCCGGCGCGCGGCAAGCCACGGCTGGACGCTGCTCTTTGCCGACCGGCATCCCCATGCGGGCGGGCCGGAGCACTACGCCGCCTACCTGGAAAACAGCGAGGGGTTCGAAGTGGAGCTGGTTGCCGACGGACCTGCTGAACAGGACTAGCCCTGCTGAACAGGACTAGCCCGGCAGGATGATGTTCAGCTGGAACGGCTTGCGGGCAGTGGCCGGCACCAGTTCCGCCTCCCACTTTTCCTGAGCTGCCGCCAGCAGCTGTTCGGGAGTGGCCGGGTCGCTGCCGGCCCGCGTGAGCAGATGCCGGGCGAGCTCGCCCCGGGTGTGCTTGGCGAAGTGCGAAACCACGGTGCGTTTGCCGTTCCGCACCTGAAAGACGCTGACTGCCGCCGCCGTCGAGGGGTCCGGAGCCCAAGCCGCAGCGTAGGTGCTGGACCTGCAGTCCACCACCAGATGCCCGGCCGCGTGCTCGGTAAGGGCCTGGGCCAGATGCGCTTTCCAAAAGGACGCCAGCTTGCCGGTCTCCGGCAGCTTCACGGCCATGGAAAGCCGGTACGCCGGAATCGGATCGCTGAAGCCCAGCGCACCCCACAGGCCGGAGATGACGACGACGGCGTCGTCGGCCTTGCGCTGCTGGGCGGGGGTCAGCTCCGCATAGCCCAGGGCGTCATACAGCACACCAGAGTAGATGCGGTGGGCCGGAGCGCAGGGTTCCTCGTGGAGCACAACGTTCCGGCGGACCTCGGCGGCCAATGACGGGCCGACACCCAGGATGCTGTGGGCATCCGCTGCGGTGCTGGCCTCGGACAGCGCAGCGAGCACCTGTTTGCGGGCATCAGTGAGCTGCGGGAAGTGCAGCTTGTCGGGATCGAAGCCGGGACCGGTTACGGCCGGTGTTTTTCCTTCGGAGGGTGGCAGCAGAATCAGCACCAATTAATCGTACGTGAGCCGCGGCGTCCGCTTTCCCGCCCGCGTCCCCGGCCCACGGTCCGGCCGATGAGAATCCGGAGAACCGCGTTTAGGCGGTAGCATTGAGGCTGGACGGGTTGGCCAGGCGATCGCGTTGGTTCCTTTTTAAAGGTGCCGCCGAGGAAAGTCCGGGCTCCGCAGAGCAGGGTGGTGGGTAACGCCCACTCGGGGAAACCCGCAGGCCAGTGCCACAGAAAAGAAACCGCCGTCGGCAGTGTCCTCCCTGTGAGGACCACTGTCTTTCGGTAAGGGTGAAAAGGTGGTGTAAGAGACCACCAGCGTTCCGGGTGACCGGAACGGCTAGGTAAACCCCACCCGGAGCAAGGCCATACAGGACACGTTTGAGGGCTGCTCGCCCGAGGTGTTCGGGTAGGCCGCTCGAGGGCGCCGGCAACGGCGCCCCTAGATGGATGATTGCCGCCTCCGGCCCGGTAACGGACCGGAGATACAAAACCCGGCTTATCGGCCAGCCCGTCCCACTAAATCCTTGTTTATCCCCCGGAAGTTCCTCCCCTGGCAACAGGCCGGCGCGCCCGGCGCGGGGTTTTCCACAGGATTTGCGAAAGATCGCATCAATTAACCCGGCCCCGCGGTTTCCGGGACTATTCTGTGGCAATGTCCCAGACGCCAACGAAACGCCAGCCGCTGGTGCTCCGCAATGCGAATTTCCGGGCGTTGTGGCTTTCGTCGACTGCGGGAATTTTCGGTACCTCCGTGGCGGCGGTCGCCCTTCCCCTGATCGCAGCCGTGGAATTGGATGCTTCCGACTTTGCCGTCGCGGCCCTGTCCGGTGTGGGATTCCTGCCGTGGCTGCTGTTCGGCCTTCCGATCGGCGCCCTGGTGGACCGCTACCGCCGAAAACCAGTGGTGATGGCGGCCCTGGTGCTGCGGATAGCCGTGCTGATGTCCCTGCCGGTGGCGTTCTGGATGGACCGGCTTACCGTCCTGCAGCTGTTCGTGGTGTCGTTCCTGTCCGGCCTGGCTGCCGTTTTTTCCATGCTGGCCGAGTCTGCGCTGCTCCCGCGGGCCGTGCCGCGGGAGGAACTCATCGAAGGCAACGGGCTGATGACGGGCTCAGCCGCTTCGGCAGACGCCGTCGGCCGCGGCCTGGGCGGCTGGCTCACGGGGGTCTGGGGCGCTTCGAATTCGCTCCTGCTGCAGGTGGCGGCTTCGGTGGCGTCCCTGAGCTCGGTGGCTACCCTGAAGGTCACCGAAGCCGCAACCGTTCCGCGCGCCGGGAACCGGATCTTCCGTGACATGGGGGAGGGCCTTCGCTACAGCTTCAGTACGGCACCTCTGCGGACCATCCTGCTCGCCGGGGCGCTGTGGAACCTGGGCGGGGCCATCGTTGTATCGCTGATGGTGATTTTCGTGGTGCGCACCCTGGGGGAGTCCGGAGCCATGCTGGGCTTCCTGACGGCCTCCACGGCGCTCGGCGGAACCCTGGGCGGGCTGACCGTCCGGCGGGCCACCGAGCGCTGGGGATCGGGCACCGTGTGGCGCTTCTCGATGGTCCCGGCGGTGCTGGGCTATTCCTGCCTGCTGCTGATGACGCCGGGATGGGGCTTGGTTCCCGGTTTTGCCGGCCTGTTCCTGGCCGGGTTCGCCATCTCCATGAACGTGGTGGTGGGCACCAGCTTCCGGCAGCGGGTCTGCCCGCCAAGCATGCTGGGCCGGCTGGGCTCCGCCTCCCGGATGGTGACGTGGGGAATGCTGGCCGTCGCCGGCGTGATCGGCGGAGCACTCGCGGATCCGCTGGGTGTCCGCGGAGCCATCATCACCGGGCTGGCCATTGCCGTCCTGGCTCCGGCCGTGGCCGCGTTCGGGCCGCTGCGCGGCATTCGGAACCTGGAGGATCTGGAGCCCGTTCCGGAGGAGAACATCGGGAAAAACACCGATGAGCGCATTTCCGGGCGACCGTAACAGCTCAGTGTGTGTGACTAACATCTCGCGCAACATGCAAGTGCGTCACGTGTGTCCTAATACACTTGGAGGGACCGAGGCGCGGGATGTCCGCAGCCTCGGACACACGTCGCACGCCGGATAATTCTGCAGCCACCGCTGCAGGGCCCGGGCGAACGCGAGTTGACCAACCGGCACAAAGCAGTGCCGGCTGAGAGAAGGATGTGAAGATCTTTGAGCCAGTTCTCCGATGCCTGCCTTGATACCTGGATGGACCGCGAGGCCCTCGCCGAGGCAATGATTCCGCTGATCGGGCGGCTGTACCGGGAAAACAGTGTGGTCACCTCGGTGTACGGCCGGCCGCTGGTCAACCGGTCAGTCATCGATATCCTCAAGGCGCACCGGTTTGCCCGGCAGATCGACGAAGTGGAGCTGCCGGTCTCCGACACGTACCCGCTGCTGCAGGCACTGACCGAGCTTGAGCTCGGTGCGGCGTCCATCGACCTTGCCCGCCTGAGCCTGAAGTACAAGGCCGAGGGCAACGGAACGGACCTCGTCGAGTTCCTCCGCGCCGAGCTGTCCGGAGTGGCCGGCAAGCACGGCGCCGACGACCGCACCAGCACCGACGTCGTGCTCTACGGCTTTGGCCGGATTGGGCGCCTGCTGGCCCGCATCCTCATCGACCACGCCGGCGGCGGACAGGGACTTCGCCTGCGCGCGATTGTGGTCCGCAAGGGCTCGGACAATGACCTGGTCAAGCGTGCATCGCTGCTGCGCCGCGACTCGGTGCACGGCGCCTTCGACGGCACCATCACCGTGGATGAGGCCAACAACACCATCCTGGCCAACGGCACCCTGATCCAGGTCATCTACTCCAACGACCCGACGACCGTTGATTACACGGCCTTCGGCATCAACAACGCCGTCGTCGTCGACAACACCGGACGCTGGCGCGACGAAGAAGGTCTGGCCCAGCACCTGCGCGCCAAGGGCGTCGCCCGCGTTCTGCTCACGGCCCCGGGCAAGGGCAGCCTCAAGAACATCGTGCACGGCATCAACCACGAGGCGATCACCGACGATGACAAGATCATCACGGCGGCGTCCTGCACCACCAACGCCATCACCCCGGTGCTGAAGGTCCTCAACGACAAGTACGGCATCATCCACGGACACGTTGAGACGGTGCACTCGTTCACGAATGACCAGAACCTGATCGACAACTTCCACAACGGTGACCGGCGCGGCCGGTCCGCCGCCCTCAACATGGTGATCACCGAAACCGGTGCCGCCAAGGCCGTGGCCAAGGCACTGCCGGAACTGGCGGGCAAGCTCAGCGGCAACGCCATCCGCGTTCCCACCCCCGACGTCTCGATGGCGATCCTGAACCTGAACTTCGAGACCGCCACCACCAAGGAAGAGATCAACGCCTTCCTGCGCGAGACCTCGCTGAACTCGGACCTGCACAAGCAGATCGACTACATCGATTCACCGGAGGTCGTGTCCACCGACTTCGTGGGTTCCAAGCGCGCCGGCATCGTCGACGGCCTGGCCACCATTTCCAACGGCAAGAACGCCGTTCTCTACGTCTGGTACGACAACGAGTTCGGTTACAGCTGCCAGGTGATCCGGGTGCTGGAGGAAATGGCGCATGTGAATCCGCCGGCCTTCCCCCGCGTTCAGGAATTGGCCGCCTCGCTCTAAGCGGTTTCCACCCGCGAAATGGCAGAAGGTGCGCTTCCCAGAGCTGGGAAGCGCACCTTCTGCCATTTCGGCGGTTGGTTTCCTAGTGGCCGAACGGATCCGGGTCGACGCCGGGCATCCAGGTCAGCCCCGGAACGTTCCAGCCGTGGGCCTTGATCACCTTGCGGGCCTTGCGGCTCCACCGGTCGTTGAGCTTGTCCACATAGAGTTTGCCGTCCAAGTGGTCGTACTCGTGCTGCAGGACGCGGGCAAACCAGTCGGTGGCCTCGAATTCCACCGGCGCGCCGTTTTCGTCGAAGCCGGAAATCTTCACCCATTCAGCGCGGTTCACGGGGAAATTCTCGCCGGGCACCGACAGGCAGCCTTCAGCGTCCTCTTCGGGGTCCGGGGCGGAGCCGGGAACCTTGGAGGTGATGAGCACGGGATTGACGACGACGCCGCGGTCGGGGGCATCGTCGTCGTTCTGGAAAGCGAAGGTAAAGAGGCGCAGCCCCACGCCCACCTGCGTAGCTGCCAGTCCGACGCCGTTGGCCGCGTCCATGGTTTCGTACATGTCGGCGACCAGGGTGCGCAGTTCGTCGTCGAACTTTTCCACCGGAGCGGCGCGGCGGTGCAGGACGGGTTCGCCGTGGATGACGATGGGACGGACTGTCATGGCTGTCTTTCTGTAGGACGGGCGGTGCTGGTGCTGCAAGAAGTGCGGGTGCGGCAAGCGCGGCGGCTAGGCGGTGATCTGCCGGCCGATGACTTCGCGCATGATCTCGGAGGTGCCGCCGAAGATGGTCAGCAGCCGTGCGGCGAGGAACGCCTGCGCCACCGGGTACTCGAGGATGTAGCCGTAGCCGCCGTGCAGCTGCAGGCAGCGGTCGGTGATGGACTTGACGCGTTCACTGGCCCAGAGCTTGGCCTTGGCCGCGGAGACGGCGTCCAGCTTCCCCTCGTTGAACGCTCCAATGGCTGAGTCCACGTATGCCTCGGTGACCTCAACCTCGGTGAGGATGTCGGCCAGGGCAAAGCGGCTGTTCTGGAAGTCGGCAACCCGTTCACCGAAGGCGTTGCGGTTCTTCGTGTACTCGACAGTGGCTTCATAGATCTGCCGGGCGACGGCGGAGGAGGCGACGGCGATGGCCAGCCGGCCCTGGGGGAGCTGGCCGGCGGCGTACTCCAAGCCGCGGCCCACTTCGCCGACAAGGTTCCCCTCCGGAACAAGGACGTTGTCGAAGAAAAGCTCGGCGGTGTCCGAGGCTTTCAGCCCCATCTTGTCCAGCTGCCCGCCGGTGACGTAGCCCTCGGTCTTTTCCACCATGAACATGCTGAACGAGTCCCTGCCGCCGCGGCCCGTGCTTCCGTCGGTGCGGGCCAGGACCAGGGACGCATCGCCGCTGATTCCGTTGCCGATGAAGGTCTTCTGGCCGCTCAGGCGCCAGCCGCCGTCGTCGGCGCGGACGGCCTTGGTGCGGATGCCGCGCAGGTCACTGCCGGCACCGGGCTCCGTCCAGGCCACGGAGGTGACCTTGGCGCCGCTGACCATGTCCGGCAGCCAGCGCTCCTTGAGGTCGTCGGAGCCGTAGGCCAGCAGATGGGGGAGGACCATGTCGTCGTGCAGGTGGAACGCCAGGGCGACCGCGAGGTGGTTGGCTTTCGCGAATTCCTCATCCATTACGGCGCGGAAGCGGTAGTCGGGCATGCCGGCGCCGCCGAACTCTTCCGGAACGGCCAGGCCGAGCAGGCCCTGTTCGCCGGCGGCCGTCCACAGCTGCCGGGGCATCATGTGTTCGGCATCCCACCGGGCATACCCGGGGGCAACCTCGCGGGCGTTGAATTCCCGGGCGAGGTCGCGGAAAAGCTCATGGTCTTCTTCGAACAAGCTGCGCTCCAAGGCGGCATCTCCTCATTGGCTGGCCACACTGATTTTCAGCGGCGGTGGCCGGTGGTTCATTGGCTTGCTGCGGCGCTGCGCTGCGGTCGTTGCGGCGGGCCGGAGCACCTCATAACAGTCAAACACAACAAAGGCCGCCCCGAATCAAACCGGGGCGGCCTTTGTGAAGCTGGTCCTGCCAACTTCATTGGGGTGAGTAACGGGGGTTGAACCCGCGACCTCCTGGACCACAACCAGGCGCTCTGCCAACTGAGCTATACCCACCATGTGCCCCGGATAACATATTTCCAAAGTCCAGGCGAGTGGTCTTTGCAAACTCATTTATCTGGGGCAGCGGAATCAAGCTTACACGGTTTTTCGGGTAGTCCTGACCAAGTTCGGGCCGGGTGGCCCAAATGTGACCGAGCTAACCTTTGATGTCCTCGATGATGCCCGCGGCGATCTTCTTGGCTGTGGCCGAGTCCGGTCCCGGAGCCGGCACAAAAACGGCTTGGCGGTAGTACCGGAGTTCATTGATGGAATCCACGATGTCGCCCAGCGCCCGGTGGTTTCCCGTCTTGGCGGGCGCCTGGAAGTACGCGCGGGGATACCAGCGGCGTGCCAGTTCCTTGATGGTGGAGACATCGATGATCCGGTAGTGCAGGTAATCGATGACCTCGGGCATGTCCCGGGCCAGGAACATCTTGTCAGTGCCCACTGAGTTCCCGGCCAGCTGCGCCTTCTTGGGCTCCGGAACCCACTTGGTGATGTAGTCAATCACCTGGGCTTCCGCCTCAGCCATGGACATGCCGTTCGGCAGTTCATCCAGGAGCTTGGAGGTGGTGTGCATGTTCCGCACAAAGTCACCCATCTGCGCGAGGGCGGCGTCATCGGGACGGATGACGACGTCCACCCCGTCCCCCAGAATATTCAGCTCGGAGTCGGTCACCAGGACTGCCACTTCGATCAGGGCGTCATTCGTGATGTCCAGCCCGGTCATTTCACAGTCAATCCAGACAATGCGTTCATTAGTTATTGGCACAGAACCAATGTACCGCTTGGCTCCGGCAGCGCGCGGCGCGCTGTGTTGCGATGCACGCACCGAAGAATCCGTGCCTTCGGCGGTGCCGGAGGTTCCAAGGCCGGAGGATCAGAAGCTGGAGCGTCAGAGGCCGGAGTGGCTGCGCTGCCTGCGGTCCGGAGAATCGGCGTCGGGAGCAGCGGGCACGACGACGGCGGAGGCGGCAGCGGCGTTGTGTCGCTGGATCGGGAGCTGGCCGGTTTCGGGCGGGCCGAAGGTGCGTGTCCAGCGGCTTTCCGCGGGCTCCTCGGTGTCGGCTGAGTCCGCAGCAGCCGCAGCAACTCCTGATGCCGTCGGTGCCGTCAGCGTTGCAGCAGCAGGTACTGCAGGTGCTGCCGGTTCCACAATCTGGACCGGAGCCACAGTCTCGACCGGAGCCGCGGGGGCCGGGGCAGGATCCGCAACCGGGACGGTCACGACGCCCGAAGGAGTCGACGAGGCGTACCAGACGGCCGCAAAGGCCAGGAGAAGCACGAGGGCGGATGCGGCAGTGACAGGCCAGTCGACGCCGACCCAAACCATGGCTGCGGCTGCGGTGGCGGTCAGGAAGAAGCCCCAGCCGAGCAGATCGTAATTGATCTGGGCGGGCTTCTGCGAGGGCTTCCGGAAGGGCTTCGGCGCCGCGGAGCCGGCGGCTGCAGGTTTGGAGCTGCGGCGCGGACGCAGTGCCTCGCTGCTGACAGGTCGCAGTGTCGAAACGGGTTCCTCGCTGTCTCCGCGCCTGCGCTGCGGCACCGGAACCTGCGGTCCGTCGTCGTGCTTCTGTCTGTCTTCACTGTCTGCCCGGTGGCGCCCCACAGCCCATACCGCCTTGCGTTGATGATCCAAACGGATGTCAGTGTATGTGACGCACCCCGCATACCTGTGTTCCGGCTCCGGCGCGTCCGCACCATCCCGGATTTGCGCGCGCTGCGATGCTAATATTTGGGCTACTGACGGTCCTCGCCGCGGTGCATCGGTGCTGGTTGTACGGTACCGTCGGCCACGCTGATTTGCTGCTGGTGACTGCAGCTCGTGAAATCCGGCCTTCGCCGTGAAATCAGGCCCGCGCCGCCACGCCGTTGGGTAACCGTACAAACCCAAAGATTGGAACCACGCAGATGACCGCCCAGGTCCCCGCGACCGAGCCTTCGTCTCCGGACACGGAGATCGCGAAAGCCAACAATCCGAACGTCGCGATCATCCAGGGCCTCGTCGGTTCCATCATGATGCTTGCCGGCTCGCTTGGTGTCGGATGGCTGTCCCTGGCTTCCTATGACCTGCGCCGCAACCCGGTGATCATGTGGCTCCGGTTTGAGCCGGAGGGCTCCGTGCTTGCCGTCTTCCTGCTGGCACTGGGCGGCATGCTCCTCGTCCGTTCGTGGCTGAGGCTCGGGCAGCGCATCACGTCCTGGGGGCCGGAAACCCGGCCGGTGGTGCTGAAGGCGATCGTTGCCTGGGGCGGTCCGATGTGCCTGGCACTGCCGCTCTTCAGCCGCGATGTCTTTGCTTACATTGCGCAGGGCCTGGTCATGGTCAGCGGGCTGAATCCGTACAAGGACGGCTATTCGCAGATTTCCAATTATCTGCAGACCGGCGCCGACGATCTGTGGGCGCAGAGCCCCACGCCGTACGGCCCGGTGTTCCTGTGGCTGGAGGAACTCGTCGTCGGCATCACCGACGGCCAGCCGGAGTTCTCGATCCTGCTCTTTCGGCTGATCTCCCTGATCGGTGTGGCGCTGTGCGTCTACTACGTTCCCAAGCTCGCCGAACTGCACAACATCAACCCCAACCGCGCCCTGTGGCTGACGGCGGCCAACCCGTTGTTCCTGACCACCTTCATTGCCAGCATCCACAATGACGCCCTGATGATCGGGCTGGCACTGGCCGGCTTGTACCTGGCCGCCACCAAGCGTGCGCTTCCCGGCATCCTGCTGATCACGCTGTCCATTGGCATCAAGCCGATCACCGTCATCCTGCTGCCCTTCGTGGGCCTGATGTGGGCGGGCAAGGGCGCTTCCTGGCCGCGCAAATTCCTCTACTGGTTCATGACCGCCGGAATCTCCCTGGGCATCCTGTGGATCATGGGCATCGTGAACGGTTTCGGCTTTGGCTGGGTCGGTGCGCTGAGCACTCCCGGCAGCGTCTGGATTTGGTACGCACCGGTCGGCTTCCTCGGCATGCTCGTCGCCACCCTGGGCAATGCCCTCGGCCTTCCCGGCTGGACGTTTGCCGACATCGTGCACACCGTCGGCCGGGTCGTGTCCGTCGTGATCGTGCTCTGGCACATGTTCGTGGGCGAGTACAGCAGGCTGGTGCGCCGTCTGGCCCTGGCGTTTGCCGCCGTCGTCCTGCTCGCGCCGATGATCCAGTCCTGGTACGTGGTGTGGCTGATTCCGCTGTTTGCCGTCACCGGAATCCGCAACGACTGGCAGGTGAAAACGCTTTACCTGCTGGTCTCGTTCTTCATGGTTTACGCGATCAGCGACCAGCTGGACATCTGGCCCTACTTCGACTTCAGCCTCAGCGCCGCCAGGCAGATTGCTGCCGTGACGGCGCTGGGCTTCGCGCTGTATCTGATCTTCTTGGACCGCAAGACGAAGGTCCTCTTCCAGCGAAAGCTTACGGAGCCGTCTCCGGGCGAACTCCGGGTGCGCTGAGGCGGCCGGCGCCGCCTGCCTTGGTCAGGCGGACAATCCGCACCAGCGACCAGACGAAGAGGACCAGCAGCAGGATGTTGCGGACCGTGAGCAGCAGCGCCACAACCACGTTCAGGTCGTTGTACAGCGCAGCGTAGAACATCGGGTAAACCAGTGTGGTCAGCGGAGCGATGACCAGCATCAGGATCGCCGGGACGCGCCAGCTGCGGCCCTCCCAGGCCACTCCGACGGCCACCACGGCGCCCAGCCACAGCATGAACTGCGGCGAGCCCACCTTGTTGAACACGATGAATGCGGCCACCAGCGCCAGCGATCCGGCGATGAGCAGCTGCCCGGCGTCGGCTCCCCGGCGCATGGCCCACAGAAGCAGGACGACGACGGCGAGGGCCGCCAGCGCCAGCAGCGGCATCATCAGCGCGGCCACCGGCTCGCCGAGTGCACCGCGGACCTCGCGCGTGTTGATGAGCTTGTCCTCGAAAATGTAGGCATCAGATCCGCCCAGAATCGCCTGCCACAGCCCGGGCGTCGTGAACGGGGCCTCCATCTGCATGCCGCGGGCACCCTGGGCGCCAATGAAGGACAGCAGGTGGGAGATTCCGCCGCCGGCGACCACAACTCCGGCCATGAGAAGGGATACAGCCGCGCCGGTCAGCAGCAGCGTTCCGCGGCGGCGCCAGGTGACCAGGACCGCCAGGATCACCGCCGCCGGCCAGACCTTCATCCAGGTGGCGAACGCCAGCAGGGCCGAAGCCACGACGGGACGCTTGGCCAGCAGCAGCAGCGCGATGACCACCAGAGGTGCCGTAAGGCCGTCCACTCGGCCCACAGCCACCGGGCCCAGCAGCCCGGTGATGAGCAGCCACCAATACGAAGCCGCATAGCGGACCGGGGTTCCCGGCTTGCTCAGAACGGCCACGGCAGCGGCGTTCAGCGCCGTGAAGATGAGGAACCAGACCAGCTGATACGGGCCCCAGCCCAGCACAGCGGCCAGGAGCATGGGAACCAGTGCTCCGATCGGATAGACCCAGTCCGCACTGATGCCCTGCCAAATGCCGTTCTCGATGCCGTCGAAGGCCCACTGCCGGTAGAAGATGATGTCGCTGAGCACGCCGCCTGAGAAAATGAGCGACGACAACGCTGCGAAGAAGACTAAATGGACCACAGCGAAGCAAATCCATAACGATTTGCGGTGCATGAAGCGCTCCTGCAAAGGGGCCAATTTCTGCGACATTCCGGGTGGTTCTCCTTAGGTGATGCAGGTGCCGTGTCCTGTTCGGACACAGCGATAAGGCTACCGGCGGCCGCGCCGCGGCATGCAATCCGCCGTCGGACACGGGATACTGGAAGGATGACCGACGGAACAGAACACGTAATTACGGCAGATTTTGATGTCTCGGAATGGGAACCGACGCCTTATCAGGTGGAAGGAACCAACAGCGAACTCTCCACAGTCCGCGCAGTGAAGATCTTTGAAGGCGACATCCTGGGCACCAGTGTGGCGGACCTGATCATGGCCGGAAACGCCGTCGGCGCCGGCTATGTCTGCTCCGAGGTGTTCGCAGGATCCATTGCCGGGCGGGAAGGCACCATGGTCATTCAGCACTGGGGCGTCGCCGAAGGAACCGCGACCGCCAGCTCCGGCCACATTATTCCCGGCTCCGGCACTGACGGGCTCGCCGGCATCGC
This sequence comes from Arthrobacter sp. zg.Y820, assembly GCF_030125555.1. NCBI lineage: Bacteria > Bacillati > Actinomycetota > Actinomycetes > Micrococcales > Micrococcaceae > Arthrobacter > Arthrobacter sp. zg.Y820. The sequence continues at coordinate 43,138 of NZ_JASKLX010000006.1, forward strand.
CGGGAAGGCCCACTTCACGCAGGAACCCGACGGCCAGCACCGACTGGAACTGCGGGTGACCCTGCCGGAGGAGTGACCCGGGAATCCGTGGCTCAGCGCAGCGCTCAGGACAACCAGCCGGCCGCGGGGCGGGCCCACCAGAGTGCCGCAGCCACTGACGCCGTGATCACGGCAGCAAACGCTGCCAGCCACAGTGCCGACGGCACGCCGGTGCGCTGATAGAGGATGTAGGCGTCCGAGCTCTGCAGGGACCGCCTGCGCCGGGTGTGGACGCTCAGGACGTTCAGCCAGTCCCGGACGGCGCCCGACAGGAGGGCAATTCCCACCGCCAGCGTGATGCACGAAACGGCAAAAGGCGTGGCAAACCACACCAGCATCACCGAAACGGCGGCGCAGCCGCAGGCAATCAGCAGACCCTGGGCATTGCGGATGAACAGCAGCGCGGCCAGCAGCACCAGGGCACCGGCGGACAGCGCAAATCCGGCCCAGCCGGAGAAGGCGGCCCAGACCAGGAGCGCGCCGGTAACGGCCGGAACCGGATAGCCCCAGAACCCTGTCCAGGCAGCGGCAAAGCGGCTGCGTCCCATGCTGCGCATCTGCCCGGAATGATCGAATCGCAGCTCGATGCCCTTCACCACCTGCCCGGTCATCAGGGCGGCAAACGCATGCCCGAGCTCATGGACGAACGTCACGAACAGGCCGAACCAACGCCACACGGGCCGGGGAATCGTGAGTGCCGCAGCGGCGGCGGCGATCAGGAGCAGGACCGGCCAAGCGACCTCCAGGGGAGCGCCGCGCGAAAAACCGTCAGCGACCTTGGACCACCACTGCGTTATGACGGATCCGACAGTACCGAAATCCACTAAAGAACCACATCCACTAAAAAACGTCCCCCAAGAAGCATGAACTAAAGATCCAGCTGTCCGCGCAGGATTGAATTCCCGGAGTGCGCGGGGTCGCCGTCAAACGGCTCGTCCGAAATATCCACCACCGGATAGCGGTTCAGATCCAGGCCGGCGGGCAGCTCAAAACGCCCTTCGGTGCCTGCCATCGCGCCGAGACTGACCATCGACTGCGCGTCGGGTGCCAGGAGCCAGACCTCCCGGTAGCCCTGGGCGGCGTCGCTGCCGGAGGTCACCACGAGTTCGCGCCGGCCGTCCGGCAGCTGATCAACGACGGCGCTGCCCGTCTCGGAGTAGGACGCCAGGGGTGCCAGGTCCGCCGAAGCAACCGGTTCGGGGCCGGACACCGAATCCACTGTGCGCAGCGCACCCCAGGTCCCTGCTCCGGCGACGACGACGGCGGCTGCCGCAGCGGCCAGCCAAGTGACGGTGCGCCGGCGCCGGGCAGCGGCCAGGGACGGCACTGGGGAGGCCAGCGGGTCTTCCCACAGCTCTTCGTCGAGGTTGAGCGCCTGGTGAATGCCTGCCCACACGGAGGGTGCCGGAGGTTGCAGGGCTGCATCGGAGGGGTCCTCCCGCTCCGGCGGCGCAGCGGCCGGCTGCCGGCCGCTGCCGGATTCCTGGGTGCTTGTCCGGCGGGCAGCGGTAACCACCCGGGAGAAGGAACCAAAATCGGCCCGGCACCGCGGGCACTGTTCCAAGTGGGCGGTTTCCTCGTCGGTGGCGGGCTCACCCAACGCCAGGAGGGTGAGCGCGTCATCAGGCAGGTGCTGCATCACTGACCTCCAATCTTTGCCTCAGATGAACGAGGCTTCGGCGTATATGGCTCTTAACGGTCCCCAGCGGCAGTTCGAGCCGGTCGGCAATCTGCTGGTGGGTCAGGTCCTCGTGGAAAGCCAGTCGGAGGATTGAGCCCTGCGGTTCGCCGAGCCGGTCCAGTTCCGCATCGATGACCACCTTGTCGGCAACCCGATCCGGATTGCCGACACCGTCGTCGGCTTCTTCCCGGCGCTGGGAGGCCGCGGCCTCCCAGACGTTCGCCTCGCGGATCCGTGAGGCGCCCATGCCGAGGGCCACATTGCGGGTAATGCCGACCAGCCAGGACAGGAGGCCGGACAGTTCGGGGGAGTAGCTGGCCCGGTATTTCCATGCACGGATGAAGACTTCCTGCACGACGTCGTCGGCGGCAGCAGAATCAGCCAGGCGCCGGAGCGCGAGCGAGCGGATCAGGGGAGCGAACCGGCGGTAGGCCTCAGCGAGGGCCGTCTGGCTGCCGGAGGCGAAGGCGCGGTCAAGGGCCGCGTCCTGCTCAACGGAACCGGCTGGCATCGAGTGCGGTCTCCTGGTCTCGGGAATCCGGTCCAATGCGGCGCGGCCATCCGGCCCGCCCCTCGGATCGGCAGTTTTGCCTATGATACCGGTGCCGCTGTCAGGACCACGTTATCTTCGTAGTCATCCTGTGCCTCCAGCCACTGTCCGCCGCAGGTGACGAGTTTCAGCCGCGGTTCTCCCGTGCGGTCAAAAAGTCGGTGGCCGTCCAGGCTCTTTTTGGCGATGTTTTCCACACCTTCGGCGGCGTACCGCAGCACTGAACCGTCCTCCCGGGTGACGGTTACGACGGTTCCTGCGGGCACGTCCTTGAGTCCGGCGATCGGCAGCTGCTCGGTGCGCGAATCCACGTGTGCGGCGAGGACGCTGGAGCCTTCTTCCGCACCGGGTGCGGGACCGTAGCGGTACCACGCGGCTTGGTCGTGGTTGTCCGGCAGGGCCATTGCACCGTTTGCCTCCACTCCTCCCGGAATGACCTCAAGGTCAATTCCCGTTCCTTCCACCTGAACGCGCACCGGACGCGGGATGCTGACGGCGGGTTCCGGAACTGCCGGGCGGATGTCGATGGGAGCGGCCGCGGTTGGAGTGGCCGCGGTCGCGGTTGGGGACGGGGCGGGCGATGCGGGGGCAGCGGCAGGAGGGGCCGACGTCGGCTCGTCAGCCGCTTCCTGGCCACAGGCTGTGGAGCCGGCGACTAACGCGGCCGCGAGTGCAGCACCGGCCCACAGACGACGGCGGCTGGGTGCGGGTCGGGTCATTCTGGCAACCTTTCGGAGCTGTGCTGCGGGGACTGGGGGTTTGCAGAGCGGGGCCAGCGGAACCGGCGGCCGGCAAATGGATCCGCCGGCGGCCGGCCCCGCTGCTGTTGTTCCGGGGTTGGTTCCCGGACATAAATCCCGGGGCATGAGATTCCCGGGTGCCTCGGAACCCCGGGTGCCGCTGCTACCGGCGGGAAGCGGCCGCTGTACTGCTGCGGCGCACCGCCACGGCGGCGCCGGCCAAAAGCATCACCGCAATGCCTCCGGCTGCGAGGGCCTGGCCGTCGTTCGACGTGGCCAGCGCACCCGGCACCGCGTTCGGCGCCGACTCCATGCCGTGAACGGTCTGGGTTGCGAGGGCGAGGTTTCCGTCCGCCAGCGAACCCCAGGCGTAAACAAACGTATGCGTGCCTTCGGGCAGCGTCAGGTCTGCCGGACCGATAACCGGCTCGGTGGTTCCCGCGGCCGCCACTGAAGCCGCAATGGTTCCGGCGTCGACCGCCAGAGTCTCTTCACCCGGATTCTCCAGCCCGCTGATCACGGGAGAACCGCCAGCCAGGACGTCGACGGCGGGAGCCGCCGCGGTGTGCCGGACCGTCAGGTGCGACTTGCCCGGAGCCACTGTGGAGAGGTCATTGGTGTAGAAGTTTGCGGTGGGAGCTCCCGACGCGTCGAGGTTGGCAACGGCAGTGTAGTTTCCGCCGGCGGCCAGGTCCACGGTCACTGGTCCGATGATTGGTGCGGAGGCGTCAGCGGCGTCAGGGGCGGTGATGGCCAGCTCGTAGCTGCCGCCGGCCAGGTCGAGGGGACCGGCGAGGGTTCCGGGGGTGAAATCGTCGAGGGTGAGTGCCCCGTTGACGTACACATCAACCGTGGTGTCGGGTACAGCATGCAGGACGGAGAGCTGGGCGGTGTCCGCTGCTGCAGCAGGGGTCAGGAATCCGACTCCGGCAGTCAAGCCTGCTGCTGCTGCAAGGGCGGTGACGGTCTTACGCATGGTGTCTCCTTGGTAGTCTTCTCCGCCGGTCGGCGAAGATGTGGTGTTGCTTACACCTCCTCTACTTGTGGAGACAGGTCTTTGGATGCAGCTGCCCGGAAATTCTTGCCGGCTGGATCACCAGCCGGCTGATCTCTAAGAGGGGAGCGGGAGCCCACTGCGGTGAAGCCGGAAGGCCGTGTGGTTGTCGAACCCGGACCGGCCCTGCAGCGGAGCCGGCACGCTGCGTCGCTGTATCACCGGCGCTGCGTAGTATCATCGACAGGTCGCCTCCGTAGCTCAGGGGATAGAGCAGGAGCCTTCTAATCTCTTGGTCGCAGGTTCGAATCCTGCCGGGGGCACTCATTGGCCGATGTCCCAACTTGCAGTGCACCGCTGCCGGTTGGGGCGTCGGCCTTTTTCTTTTAAGTTCTCACCTCCCGCTCCCAAGCCGCGGTTCCGCACCGCAAGACCGGAACCACCACTGCGCGGGCAAGAGTCCTCCACAGCCACTCGTACCAGGCCGGACCCGGCCGGCAATCCACAATTGCCGGCGCCGGCGCCCCGCTGGCGGCCTGCCGAAGCCAGACTTTTCCGTGCGGGCGGAACCCGTCCGGTTCAGGATTTCACTTACGGGAATCACTCAGAGGCAGGCAGGGAACAGCATGAGCGACACCATCACCGTCCGCGGCTATGTAGCCACGGAGGTCCGGAGCACCACCGCCGACAGCGGACTCGCCATTGCAGGATTTCGGATGTGCACCACGGAGCGGCGTTATGACCGTGAAACCGGAAGCTGGGTAGACGGCCAAACCAATTGGTATTCCGTCAGCCTGTTTCGGCAGCTGGCAACAAACTCGGCGTTCAGCATTCACAAGGGAGACCGCGTGATCGTGACCGGGCGGCTGAAAGTCCGTCAGTGGGCGCTGGACGACGGACGCAGCGGCACCACCGTCGATATCGATGCCGAGAGCGTCGGCCACGACTTGATGTGGGGAACCGCCAACTACCGGCGCAACGTCCAGGACCGCGCCGCAGCCAATGCCTCCGCCGGGGAAGAACCGGCAACCGATGATCTTCCCGCGGACCTGGACCTGGAGACCGGGGAGCTTGCCGGTGCAGCCGGTGATGGAGACACCACTCATGAGGACGCAGGCGGAGGCCCCGACGACCCGTTCGTCGTCGCTGAGGCATCCGGGCGGGGGCATGGCACAATGAGCGGATGATTCCCGCACGCCGTACCGGCAGGCTTTCCCGGTTGACCCTCACCGTTTTGCTGGCCGGATCCGCGGCGCTGCTTGCTCCGGCCGCGGTCCCGGCAGCGCCGGCGGTTGCGGAGCCCTCAGTTGTTCCAGCTCCTGCAGGGCACCCGGATGTTGCAGCGTCATCCGCGCAGGCTGACGGAGCGCTGAACACAGGGATCCCCGTGGTTTCAGAGGTGCCTGCCGACAGCCTGACGGCGTCCCTGACAGCGCTCGCCGCTTCGCAGCCCAGCCCCGGTGCGAAAGCGGTCCGCCAGGCTTTCGCTGCGGCTGGCTTCCCCGAAGACTCCGTGGAGGTCTCCCTGGACATCACGCCCACCGGTCTTGCCGTGGATTCCATTCGCGGCGCAACGGTAAGCGAGGGTGAATGCCTCTTCGGCGAGGTGCGTGACGGAAAGGTTGCCGTTACCGTTCTTCCGGTGCTGGACTCGGGATTCTGCTTTGTGGGGGATCAGCGCTAAGACCCTTGTTTGTGGGGTCAGTGCTAAGACCCTTGGCAGGTTCGACGGCTAGCCGTTGGCATCCCCTGGTCCTGGTCCGCGGCCGGCTAGTCTGCTCCGTTGGTTCCCGGCTGTCCCCGCCCGGATCGCCCCCGCCCGGATGCCCCCGCCCGCCCGCCCAGCCGGCCCGGAGCGTGGGCGGGTCGGGCCCAAATGGCACTTATTGCCGTTGACGCACTAGCCTTGGTTGTATGGCGGAATTTATCTACACGATGACCAAGGCCCGCAAGGCCGTTGGCGACAAAGTTATCCTCGACGACGTAAGCATGTCCTTCTACCCCGGTGCCAAGATCGGCGTGGTGGGTCCCAACGGTGCGGGTAAGTCCACCATCCTCAAAATCATGGCCGGACTGGATACCCCTTCCAACGGTGAGGCCCGGCTCAGCGCCGGCTACTCCGTGGGCATCCTGCTCCAGGAGCCGCCGCTGAATGAGGAAAAGACCGTACTCGGCAACGTCCAGGAGGGCGTTGGCGAGATCTATGCCAAAATCCAGCGGTTCAACGAAATTTCAGAAGCAATGTCCGAGCCGGACGCTGACTTTGACAGCCTGCTGGACGAAATGGGCAAGCTGCAGGAAGCCATTGACGCTGCCGATGCCTGGGATATTGATTCCCAGCTCGAGCAGGCCATGGACGCGCTGCGCTGCCCGCCGCCCGAAGCCGACGTCACACTTCTCTCCGGTGGTGAGCGCCGCCGCGTAGCGCTGTGCAAGCTTCTGCTGCAGAAGCCGGATCTGCTGCTCCTCGATGAGCCCACTAACCACTTGGACGCAGAGAGCGTTCTCTGGCTCGAGCAGCACCTGTCGGCTTACCACGGCGCCGTCCTGGCCGTGACCCACGACCGGTACTTCCTGGACCATGTTGCCCAGTGGATCGCCGAAGTGGACCGCGGACATCTTTACCCGTACGAGGGCAACTACTCCACGTACCTGGAAAAGAAGCGGGCACGACTGGAGGTCCAGGGCAAGAAGGACCAGAAGCTGGCCAAGCGCCTCACCGAGGAACTGGACTGGGTCCGTTCCAATGCCAAGGGACGCCAGACCAAGTCCAAGGCGCGTCTGGCCCGGTACGAGGAAATGGCTGCCGAGGCAGACCGCACCCGCAAGCTGGACTTCGAAGAAATCCAGATTCCGCCGGGCCCGCGTCTGGGTTCCCTGGTGCTGGAAGCCAAGGACCTGCAGAAGGGCTACGGCGACCGCCAGCTCATCGAGGGCCTGTCCTTCTCGCTGCCGCGCAACGGCATCGTTGGCGTGATCGGTCCGAACGGTGTGGGTAAGTCCACGCTGTTCAAGACGATCGTCGGCTTGGAAGAGCTCGACGGCGGTGAGCTGAAGATCGGCGAATCCGTCAAGATCTCCTACGTTGACCAGTCCCGCGGCGGCATCGATCCGGAAAAGAGCCTGTGGGAGGTTGTGTCCGATGGCCACGACTGGATCCAGGTTGGCCAGGTCGAAATGCCGTCCCGTGCCTATGTTTCCGCGTTCGGCTTCAAGGGCCCGGACCAGCAGAAGAAGGCCGGTGTGCTCTCCGGTGGTGAGCGCAACCGCCTGAACCTGGCAATGACGCTGAAGCAGGGCGGAAACCTGCTTCTGCTCGATGAGCCCACTAACGACCTCGACGTCGAAACGCTCTCCAGCCTGGAGAACGCCCTGCTGGAATTCCCCGGCTGCGCCGTGGTGGTCTCTCACGACCGGTGGTTCCTGGACCGCGTGTCCACCCACATCCTGGCCTACGAGGGCACCGAAGAGAACCCCGCGAACTGGTACTGGTTCGAGGGTAACTTCGAGGCCTACGAGCAGAACAAGATCGAGCGCCTGGGGCCTGATGCAGCCAAGCCGCACCGGGTCACCCACCGCCGTCTGACGCGCGACTAGGCAGAACGCGGTTCGTGCCTGCGAACTGAAAGAAGCACAAAAAGAACCCGCTCCGTGCAAACGGAGCGGGTTCTTTGCATCTGGTGAAACCCTAGGGCTGGTCGGGAACCCGGACCATGCCTTCCTGGGCGACGGTGGCGACGAGCTCGCCGGCCCGGTTGAAGATCCGGCCGCTGGCCAGGCCGCGGGCGCCGGAGGCGCTGGGGGATTCCTGGACGTACAGCAGCCAGTCATCTACGCGCAGCGGGCGGTGCCACCACATGGCGTGGTCGAGGCTGGCGATGGACATGCCCCGGGCGGACCAGGCCAGCCCGTGCCGGCGCAGGACCGATTCGAGCAGCGTGTAGTCGCTGGCGTAGGCCAGGGCGGCGCGGTGCAGGTTCTGATCATCGGGCAGCGGGCCGAAGGACTTCATCCAGACGGCGTTGCGGGCAACCTTGTCCGGTCCGGCCTCGAAATACACGGGCTTTTCCACGTGCCGGATATCCATCGGCCGCTGGTGGGACCAGGCCTTGGCCACCGGATGATCGATGCCCTTCAGCAGCTCCGCCGTGGTGGGCAGGGACTCCGGCTCCGGAATACCCTCCGGCATCTCCACCTGGTGATCCAGCCCCTCGCCGGGCACCTGGAAGGACGCGATCATGGACAGGATGGGAACGCCGTTCTGGTAGGCATGCGTTCTGCGGGCCGAAAATGAGCGGCCGTCGCGCAGCCGCTCGACACCGAAGGTGATGGGAACCTCCGTGTCTCCGGGGCGCAGGAAATAGGCGTGCATGGAGTGCATCAGGCGGTCGGGCTCCACCGTGTGGGTAGCGGCAACCAGCGACTGTCCCAGGACCTGTCCGCCGAAGACCCGCTTCTGCGGTTCCGGCCGTGATCCGCCGACAAAACTGTCCTCGTCCGTCTGCGTGCCGTCCGCAGGGCTGAGGGTCAGCAGACTCAGCAGGGAAGCAGTGGGATCGACGGTGTCGTCTAGCGCCATGGGGGGTTATTCTCCTCGGAAAAGCTCAGATGTAGGGGCCGCGTGGGTGCCGGTTCCCTCTTCGAGATTAGACGCCCCGCCGACAAGACCCAAGCCGGGCGTTTACCGTGCTGCCCCGCAGGTTTGAGAGGATGGGGTCATGCCTATCAACCGCTTTCCGATCCAGTTGCGCTTTGGCGACGAGGATTCCAACGGGCACGTGAACAATGTGCGCTTTGTCCAGTTCCTGGAAGAGGCGCGCGTGCGCCTGGGCCTGATGCCGCTGGGGGAGGAGCTATTCCCCGAAGCCGGAGGGCAGAGCTTCCGTTCCCTCACCTCCCGGGCCGGGATGGCGGTGGTGGCACGGCAGGAAATCGAATACCGGTCCCCGCTGGTATACCGGCAGGAGCCCGTCTGGGTGGACATCTGGGTGACCGGGATCGGCAGTTCCAGCCTGACGTACGGCTTTCGAATTGCCGACGACGACGGCGGCCGGGTTTATGCCTACGCGCAGAGCACACTGGTGATGGCCGATGCTGAAAGCGGCCGTCCCCAGCAATTGTCCGATCTGCAGGTCCGGGTTCTGGAGAGTTGGCGCGGGGAACCGGTCCCGTTCCGGGGCGGCAGTGCCGTGCCGGACCGCACGGGTGCCGCAGAGCCGAGCGGAGCTAACCGATGACCGCCCGGCCCGAAACACCTCCGACCGGACTGGTCCTCGCCGACCCGCAGGTCACCGCGGATCTTCGCACCTTCGTCATCCGTTCCCGCGCCGCCGACGACGGCGCGGTGCGGCTGCAGGCCGTCGGCAACGTGCTGGCCGCCTACGTCTGCGTTCTGCGGCCGCGGGCGCTGGGGGAGGACCTCCCCACGGTGTTGGGAATGCGCACCATGCCCTTGGCCGAGCCGGCCAGCCTCGACACCGTCGTGTCCCTGGCTTCCATTGCCGACCGGCTGGCACGAATGGGCGAAGCCGACACGGTGCTTCCGGTGCCGCCCATGACCGTCACCGAGAGCTGGACGGGCGTGGGCGCGCCGCGCAGCGGATGGGAACGCGGCGACGATGTTCCCTTCAAGCTGCTCGAGCAGGCGGCGCACCGGGGCATCCGGGAAGTCGCTGCGCTGGTCCCCGCCAGTGCCGGGGCGCCCGTCGTCAATACCGCCCGCGGCGCCGTCTGGGGGCGGCCTCTGCCGGATACCGCTGCTGCCATTCCCGCCGGAGCGGCGTTCGCGGCGCTGACGCTTGGCTTCCTCCCCGGAGAGGGCAGCGCTGCCGGCGGCAGCGCAGCGACCTTCAGGTGCGGCCGGTGGACCCGGCTGAGCATGCCCCGCGGCCATGTACTGGTGCGTTCGGCTTCCGTCCTGGAGTTCTGAGCGTCGGAGGCTCCCGCGCCGGGAACCAGGGCACGGGATCTAGGCGGAGTTGACCATGGAGTGGGCGGCGCGCTCCAGATAGTCCCACAGTGTTGCCTCGTGCAGCGGAGCCAGTTCCAGGGTGTCCACGGCGGCCCGCATGTGCTTGAGCCAGGCATCCCGGGCCTGGGGCGTGACGGTAAAAGGCATATGGCGCATCCGCAGCCTCGGGTGTCCCCGCTGGTCAGAATAGGTCCGCGGGCCGCCCCAGTACTGCTCGAGGAACAGCTGCAGGCGCTCCTTGGCCGCGGTCAGGTCCTCTTCGGGATACATGGGACGCATGAGCGGATCGTCGGCGACGCCGTCGTAAAAAGCGTCGACCAGCTTAGTGAAGGTTTCGTGCCCGCCGACGGCCTCAAAGAAGTTCTCGGTGTAGGTCGGCTGGGAAAATCCCGGCTGGCCGGACAGCGGCAGCCGGGAGGCTGCCGGAGGTGCGGGGGACACAGGCAGCGGGGGCCGGTTCTCGGAAGGTGTTGCCGGGGTGGTCACAATGAGTCTCCCTTGCTGGAAGCCGAGGCGGAGGAAACGGGTGCGGCAGGCGCGGCAGCTGCAGGTGCGGCGGCGTCGGCAGCCTTTGCCGGGCTCTGCTCCGGCTCACCGGCCGGATCAGAGAAGTCGCCCTGGGACCGGTTGCCGACCTTGGCCAGCTCGCCGTTGCGGATGTACCAGATGACGCCGCGGGCATCGACAATCCGGGTGATCCGGATGCCCACTGACTGGACGGTTCCGATGGTGTCGCCGACCTCAATCACGTCCCCGATGCCGTACTGGTCTTCAATGGTAATGAAGAATCCGGCCAGGGCGTCGCGGATGAGCTCGCGCGCACCGAAACCGAGGGTGATGCCGACAATACCCACGCTTGCGATGAGGGGCGCGACGTCAATGCCGACGGCCTGGAGGACCATGATGATCACTGTCGTCCAGATGAACAGGCTGACTGCACTGCGCAGGAGCGCGCCAATCGTGTCCGCACGCTGCGCCCGGCGCTTTTTGTCCAGGTTGCGCATGACCGGCGCGGCCCACTTCAGCTTCGAGGAGCTGAAGAGCGCGTAGCCCTTCTGGGCGCGCTGGACAACACGGTTGATCAGGAACGTTGCTGCCGTCCAGACAAGCAGGCCGATCAGAATAATGACACCGGCCTGGATCAGGCCGGGCCAGTCAAAGTTCTCGATCTTTATGGACGATGTTTCAATTTCTCCGGCGGTCAGCAACGGACGGTTACCATCCCTTTCGTGTGGGGAAGCAGGCTGCCGTACACGGAAGCATGCTGCGGGCACAGACAAGGCTACCGGGGTAGGCTCCGAACATGCGCATCCTTATTCTCGGCGGAACCGTCTTCCTTTCCCGTGAGGTCGCCCGGCAAGCTGTTGCCCGCGGCCATGATGTCACCTGCCTCGCCCGGGGCGAGTCGGGGCCGCCCGTGACCGGCGCGGACTTCGTGAGCGCTGACCGTGACGCCGGCGCAGCCGCATACGCAGAGCTCGACGGCGGCTGGGACGCAGTGATCGACGTCGCCCGCAAGCCGCAACAGGTCCGGGAAGCGCTCCTGGCGCTGGCGGGAAAAAGCAGCCACTGGTCCTTCGTGTCCAGCGCGTCGGTCTATGCAGCCCACGACAAGCCTGGCGCTGATGAAAGTGCCGAGCTGCTGGCACCGATGACCGCCGTTGACGGCGTGTACGCAGAGCCTGCGGACAACGAGTACGGCGAGGGCAAGGTCGCCTGCGAGAACCTGGTGCGGGACCTGGGCCCGGCCAAAACGCTGGTGACCCGTCCGGGCCTGATCGCGGGACCCGAAGATGACAGCGACCGATTCGGCTACTGGCCGGCACGCCTGGCCCAGGAACGCAGTCCGGTGCTGATCCCCGCCAACGCCGAAGTCATGACGCAGACCATCGACGTGCGCGACCTGGCACTGTGGCTCGTCACCGGCGCCGAGGAGGCCGTGACCGGCAATTACAACGTGATGGGGCCGTCGGTGCCGTTTGGCGAGCTGCTGACACTGGCTGCCGCTGCCTCCGGCTTCCACGGCAGCTTCCGCAGCGCCGATCCGCAGTGGCTGCATGAGCAGGGTGTGGCATATTGGGCCGGGAGCGAGTCGCTGCCGCTGTGGCTGCCGGAGAAGGGGTACGACGGGTTCTCCACCCGGTCCACCGCGTCCGCGCTGGCGGCCGGACTTAGCCTGCGCCCGGTCGAGCACACCATCCGTGACGTCCTCGGCGACGAGCAGGACCGCGGCCTGCACCGGGAACGGAAGTCCGGGCTTTCAGCTGCCCGGGAAACTGCTCTGCTGGCGGCCCTGGAGACGCTCTAGTCAGCTGCCCTCGATGGTGGTTTCGGGTTTGTGCAGCACCGGAAAGTTCACGCTGCGGGCAATGAAGCACAACCGGTTGGCTTCGGCATGCAGGCCCTCCGCTGCGGCTGTGGAATCGCCGGCGGCAACCGTTACCCGGGGGCGGAGCACGGCCCCGGTGAATTCACCGCTGCCGTCCCGGTTCAGCCGAAGGGTTCCCTCGGCGTCGTCGGCGTAGGCGAGGACGGTGATGCCGTTCTTCACCGCCACGTGCAGATAGGAAAGCATGTGGCACTGGGACAGCGCGGTGAGCAGCAGCTGCTCGGGGTTCCAGCGGTCGCGGTCGCCGTGGAACGTGGGGTCGGCAGTGCCGGCCAGATCCGGCAGTCCGTCGGCCCTGATGATGTGGTCGCGGCCGTAGCCCCGGTAGCTGGCAGTGCCCGTCCCGCGGTTCCCCGTCCACTCCAGGGAGATGGCGTAGCGGTGTTCGGAAAGATCCATAACTGCTGACCTTCTTCCTGGTCGGTGAAAAGACGCGTGGTGGGAACCGCCCGGCCCGGAGCCCCGCAGAATGCTGCGGGGCTCCGGGCCAGTGGTGATTTCTACTTGTCGGCTGCCTGCGCCTTCAAGGCGCGGACCACTCCGTCGCGGCTTTCCAGGATCAGGCGGCGCAGCGAAGGTGCTTCGTCGCCCAGGGACTCCAGGAAGGCATCCGTGGCATCCACGGTGGCCTGGGTGGTCAGCCGTGACGGGTACAGGCCCGTGACGATCTGCTGGGCGATTTCGTGCGTCCGCGAGCTCCAGACTTCGCGCACGGCAGCAAAGTACTTTTCGGCGTACGGCTCCAGCAACGCTGTGTCCTTCACCCGGCTGAAGCCGACGATCGCCGAACGCTGGGCGGCGTTGGGCATGTCGGTGCGCTCAACAATGGCTTCCCAGGCAGCCGCCTTGGCTTCAGCGGTGGGCAGAGCGGCACGGGCCATGGCGGCGGCGAGCTGTCCGGTGGCCGTGGCGTCCTTGTCCAGCTCTGCAACGATGTCGGCCTCGCCCATGCGCCCGCCGGCCACGAGGCCGGTCAGGAGTTCCCAGCGCAGGTCTGCGTCAATGTGCAGGCCCTCCAGGGTCTGGCTGCCGGAGAGCAGCCCGGCCAGCGAGTCCAGATGTTCTTCGGTCACGGCGTGCCCGGCGAAGGACTTCACGAACTGCAGCTGGGAGTCAGAGCCGGGCGCTGCCGCGCCGGCCAGATCCCACACGCTGTCGGCAGCTGCGGCGGTCATGGCCTCGCGGTCTGCCGGCGACACGTAGAAGGCCAGGGTGGTGGCCAGCTGACGCAGCAGCACCTGAACCACCGAGGAGTCGGATTCGGACCCGATGTTCTGCAGCACCAGTTCCACGTAGTTGCGGGCCGGGATCTCGCCGTCGCGCGTTGCGTCCCAGGCGGAAGCCCAGACGAGCGTGCGGGGCAGCGACTCGGAGATGTCCCGCAGCCGCCGGACAGCGGTGTGCTCCGACGCGGCGTCCAACCGGATCTTGGCGTACGCCAGGTCATCGTCATTCAGCAGCAGCAGGTCCGGACGCTGCCGGCCAACCAGCTCCGGCACGTCGGTGCGTTCGCCGTCGATGTCCAGCTCCAGGCGGTGGGTGCGGTGCAGCTTGCCGTCGTGCCCGACGTCGTAGAAACCGATCGCCAGCCGGTGCGGCCGCAGGGTCGGGTATTCAGGCACGGCGCTCTGGAGGATGCCGAAGGAGGTGATGGCGCCGTCGTCGTCCACCTCCAGTTCGGGCCGAAGCGTGTTCACGCCGGCGGTCTCGAGCCACAGCTCGGACCATTCCTTAAGGTCCCGCCCGCTGGCCGTTTCCAGCTCGGAGAGCAGGTCCTTGAGTTCGGTGTTGCCCCAGGCATGCTTGCCGAAGTACTCGCGCACCCCGGCCATGAACTGGTCCTGCCCCACCCAGGCTACGAGCTGCTTGAGCACTGAGGCACCCTTGGCGTAGGTGATGCCGTCGAAGTTCACCTGCACGTCTTCCAGATCACGGATCTCGGCGACGATCGGATGCGTGGTCGGAAGCTGGTCCTGGCGGTAGGCCCAGGCCTTTTCCATGGAAGCGAAAGTGGTCCACGACTGCTTGAATTCAGTGGCGTCCGCTGCGGCGAGGGTGGACATGAATTCCGCGAAGGACTCATTCAGCCAGAGGTCGTTCCACCAGCGCATCGTCACCAGGTCGCCGAACCACATGTGGGCCAGCTCGTGCAGGATGGTGACGGCGCGGCGCTCGACGGTGGCGTCGGGGACGCGGGAGCGGAAGACGTAGCTCTCGAGGAACGTCACCGCACCGGCGTTTTCCATCGCGCCGGCGTTGAACTCCGGCACGAAAAGCTGGTCGTATTTCTCGAACGGGTACGGTGTGCCGAACTGCTTTTCGTAGAATTCGAAGCCCTGCCGGGTCAGCTCGAACACGTTCTCGGCATCCAGATGCTGCATCAGCGACTTGCGGGCAAAGACGCCGAGCGGAATGGTGCGGCCGTCGGAGCTGGTGAGCTGGCTGCGCACGGACTGATACGGTCCGGCGATCAGCGCGGTGATGTAGGAAGAGATCCGCGGCGTCGGGTCGAACGACCAAGTGGCGTTCTTGCCGCCCTCTTCCAGGGAGCCGGCCGGAAGCGGCTCGGGGGTGGGGGAATTGGAAATAACGTCCCAGTGCGAGGGCGCAGTAACAGTGAAGCGGAAGGCTGCCTTCAGGTCCGGCTGCTCGAACACGGTAAACATGCGGCGGGAGTCCGGGACCTCGAACTGGGAGTACAGGTACACCTCGTTGTCCACCGGATCCACGAAACGGTGCAGGCCTTCGCCGGTGTTCATGTAGAAGGCATCGGCCTCGACAACGAGCTCATTGGACGCGGCAAGCTTGGGCAGCTGGATGCGGACGCCGTCGGACACCTCGGCGACATCCAAATCCACGCCGTTCAGAGTGACGCGGTGGACCGCTGCGGTGACGGCGTCGATGAACGTGGAAGCGCCCTGCCGGGCGGAGAACCGAACCACGGTGGTGCTGCCGAAGACCTCATCCCCGCGGGTGAGGTCCAGATTCACGTCATAGGAATCGACACTGATCAGTTCTGCGCGTTCACGGGCTTCGGAGCGCGTGAGATTCATACCTGGCAAGGTGTTGCCTTTCCAATATGCGAAGGGGTGTCTGCCGGCCCGTGGAAATCGGCTTGGCGACTTTAAACAATTGCAACATTGTCTCACTGGTTGGCGCTCAGAAAAGAAAGGAACTGCATATTGGCGGCAGAAAATTGCTGGGTGCTGGCGGCCGCCCCGCCGGTGCCGGTGACTGCTCTGCCCATTATTTGTGCCCGCCGGTCAGCGGCTAGGCTGGTACCGCAGGATTTCCCCACCACACGAAACGGATGGAACATGCGCGTCCACATAGCAACCGACCACGCGGGCATGGAACTCAGTGCCCACCTTCTGGCTCACCTTCGGGACAAGGGCTACGACATGGTGGACCACGGCCCGCAGGCTTACGACGCCGAGGACGATTACCCGGAGTTCTGCATCGCTGCCGCCGAAGCCGTGGTGGTCGATCAGCAGAGCGGTATCGACTCTTTGGGCATCGTGCTGGGAGGCTCGGGCAACGGTGAGCAGATCGCCGCCAACAAGGTCCGCGGCATCCGTGCGGCGCTCGCCTGGAATCTGTCCACCGCCAAACTGGCCCGCGAGCACAACGACGCCAACGTGATCGCCGTCGGCGGCCGCCAGCACACGGTGGACGAAGCCACGGAAATCATCGAGGCGTTCCTGGCGGAGCCTTACAGCAACGCCGAGCGCCACAACCGCCGGATCGCAAAAATCGCCGAATATGAAACCACCGGAACCATCGCGGGCTCCTGATGCCTGAGGTGTCCTGATGCCGGAAGGGCATTCGATTCACCGGCTCGCCCGGCAGTTCAGCTCGGTGTTTGCCGGGCAACGGCTTGAAGTGTCCAGTCCGCAGGGACGGTTCTCCGCGGGAGCTGCCCGGCTCGACGGCCGGGTTCTGGTTGATGCGGCGGCGCACGGCAAGCAGCTCTTCCTGGGCTTCGACAATGACCTGTTCCTGCGCATCCACCTCGGTCTCTACGGTGCCTTCGATTTCGGCGGTGACTCGACCTTTCTGGGAGCATCCAGCATCGGTGCACCGCGGAAGGTGGGGGAGCGGGAGGTAGCTTCCGAGGACGACGGCGCCGCCTATGCAGGTCCGCCTGCTCCCAAGGGCGCGGTCCGTGTTCGTCTGGTGTCGCCGCACGGCTGGGCGGACCTTCGCGGCCCCACGGCATGTGAGGTGATCACCGACGCCGAGCGCGCCGCAGTCGTTGCGCGCCTCGGCCCCGACCCGCTGCAGGACGGCGCCGATGAAGCAGACTTTATTGCCCGGCTCCGCCGGCGTGCTTCTCCGGTGGGCTTGCTGCTGATGAATCAGGAGATCCTGGCCGGGGTCGGCAACGTCTACCGTGCAGAGGTGCTCTTCCTGCAGCGGCTCTCGCCCTGGCGCTTGGGCCGGGATGTGAGGGAGGACGAAGCGGCGGCGCTGTGGGCTGACATTGTCTCCGTTATGCACGACGGCGTAGCCCAAGGCAGGATCATCACCACCTTGCCGGCAGACCGGGAGAGCCAGGCCGATCCGGTCCCCCGCGAGGAAGCGCATTATGTCTATCAGCGCACCGGCCTGCCCTGCCGGCGGTGCGGCATGACCGTTGCCGGCACCGAGATGGGTGCCCGCAAGCTCTACTGGTGTCCGGTCTGCCAGGAGCACTGACAGAAGCGGAGTCATGGTGCCGGCAGCATCGGCGCTGTGGAAGCACGGGAAGCAGCAGATGATTGCGGGAGTTGCGGCGCCGTGGACCGGTAGGTGTGTCCGGTAGGAGTGATTGTGTCCACTGTGTGGCGGTCCGGTTGGCGATCCCCGACCGCGTTTGCGCTCCAGCCTGGTGCTTCCTTGGCTTGGTTGCAGGCCTCGCAGAGTCCTTGAATGTTCTCGGCACTGGTTGGTCCGCCCTCGCGGACGGGGGTGATGTGGTCGTAGTGGCGGATCGGTGCTCCGCACCACGGGGTTCGGCAGATCTGGTCGCGGGCTGCGATCAGCCGGGCCAGGCCGCCGGGGACGAGGCGTGCCCGGGAATCCATCGCGGTCAGTTGCCCCGAGTTCGGGGCGACGTAGAGCCGGCGGAGCCAGACTTCGGTGCGCGGATCCGGCCGCCGCGCCACCGTACCCCAGCCGGCTGTGGCGCTGCCCGGATCACGGGCCCAGTTAGGGGCCGGATTAGGGGCGGGACCACGGGCCGGGTTACGGGCGGGACCATGGGCCTGATTAGGGGCAGGACCACGGGCCGGTTTAGGGGCGGGACCCCGGTCCTGGTCTCTGTCCCCGGGATCCGGTCTGTCCGGGCTGGGATCGTCCGGAACCGGGTTGGGACCGCGGATCAGGTCCCGGGCCCACTGCGCGGGAATGATTCCGTATCCGGCTAGCACGGCCGGTTCGGCTCCGTCGGGCACGAAAGATTCCAGTTGCCGGCCGGCTGCTATCCCGCCAAAGCTCGCGGTCCCGGGGTCTTTGGTGTCCGCAGATGTCCTGGCAGCGTCCAGCTCCGCAGCCGTGTCCGCAACTGTATTCGTGCCCGTGTCCGTATTTGTGCCCGTGCCCGTGTCTGTGTCTGTGTCTGTGTCTGTGTTTGTGTTTGTGTCTGGGGGCAGGATGCCGTGCAGCAGGGTCCGGTCCGTCATGATCAGTTGCACCTCGACCCGCACGTCCTCGGCCCGGGCCTGTCCGGTGGTGCGTTCCACGAGGGTGTCGGCCATAATCTGGCCCTTCGTCCGCGGGTCCCCGGACGCCCGCAGCCGGTCCGCGTCCCGGGTTAGCGCCGCGAACACGCCCACCCCTTGCGCCACCGGCAGCAGCGCGGTCAGATACGTCATGGTGTCCGGGGCCGGACGGCAGGACACATACCGTTGGGAAACGGCATGCGCGGCACGGTTGACCACGGCATGCGGGTCCAGACCGTAGGACAGGGACTTGATCCGGGCGATCAGCTTCCGGTCTCCGAGCTGTTCCAGGTCCGCGGGGTTCCCGGCGATCTGTTCATCGACTTTCTGCCGGTCGGCCAGGGTCAGGCAGGCGGTCTCGCGGACCAGGAGCGTGGCCCGCCACTCGTTGATCACCCCGGTGGAGAGGGCGTGCAGGGTGTGCGGCATTTCGGTGGTCAGGATCCTTGCCAGGCCCAGCAGTTTGGCACCGTTATGCGGAGAGTCCCGGCGCGCCAGGGCCAGTTGCGCTGCCACACCCCGACCCAGCTGCTCGGCCTTCAGACCGGCCCGGGCCTGGGCGCGGCGGGTGGAAGCGTCAAAGGCCGCCGCGGCCTTGGCCTGGGCGGCGGCGATGACGCACTTCAATTCCTCCAACGCCCGGATCTCGTTGATCAGGCAGACCCGCTCCGCGGCCTCCAAACCCTCCACACCCCTGGCGACTCCTGCTGCGGCTCCTTTCGAAGCCCCGGAGGCCGTCAACGACCCAGTGCTCAACGCGTTGGGCGACGCACTGGAAGCGTCGGGGCCGGGAGCTCGGCTGTCGTCTTTGCCAGCTGGGGAGTAGTACATGTCTTCTATTTTAGTGATCCGAACCACAGTTACCGCGGTGGGCCATTACTGGACACTTACTCGAAAATCCACCTGGCACTGTGAACTGCTGCTGAACTGAGGATGGCGAGGAGGCACCCCGGTCCGAGAGTTACATCTAGCCCCGCGGCTCCAGGCAATCGGCACACAGTCCGCGCAGGACCACCTGGGCGGAATCCACTCGGGCTCCCGGGATGTTCATGTCCAGCAGCGGCGGGACCTCGCTGCCCGCAGGGACATCGGTGATTGTTCCGCAATCGCGGCACAGGAAATGGTGGTGATCGCTGCCGCGCAGCTCGTACAGGGTGGTTCCGGGGCCGGCCTGCACCACTTGGACAAGTCCGGCATCCACCAGTGCCCGCAGGGCGTTGTAGACGCTTGTGCGCTGGACGGTTCCGCCGTCGGCTGCGAGCATCCCGGCCAGATCATCCGCTGACCTGTGCCCTCCGGACACCGCGAGAGCGCGATATACGTCGAGACGGGGGATGGTCGCACGGAGCCCTTCGTGCCGCAGAGCCGCACTGACCTGGAGTGCGGTGAGCGCCGGTCCGGCAGGGCCTGCGTGGGCAGTCGTTTGGGCCATCTCATTCACCTCCGCGGAACTGGGTTGGATCGTGGCAAGAGTTTAGCGGCCCGGACGGCGCAAAAAGCACAGGCGCGCAAGACGCAGGTTCCCGGGTCCCGGTTCCCAAGCACGGGCGCCAGGCCCCAAAGTTCTAGGCTCCCAACACGCTGGCTCCCAACACGCTGGCTCCCAGCACCCAGGCTTCCAGGCTCCCAGGCACAGCCGACCCGGTCCGGCCCGCAAGTGCCACCTCGCAAACCAAAGGTGCGCGAAGGACGGAAAGGAAGAGGACGACACGGGTTATGCAACAGACGGGACAAATGAAAAAGGCCCCCCGCCGAAGCGGAAGACCCTTTCAAAGCCGGCAACAGCCGGATATATTCTCCTGAGGGGATGACGGGAATCGAACCCGCGTGATCAGTTTGGAAAACTGAGGCTCTACCATTGAGCTACATCCCCCGGCGCCCTAAGGCAGGTTTTACCTTAGCACGGTAAAACAGTGGTTCGGAAATCCCCTGCCGAACCGGGCTTCCGGGAGGTTCGGGCCACACCCAATTGTGCACATGTCCCTGCATGCCGGTAGGCTGTCAGTTGCACTGACGGGGTGTAGCTCAGCTTGGAAGAGCGCCTGCTTTGGGAGCAGGAAGTCGCAGGTTCAAATCCTGTCACCCCGACTCTGTAGTACACATGGTGCAGACCCAATCCCAGAACCCTCAGGAGAACTACGCTGTGAAGAGCGCTGTAGAAAACCTCACACCCACGCGGGTAAAGCTCGTTGTCGAAGTTCCTTTCGAGGAATTGAAGCCGAGCATCGAAGAGGCCTACAAGACCATCGCCACTCAGGTGCAGGTGCCTGGCTTCCGCAAGGGCAAGGTCCCCAACAGGCTCATCGACCAGCGCGTTGGCCGCGGCTACGTTCTGGAAACCGCCATCAATGACGGCCTGAACGGTTTCTACCAGGAAGCTGTATCGGAAACGGGTATCCGTCCGATGAGCCGCCCCGAGGTGGAAATCAGTGAAGTTCCGGACCCCGCCACCGACGAGGGCCAGCTGGTCTTCAACGTCGAGCTGGATGTCCGCCCCGAAATCGAGCTCCCGGACTACTCCGGCCTCGAGGTCACCGTTGAGCCGGCTGAAGCTTCCGACGACGACGTCACCAAGGCACTGGACGAACTGCGCGGCCGCTTCGGCACGCTCAAGACGGTTGACCGTCCGGCCGCCGACGGCGACTTCCTCACCATGGATCTCGTAGCCAAGGTTGGCGAGGAAGAAATCGATTCCGCTGCAGACCTTTCCTACCAGGTCGGCGCCGGCACCATGCTCGAGGGCATGGACGAAGCAGTCACCGGCCTGTCCGTTGACGAGTCCGCAACCTTCGAGACGAAGCTTGCCGGCGGCGAGCACGCCGGCGAAGACGCCACCGTCACCGTTACGGTCAAGGCCGTCAAGGAGCGCGAGCTTCCCGAGGCCGACGACGACTTCGCCCAGCTGGCCAGCGAATTCGACACCATCGAAGAACTCCGCGAGGACCTGACCAAGCGCGCTGCAGAGTCCAAGCTGATGGAGCAGGGCGTCGAAGCCCGCGACAAGGTCCTGGAGAAGCTGCTGGAAATGATCGAGGTTCCGGTTCCGGAATCCGTCATCGAAGAGCAGCTGGAACAGCACTTCAACTCTGAGAGCGCACACTCCCAGGGCGAAGACCACGACACCGAAGAGCACCGTGCAGAAGTTCGCGAGAACACTGCCGCAGCCTTCAAGAACGAAATCATCCTTGACGCTGTTGCCGACAAGGAAGAGGTAGGCGTCAGCCAGAACGAGCTGATCGACTACATCGTCTCCGCTGCCGGCCAGTACGGCATGGATCCGAACCAGTTCGCGCAGCTGATCGACCAGAGCGGCCAGGTCCCGATGATGGTTGGCGAAGTCCGCCGCCGCAAGGCCCTCGCCAAGGTTCTGGAGCAGGCCAAGGTCACCGACACCGCAGGTGTCGAGATTGACCTGAGCGACTTCGTCCGCCCCGCCGGCGAAGAAGCCCCCGTTGCAGACGCTGAAACCGAAGCCCCCGAGGCTGAGGTTGCCGAAGAGTCGAAGACCGGCGACAAGGCATAATCCTCCCGCCGGGGAACAACTGAACGACGACGACGCCGCTTGCCCGCAGGGGCAGGCGGCGTCGTCGTTTAAGCAATAGGGAGACCGGGGGAGCACGCAGTGCGGAACCCGGGGAAGCGCCGGTGCCAGCCGCCGTCGGCCGCGTGATTTCCCCTGCCTTGGGCTGTGGCGGGCATCGTGCGCCGTCAGCGAACAGCCCGCAAAACCCGAGCAGATCACAGCCGCAACAGGTTAGTGTCCTAGAAGAGATAAACGGCGGGACCAGCTGACGCGGTTAGCGGTTCTGTACCCCGCCAGAGCGAGAGGTCACTCAGTATGGCAATTGCACCCAACACACCCACAATGGCAACGGTGGACCCGGCTAGCCGGGACGACTACATCTACAACCGTCTGCTGCGCGAGCGGATCATCTGGTTGGGCTCGGAAGTCCGGGATGACAACGCGAATGCCATCTGCTCTCAGCTGCTGCTGCTCTCCGCAGAAGACCCTGAGAAGGACATCTTCCTTTACATCAACTCTCCGGGCGGATCGGTGACGGCCGGAATGGCCATCTACGACACGATGCAGTTCATCCCGAACGACGTCGTCACCGTGGCAACCGGGCTGGCAGCGTCCATGGGACAGTTCCTGCTCTCCTCCGGCACCAAGGGCAAGCGCTACGCCACGCCGCATGCCCGCATCCTCATGCACCAGCCCTCCGGCGGCATCGGCGGCACCGCCTCCGACATCCGCATCCAGGCTGAACTGATCCTGCACATGAAGCAGGTCATGGCCGAGCTCACGGCCGAGCAGACCGGCCAGTCGGTGGAAACCATCCTGAAGGACAACGACCGCGACAAGTGGTTCACGGCTCCGGAAGCACTGGAGTACGGCTTCTTCGACAAGATCTCCGCGCATGCCGGCGGCGTCACGGGCGGCGGCGGAACTGACCAGGACAAGGGCGCAGCCCCGGTCGAGGACTGACGCTTCCTCCTTAGCCAGCGCACCTTTCTTAGACTTCAGGAGTAATTTATGAACACCCATTTTGGAACCGCAGGCGGCTCGGCACCGCAGATGCCGTCCAGCCGCTACGT
This sequence comes from Arthrobacter sp. zg.Y820, assembly GCF_030125555.1. Taxonomy (NCBI): domain Bacteria; kingdom Bacillati; phylum Actinomycetota; class Actinomycetes; order Micrococcales; family Micrococcaceae; genus Arthrobacter; species Arthrobacter sp. zg.Y820. The sequence continues at coordinate 65,800 of NZ_JASKLX010000006.1, forward strand.
GCTGCCGCAGTTCGAGGAGCGCACGCCGTACGGCTTCAAGCGCCAGGACCCGTACACCAAGCTGTTTGAGGACCGCATCATCTTCCTTGGTGTCCAGGTCGACGACGCCTCAGCCGACGATGTCATGGCCCAGCTGCTGGTCCTTGAGTCCAACGATCCGGACCGCGACATCACCCTGTACATCAACTCTCCGGGCGGTTCGTTCACGGCCATGACGGCCATCTACGACACCATGCAGTACATCCGTCCGGAAATCCAGACGGTCTGCCTGGGCCAGGCAGCCAGTGCCGCAGCCGTGCTGCTGGCCGCCGGAACGCCGGGCAAGCGCCTCGCGCTGCCGAACGCCCGCGTGCTGATCCACCAGCCTGCACTGGGTGGCGGCGAGCGTGGACAGGCGTCTGACCTGGAAATCCAGGCGGCCGAAGTCATGCGCATGCGCACCTGGCTCGAGGACACCCTGGCGCTGCACTCGAACCACACCTCCGAGGAAGTGAACCGGGACATCGAGCGTGACAAGATCCTCACCGCCGCCGGTGCCCTTGAGTACGGCCTGATCGACCAGGTGCTTGATTCCCGCAAGATCAAGACCCCGGCCATCAACCGGATGTAACTGCTTCCAAAAGGCCCGTGGTGCGAAATTACGCACCACGGGCCTTTTGGTTGCTGAATCGCTCAGCCAATTGTCCTAGAGTGGAACATGGCTGACCGGCCGAGCCCGCCCCCGTCTGGGGACGGAGTCCGGCGCTGTTGGAACGATGGACCATCTAAGGGGACTGAATTATGGCTCGCATTGGTGAGAGCACCGATCTGCTCAAGTGCTCCTTCTGTGGAAAGAGCCAGAAGCAGGTCCGCAAGCTCATTGCCGGCCCCGGGGTCTACATCTGCGACGAATGCATTGACCTGTGCAACGAAATCATCGAAGAGGAACTCTCCGAGGTGGCGGATCTGGGCACCTTCGAGCTGCCCAAGCCGCGCGAAATCTTCGATTCCCTGCAGGAATACGTGATCGGCCAGGAACCGGCCAAGCGCTCCCTCGCCGTCGCCGTCTACAACCATTACAAGCGCATCCAGGCCGGCCACGCGCCGCGGAACACCGGCAACCTTTCCGACGCCGTGATGTCCGACGACGTGGAGATCGGCAAGTCCAACATCCTGCTGATCGGCCCCACCGGCTGCGGCAAGACCTATCTGGCTCAGACCTTGGCCCGCCGCCTGAACGTGCCCTTCGCCGTCGCCGACGCCACGGCGCTCACCGAAGCCGGGTATGTGGGCGAGGATGTCGAGAACATCCTGCTGAAGCTGATCCAGGCCGCCGACTACGACGTCAAGAAGGCCGAGCAAGGCATCATCTACATTGACGAGATCGACAAGATCTCGCGCAAGAGCGAGAACCCCTCGATCACCCGCGACGTGTCCGGCGAGGGCGTGCAGCAGGCGCTGCTCAAGATCCTTGAAGGCACGGTTGCCTCCGTCCCGCCGCAGGGCGGCCGCAAGCACCCGCATCAGGAATTCATCCAGATCGACACCACCAATGTGCTGTTCATCGTGGCCGGTGCTTTTGCCGGACTGGAAGAAATCATCGGTTCCAGGTCCGGACGGAAGGGCATCGGCTTCGGCGCTCCGCTGAACGAGAACGCCAAGGAAGCCGATTCCTACGCCGAAGTCATGCCTGAGGACCTGCTGAAGTTCGGTTTGATTCCTGAATTCATCGGCCGGCTCCCGGTCATCACCACGGTGTCCAGCCTGGACCGCGCCGCGTTGATCCGGATTCTTACCGAACCCAAGAACGCCCTGGTCAAGCAGTTCCAGAAGATGTTCCAGCTCGACGGCGTGGAGCTCACCTTTGAGCCTGCCGCCCTGGACGCCATTGCCGACGCCGCACTGTCCCGCGGCACCGGGGCCCGCGGATTGCGTGCCATCCTCGAAGAGGTGCTGCTGCCGGTCATGTTTGACCTGCCCAGCCGCGACGACGTCGCGACCGTGGTCATCACCGAGGACGTCGTGACACAGAAGGCCGAGCCCACGCTGATTTCCCAGGCCGTGGCGACCAAGCGCCGGAACAAATCCGCCTGATCAGCGGTTGCCCCAACCAACGATCCGCATAACCCTTGAAGGAGTTTGCCTTGACCTCGCCTGACGCTGCAGCAAAAGCTGATTTCTGGTTTGACCCGACCTGCCCGTTCGCCTGGGTGACCTCCCGTTGGATGGACGAAGTCGAGAGGGTCCGTGATGTCCGCACCTCGTGGCACGTCATGAGCCTGGCCGTCCTGAATGAGGGACGGGATCTGCCCGAGGATTACCAGGAACGCATGGAGGCAGCCTGGCGTCCGGTGCGCGTGATCATCGCCGCGCAGGAACTGCACGGTGCCGAGTACATCAAGAAGCTCTACGACGCGATGGGCACGCGCATCCACATCGGTGCCAACAAGGACTTCACCGCAGTGATCCGGGAAGCCCTGGAGGAGGTGGGCCTGCCGGCTGACCTGGCGCAGTACGCCGACAGCGACGCGTTCGACACCCAGCTGCGTGCCTCGCACCAGGAAGCCATCTCCCGGGTGGGCGACGACGTCGGAACCCCCGTGGTCGCGTTCAACGGCACCGCGTTCTTCGGTCCGGTGTTGACCCGCATTCCGCGCGGCGAGGAAGCGGGCCGGATGTTTGACGGCGCCGTCATGCTGGCCGAGAACCCGGCCTTCTTCGAGATCAAGCGCAGCCGTACCGAGCGCCCGCAGTTCGACTGAAGCAACTGACACACTCAGACACAGGAAAGCCCCGCCGGAAGATACATCCGGCGGGGCTTTCTCCGTTCCTGCGGACGGAGGCTTCTACTCGGCCGGAGGAGCCAGCTCGACGTCGGAGACGGCCAGTTCGCCGTCGCCTGTTGCCAGGGACAGCTCACGCACGTTGCCAGCCGCCTTCAGATCGGCCAGCCCGGCCTCCAGCTGGACCACCTGTGCTGCGGAAGCCGTGACGGCGGCCTTGAGGACCTCCGTGCGCTGCTTGACCTTGGCCTCGGACTTGGCCTTGCGGATGCCGCCCAGGGCGGTTGCCACCGTGGCGAGGATCCCGGCGTCGGCCTCCGCAACGGCTGCGGACAGCGCATCGACGTTCGGCCACGGCGCGCGGTGCACCGAGCCGTTCCGCCACCAGCCCCAGACCTCTTCGGTCGCGAAGGGCAGGAACGGAGCGAACAGACGCAGCAGCGCATCCAGGGTGGTGGCCAGGGTGGCCAGCACGGAGGCCTGCTCTTCTTCGCCGAACGCACCGTAGGCGCGGTCCTTGATCAGCTCCACGTAGTCATCGGTGAAGGACCAGAAGAAGGACTCACTCAGCTGCAGGGCCTTGGCATAGTCATAGTTCTCAAATGCCTTGGTGGAGGCATTCACAACCTCGGCCAGCTGCTTGAGCAGTGCGGAGTCCAGCGCGTTGGTGATCACCGAGGTGTCGGCGGTGAGAACGTTCTGTTCCGTGGCACCCAGGTTCAGCACGAACTTGGAGGCATTGAGCAGCTTGATGGCCAGGCGGCGGCCAATCTTCATCTGCGCAATCTCGTAGGCCGTGTCGGCACCGAGCTTGGCCGAGGCCGCCCAGTAGCGGACGGCGTCGGAGCCGTAGTCGTTGAGCACATCGGTGGGGACCACCACGTTGCCCTTGGACTTGGACATCTTCTTGCGGTCCGGATCCAGGATCCAGCCCGAGATGGCGGCGTGCTTCCACGGCGCTGCGTGGTTCAGCGCGTCGGCGCGGACCACGGAGGAGAACAGCCAGGTGCGGATGATGTCGTGCCCCTGCGGGCGCAGATCAAAGGGGAAGACCTTGGCGAACAGGTCCTCATCCCGGCTCCAGCCGCCCACAATCTGCGGCGTCAGGGACGACGTGGCCCAGGTGTCCAGGACATCGGCGTCGCCGACAAAGCCGCCGGGCTGATTGCGCTGGTCCTCCGAGTAGCCCGGGGCCGGCTCCGCGGCCGGATCCACCGGCAGCGACTCGGACGCGGGCAGCACCGGATTCTCGTAGTCCGGGTTGCCGGCGGCATCCAGCGGATACCAGACGGGAACAGGAACGCCGAAGAAGCGCTGGCGCGAAACGAGCCAGTCGCCGTTCAGGCCTTCGATCCAGTTTTCGTAACGTGAACGCATGAACGCCGGATGGAAGTCGATTTCCTTGCCGCGGGCGATCAGGCGTCCCCGGCGGTCCTCGTCCCGTCCGCCGTTGCGGATGTACCACTGGCGGCTGGTGACTACCTCAAGCGGCTTGTCGCCCTTTTCGAAGAAGTTCACCGGGTGCGTGATCTTCTTCGGTTCTCCCTCGAGGTCGCCGCTTTCGCGCAGCATCTCCACGACGGCTTCCTTGGCGCTGAAGACGGTCTTGGCGGCCACGGCGGCGTAGTTTTCCTTCGCCTTTTCCGTGGTGATCCACTCCGGCGTTTCGGCCAGCAGGCGGCCGTCACGGCCGACGACGGCGCGGGTGGGCAGGTTCAGTTCCCGCCACCAGGTGACGTCGGTCTGGTCGCCGAAAGTACAGATCATCGCGATGCCCGAACCCTTGTCCGGCTTGGCCAGCGGATGAGCGCGGACCTGGACCTCGACGTCGAACAGCGGGGACGTGACCGTGGTGCCGAACAGGCGCTGGTAACGCTCGTCGTCGGGGTGTGCGACCAGGGCGACGCAGGCGGGAAGCAGCTCCGGACGGGTGGTCTCCACGAAGATCTTTTCGCCGTCGGGGGCATGGAAGCTGATCCGGTGGTAGGCGCCGGGCTGCTCGCGGTCCTCCACCTCGGCCTGGGCGACCGCGGTGCGGAAGGTGACGTCCCAGAGCGTGGGAGCCTCCGACATGTAGGCATCGCCGGCCTTGAGGTTCTCCAGGAAGGCGCGCTGGCTGACGGCGCGGGAGTTGTCATCGATGGTGCGGTAGGTGCGGGTCCAGTCCACGGACAGGCCCAGGGTGGAGAAGAGGTCCTCAAAGACCTTCTCGTCCTCCACAGCCAGCTCCTCGCACAGCTCGATGAAGTTCCGGCGGGAGATGACGTCGAAGTCGCGCTGGTTCTTCGGTGCGGTGGCCGGCGGGCGGTAGTCCGGATCGTAGGGCTTGGTCGGATCGCAGCGGACGCCGTAGTAGTTCTGCACCCGGCGCTCGGTGGGCAGGCCGTTGTCGTCCCAGCCCATCGGGTAGAACACGTTCTTGCCGGTCATGCGCTTGTAGCGGGCCATGACGTCGGTCTGCGTGTAGGAGAACATGTGTCCCACGTGCAGTGAACCGGAAGCCGTGGGCGGGGGAGTGTCGATCGAGTAGACGTCCTCGCGGACCGTGTCTTCGTTGAACGCGTACGTTCCCTCTTCGCGCCAGCGGCGGCTCAGGGTTGCTTCAAGGCCCTCGAGGGCGGGCTTGTCGGGGACGGATACGGTCTTGGGTGCGTTGTCGGGCGTGTCTGTGCCCGGAAAGTTTTCAGCCATGGGTCCATTCTTTCACGCGGGCGGTATGGCGTGCGGCACTGTGCGCTGTGATGCGGGTTTGGCGGTGATGGCGGGCCTGGTCTTGCAACCAGTGCACGGAGCCGGACAAGCAGCGGCTGCACACGTAATACGGGGCCCGGGACCTGTGGAGCAGGCGGACCCAATGACTACAGTGGCTGCATGACTTCCGCCGTGACTTCCCCCGCGCCTTCAGCCGCCCAGTCCAGCCCCGTCCAGCGCGCCAAGCGCGCAGTAGTGACCGGAGCAAGCTCAGGAATTGGAGCGGCAGCTGTCCGCGCCCTGCGCGCCTCCGGCTGGGATGTCGTGGCTGTGGCCCGCCGGGAAGAGAAACTGCAGGCGCTCGCCGAGGAAACCGGCGCGCAGACCGTCACCGCAGATGTGACCGACAGCAAATCGGTAACGAAGATGGCCGAAGAGGTGCTGGCCGGCGGGGGAGTGGACGCGCTGATCAACAACGCCGGCGCCGCCTTCGGCATGGACTCGGTGGCCGAGGGCAAGCTCAGCGACTGGGAAGCCATGTACAACGTGAACGTCATCGGAGCACTCCGGGTTACCCAGGCATTCCTGCCCGCCCTGCGCGAATCCGGCCAGGGCTCCATCCTGATGCTGACGTCGACGGCGGCCCTGGCTGCTTACGAAGGCGGCGCCGGTTACTGCGCGGCCAAGTCGGCTGAACAGGCGCTCGCGGAAACCCTGCGCCTGGAAGAGGCGGAAAACAACGTGCGGGTCATCGAGATCCTCCCCGGCATGGTCAAGACAGCGGAGTTCTCCCGGAACCGTCTGGGGAACGAGGAAGCGGCCGAAAAGGTCTACGCCGGCGTCGCGGAGCCGCTCACCGCCGAAGACGTAGCGGATGTCATGGCCTATTCCCTGAACCTTCCCCACCACATCAACCTGGACAAGGTAGTGCTGCGCCCGCTGGCCCAGGCAGCAAACCACAAGGTCATCCGCCGGTAACGGCCATCCGCCGGCCAACGCGTTGCCGCAGCGGGCACGGCACGCCTTCGGTGTACTTCGACATCGCTGAAGCCGTGGCCTAAACTGGCGGGAGCAGCTTTGACCCGGCCATCACCGGTGAGCTTCCGGAAGAACAGCCCTGCCACTGCAACACGGGGCCCAGTAGAACCGGACGGGTAAGCCCGTCACAGCAGTCAACGAGCGGCAGCCCGGTTCGGCGGCGCATTGTTTTGCAGTTCACTGCAACGCACGGCGCGGACGACGACGGCGGCAAGCGAGGTGGTACCGCGGATTCCCGCAGGCTTTGAGCCGGCAAGGATTCCGCCCTCGCATCCTGTTTTTCACCAGAATTACTTGCCGCTATCAGGATGACGAATATGCCCTCTATCTATCCCAAGGCCACTACGGCCGCCGCCCCGGCAGAAAACGCCGCCCCGTCTTCCCCCCGGTTTCCGGAACTCGAAGAACGCGTTCTGAAGTACTGGGACAAGGACGGCACCTTCCAGGCCTCGATTGATGCACGGCCTGCCGGCAAAGACGGCGCCAACGAATTTGTCTTCTACGACGGCCCTCCCTTCGCCAACGGCCTGCCGCACTACGGGCACCTGCTCACCGGCTACGCCAAGGACCTGGTGGCCCGCTACCAGACCCAGCGCGGCCGCCGAGTCGAGCGCCGCTTCGGCTGGGACACGCACGGCCTGCCCGCTGAACTTGAGGCAATGAAGCAGCTGGGCATGTCCGACAAGGTCCAGATCGAGAAGATGGGCATCGACAAGTTCAACGACGCCTGTCGTGCCTCGGTCATGGAATATGCCGGCGAGTGGCGGGACTACGTCACGCGCCAGGCCCGCTGGGTGGACTTCGAGAACGACTACAAGACACTCAATGTCGACTACATGGAATCGGTCATCTGGGCCTTCAAGACCCTGCATGAAAAGGGCCTGACCTACAGCGGCTTCCGCGTGCTGCCGTACTGCTGGAAGGACGAGACGCCGCTGTCCAACCATGAACTGCGCATGGACGACGACGTCTACAAGGACCGCCAGGACCAGACCGTCACGGTGACCTTCCCGATCACCGCCGGCGACAACGTGCTCTCCGCCGAGCTCGAGGGCGTTCTCGCCATCGCCTGGACCACCACGCCCTGGACCCTGCCCACCAACATGGCCCTCGCCGTCGGGCCCTCCGTCCGCTACGCCGTGGTGCCCGCCGGCCCCAACGGCACCCCGCAGGGCGATCCGGCCGCCCGCTACCTGCTCGCCGAAGACCTGGTGGGTGCCTACGCCAAGGACCTGGGGTACGACGACGCCGACGCCGCCCGTGGGGCCGTCACCGCCGTGCACCTGGGCAAGGACCTCGCCGGACTGCGCTACGCGCCGCTGTGGGACTACTACACCGACACTGAGAAGTGGGGCACGGCCAACGCCTGGCAGATCGTCACCGCCGACTACGTCACCACGACCGACGGCACCGGCATCGTCCACCAAGCTCCCGCCTACGGTGAGGACGACCAGAAGATCTGTGAAGCCAATGGCATCCCGGTGATCCTCTCCGTGGACGAGGGTGGCAAGTTCCTGCCCATGTTTGGCGACGGCCCCCTGGCCGACATTGCCGGCCAGCAGGTCTTCGACGCGAACAAGGCGATCACCAAGGTGCTGCGCGCCGACGGCCGCCTGCTGCGCCAGGCCAGCTACGAGCACAGCTACCCGCACTGCTGGCGCTGCCGCAACCCGCTGATCTACAAGGCGGTCTCCTCCTGGTTCGTCGAGGTCACCAAGGTCAAGGACCGCATGGTGGAGCTGAACCAGCAGATCAACTGGATCCCGGACAACGTCAAGGACGGCCAGTTCGGCAAGTGGATCGAAAACGCGCGTGACTGGTCCATCAGCCGCAACCGCTACTGGGGCAGCCCCATCCCGGTCTGGGTCTCCGACGACCCCAACTACCCCCGCACCGACGTGTACGGTTCGCTAGCGGAACTGAAGGCCGACTTCGGCCGCCTGCCGGTGAACAAGGCCGGCGAGCCCGACCTGCACCGACCGTTCATCGACGAGCTGACCCGCCCCAACCCGGATGACCCCCGCACCCCGGAAGAGGGCCAGTCCACCATGCGCCGCGTGGAGGACGTGCTGGACGTCTGGTTCGACTCCGGTTCCATGCCGTACGCCCAGGTGCATTACCCGCACGAAAACGCCGAGTGGTTCGAGAATCACAACCCGGGCGACTTCATCGTCGAGTACATCGGCCAGACCCGCGGCTGGTTCTACACCCTGCACGTCCTGGCGACGGCACTGTTTGACCGTCCGGCGTTCCGCAACGTGATCAGCCACGGCATCGTGCTGGGCTCGGACGGGCAGAAAATGTCCAAGTCCCTGCGCAACTACCCGGACGTGTCCGAGGTCCTGGACCGCGACGGCTCCGACGCCATGCGCTGGTTCCTGATGTCCTCGCCGATCCTGCGCGGCGGCAACCTTGTTGTCACCGAACAGGGCATCCGCGAGGCAGTCCGCCAGGTCATCCTGCCGCTGTGGAACGTGTGGCACTTCTTCACGCTCTACACCAACGCCGCGGACAACGGCAACGGCTATGAGGCCAAGGCCCGCTACGAGTCCAGCGAACCGCTGGACAACTACATGCTCGCCGCCACCGGCGACCTGGTGCGGACCATGACCGGGCAGCTGGACAGCTACGACGTGTCCGAGGCCTGCGAAACGCTGCGCCAGTACATGGACACGCTGACCAACTGGTACATCCGCCGCAGCCGCAACCGCTTCTTCGACGAAGACGCCCAGGCCTTCGACGTGCTCTACACCTGCCTGGAAACGGTCTGCCGGGTCGCCGCCCCGCTGCTGCCGCTGATCTCCGAAGAGATCTGGCGCGGCCTCACCGGCGGACGATCGGTGCACCTGACCGATTGGCCGGACGCCGATCTGTTCCCGCAGGACGAGGCCCTGGTGGACCGCATGGACCGCACCCGCCGGATCGCCTCGGTGGGTTCCTCGCTGCGCAAGGCCGCGAACCTGCGGGTGCGCCTGCCGCTGTCCGAAATGACCGTCGTCGCCCCCGACGCCGAGGCGCTGGCTGGCCAGTTCGCGGCGATCATCGCTGACGAGCTGAACCTGAAGTCAGTCCGGCTGATGGAGGCTGCCGCCGCTGACCCGGCCGAGTTCGGCATCACGCAGAAGCTCGTGGTGAATGCCCGTGCCGCGGGTCCGCGCCTGGGCAAGAACGTCCAGACCGCGATCAAGGCCTCCAAATCCGGCGACTGGTCGGTGGACGACGCCGGAACCGTCACCGCCGGCGGCCTTGAACTGCAGCCGCAGGAATACACGCTGGAAACGGTCGTGGAAACCGCCGACGGCGAGTCCTCCAAGGCAGTCTCAGTCCTGCCCGGCGGCGGCTTCCTGGTGCTGAACACCGAGGTCACCCCGGAGCTGGCTGCCGAGGGCACTGCCCGCGACGGCATCCGCGCCATCCAGCAGGCCCGCCGCGACGCGAACCTGCACATCAGCGACCACATCCGCACCGTGGTCAAAACGTCGCCGTCGTCCGCCGCAGCGCTCGAGGCGAATGCCGAACTGATCAAGTCCGAAACCCTGACCGACGAGCTGGTTCTCACGGCAGTTACCCTTGCCGACGACGATGAAGAATTCACCGTCACCCTGGAGAAGATTTAATGAGCATGTCTGACGGACCCTCTGGAGCAATTGACGGTTTTTCCGTTGAGAGCGTCTATGCCGAGCTGCTGAGCCGGGCGCCGGAAAACAAGATGGAGCCCCGGATGGCTCCGCTGTTCCGGGCCATGGAGGTGCTCGGGGAGCCGAACAAGGCGTTCCCGATCATCCACATCACCGGAACCAACGGCAAGACGTCCACGGCGCGGATGATCGAAGCCGGGCTGCGTGCCTACGGGCTGCGCACCGGCCGGTACACCAGCCCGCACCTGAGCAAGGTCACCGAGCGGATCAGCATCGACGGCGAATCCGTTTCCGATGAGACGTTTGTGCGGATCTGGGATGAAATCCACCCCTACCTGGACATCGTCGACGGCGAACTGACTGCCGCCGGAGAGCCGCGCCTGACCTACTTTGAGGCCGTTACCATCCTGGCGTTCGCGGTCTTCGCCGACGAACCGGTGGACGTGGCGGTCATTGAAGTGGGTCTGGGCGGCATCACCGACGCCACCAACGTGGGCGACGGTTCGGTTTCCGTGATCACCCCGATCTCCCTGGACCACACCGAGCTGCTGGGCGACGACGTCGCCGACATCGCCATGGAAAAGGCCGGCATCATCAAGGAAAACGGGTTCCTGATCAGTGCCGCCCAGCCGATGGAGGCGGCCCAGATGCTGCTGGAGAAGGCCCGTGAAGTGGGCATCCCGTACCGCTTCGAGGGCGTGGAGTTCGGCATCGAATCCCGGGTCATGGCAGTGGGCGGGCAGATGCTCACCATCGCCGGACTCGCCGGGCGCTACGAGGACCTGCTGCTGCCGCTGCACGGCAAGCACCAGGCCGAAAACGCCGCCGTCGCCGTCGCTGCGCTGGAGGCCTTCATCGGCGGAGGAACCAAGGAACTGGATGTGGAGCTGCTGCGCACCGGGTTCTCCACCGTCACCTCGCCGGGCCGCATGGAAGTGGTTCGGACCGCCCCCACCATCGTGGTGGACGCCGCGCACAACCCGGCAGGTGCCAAAGCCGCTGCAGAGGCTGTGCTGGAAGCGTTCAGCTTCACCTCCCTGGTATTGGTGGTGGGCATTCTGGCGGAGAAGGACGCCGTCGGGATCCTGACCGAACTGCGCGAGACGCTCGGCGACCAGATCGCCGGAGTCTGCCTCACGCAGTCCAGCTCGCCGCGGGCCCTTTCGGCCGAAGACCTGGTTCAGGACGCCGTCGACGCCGGCTTTGCCGACGCGGACCTGCAGGTGGAACCGGGCCTGGACAACGCGCTGGAGTGGGCTGTCGCCAAGGCCGAAGAGAACAATGACCTGGCCGGCGGTGTCCTGATCATTGGGTCCATCACCGTGGTGGCCGAAGCGCGCACCCTCTTGGGAAAGTAAGGGCCATGGCAAAGCTGACCAAAGCCCAGCGCGAGTGGCGCCCGGGCATGCCCAAAAAGCGGCGCTCCGTGCGCATCATGTTCGCCTCCGTGGTCCTTACGCTGGAAGCGTTCCTGGTGATCTTCGCAACGCTCGCCGTTTTTGGCCTGCAGCGCGACGTCCTGAATCCCGCGATCATCCTCAGCGGCGGCCTCGTCCTGAGCGCAGCGCTGATCGCAACCTGCGCGTTTCTGTCCAAGCCGGCCGGTCCGGTGATTGGCTGGATCCTTCAGCTGGTGATCATCGCCACTGGCTTCCTGGAGCCGATGATGTTCCTGGTCGGAGCGCTCTTCGCCGGCACCTGGTGGTACGCGCTGAAGACGGGCATGCGGCTGGACCGCGAAAACCGCCAGCGGGACCGCGAGCAGGAGGAATGGGAAAAAGCCCATCCCGAAGGCTCGGCAGGCGCCGGCACTGCCGGCGAAGCGGCCACAGACTAGGCTTAGACCAGAAATCCGCAACTTGGCAAGGAGATTTACCGTGAGCACCGAGCGCACACTTGTACTGATCAAACCCGACGGCGTGGAGCGGAACCTCTCCGGAGCCATCTTGGCGCGCGTTGAAGCCAAGGGCTACACCCTGGCCGAGCTGAAGAAGGTGGAGGCCACCCGCGCCGTGCTCGAGGAGCACTACGCCGAGCACGAGGGCAAGCCGTTCTACGAACCGCTGGTGGAGTTCATGCTCAGCGGCCCGATCGTCGCGGCCATTTTTGAGGGTGCACGGGTCATTGAAGGCTTCCGGTCCCTGGCCGGAACCACCGATCCGACCACTGCCGCCCCGGGCACCATCCGCGGCGACTTCGGCCGCGACTGGGGAACGGCCGTGCAACAGAACCTCGTGCACGGTTCGGATTCCCCCGAGTCCGCGGCCCGTGAAATCGGCATCTGGTTCGGCAAGTAGTTTCCACCCCCGGGGAGCAGTTCCCCGGACAAAGAGGAGGGCCGGCCCCCCCCGGGGGGCCCTGGCCCCGGCACCCCGCGGCGCCGGCCCCCCCCGGGGGCCCGCCCTCCTCTTTCTGTCTGTTCTCCGCTTACGGAGCCTAGGGAATCAGGCGTTCGGCGCGCAGCCGGTCAAAGAGCTCGATAAAAGCATCCTCCGTGCGGCGGTATCCGGTGAAGCCGGCCACCCGGCTCTTGCTCATGTCGGTGAGGACCTCCATTTTCCGGCCGAGGTCGGCGTCGGTGTGCCACCACGTTGCCAGCCGGCCGAGCTCGGGCTCTGCCAGTCCGTCCCGCACTGCCAGCTTTGTCCAGGCCTCGGACATGTCAGCCATCTGCACTTCCAGCGGCCGCGGCTCGGTGTCAAAGCCGGCGGGCTCGACGCCGAACCAGGCCGCCAGACGCGGCCAGAGGGAGCGCCAGCGGAAGACGTCGCCGTTGACCACGTTGAACGCTTCGTTGGCGGTGTGCTCATCGGTGGCGGCCCACACCATGTGCTCGGCGAGAAGGCCGGCGTCGGTCATGTCGGTGACGGAGTTCCACTGGGTTTCGGAGCCGGGGAAGGTAAACGGCAGTCCGAGTTCCCGGCACAGCGTTGCCTGTGCGGCCAGGGTCTGGCCCATGTTCATGGCGTTGCCGACGGCGAATCCGATCACCGTGTGGGCCCGGTGCACCGACCAGGCGAAGCCCTGGCGGTCGGCCGCAGCCATCAGTTCGTCTTCCTGCGCGTAGTAGAAGTTGTCCACCGGCAGTCGGGGTTCGTTTTCGGAGAAGGGGGTGTCGGGCATTTCCCCTTCCCCGTAGGCCTCGAAGGGACCCATGTAGTGCTTGAGTCCGGTCATCAGGGCCACGTGTTCCACCGGAGCGTGCTCCAGTGCGGTCAGCAGGTTCCGGACCATGGCTGAGTTGACGGCAATATTTTCGACCTCGGTGTCCTGGCGGGACCAGGAGGTAAAGAACACATGCGTCGGCTGCAGGTCGCCCAGCGCTGCGGCGAGGCTCTCCGGCGAGGTCAGGTCAGCTGCCACCGGGACGACGCCGGGGCGCGCCTCCGGCGCGTTGGCCGAGGCTCCCTTCCGCGACAGGGCCAGGACCGTCCAGCCCTGGCTCGCCAGGAGGTCAACGATTGCGGCACCTGCGATTCCGGTGGCACCGGCCACGAGGGCAGTGCGGGCGGAGTGGTCGGCTTGGTGCACGGGGATGGTTCTCAGCATGGTTCTCCTGCAGAAGTGGGGGTAGGTGCGCATGCGGCAAAAGTAATCCTGCCGATGCTGTTGTAGGCGACAACAGGACACCGGCCGCGGAAATTCCTGACGTCCGGCGTCCGTGCCCCTAGGCTGGGCGGATGGCACACATCTACCAAGCAGATCTGCATCCGGGCAAGATGGAACTCATCTCCTCCTGGCTGCCCACCACCGACTGGTTTCCCGGCGCCGGCCCGCTGGCCATCGAGGGGGTGGGCGCCTTTCGATTTGATGATCCCGACGGCGAAGTCGGCATTGAAACCCATCTCGTGGCCGCCGGGGCGAACGTGCTCCAGGTTCCCCTGACATACCGGGGCGCGCCCCTCGAAGGCGCTGAAGCGTTCCTGATCAGCACCATGGAGCACTCGGTGCTGGGCCGGCGCTGGGTCTATGACGCCTGCGGGGACCCCGCCTACGGACAGGCGCTGGCCGTTTCGATCCTGACCGGGCAGGGGCAGGCGGCCCAGTATTACGAGAAGGACGGCGTCCGGGAACAGATTCCGGAGACCATCACTGTCCGTGCCGGCGGACTGCCCGACGGCGCGGAGCTGGCTGAAGGGCCGCAGCCGGGACCCGCGGACCTGCCCGTCACGCGGATTCGGTCCGGAGACTGGGAGCTCTCCGTCGTGAGGGTGCTTGATCTCGGGGGAGAGGCCGTAGCCGATCCATCCCTGACCGCCGGCTGGAACGGGCAGGACATTCCGGTCCTGCTTGCCTGGGCCCTGCCGGTTGGCTGATCCGCTGTCCGGGCGCTGTCCGAGGCGGAAGCTCAGCCGAGGAAGGAGTTGATGAACCGGAAGAAGATCGAAGCGGCAGTGGCGACCCAGAGCAGGGAAACAATGACCCAGGCCCACTCCGAGGTGAACTTCACGAGTGCGGCCGGTGCCGGCAGGACACCGCGGGCCAGGTTGCGGACTGTGGCGAAGACAAACAGCGGAATCATGGCAGCCCACACCACGATGCAGTAAATGCACAGCACGTAGATGTCGAACAGTGCCTGGCTCCACAGCCAGACCACGAACACCATGCCCAGGGTGACGCCCGCCTGCAACCCGAGCCAGTACCAGCGCCGGAAGCCGGCGCCGGCCAGCATGGCGACGGCGGTGGTGATCACCACCGCGAATGCCACGATCCCGATCAGGGGATTGGGGAACCCGAAGATCGAGGCCTGCCAGGTCTGGAACACGGTGCCGCAGGAGACCCAGGGGCTGATGTCGCAGCTGGTGATGTAGTTGGCGTCGGCGTATACGCGCAGCCGTTCCAGAACCAGGATGGAAGAAGCCAGCCAGCCGACGGCGCCGGAGATAAGCAGGATCCAGGCAAAACCGCGCTCCGGCGCCCGCTGTTCGGCGGGCCGGCGGGTAACTTGCTGATTGGCGGTGCTGGAAGGCACTGGGATCTCCTTTGGCGGGTGCTGATATGTGTCGAGTCTATGCGCTGCTGCGGGCCAAAAAGTCGGGTGTGTGAGATAATGACTGTGGCTGATGGCGGAACCACATTCCGCCGCCGGTCCAGCGACAGGCTTCCGGTTCTGTCGGTGATGCTTCCCAAGCAGCTCGCCCATCAATCCGGATGGGAACCAGGGAATCCGCCGATCAGACCTACCCGTAGCGGCAACGTCGTAACGTGCCGACAGGTAGCAGGAAAAGCGCCGCTGGTCTTCGAGTGATACCGCGCCCTACAGCTGGCACGACCTCGGATGACATCCAGACGACTTCCGGCTGGCGGCAGGCAACTGATGCCCCCCGCACAGCCGACACATTGCCCGCTGGGCATTGGAATGTGGCCAGTGCCGCAGGGGCCGGAGCGAAGCATTTTATGAGTGATGCACTGAATAATGACCTAGCAGCCAGTAAAGAACCCGCGGAATCAGCGCCGGAGGCAAACTCCGCGCAGGTTGGAGATTCCAGCGAGACCAAAGCGCCCGCCAAGCGGGCCACCCGCAGCCGCCGCAAGTCGGTGGCTGCTTCTGCACCAGCCGAAAGTTCCGCCGGGACCGCCGGCACGACGACGGCCGCGAACACCGCCGATACGACGGCGGCCGCAGAAGCGCCCGCCGCCGAAGCGCCTGCTGCTGACGCCGCCGAAAAGCCGAAGCGCGTGCGGGCCTCCCGCCGCAAGACCGTTCCGGCCGGTGCCGCTGCCTCCGCGGCCGCAGGCACGGCAGCAGGGGAAACTGCCGCTGACGTGTTGTCCCCGGCAGCCGAGGAAGCCCCTGCTGAAGCCCCGGCTTCAGAGAACGAGACCCCTGCCGAAGCGGCACCGGTGAAGGCCGTCCGCCGTCGTCGTGCCCCTGCCAAGAAGGCAGCGGAAGCGCCGGAGGCCGAAACTCCGGAGGCCGCTTCGGCCGAAACCGCAGCTGTTCCGGCCGAAGCGGCCGTCGCTGACGCGCCGGAAGAAGTTGCCGCCCCGGAAGCAGCCGAAACCAAGACTGTTCCGAAGACGCGCACCCGCCGCCGCCCGGCCAAGGCCGCAGCGGAAAAGGCACCGGAGGCATCGGCCCCGGCCGAGAACGCCGCCGCGGAAGCCCCTGCACGGGAAGACACGCTCGCAGCGCCGGCGCCGGTGGCGGAGGAAGCAGAGGAAGCCGAGGAGCTTTCCAGCCTGAACCCCTTTGCCATTCCGGCCTTGCCGCTCTTCCACGCACCGGATCTGACCTCGGTCCGTGCGGTTCCCGTGCCGGAGGCCGGCGAGGACGCCGAAGAGGACGAGGATTCCACCGAAGACGCAAACCGCAGCCGGCGCCGCAGCCGCCGCGGGCGCAACCGCACCCGCAGCGAATCCCCGAATGCGGCCGGCGCGGACTCCGAGCAGGAGGCTGCCCCTGAGGAAGCCGCAGCCGGACCGGACACCGCCGAGGGCGTGACCTCACGCCGTCGTCGCCGTCGCCGCCGCGGCGATGCAGACCTTGAGCTGACCGGCGGAGCCGATGACGATCCGCCCAACACGGTGACCCGCGTCCGTGCGCCGCGTGCGCACGCTGAAGCACCCGTCTCGGACCGCGTCACCAGCGTCAAGGGTTCCACCCGCCTTGAAGCCAAGAAGCAGCGCCGCCGCGAGTCCCGCGAGTCCGGCCGCCGCCGCCATGTCATCACCGAGGCCGAGTTCCTGGCCCGGCGCGAGTCCGTCGACCGGCAGATGATCGTCCGCCAGCGTGACGACAGGATCCAGATCGGTGTACTGGAAGACGGTGTCCTCGCCGAGCACTTCGTCTCCAACACCCAACAGGACTCCCTGATTGGCAACGTGTATGTCGGCAAGGTCCAGAACGTGCTGCCGAGCATGGAAGCTGCCTTCGTCGACATTGGACGCGGCCGCAACGCCGTGCTGTATGCCGGTGAGGTCAACTGGGACGCCGCCGGCCTCGACGGCCAGCCGCGCCGCATCGAACTGGCGCTGAAATCCGGCGACTCTGTCCTCGTGCAGGTCACCAAGGATCCGGTGGGCCACAAGGGCGCGCGCCTGACCAGCCAGATCTCGCTGCCGGGACGCTACTTGGTCTACGTTCCGGGCGGTTCCATGACGGGCATCTCCCGCAAGCTGCCCGACGTCGAGCGCAACCGGCTGAAGAAGATCCTCAAGGACCACCTGCCCCAGGATGCCGGCGTGATTGTGCGCACGGCCGCCGAAGGCGCGTCCGAAGAGGAGCTGATGAATGACATCAACCGGCTCCGGGCGCAGTGGGAAACCATTGATGCCAAGGCGAAGTCCACCAAGACCCTGGCGCCTGAGCTTCTCTACGGCGAACCGGACCTGACCATCAAGGTGGTCCGGGACGTCTTCAACGAGGACTTCTCCAAGCTGATCGTTTCGGGCGAAGAGGCCTGGGACACCATTGAGGCCTATGTCACCTACGTGGCGCCCGACCTGGTGGGCCGCCTGGAGAAGTGGACCAAGGACGAAGACATCTTCGCTGAGAGCCGCATCGACGAGCAGATCGCCAAGGCACTGGACCGCAAGGTCTTCCTGCCCTCGGGCGGCTCGCTGGTCATCGACCGCACCGAAGCCATGACGGTGGTGGACGTCAACACCGGCAAGTTCACCGGCAGCGGCGGCAACCTCGAAGAAACCGTCACCAAGAACAACCTTGAGGCAGCCGAGGAAGTTGTCCGCCAGCTGCGGCTGCGCGACATTGGCGGCATCATCGTCATCGACTTCATCGATATGGTCCTTGAAGCCAACCGGGACCTGGTCCTGCGCCGCCTGGTTGAGTGCCTGGGCCGCGACCGGACCAAGCACCAGGTTGCCGAAGTAACGTCCCTGGGCCTGGTCCAGATGACCCGCAAGCGGATGGGCACCGGACTGCTCGAAGTCTTCGGGGAGGAGTGCGAGGCCTGTGCCGGCCGCGGCGTCATCACCCATGAGGTTCCGGTGGAGCACCGCCGCAGCACCAGCCACAACGGCAGCACCGGGAACGGCGTGGTGGCGCATGCGGTGTCTGAGGAGAATCACCAGCAGCACTTGAGGCAGGAAAAGCAGTCCCGCGGCGACCGCAAGCGTAACCGCAGCCGGGGCCAGGGTGCCCCGCAGCAGGCTGTTGCGGCGGCTGCCGAGGAGCCCGCAAAAACCGAGGAAGCGGGCAACACCGACGCCGAGCGGCAGGCCAAGGCCAAGGCCGAGGCGGCACGTGCGGCGCTGGCCACCATAGCGGCCGCAACGGCTGCCGCCCACGACGCCGTCGAGGCGGGCGAGCGGGCTCCCGGCGGTTCCAAGCCGGCATCGGAGGTTTCGGCCGCCGAAGCGCCGTCGGCAGCACCGGCCCCCGAAGATGGTGCAACCGATGCGGGCACCGTGCTGCAGATCCAGGGCGAAACCGTCGTGGTTCCGCGCCGGGACCGCCGCGCGCCGGCGCAGGAGGAGTCCCGCTTCACCCTGGAAAGCCTCACCGAGGCCTTCAACGAGGTGGCCGCAGCCGCCGCACCGGAAGGCCGGAATGCACCGGAAGCCCGGCAGGAGCCGGTTCGGTCCGCCGACGCGCGGAATGAGCCGCAGGCTGCCCGCACGGCACCCCGTCGTTCGCGGCGAAGCAGCGCCGCTGCCCGGAACGTGCAGGCAGCACCGCTGCAGGCCGCGCCGGCCCACAGCAGCCCGGAACCGGCCGCGGAAGCCCCGGAAGCCCCGGCAGCCGTCCAGCCGCCGGCTGCCGCACCGGTAGGGTCCGCCGCGCCGGTGGCTGACCGGCAGGCTGCCGCAGCTCCGGTTCGGACGCCGCGCCGCCGCCGTGCCGCCGGCAGCCCGCAGGGAGCAGCGGGAGCGGATGCCATCCAGACGGGCGGTACCGAGCCTGCGGCTGCGCCGGTGGCCGTCCGCCACGCGGCGGCGCCGGCAGCTGCCCAGAAGCAGGAGAAGCGTCGTGAGTCCGCCGGCAGTGCGCCCGTGATCCTGGGCGTCGGCGTCCCGGCTTCGGAGCTCTAACCGGCTCGGAAGCCCGCTCAGCAGTGCTAAAAGAGGAGGCGGCCATCCCCGCAACAGGGGGTGGCCGCCTCCTCTTCTGCCGGGAGGCCACGAAGCCGCCGGAAATGCTATAAAGTAGAGCGAGAGCAGTAACGCCCCGAAAGGGGTGTCCGCCCCGGGAAACCCAGCATTTGCGGGTTGTCGGTTACGTAGCGTAACCTTGAACTTCGGTGCGAACGCCTTCCAACCGTTTATCGGATACAGGGCGTGACTGCATGGCGCAAGGCGGGCACATATCCAGCCCAGCTAAATGCGCATCCAAGTATTAAACGTCGAGAGAAGTGAGTTCCCAAGTGGTGTACGCGATTGTCCGCGCTGGCGGCCGCCAAGAAAAGGTTTCCGTCGGAGACCTCGTAACCCTGGACCGCGTCCCCGGTGGAGCCGGCAGCACCTTTGAGCTGCCCGCCCTGCTATTGGTTGATGGCGACCAGGTCACCTCTTCCGCACAGGACCTGGCTAAGGTCACCGTGACGGCAGAGATCGTTGAGAATTTTCGGGGTCCGAAGATTGTCATCCAGAAGTTCAAGAACAAGACCGGTTACAAGAAGCGTCAGGGCTACCGCTCCTCGCTCACCAAGGTCAAGGTTACGTCCATCAACTCCTGATTCTCGTGCCGGCTCCATCAGGAGCCGGGAACGCGGGAAGCATCCCGCCCCCTGAGTTTCATAATCAGTTAGCAAAGGCAGGCAGTAGAAAATGGCACATAAGAAAGGTGCGAGTTCCACTCGCAACGGTCGCGACTCCAACGCCCAGTACCTCGGCGTAAAGCGTTTCGGCGGCCAGGTTGTCAAGGCAGGCGAAATCATCGTCCGCCAGCGTGGCACCCACTTCCATCCGGGTGAGGGCGTTGGCCGCGGAGGCGACGACACCCTGTTCGCTCTCGAAGCGGGCGCAGTTGAATTCGGCAGCCGTCGCGGCCGCCGCGTCGTGAACATCGTGGCTGCTGCAGCCGCCGAGTAATCACCGGCAAATAGCTTTTCCGACGGGGCGGGCCTTGATGGCCCGCCCCGTCGTCTTTTAAGCCGAGTAGAATCGGCATGAACAAAAAATTCCCTGAAGGAGAACCATGGCCAGCTTTGTAGACCGTGTAGTACTGCATGTTTCGGGCGGTACAGGCGGCCATGGTTGCGTGTCCGTAAAGCGTGAGAAGTTCAAGCCCCTGGGCGGTCCCGACGGCGGCAACGGCGGCGACGGCGGCGACGTCATCCTCCGCGTTGACTCCAGCGCAACCACCCTGCTCGACTACCACCACGTCCCGCACCGCCACGCCACCAACGGCGGCAACGGCATGGGCGACTGGCGCAACGGCAAGACCGGCGAAACGCTGATCCTGCCGGTTCCGGACGGCACCGTGGTCAAGAACAAGGACGGCGAAGTTCTTGCCGACCTCGTCGGCGAAGGAGCCGAGTACATTGCGGCCGCCGGCGGCCAGGGCGGCCTGGGTAACTCCTCGCTGTCATCCCAGAAGCGCAAGGCTCCCGGCTTTGCCCTGCTGGGCGTGCCCGGGGACGAGCGGGACATCGTCCTGGAACTCAAATCCATCGCCGACATTGCCTTGGTTGGCTTCCCGTCCGCCGGCAAGTCCTCGCTGATCGCCGCCATGTCCGCGGCCCGGCCGAAGATCGCCGACTACCCCTTCACCACCCTGATCCCGAACCTGGGCGTGGTGGAAGCCGGCGACGTCCGCTTCACCGTTGCCGACGTTCCGGGCCTCATCGAAGGCGCCTCCGAGGGCAAGGGCCTGGGCCACAACTTCCTGCGCCACGTGGAGCGCTGCGCCGCCCTGGTGCACGTGCTGGACTGCGCCGCCCTGGAGACCGAGCGCGATCCGCTGGGTGACCTCGACATCATTGAAAAAGAGCTCGACAAGTACACCGTCGACATGAGCTTCGCCGGCACTGACGGTGACGTTGTGCCGCTGAACAAGCGGCCGCGCCTGGTGGCCCTGAACAAGGTGGACGTCCCCGACGGCCGTGACATGGCCGAATTTGTCCGCCCGGAGCTGGAGAAGCGCGGCTACCGCGTCTTCGAGGTTTCCGCGTCCAGCCACGAAGGACTGAAGGCCCTGGGATACGCCATGGCCGAGATTGTCCGCGATGCCCGCACCGCAGTGAAGGCCGCACCGCCGCGGGTCAAGACCCCGACGCTGCGCGTCCGCAACGCCGACCACAAGGGCGGCTTCACCATTCGCCGCGAAGAGCGCAACATGGAACCGCTGTTCCGCGTCCTGGGCGACAAGCCGGTGCGCTGGGTTGCCCAGACCGACTTCACCAACGACGAGGCCGTGGGCTACCTGGCCGACCGCCTGGCCAAGCTCGGCATTGAAGACAAGCTCTTCAAGGCCGGTGCCCATGCCGGTGACGCCGTGGTGATCGGTGAGGGCGACGGCGTCGTCTTCGACTGGGAGCCGACCATGATCGGCGGCGCCGAACTGCTGGCCGCTTCGCCGCGCGGCTCGGATATCCGGATCGAAGACTTCTCCCGCCCCACCCGTGAGGAAAAGCGCGAGGACCACCAGAAGCGCCGGGACGCCCGCGCCGCAGCCCGCGCAGAGCTGGAAACGGAACGTCGGGCCGGAATCTGGACTGAATCCGTGAACTATAAGCACAATCCGCCGGCAGCACCCAAAGACGGCGAATAGCGGCTTAACACAACCCGCCCGGGTGCGGGGATACGCATAGGGTGGTGGGGACATGACTGAAAAAAACACAGCATCCCCCCGCCCTGTCCCCGCGCCCAAGCGGGCGCTCCGCTCACGCTCCGGCCTCGCCCGCGCACAGCGGATCGTCGTCAAAGTGGGATCCTCTTCCCTAACCTCAGTGGCCGGAGGCATCTCCGACGAGGCCCTGACCGGCCTGTCGGATGTCCTCGCCGCCCGCCACGCGCAGGGCACCGAAATTATCCTGGTGTCCTCCGGCGCGATTTCCGCCGGCCTGGCACCCCTGGGGCTGTCCAAGCGCCCCACCCAGCTTTCCTCCCAGCAGGCCGCAGCCTCAGTGGGGCAGGGCCTTCTGATGGCCAGGTACACCGAAGCCTTCGGCAAACACGGCGTCACGGTCAGCCAGGTCCTGCTCACCATCGAAGACCTGATGCGCCGCACCCACCACGCCAACGCCCACCGGGCCATGGAGCGGCTGCTGAACTTCGGCGTCGTGCCCATCGTGAACGAAAACGACACGGTGGCCAGCCACGAAATCCGCTTCGGCGACAACGACCGCCTGGCCGCGCTGGTGGCGCACCTGGTGAAGGCCGACGCGCTGATCCTGCTCTCCGACGTCGACGCCCTGTACGACGGTCCGCCCTCGGAGGGCGCCGTCCGCATCCCGGAAGTGACCGGACAGAAGGACCTCGAGGACGTGCGCATCGGCAAGGTGGGCCGGGCCGGCGTGGGCACCGGGGGCATGGCCACCAAGGTCGAGGCCGCCACCATCGCCGCCGAATCCGGCATCCCCGCCCTGGTGACGTCCACGGCGAACGCCGCCGCAGCGCTGGCGGGGGAGGACGTGGGAACCTGGTTCACCGGCCGCGGCCGCCGCCAGTCCATGCGCCTGCTGTGGCTGGCGCACGTGGCCCGGCTCCAAGGCACACTCGTGGTCGACGACGGCGCCGCCAGGGCGGTTGCGGACCGCCGCCGCTCACTGCTGCCGGCGGGCATCGTGTCCGTGGAGGGCCATTTCGAGCCCGGGGATCCGGTCGCCGTTGCCGGCACCAACGGAGCTGTCATTGCCCACGGGCTGACCAACTACGGGTCGGACGAACTGCCGCAGATGCTCGGCCGGTCCACCCGTGAACTGTCCAAGGAACTGGGCCGCGCCTATGAACGGGCAGTGGTGCACGTCAACGACCTGGTGGTCCTGCAGGACGGCGGGCAGGCCTCCGCCGCGTCCGCTGCCGCTGCGGGTTCCTCCGTTGCAACCCCGCAGACCCTCAATACACTGGGAGCATGAGCGCCGTGAAGACATCAGTTACCGACACATCAGCCGCCCCGGCCGACACCGCGGCGGCGGAAGCCGAAGCCGGTGTGCACACCGCCGCCGACCGCGCCCGGACCGCTTCCCGGATCCTGGCCCGCGCCAACCGGGCATGGAAGGACCGCGGACTGCTGGAAATCGGCAGGAACATCGTGGCCAAGCGGGACCTGATCCTGACGGCCAACGCCAAAGACACTGCCGCGGGCCGGGAGAAGGGAACCTCCGCGGCGCTGCTGGACCGCCTCACCCTGACACCGGAACGGATTGACGCACTGGCAGCAGCGCTGGAAATGCTGGCCGGCCTGCCCGATCCGGTGGGCTCCGTTGCCCGCGGCCAGACCCTGCCCAACGGCCTGCGCCTGCGCCAGGTGCACGTGCCCATGGGCGTGGTGGCAGCCATCTATGAAGCCCGGCCCAACGTCACTGTCGATATTGCCGGCCTCGCCCTGAAAAGCGGCAACGCTGTGCTCCTGCGCGGCGGCAGTGCCGCGGCGCAGACCAATGCCGTCCTGGTGGACATCATCCGGGATTCCCTGGACGCCGTCGGGCTGCCCGCCGACGCCGTGCAGGGGGTGGACGCGTACGGCCGCGCCGGCGCCAACGCGCTGATGAAGGCCCGCGGCAAGGTGGATGTCCTCATTCCGCGCGGCGGCCGGGACCTGATCCAGACAGTGGTGGCCAATGCCGCCGTTCCGGTGATCGAAACAGGCGAAGGCAACGTCCATATCTATCTGGACAGCAGCGCGCCGGTGGAGATGGCGGTGGACATCCTCCTGAATGCCAAGACCCAGCGGCCCAGCGTCTGCAACACGGTGGAAACCCTGCTGGTGCACCGCGACGCGGAGGCCACCGCCGACGTCCTGGCCGCCTTGGCCGCGGCCGGGGTACGCCTGCACGCCGATGAGCGGGTGCTGGCCGCCCTTCCCGCCGGAGTCGAGGCGCAGGCCGCCGGGGACGAGGACTGGGGGCGCGAGTACATGGACCTGGACCTGGCCGTGGCGATGGTCGATGACTTGGACGAGGCGCTGGACCACATCCGCCGCTGGACCACCGGGCACACCGAGGCGATCATCACCAACGACCTGGCCAATGCGGAACGCTTCATCGCCGAGATCGACTCGGCAGCCGTCATCGTGAACGCGTCCACCCGGTTTACCGACGGCGGCGAGCTGGGGCTGGGGGCCGAGGTGGGAATCTCCACCCAGAAGATGCACGCCCGCGGCCCCATGGGGCTGCGGGAGCTGACCACCACCAAATGGATCGTTCAGGGTGACGGGCAGATCCGCATCTGAGGCGGCCACGGGGATGGGTCCGCGGCACTCCCGGGTGCGCGGGTTCAGCCCCTCTGCGCTTACGCGTAGACTTGAAGGAAACCACGACTCCGTCAGCCATGCCGGCGGGTTAATAACTCATAGCTCTCTAGGGGAGATCCATGCTGATCCAGCTTTCCAGTGCTGTACTTGCTGCCAGTGAGACGGCCGAGGCACACGTGTCGATTCCGATGCCTCCGATCATGTACGCCGTCATCATCATGGGTGCCCTGCTGGCCCTGATGCTTGCCACCGTCTCCTTCCAGAGCCTGGGCCACCGCCACGAGGCGACGCCGGAGTATGTCGATCCGCAGCGCCAGTTCCCCAATAAGCACGACCACGGCCAGGGCATCGAGGGCTGATTCCTCCGTGGAATCAGGAGAAACCAACTTGTCGGCGGCACAGCCTCAGCCGCACGCCCGGCCGCTGCGCCTGGGCGTGATGGGCGGAACCTTCGACCCCATTCACCACGGCCACCTTGTGGCCGCCAGTGAGGTGGCTTCGGTCTTCGACCTGGACGAAGTGGTTTTCGTGCCGACGGGGGAGCCCTGGCACAAGTCGGCCCGGGAGGTCAGCCCGCCGGAGCACCGCTACCTGATGACGGTGATTGCGACGGCGTCGAACCCCCGGTTCACCGTCAGCCGCGTCGATATTGACCGCCCGGGTCCGACCTACACCATCGACACCCTCCGTGACCTGCGGGCAGCACGTCCGGAAGCGGAACTGTTCTTCATCACCGGCGCCGATGCCATGGCACAGATCCTCTCCTGGAAAGACATTCAGGAGCTGTGGTCGCTGGCCCACTTTGTGGGGGTCACCCGTCCCGGACATGTCCTGGAAAACATGGGCCGCGATGATGTCAGCCTGCTGGAGGTACCGGCCATGGCCATCTCCTCCACTGATTGCCGGGAGCGGGTGGCCGACGGGGAACCGGTCTGGTATCTCGTGCCGGACGGCGTCGTCCAGTACATCGCCAAGCACGGGCTCTATGAAGCTGAACTTCGGCACGCACAGCAGTCCCCAGCCCCCACGCAAGAACCCGTAGCATAACCAAACGAAACCGGATGGGTAGGAAATGACAAACGGTCCAGAGTCCGCAGACGCAGCGCGCCGCAGCCGCCGCGCGGATGACGTGCCGGCGGACGCCGCTGCCGGGCCCCGCGAGCGGGAATCCCAGCAGCGGGCCGGGGACCGCGAGGCCATGAGCGCATACAAGGCTCTGACGGACAAGCAGGCGCGTTCCGACGACGCCGCGAATCCGCCCACCCGCCGCCAGCTGAGGCTCCAGCAGCAGCGTGCCGCCGGCGCCGCGGGCGGAGGCACTGCGCCGGAGGACCCGGCTCCGGCCGGCGCTCCTGCGGTGGATGCGCCTCCCGCCAGCCTGCACCCGGTGCGGGAAGGCGGGCGCCGTGACCGGCGTCGTCGTGCGGAGGAAAGTCCGGCCCGCGGCCTCCCCGTCGTTGCTGTGGCAAAGGGCGCTGAAACGGTTGAAGATCCGAATTCCGATGTTGCCGGCATGACCGTCGAACAGGCCCTCGTGGCCCGGGAAGCGCTGCACGAGCAGGCCCGCAACCAGGTGGCAGCCATGGAGGCCATCCAGGCAGAGGACCCGCAGGCCGTCGATCTGGAGCTGCTGGCCCAGCAAAAGGCGCTGGCAGACCGTGCCGCGGTGCTGAACCGGCGCACTCAGAGCATGCAGCGGCTGTCGCCGGAAAACGAGCAGCGCAAGCCCTTGTCCAACGACCCGTCCACCGCGCACAACCTGGCGATGGTCACCCCCTTGGAGTTCGACCGGGTACCAGGCACTGACCGCCCTGTCATGCGGCGTCCGCCCACCTCCCATATACCCATCGTCACCTCAAACACCTCGAAGCAAGCCGGCCGTGAGGTCCCCGCACCGGCGCAGGGAACTCCCCGCGCCGGCGACAAACGCTTTGAGGTACGCCGGCCGTCGGGGTCCACCGACGTACGGCCCTCGCGCATCCTGGCCCGGGCGGATGCCCTGGTCATCGCGCCCCTGGATCCTGCCGAGGGCGTCAAGCCCGTCGGTGCACGAAGCGCTTTCGGGCTTGACCCGTTGGACGTAATGACGGCCGGACTCGGCCGTACCCGGCGACTGCGTTTTGTATCGTTGGGAATTGGTGGTCTGGGCGTGATTGCCCTGGCCATCTCAGTAGCAATAATCGTCGGCGGCTAAGGCAGCTGATGTTAAACAAGGAGACACTTTGAGCGCCACCGAATCATCCATCGACATTGCACGGGTGGCCGCCCAGGCAGCGTCCGGCAAGCTGGCAAACGACATCGTTGCCATTGACGTCAGCGAACGCCTCGCCATCACCGACGTGTTCCTGATCGCCTCGGCTTCCAACGAGCGCCAGGTCAACTCCATCGTGGACGGCATCGAGGAGGAGCTGGCGAAGAAGGGCCTCAAGCCCGTCCGCCGCGAAGGCCGCAGCGAGGGCCGTTGGGTCCTGCTCGACTACGCCAATGTTGTGGTGCACGTCCAGCACGAGGAAGACCGCGTCTTCTACGCCCTGGAACGCCTGTGGAAAGATTGCCCGGCAATCGACCTGCAGATCAAAGATGCAGCTCCCGCAACCCCCGACGCCGAGTAGCACCTGCCGCCTGTGACTATGTCCGCTGGCTGGGATCCGGCCCGTACCGGCAAACGTGTTGTCTTCTGGCGGCACGGACGCACGGAGTGGAACCGCGCCGGAAGGTTCCAGGGCCAGCAGGACATCGCCCTGGATCCGTCCGGAGCGCACCAGGCAGTGGCGGCGGCCGCGGTGCTGCGTCATCTGCACCCGGATGTGATTGTCTCCTCGGACCTCAGCCGGGCCCTGGCCACCGGCCGGGCACTGGCGGAGGCCACCGGGAAACCGATCAGCACCGATCCGCGCCTGCGGGAAACCTTTGCCGGGTCATGGGAGGGACTGTATTTCGCTGACATCGCCGCCCGGTTCCCGCAGGAGCAGGCCGGCTGGGCGGCCGGCGACGGCGATGTGCGGGCCGGCGGCGGTGAAAGCCGTGTGGACGTCGGCCGCCGCGTGGCGCAGGCCGTCACGGAAGCCGCCGACGCCATGGAACCCGGCGCCACGCTGGTGGCGGTCAGCCACGGCGGGGCCATCCGGGCCGGAATCTGCGCCCTGCTGGGCCTGCCCACGGAATCGTGGACCGTCATCAGCGGAGTCTCGAATACCCACTGGTCGATCCTCGAAGAGCGCGATGCAGCGGCCGGCGGTGCACGCTGGAATCTGGCACAGCACAATGTGGGGTTGGACGCCCTCCCCAGCGGCCCGCTGGAAGGATGAGTCCGGTGGAAGGATGAGCCCGCTGGAAGGATGGGGCCGGGCCGGGGGCATCCTCCGGCCCGCTCGAATTCCACCCGTGTGGTTCGATTTTGCACTCGGTTATTTCTGTACTAAAGTAGAGGAGTTGCTTCGGCCCGGGGGATACAAAATCCGCCGATTCGGGCATAGTTGAAACAGTTTATTGGGGCTGTGGCGCAGCTGGTAGCGCACCTGCATGGCATGCAGGGGGTCAGGGGTTCGAATCCCCTCAGCTCCACCAATAAGCTCCTGCGCAGGCAGGGTTTATGTTCATCTTTTCCTTCCGGAATTCTTCCGGGAGCACTGATGATGAATGATGGAAAACAACTGAATTGGGGCTGTGGCGCAGCTGGTAGCGCACCTGCATGGCATGCAGGGGGTCAGGGGTTCGAATCCCCTCAGCTCCACCAATGAATTGATGAGAAACACCGGTTCCCCTTGCGGGGGCCGGTGTTTTGCTGTGCCGGCCCGTTCCCCCTAGCCAGCAGCGCGGGCACTGCCTCAGAATGCAGGAATGGCTGAACTGCTCCAACCCCGCCGGCCGGTTCCGATTTGGGTTCGCTGCCGGCCCGGCGCGCGCTGACATGGAAAAGATCTCCGCGGCACTTTTGCTGGCCTTCACCGTGCTTGCGCTGCTCTGGGCAAACCTGCCGTTCGGGGCGACCTACGGCGAGTTCTGGGACACCGCCGTCGATCTGCGAGTGGGCGGGCTGGACCTCGAGATGACCCTTCACGACATCGTGAACGATGCGTTGATGGCGTTCTTCTTTTTCACCGTCGGACTGGAGGTGAAACGGGAGTTCGCGGTCGGTGAGCTGACTGACCGCTCGCGTGCCGTGGTGCCGGTGGCGGCGGCGCTGGCGGGACTGCTGGTGCCAGCGGGGATCTTCCTGGCGCTGAATCCTTCCGGGGAAAACGCGACGGTGTGGGGTGCGGTGATCTCCACCGACACGGCGTTCCTGGTGGGGGCACTGGCTGTCGTCGGCCCCCGCTTTCCCGGCAGGCTTCGGGTGTTCCTGTTGACCCTGGCCGTGGTGGATGACATCGGCGCGCTGGCAGCCATCGCTGTGTTCTACACCTCCGGACTGGAGCTGCTGCCCCTGCTGACGGCTGTCGTCCTGCTGGTGCTGGTGGCCCTGGTCCGGTTCCTTCCCACCGGCCGTGGCCCCGCCTACACGGTGCTCAGCCTCCTGACGTGGGCCGCCACCTACGCCTCCGGGGTGCACGCCACCCTGGCCGGTGTTGCCATCGCGCTGATGATCCCGGTCTTTCCGCCGCGCCGCCCGCAGGTGGAACGCACCGAAGAGCTGGCCCGGGCGTTCCGGCAGTCGCCGACGCCGGAGTATGCAGCCGCGACTGCCCGGAGCCTGAAGGAGTCCATTTCGATCAACGAACGGCTCCAGGGCACCTACGCCCCGTACGTTTCCTTCCTGATCCTGCCGCTTTTTGCCCTGGCCAACGCCGGCGTGCTGCTGGACGGTGCCACGCTCGCGGCCGCCTGGCAGTCCCGGCTGACCTGGGGAATCATCATCGCGCTGGTGGTCGGCAAAACGCTGGGCATCACTGCTGCCACTGCGCTGCTGCGCCGGACCGGTGCGGGCCAGCTGGCGCCCGGGCTGACTCTGGCCCGGGTGGGCGGGGGAGCGGCCCTGTGCGGCATCGGATTCACCATTTCCCTGTTCATCGTGGATCTCGCCGTCGAGGATGAACGGCTCCAGGCCGAAGCCCGGGTGGGGGTTCTCTCGGCTTCGGTTCTGGCCTTCCTGCTCGCCTGGGCGTGGTTCCGGCTGGTCGACCGGCTGCAACCGGCGTCGACAGTCGGGCGGTTCCTGGTCCGCGGCTTCGACCCGGCCCGCGACCACTTCCGCGGCAATCCGGATGCACCGCTCCAGCTGGTGGAGTACGGGGACTTTGAATGTCCGTTCTGCTCACGGGCCACTGGCTCCATTGACGAGGTGCTGGAGCATTTTGGTCCGCGGCTGGTCTACGTCTGGCGGCACCTGCCGCTGACCCGCGTGCATCCCCATGCCGTGGAGGCGGCACGCGCCAGCGAAGCTGCGGACCGGCAGGGATCCTTCAGAGAGTACGGCCGGCTGTTGTTCCGCCGGCAGGATCAGCTGGAACCCGACGACCTCATAACCTACGCCCTGGAACTGGGGCTCGACGGCGAATTGTTCCGCAGAGATCTGCAGTCAGGCCCCGCGGCGAACCGGGTCGAAGATGACGCGCTGGACGCGGAATTCATGGACCTGCATTCGACTCCCACCTTCTTTATCGGTTCCGTGCGGCATTACGGGCCCTATGATGCGCCGTCCCTGATTCGTGCCCTGGAAGGATCTGCGGCACAATGACGGCACGATGACCGGCCTGAGTTCTTCATCGGGTTGATGATGACCTTGTCGCTTCACCGGAGGACCTCAAGTCCCGCATCGAAGCCGCTGACGAAGCCGTCTGCGTCGAGCTCGGAAAGCTCCTCTACCTAAACCCCTCAGAGCTGGTCCTGGGCGGATAAAAATGCCCCAAGTCACCCAATGACCACTGCATTTATGACGACGAGGGGGACGCGAACCACGACTTCTGCCTGATCTGCGGCGGCCCGAGCGAACGTCAATAGGCGGGACGTATGTTGGTACTGTTCAGCAGGAACGAGAAATGGGGAGCAGTCATGGGCCTTGACGACCTGATGTCAGATGGTGATGCCCGGGAGCGCGAACGGGAACAACGCATTCAGGATGACTGGGATCGCCAGGAAGCCAAAAGACGCGTTGAGGCAGAGCGTGAAGAGTTCCGTAAGCGGGAGGAAGCACGCTCGAACCCCCATCTGGCGCTGAAGCATCTTGAAGAAGTCCGTACGGCAGCGGCGGCAGAGGATGCACTCGCAAGAGCTGAAGCGTCGAGGATTAACGGACAGGTCCTGCATCTGCTAGATGTCGAATCCAGGTTTGTCCGGCGCCGGGATCACTTCCTGACGGCGGGGGAGGCGAATCACGCAGAGTCACGTCAGGTTGCCGAGCTGGCCGGCACCGCAGAGCGCCTGCGGCAAGGGGTCGAGGCCATCCGCAAGAGGTTGGCGCCCTCCGAAGAAAGAGTCTCGGCCCAGGCAAAGAAGACCTCCGGCAATCTGGCCCGCATCGACAAGGCCATAACCCGGCTGAACGACGCCATGAAGTCCCTGGAACTGGTGAAGCTGGAGCAGGCCAACCAGGAGCGCATCAAGTCAGTTGAGCGGGCGAGCTTTGATCGGCTCGCCCAGCTTGGCGGGGCCTACGGCATCCAGCCGGCAACGGAAGTGACAGCCGCAAGCACCCAAGTGGACGTTGACTATCGTGTCCGTGAAGTTACTCGCCTGGCCTACGAGGCCGAAGCACTTGTTGAGCTGCAGAGGGAGCGCCTTTCATGAACGAGGTCAGTGTCTGGTGGAAGGTCTACGTTTTCAAGGTGAACGAGAACCGGATCCTTCTGAACAAGCTGGTGCGAGAGCTGCATCCCGAAGCCCCTGAAATCTTGCTTGAGCACGTCAATGCCCTTATCGGCAGCAAGGGGAAGGCGACAGTGACGGGCGGCGGCGCGGAGCTCATTTTGACCCGTGGCGAGACAAAGCACGAGGGCGGCATGCACCACCAGATTTTTGTGAGCTTCCCACTGGGAGACTACGGGCTGGCGGAGTTTGACCGAATCTCGGCAAGCCTGACCCACAGCACGCCGGTGGCCGCAGCGATCGAGCTTATCAAACGTGAAGAGGCCCTGCTTCCGCCGCTGCGTGCATCACTTCCTTTGGAGTCTGGCGCGCCACAGGGTGCCGTACACGCCCGCAATCAGCCGCCGATGAAGCAGCCCAACGAGAGACCGAGGACGTTCAGGCAGGCCTTTATGGACGGCTGGAACGGAACGGGTGACTCCTCGTAGTCAGGTCTCGTGTTCTCCACCCGGGGAGGGATAGTGCTTTCGCCGCGCGCATGGATATGGAAAACACCTCATCTCCGGCCACAAATACCATCATTGTCACCACCACGGTCGTGCCGCCTGCAGCGCAGCCTCCGAGACCAGACCTCGAATAAGCGGGCGGTGGCCCGGCGTCAGCGGCCGGTGGCCGGGCCGTGCGGAACCGCGCCGCGGAGCACCCCGGCGACAAGGAGTCCCTGCCCGGCGCAGTAGGTCAGCATGACGAGGGGATTGGACCACTCCGGCATCGCGTCGGGCATGAAAATGCGCAGGGCCAGGACTGTGTCGGAAGCAAGGAACAGCAGCCCGCCGACCGCCACCATTGGACGGCACCGCGCTGCCGTTGCCGCGGTCCCGGCGAGCACCAGCCCGTAGGCGGCCACGGCGAGAGTCAATCCGCCCAGCGTTGGCCACAGCACCAGCAGCATCAGCAGCCACCACGCCGCATAGGCCAGGCTCCACCCGGGAAACGGTCCCACAGCGGTGTATCGGCCCAGCAGCCAGATGTAGCAGAGATGCGCGAGGCCAAACGAACCGAGCATGACCGGCAGCTCCGGCGCGAAGGGGAAGAACGTGCCGGCGCCGTCGCCCAGCCAGGAAAAGAGCAGGGCCGCAAGCAGCAACAGAGCAGGCGTGCCCCGCAGGAAGCCGCGGCCGCCCCACAATGCTGCGGCGGCCAGCAGGGGCATCAGCGCAAGCTTGGTCGGCTCCGCAATCTCATCGGCACCGAGGGCGCGGGCGCCGATGTGGACCGCCGAAACCGCGGCAAACGGAAGGAAACTCAAATACCGGTAGCGGGGAAGAGCACGGGGCAGGGCAGCGGTCTGGTCACGGGCGGGCGGAGTCACGGTATTCCTTCGAGTTGATGGGAGCCCAATCTATCGATTGACGGGCCAACAGCGCAGTGCGGCGCGCCCTGCCGTTACGCCAGCACCCTGTCCAAATAGTCGTTGCTGAAGATCCGGTCCGGGTCCAGCCGGCCCCGCACCGAGAGGAAGTCCGCGAACGGACGCGCCGCTGAGGTCAAGGGCAGCGGCTGGCTGCGTGCCGCGTGAACGGGTCATCGCCGGTCCTTCGTCTAGGTGCTTCCCGCCGGTTTTCCGGATGCCGGGACATGCACCGGATAGTAGCTTCTTTTGCCGCAGATCAGCCGCAGATCACGTGGAATCACGTCGGTGGGAGAGCCGGAGCCCTGGCATGCGGGAGGGCTGTCACATGGTTTTTCCAGACAACCGGGTTAGGCTGGGGTATCTGCAGAGCAGCATTGCTCGTATACCGTCGGCTGGGAAGTCGAAGAAACCCCCGAGGGCCGCATGAGCACAACTGCACAACCAGCTGCACCGAAGACCCGCACCAATTCCGTCGTCAGCACCTATTCAGGGCTGCTGAAGGCTGTTCGTGAG
This sequence comes from Arthrobacter sp. zg.Y820, assembly GCF_030125555.1. Taxonomy (NCBI): domain Bacteria; kingdom Bacillati; phylum Actinomycetota; class Actinomycetes; order Micrococcales; family Micrococcaceae; genus Arthrobacter; species Arthrobacter sp. zg.Y820. The sequence goes on from NZ_JASKLX010000006.1 coordinate 98,917, forward strand.
GAAGGGCTGCTGAAGCGGCGCCGCTCCTTCTACATCACGACGTTTGTTTTTCTCTGTGCCGGCCTTGTTGCCGCCGGAACCGGGTTCTTCCTTATTGGCGAGAGCTGGTTCCAACTGCTGATCGCCGCTGCGCTGGGCGTGCTGCTGACACAGATGGCGTTCATTGCCCATGAGGCCGCGCACCGCCAGGTGTTCGAGTCCGGACCCGCGAACGACCGCGCCGGACGCTTCGTGGCCAACGCCGTCGTCGGCATCAGTTACCAGTGGTGGATGAACAAGCACAGCCGGCACCATGCCAACCCCAACACGGTGGGCAAGGATCCGGACATCGACATGGACACCATCTCGTTCCTGCCGGAGCAGGCCGCACGGCAAAAGGGCTTCATGGCTTGGTTTGCCCGCCGCCAGGGCTGGCTGTTCTTCCCGCTGCTGACGCTCGAGGGGATCAACCTGCACGCCACGTCCATCAAGCACCTGTTCGCCAACAAGCAGGTCAAGGGCCGCTTCACCGAGCTGTCCATGGTGTTCCTGCGCCTGGGCCTGTACGTCGCAGCGGTGTTCTTCTTCCTGCCGGTCGGAATGGCCTTCGCCTTCATCGGCGTCCAGCTCGCCGTCTTCGGCGTGTACATGGGTGCTTCCTTCGCCCCGAACCACAAGGGCATGCCGATCATCCCCAAGGACTCCAAGGTGGACTTCCTCTCCCGCCAGGTCCTGACCTCGCGGAACATCAAGGGCACAGGCATGAACACGCTCATGGGAGGACTCAACTACCAGATTGAGCACCACCTGTTCCCGAATATGCCCCGGCCGCACCTGGCCCGCGCCTCGGAGATCGTCAAGGACTACTGTGCCGAGCACAAGATTCCCTACACGGAAACCACGCTGACGCAGTCCTACGGCATTGTGGTCCGTTACCTCAACGAGGTTGGCCTCTCGGCCCGGGATCCGTTCGACTGCCCCATGACTGCCCAGCGCCGCCTGTAAGCAGCACCGCCTGTAAGCAGTACCGCCGCAAGAAGCCGGCAGCACCGTTCCGACGGTGCTGCCGGCTTTTTGCTGTCCCGGCGGGTGTATCTGACACACTGGAGACATGTTGCCGACACCTTCAGACTCACCGTCCGCCCAGACCCGACCCGTCAAGGAACAGGCCAGCCACATCGGCATGCGGCTTGAAGATTCCCTGCACACCTACCGGGAGGGCCGGGCCCGGAAACGCGGTGAAGTGCAGACCATGCTGCCCTTCACCGGCTACGGCACCACTGAATGGGTCCGGGTGCTGGGCCGGGTGATCCTCGCAAAGCCCGGCCAGGCCGTGTCCGGTGGGAACTCCGCCGGCGCCCAGGTCATCCGGGACGGCATCCGCGGGTGGCGCAACTTCATGAGCCCGCCCATCAACAGCGCAAAAGTGACCGTGGAGATTGGTGACGACAGCTATTCGGTGACGGCGGACCGCGGCGGTGTTGTCGACGTGGTCATCCCCGCGCAGCTGGCTCCCGGCTGGACTTCCGTCACGCTCCGCTCGGAAGACTCCGAGGCCGCCGTCGCACCCGTGTACATCGTGGATCCCGCTGCTACCGTGGGGGTGGTCTCAGACATAGACGACACCGTCATGGTGACCGCGCTGCCGCGTCCCTTCCTGGCCGCTTGGAACACCTTCGTGCTGGATGAGCATGCCCGGACCCCGACACCCGGCATGGCCGTGATGATGGACCGCCTGGCCCGGGAGAATCCCGGCAGCCCCGTCCTGTACCTGTCCACCGGCGCCTGGAACGTGGCGGCGACGCTGACCCGCTTCATCACCCGCAACCTCTATCCGGCCGGGCCGCTGCTGCTGACCGATTGGGGCCCCACCCGGGACCGCTGGTTCCGCAGCGGCCCCGAGCACAAGAAGACGCAGCTGGAGCGCCTGGCGAAGGAATTTCCGCACATCAAGTGGCTGCTGATCGGCGACAACGGGCAGCACGACGAAGCCATCTACGCGGCCTTCGCCAAGCAGCATCCGGAAAACGTGCGGGCCGTCGCCATCCGGCAGCTCTCGGCCGGTGAGGCTGTCCTCGCCGGCGGCCGCTCCACTTCACGGGCGGGGGAGGCGCCGTCGGACATTCCGTGGATCTATGCGCCCGACGGCGCGGGGATGGCGCGGCAGCTTACGGAACTGGGCATTCTGCCCGCCGCCGGCTAGTTACTGGTGCTCCTCTTCGGCCCGGATCGTGCGCAGGATCCGGCGCATGCTCATGGCTAGCGAAGCGGTCACGTCCACCGGGCTGTCCGGGGAGGCGGCAGTGTTCATCTCGATCTGCAGCCGCCGGACGGCGTCCCGCGCCTGAGTGTGTTCCTCGCTGTCCGCATCCCAGGTTTCCACCGCCTCTCCGCAGGCCGTCATGGCCTCGGAGAGCGGTTCTGCCAGCTCGGCCGGAACCGGCATGTCTTGCGGACTGGTCCAGATGGCGGTGGCGAGGACCTCGGTCATGTCCTCCACATACAGCGTCACCCGTTCCATGGCCCGCAGGGCCTCGTAATCCGCGCTGAGGTCGCGCCCGTGGCGGCGGCGGCGGGGATTGCCGCGGTGGCTGGTCTCGGCCAGCTGGACCGACTCCCGCACCTCCTTGCTGAATGCGATGAGCTCGGTCCGGCGGTTGGACCATGCCTCGTGCTCGGGCGGCCAGGTTTCGGAGATGGCGGCGCCCATCTCCTTGAGCTGGCGGGCCAGGGACAGCCGCAGGGACTTCAAGCCGTTGACTGCGCCGCTGAGGTGCAGCGGAGGGAAGATGGCGGCGTTCACGGTCAGTCCCACCGCCACTCCCACAAGCATTTGCACCGCGTAGCCCGTGGAATAACCGTCCGGGTCGTCTCCGCCCATCACCAGCACAAAGAGGGCCGCCATGGGCAGGTACTCCCGCCCCGCACCGAGCTTGGGGATGCCGGCAAGCAGCACGCCCACCCCAACAATCAGCGCAATGGTCCACACCGAGGGGCCGCCGAACAGCAGGGCGATGAGGGCCAGTGCCATTCCGACCACCAGCCCGATCAGGGTCTGGAACCCGGCCTTCGCCGAGCCGAACACCGTCGGATACATGCTGACCAGCGCACCCAGCGGTGCGTAATACGGATACTGGGCAGCGACGCCGGGCACGAGGGGGGCCAGCGTCCACGCGATACCGACGGCCAGGGCAGCCTTGACGGCCAACTGAATGCGCGTGTAGTGCAGCATGCCCCTGACCTGGCCGGCGACGGACGACAGGGACGGGCGCAGCAGCCTTCCGGTCTTGCGAAAGAGATTATCCGTCGTGGTAGGCATCATCCCAGTATTACCGCAGCGTGCGGCCGGACGCGATTATGGTAGCCACGGTCACACCGCCGCCGCGGTGCCGCAGCGGCCGGCGGAGGGAGCCGCCGGCTCAGGGGACGGCAGCGGTCCGGGGCGCGATGCTCTGGGTCCGCAGAACCTCGGCCAGCTGGTCGAGGAAGAGCCGGACCTGCGGGTTCTCCCGTTCGTTGATGACCAGGGCGAAAATGCTGCGGGCCAACCGGATCTCCGGCACATCCAGGAGGACGACGCCGTCGTGCCGGTTGAGCATGGCCAATTCCGGAACCAGCGCGGCACCGACACCGGCGGCGGCCATTTCCAGGCTCGCATTGAAGTCGTCACAGTACGCAGCGACCCGGGGGTGGAGGTTGCAGCCGGCGAACAGCCGTTCGATGACCAGCGCATCCGGAGTGCCCGGGTGGTGCATGATCCAGGGCATGTCCGAGAGCTGTTCGGCGGAAATCCCCGATCCCTCCCGGATGCCCCAGGATCGGGGGAGGACAACCCGGAAGTCGTCGTCGCCCAGCCATTGGCGGCTGATCGTGGACGGCCACGCCAGTCCGCCCTGTCCCACCTGGTAGATAAGGGCGACGTCGAGTTCACCGCCGGTGCGCAGTCCCTGGATGGTCTGGCCCGGTTCCGCGACGGAGATCTTCAGATTGATGCCCAGGTCCTGCCAGCCCGGGGAGCCGACCAGCCGGGGGAGGGCGAAGGTGGCCAAGCTGGGAAAGATGCCCAGGCGCAGCTCCTGGCTGGTGCCGGCCTCGACCCGGGCGGTGGCCGCCATCAGGGCGTCCATGTCGGTGAGGACCTTGGCGGCGTGCCGGGCCATGACGACGGCGGCTTCCGTGGGCGCGGCTGTGCGGGCGGAGCGTTCAAACAGATGGGCGCCGGTGGCCCGCTCCAGGGCTGACATCTGCTGGGAGACCGCCGAAGCCGTGTAGCCCAGCCGGAGGGCCGCGGCCGCGAAGGAGCCTGCCCGGATGACCTCCAGGAGGGTCTTGAGGTGGATCGGGTTTATCACTGGTGCCGCCTTCCGCGGCGGATTGATATTCCGCCGTCGACCACTTTATCCGGTTGTGCTCCGGAGGCGGTTTGGAGGACGGCGGCGGGCGGGCCGCGGGTCTGCGCGGACCCGATGCGCAGCCGGCGGCGGCGACACGCCCAGCATTCGCGACACGCCTCCGAAATTGTGGCCTTGCCGACCCTTCACGGGGTGTGTGTTCGTTCTGCACAGCCTGTGGAGAACTCGGCTCGACCTGCGGGAATCCACGGAATTTTTCGGCCTGCCCTGTGCATTAACTGTGGACGAGGGCATCTCCTAATGACATACTTGTAATACATCATCTTGGGGTTCCCGTTGCGGCTGTGCACTAGATGTAGTGTCTGGATGTAGTATCAAGGGACAGACTTCAAGGCTTCACAAGGGGAGACCAACCATGACCGTTACGGTTTACACCAAACCCTCCTGCGTTCAGTGCAACGCTACTTACCGGGCGCTGGACAAGAAGGGCATCACGTACCAGATCGTGGATATGTCCCAGGATGCAGAGGCCCTGGAACGGGTCCGCGCGCTGGGTTACATGCAGGCTCCCGTCGTCGTCACCGAGCAGGATTCCTGGTCCGGTTTCCGCCCGGACAAGATCGACGCGCTTGCGCAGGCTTCGGTGTCCTCGGTCGCCTAAACAGGTTTCCGCAGCACCGCACCACACCCGTAATACCGCACCGTCAGGAGCGCAGGAACCATGACACTGGGGATAGCACACCGCTCCGGGATAACCCCGGATCCGGAATCCGCAGCAGACGCGCAGCCCGTCACCGACGCGCCCCTGATTTTCTTTTCATCGGCATCGGGGTACACCGGCCGGTTTGTCGAAAAACTGGACACGCCGGCGGGAAAGATCCCGCTGCATACCTCCGAACCCACACTGCTGGCCCAGCGTCCGTACGTACTGTTGCTGCCCACTTACGGCGGGACCGCGGAACAGCCCGGCGCGGCAGCACGCGGCGCCGTCCCCAAACAGGTCATCAAGTTCCTGAACATCGAGCACAACCGTTCCCTGCTCCGGGGAGTGATCGGCGCCGGCAACACCAACTTCGGGGACTCCTACTGCCTCGCGGCAGACATCATCGCCGTGAAATGCAAAGTCCCCGTTTTATACAGATTTGAACTCATGGGCACGTCCGACGACGTCGCCAAAGTTAACAAAGGATTGGAAGAGTTTTGGACGCATCAGTCGCAGAAGCCGGCATGACGGACTCCAAGGAGCTGCCGGAGGCCTACAAGGACCTGGGCTACCACGAGCTCAACGCCATGCTGAACCTGTACGGCAAGAACGGAGAGATCCAGTTCGACGCCGACCGCGCTGCTGCGCGCCAGTACTTCCTCCAGCACGTCAACAACAACACCGTGTTCTTCCATGACCTGGAAGAGAAGCTGGAATACCTCGTCAAGAACGAGTACTACGAGAGTGAAACACTCGACCAGTACTCCATGGACTTCATCCGCGAGCTGTACCAGCGCGCCTACAAGAAGAAGTTCCGCTTCGAGACCTTCCTCGGTGCGTTCAAGTTCTACACCTCGTACACGCTGAAGACCTTTGACGGCAAGCGGTACCTGGAGCGCTACGAAGACCGTGTGTGCATGGTTGCCCTGCACCTGGCCCGCGGCGACGAGAAGCTGGCCATGCAGATGGTGGATGAAATCATCGGCGGCCGCTTCCAGCCGGCCACCCCCACCTTCCTGAATGCCGGCAAGGCCCAGCGCGGCGAGCTCGTTTCCTGCTTCCTGCTGCGCATCGAAGACAACATGGAGTCGATCGGCCGTTCCATCAACTCCGCGCTGCAGCTGTCCAAGCGCGGCGGCGGCGTTGCCTTCGCGCTGACGAACATCCGCGAGGTCGGCGCGCCGATCAAGCAGATCGAGAACCAGTCCTCCGGCGTCATCCCGGTGATGAAGCTTCTTGAGGATTCCTTCTCCTACGCCAACCAGCTCGGTGCCCGCCAGGGTGCCGGTGCCGTGTACCTGCACGCCCACCACCCGGACATCAACCGGTTCCTGGACACCAAGCGCGAAAACGCCGACGAGAAGATCCGCATCAAGACCCTCTCCCTCGGCGTCGTCGTTCCCGACATCACCTTTGAACTGGCCAAGCGCGACGAGGACATGTACCTGTTCTCCCCGTACGACGTCGAAAAGGTCTACGGCATGCCGTTCTCCGACATCTCGGTCACCGAGAAGTACTACGAGATGGTGGACGACGCGCGGATCAAGAAGACCAAGATCAAGGCCCGCGAGTTCTTCCAGACCCTCGCCGAGATCCAGTTCGAGTCCGGCTACCCGTACATCATGTTCGAGGACACGGTGAACCGGGAAAACCCGATCGAGGGCAAGATCATCATGTCCAACCTGTGCTCCGAGATCCTTCAGGTCTCCGAGCCCACCACGTACAACGATGACCTCTCCTACGCCGAAACCGGCAAGGACATCTCCTGCAACCTGGGTTCGCTGAACATCGCCAAGACGATGGACTCCCCGGACTTCGGCCGGACCATCGAGACCTCGATCCGCGCGCTGACCGCGGTGTCGGACATGAGCCACATCGGTTCCGTACCCTCCATCGCCAAGGGCAATGACGCTTCGCACGCCATCGGCCTGGGCCAGATGAACCTGCACGGCTACCTGGCGCGGGAGCGGGTGCACTACGGCTCCGAAGAAGGCATCGACTTCACGAACATCTACTTCTATTCGGTGGTCTACCACGCAGTGCGTGCGTCGAACCTGCTCTCGATTGAAACCGGCCGCAGGTTCGCCGGCTTCGACCGGTCCAAGTACGCCACCGGAGAGTTCTTCGACAAGTACGTCAATCAGGAATGGGTTCCCCAGACGCAGCGCGTCCGCGAGCTGTTCGACGGCATCCACATCCCCACCCAGGCTGACTGGGCGGCGCTGAAGGCTTCCGTCATGGAGCACGGCATCTACAACCAGAACCTGCAGGCTGTGCCGCCGACCGGCTCGATCTCCTACATCAACAACTCCACCTCCTCGATTCACCCGGTGGCCGCGAAGATCGAGATCCGCAAGGAAGGCAAGCTCGGCCGCGTGTACTACCCGGCGCCGTACCTGACGAACGACAACCTTGAGTACTACAAGGATGCCTACGAAATCGGCTACGAGAAGATCATCGACACCTACGCCGCTGCCACCCAGCACGTGGACCAGGGCCTGTCCCTGACGCTGTTCTTCAAGGACACCGCCACCACGCGCGACATCAACCGGGCGCAGATCTACGCATGGCGCAAGGGCATCAAGACCATCTACTACATCCGCCTGCGCCAGCTCGCGCTCGAGGGCACTGAGGTGGAAGGTTGCGTCAGCTGCATGTTGTGACGTTTCAATATGTCATTTCTGCATAACTCCTCGCACCCTTTCAAGACAAGGAATTACTTATGACCGAGAAGCTGAAGCTGCTCAGCCACGTTGAGGCGATCAACTGGAACAAGATCCAGGACGACAAGGACGTAGAAGTCTGGAACCGCCTGGTCAACAACTTCTGGCTGCCGGAAAAGGTGCCGCTGTCCAACGACGTCCAGTCCTGGAACACGCTCACTCCGGACGAGCAGCAGCTGACCATGCGCGTGTTCACCGGCCTGACGCTGCTGGACACCGTGCAGGCCACGGTCGGCGCCGTCTCGCTGATCCCCGATGCGATCACCCCGCACGAGGAAGCCGTCTACACGAACATCGCGTTCATGGAATCGGTGCACGCCAAGAGCTACTCCTCGATCTTCTCCACGCTGGCCTCCACCAAGGAGATCGACGAGGCTTTCCGCTGGTCCACCGAGAACGAGAACCTGCAGAAGAAAGCCCACATCGTCACCGATTACTACCGCGGCGACGATCCCCTGAAGCGCAAGGTGGCCTCCACCCTGCTGGAGTCCTTCCTCTTCTATTCGGGCTTCTACCTGCCGATGTACTGGTCCTCGCGGGCCAAGCTGACAAACACGGCCGACCTGATCCGCCTGATCATCCGTGACGAGGCCGTGCACGGCTACTACATCGGCTACAAGTTCCAGAAGGGCCTGGAAGGCGCTTCCGAGGAACGCAAGCAGGAAATGAAGGACTACACGTACGAGCTGCTCTTCGAGCTGTACGAAAACGAAGTCCAGTACACCCACGACCTGTACGACGGCGTCGGCCTGGCCGAGGACGTCAAGAAGTTCCTGCACTACAACGCCAACAAGGCGCTGATGAACCTGGGCTACGAGGCCATGTTCCCGTCAGCCCTGACGGACGTGAACCCGGCGATCCTGTCCGCGCTCTCCCCGAACGCTGACGAGAACCACGACTTCTTCTCCGGGTCCGGTTCCTCCTACGTGATCGGCAAGGCCGTGAACACGGAAGACGACGACTGGGACTTCTGACTTCCCGCTGAGTTTTCTGCTTTTGCCGCCGTCGCGGGCCTTCGGGTCCGTGGCGGCGGCAGCCGCATTTAAGGCAGGAAACGAAACCCTGCGGGGTTCCCTGGACCGGAGTCGGTGGATGGGCTCGTGGGGGAGGACCCGCCGGATCCCGCAACCGGTGCGGGTGTTGAGCTACATTGAGATCCCTGAAAGCAGTAACCACCGCTTCAGCTCTTGCACCGAACACTTCGAAGCATTCAGGCACTTACGAAAGTTGGACAATCCATGGTTTTCGAAAGACTGTCACTCTTGGCTGACGGCGGCACCGAAAACGGCGGTTATGTGACTCTGTGGATATCTTTTATTGCAGTGGCCCTGTTGGTCTTCGTGCTGATCAAAGCCTTCAAGCCCAAGAGGGCGGCCGGCGAGGAGGGCACGACCGCCGAGTCCGCCAAAAAGTGGACCATCACCGCTGAAGAGGTTGTTCTCACGCGGTTCAGGCCTACCAAATTCAAGGAAGGCTACGACCAGGATCAGGTTGATGATCTGCTTGACCGGGTAGTTCAAGAACTCCGGCGACTTCAGGAAGAAAACGAGAGTCTCGGGCTTACCAGGGCCAATCCTCGGCGCGGACCCGTTTCTGTTGGCGACCCGATTATTACTCCTGAACAACTAACGAGCCAGAAGTTCACTGCAACAAGACTCCGCGAAGGCTATTCGCAGGCCGATGTAGACGATTTCCTGGCCAAGGTTGTTGCGGGCCTTCGGGAGCGGATCGCGGAAAACAAGCGTCTCAAGGGTCAGTTTGCCGGAAACGGGCATTCCTAGAAAGACACTTCCCACACTTGCCGCAGCCGGTTACTCCGGAAGCATGCCCCGCAGTTTCGTCGTGGTGTTCCAGCTGCGGATGGTCATCGACTTGTAGAAGGGGGAAGCCGTGATGGCACTGAGTCTGCTCTTGGTCCGCTCGGCGCTCAGACGCTGGGAATAGATGACGCCGTCACCGGGCCAGACGGCGTCGACGCCTTCCCGCGGGTTGAAGGCGGTCATGGCCTCTCCGGCATCGATGCCCATCAGGAAGATGGCGTCGGAGTGGTATCTGGTTGGCTGCTCACCGAACCCCTCGGGTTTCTGCTCAACGACGGCCCGCAGCTGCCCGGGACTGAGGACCAGAACCTTGATGAGCTCGTCGTCGAGGGCGAAGTTGTCGATGAGGGCCGCTTCGATCCGGGGCCCGAGCACCTCGGGAGTATCGGCCGAAGTGAGCAGCACGTTGCCACTGGCAATGTAGGTGGACACCTGTTCGTAGCCCAAGTCCTCGAGATGCCCCTTCAACGCCTTCATCGGGACCTTGTTCCTACCGCCGACGTTGATGCCGCGCAGGAGGACCAAATACGGGCTCGGGTCCACGGCTGTCTCCATTCATTGGAGCCCCCTCCCGGGGCGGGCAGAAAGCGCAGTGCACTGCCCCGATTCGACCACATCGCCGACGCCCCCGGCAATGACAGCCCGCAAGGTTTGGTATTTCTGCACTTACGGGACCGGCGGCGATGATCCCTGATGCAACCGGTCGGTCGGCAGCGGGATCTCGATCGCCAGGGTCATGTCCGCGGATTTAGCGATCGCCCCGGCTACTGCCGGCGCCACGAGCACCCGGTCCCGGCGCACTTCCTGGATGAGCACCTGAACCTGCTGTCCATCGATGTCCAGCCACCAGGTCTCGACAAACATCCGCAGCCCGTCCAGCAGGCTTTCGGCCAGATCCAGCTCCGTGGGTTCGGCCCGCCGGCGGTGCAGCAGATCAAACGGCACGAACCCGCCGTCGGCCGTCATATGGATGTAGCCCACATGCTCGCCGTCCAGGTCCCGCAGATGGTCAAAGGTGTTTTCGGCGGGCATGGGCTGGGTCATGGGAGGACGCTAACACGACGACGACGGCGGGCGGCCGCAGCGGAGGCGGAGCAGCGGCCGGGGCTTAGCCCGCCGCTGCGCCGCCACCGGGTCAGTTAGTCGGCAACGCGGCTCCGCTGGTTGGTGTCCACGCCTGCCACAGCGCCGCCGTCGACCAGCAGGTCCACGCCGGTGATGAAGCTGGCATCGTGCCCGAGCAGGAACGCCGCGGCATTGGCGATGTCACCTGGGGTGCCCACCCGGCCGGTGCCGGATCCTTCGATCATGCCGCGCATGTGTGCGCCGGATTCACCGGCGAGCTCCTGCTGTCCCATCGGCGTGGAGATCACGCCGGGGCTGATGCTGTTCACGCGGGCACCGCGGGCGCCCCAGCGCAGGCTGGCGGACTGGACACGAAGCTGGTTGGCGCGCTTGGCCACGAGATAGGCGTAACCCGGGTTGTCGATCCCGGCAACGAACGGAATCAGGTGCAGATCATCCACCGGAACGGTGGCCAGGCTGGCGAGGACATCGGCGGGAATGCGGCCGCCCGACATGTAGGCGGACATGCTGGAAATGAAGACTCCGGCACCACCCGGGGCAATGACCTTCTCGAATTCCTCCAGCACCAGAGCGGTGCCGATCAGGTCGACGTTCCAGATCGCCTGCACCGGAGCCTGCACCGGGGAAACGCCGGCGGTGTGCACCACCTGGGTCACATGTCCCAGTTCCGCGGCGGTGGCAGCCAATGCCGCCACCGAATCGCGGGAGGAGACATCGACGGCCTGGGACACGACGTCGTACCCGTCACCCAGTGCGGTTGCGACCGTGGTTTCCAGGAGCGACTCGTTGAAGTCGGCCAGCAGCACCTTGCGGCCCGCACCCGACCGGCGAAGGACCGCCTGGCCCATTCCGCCCATACCGATAATTACCAATACTTCAGTTGCCATGACGCTCCAATTTCCAAGGGATCCGGGCAAGAATGACCCGGTATCTCCCCAGAATAGTCGGCTGCGTCATTAGCGGGCAGACCACTGGCGCCGAAGGTCCGCGCGCATCCGGCAAGCATACTGAGCACGCAGTCATCCTCGTCTCTGGGAACGGGATTACTGACCGGGCCGATATCCACAGTGGATCCAGAATGTTCGGATCTCCAGAATGTCCGGATCCAGAATGTTCGGATTCCCAATGTGAGGACCCGCAAAGCCACAACGTCCGCCATCCAAACAACGGCGTCTGTTCTTGTACAGAGTCTGGGGGATTCCGGCTGCTGCGCTCCTGCAACTACGGGACATTGCGGATCCTTGCAAGCCGCAGGTGCAAATTTATGCTTGCTTTTCATTGCATTTGGACCCGGCGTCAGCTAAAACGGGTATATAACGATTTACCTGCAAAATACTCGAGTTGGCTGGCCGGGCTGATGCTCTGAAATGTAGTGGCTTACGGTGTAAGAAGCGCACGGAACCCTCTATTCCGTGTTCGCCGTTAGGTCCCGAAGCCGTTCGTCCCGCATAAAGCAGTGCGAAAAGCCAATGGGGCTCCTAACATCCTGCGGAAACGCAGGAATCCACGACGTCATCCAGGAATATATGAAAACCACGACGCTTTCCACTGGTCTCACATCAGTAGCGCTGGCAGCTTTGCTGTCTATCACCTGTCTGGCAGGTCCGGCACAGGCCGCTGTCCCCGCCACGGGAACCGACAATCTCACCGACGGCATCAGCGAGGCTGAACAGGCCCGGATCATCGGCGAGGGCGGTGCGTCGATGGGGCAGGGCCTGCACCGGCTCAATGCCTCCGGCGATGCGCAAGTACCGGCGCCTGGCGAAGCCGGCACGCTTCCCGCGACGGGTGAAACGGTTGCGCCCGACGCCCAGTCTGTGCCCGAGGGCGGAGAAACCGCTGCCGCGGAACCCGATGCTTCTCCGGAGGCGGCAGCGGACCCGATGGCGGGAAACTGGCGGCCGGCGGGCATCCAGGGCATGGACGTGTCCAGCCACCAGGGAAATGTCGATTGGAACCACGCCTGGGCACAGGGATCACGGTTTGCCTACGCCAAGGCCACCGAGGGAACCACGTACAAGAACCCGAACTTCAACCAGCAGTACAGCGGGGCCTACGGTACGGGCATGGTTCGGGGCGCTTACCACTTCGCCCTGCCCAACGTCTCTTCCGGTGCGGTGCAGGCGAACTACTTCGTGGACAACGGCGGCGGCTGGTCCGCCGACGGAATGACGCTTCCGCCGCTCTTGGACATCGAGTACAACCCGTACGCGTCCCTGGGCAACACCTGCTTCAACATGAGCGCCAGCCAGATGGTCAACTGGATCCGGGACTTCTCCAACACGGTCAAGGCACGCACCGGCCGCGCCCCGATGATCTATACGACCACCGACTGGTGGGTGACCTGCACCGGCAACAGTGCTGCCTTCCGGGACAACCCGCTGCACATCGCCAGCTACAACCACGTCGGCGCCGGTGCGCTTCCTGCGAGCTGGAACGTTTACAGCTTGTGGCAGTACAGCAGCACGGGACCATTTGTTGGCGACTCGAACGTCTGGAACGGCAACGCTGCCGGACTGACAGCGTTCGCCCGCAACAGCGCGGCTCCGGCACCGGCGCCCGCCCCGGCTCCCGCTCCGGCCCCGGGGCCGTACCGGGACGTGGCAGCGAACAGCGAATTTGCCAAGGACATTGCCTGGGCGAAGAGTAAAGGCATCACCACCGGGTACCCGGATGGCACCTACCGGCCGCTGGACAATGTGAACCGCGATGCGATGGCTGCCTTCCTGTACCGCGTCTCCGAAAAGCCCGCCTATGTGGCACCGAAGGTTTCACGCTTCAGGGATGTTGCCACGAACAACCAGTTCTATAAGGAAATCCATTGGTTGGCGGCGAGCGGAGTGGCCACCGGGTGGAACGGGAACACCTATCAGCCGGGATCCGCCATCAACCGTGATGCGATGGCGGCATTCCTGTACCGTTTGGCGGGAAGCCCCAAATACACGGCGCCGAAGGTCTCCCGGTTCAAGGATGTCCCGGTCAGCAATATGTACTACAAGGAAATCAGTTGGCTCGCAGCCCAGGGAATTTCGACCGGTTGGACGGACGGAACCTTCCGTCCGCTCGAGCCCATTAAGCGCGACGCGATGGCGGCATTCCTGCACCGCTTTGACACCAAGTTCCCCTAATCCGGAACATTCGACGGCGGTAACACACCCGCGGGCGCGTTACCGCCGTCGAAAAGCCCTGCAGCGGGCGTGGCGTAATGAACGCCGAATCGGTCAGGCGGTGTTACAGACGCCTCTACGATTTAAGGCATGAATATTGAACTGCGGATTCCACCGAAGCTGGGACGGGAATTGGAATAACTGGCCGAGGATCAGGCAGTTTCGGTGGAGACCCTCATTATTAATGGAGCGCGGCTGCTCCTTGAACATCGAAACAGCCGCAGTCATTCGGCTTAGCAGGCGGTGCGGAGCGGGTCAGGCCGGACCAGAATCCTCAGCCGTAAATCGTCGAAAGGTTACAAAATGCGGCACGGAAAGACTTTTAGGCCCCCGGTGCAGGTTATTAAGCGGGTATCCGCTCCAATACGGTTAAGCTACTTGCAATCATGAAGAAAAACACTGCATTCCGGACTGTTGCCGTCCGTGCCACCTGCGCCCTTGTCCTTGCTTCCCTCTCCATTCCGGGAGCAGCTGCGGCAGCTGATCCGCGCGCGGGGATACCGGCTGTTTCCACGGTTGAGGACATTCCCGAGACTCCGCCGGTTATGCCTGACACCCCTCGGCCCGACCCCGCAGCGCTTTCACCGGAGGCTGCCGAAGCGGCAGTGAAAGCGGCCGCGGAGGATGCTGCCCTGGGCACCGGCTCCGCTGTGCTGCCGGAGGGCATGGAACCCGGAGCGGCGACGGCACCTGATGCGTCGGCTCCTGATGCGACCGCCGACTCGGTGCGGAGCGACAAGTTTGCCGGCCAGGTGTTTGATCTGATGAACGCCAAGCGCAGGGCTTCCGGAGTGCCTGCCCTGACCTGGAACCAGGGAATTGCCGATGTGTCCCAGGGGTGGGCGAATCACCTGAGGGTGGCCACGGCCGATCCGAACTTCGACTGGGCCGGAATTCACCGGGCGGACGCCGGCAGTTCGCTGATTCCCAAGGGCGCCAATTGGTACGGTGAGATCATCGCCTTCAATTTTTCCGCTGGACAGGTGGTGGACTGGTGGATGAATTCTCCGGCGCACCGTGCGGCCATGCTGGATTCCCGGGAAACGCACGCTGGTATCGGCTACGTGGTGCCGACAAGCGGGCCGTACAAGGGCTGGCACCTGGTGGTGTCCAATCTGGCCGGCTACCCGAAAACCGCCAAACCGGCAGTGGTTTCCCCGTTCGCAGACTTGGTGGGCGGACAGCAGTTCCTTGCCGACATGAACTGGATGTATAACAAGGGAATTTCCACCGGCTGGGCAGAGGGAAACGGCACCAGGACCTATCGGCCGCTCCAGTCCATCAGCCGGGAGGCAATGGCCGCCTTTATGTACCGGCTGAAGGGGTCGCCGGCGTACACTCCGCCGAAAAAGTCGCCCTTTGTCGACGTTTCCACCTCCAACCCGTACTACAAGGAAATCTCCTGGCTTGCTGCCACGAAGATATCCACGGGCTGGAAGCAGAAGAACGGTGCGGTGTTCCGCCCCCACGACCCGGTGAGCCGTGACGCAATGGCTGCCTTCCTCTACCGGCTGGCCGGTTCACCGAAGTACACAGCGCCGAAGAAGTCACCCTTTGCCGACGTCGCCACGTCGAACCAGTTCTATAGGCAGATCTCCTGGCTGGCCGCCAGCGGAGTCTCCACCGGCTGGGGCATGGGGAACGGCAAAACGGAGTACCGGCCCGGCGGAAAGGTGGCCAGGGATGCGATGGCGGCCTTCATGAAACGCTGGGCGGCTTAGCCGGCGGCTGCAGCGGCTAGCCTGTCCGAGAGCGCCATGAAACGCTGGGCGGCTTAGCCGGCGGCTGCAGCGGCTAGCCTGTCCGAGAGCGCCATGAAGCTCTGGTCGATCCGCTGCTCCCCGGGATGGGCGTCGTACCAGCTGAGGATTTCGGCCGCACCCTGCGCGAAAGGGATGCGGGCGGAGTAGCCGGGCACCAGCGACTTGATCTTTGAGTTGTCGAAAATGACGGAGTGGGACTTGTCGCCCAGCAGGCCAGGTCCGCGGCCCGGGTCGTGGGCGGCAATGGTCTCGGAGGCGACGTGGACCAGCTGCGGTTCGGGCACGCCCGCGGCTGCTGCCAATACGCGGTACACCTCGTTCCAGGGCAGGAACTCATCCGAGGTAATGGTGTAACTCTCACCCACCGCTGCGGCGCGGCCGAGCAGCCCGGTGAAGGCCCTCGCGAAATCGCGGCTGTGCGTCAGCGTCCACAGCGAGGTGCCGTCCCCGTGCACCAGCACCGGAAGCCCGGCCCGCATCCGGTGCAGGTCCGTCCAGCCGCCCATCACGGGAATCATGGTGCGGTCATAGGTGTGGGACGGCCGGACCACGGTTCCCGGAAAACCCTCGTCCCGGTAGGCGGAGACCAGGAGGTCTTCGCAGGCAATTTTGTCACGGGAGTACTGCCAGAACGGGTTGCGCAGGGGAGTGGATTCCAGAATCGGCAGCCGGGCAGGCGGCTTTTGATAGGCCGAGGCCGAACTGATGAACACGTACTGGCCGGTGCGGCCGCGGAACAGCTTCATTCCGGCGGCCAGCTGTTCGGGAACAAACGAGATGAAGTCGGCGACGGCGTCGAACTCGCGGCCCCGCAGGACCTTTGACGAGGCCCGCGCATCACGGATGTCGGCGTGCAGGACTTCCACGCCGGCGGGCACAGGACGGGTGGCGGAGGTCCCGCGGTTCAGCAGCGTGACCCGGTGTCCCAGCTCGCACGCCTGCTCGGCGACGGCCGCACTGATAACTCCGGTTCCGCCGATGAGAAGAATATCCACGTGCGCTCCCTGACTATACGTAAGAGCCGCAGCAGCGGCGCCGGCGCGGCTTGGAGGTTTTCTCCGCAGGCCCAGTCTGCAGCACAATTCCGATTCTGTCCCGGGGACGGCGCAGCTTCAGTTCGTGACGCGTTACGGAGCCTGCCGGCCGGGCCCGGCGTCCGCTCCGGCAGCAGGCTGGGCGGAAGGATCGCCTGTCCGCTCGCCGAGTCCGGTTTTCCGGGCCCCGTTGGAGCGCCTGCTCACGGCCGATGCCCAGACCCAGGTGGCCCGCCGGATCCCGGCGTCGGTCCACAGTACCTGCACGGCTTTGGCGTTCCAGGTGCAGGCTTCGCCCTTTACCCGCTCAGCGGCGCTGGGAAACCGGATCCAGGCCCAGACGGGAATCCCCGGCACCGAAGTGGTGGCGGGGTGGTGCTCAAAGTCCAGCTCTTCCGGGGTAAGTTCAAGCGGCTCCGAACGCCGGGCATAGCGGGCAGCGAGCCGTGTCGCCGCGTCCTGGTCCATGCTTAAAAGTAGAACATATATTCGAATCAACGGATGTCCTGGCGTAATCCGTTCCGGCAGGCACAATGGGAGGATGTGTGGACGTTACGTAATGGCCAAGGCAACATCGGACCTGGTGGCAGCCTTCAATGCTGACCAGGCGGTGGGGGAGGACCTCGCGCCGTCCTGGAACGTGGCCCCCACCGACAACGTGCGCATTGTCACCGAGCGCGCCCGTCACCGCCCCGCCGACGACGACGCAGGCCGCGGCGGCGGGCATGAAGACGGCGGCGGGGACACGGTCCGCCGGCTGGCCACGGCAAAGTGGGGTTTGGTGCCGGTATGGGCCAAGGATGCCAAAATCGGTGCACGAATGATCAACGCCCGCCGGGAGACCGTGCTGGAGAAGCCGGCATTCCGGAAGGCTGCGGTGAAGCGCCGGGCACTGGTTCCGGCGGACGGCTACTACGAATGGGAAAAATCCGGCTCCGCCAAAATTCCCACGTACCTGTATTCGCCGGCGCAGGATCCGCTGGCGTTTGCCGGACTGTACGAGTTCTGGCCCGATCCGTCGCTGCCCGAGGACCATGAACACAAATGGCTGGTCAGCTTCACCATCATCACCACCGAGGCCAGCGATGCACTGGGACACATCCATGACCGTACGCCGCTGATCGTTCCGCCGGACTTGTACACCGACTGGCTGGACCCGCGCCTGACGGAGACGGCCGAAGTCCAACAGCTGCTGGACGCCATGCCTGAGCCGGTGCTGACCCCTCGCGTGGTGTCCTCCGAGGTGAACTCTGTCCGCAACAACGGCCCCCAGCTGGTCCTTCCGGCCGAAGACTGAACCGGGCCTCACGGGGCTCCCGGCGGGCTACCAGGCATAGTCCTCCGGCGCGGTGCGGTGGCCCGGAAAAATGGTGTCGAGCCGGGTGAGGATCCCGGATTCCAGCTCTGTGTCCAGCGCCGTCAGGGCGTCGTCGAGCTGCGCCTGGATCCGCGGACCCACGATTGGTGCGGTGACCGCCGGCTGGTGCAGCAGCCAGGCCAGGGCGAGGATGCCCGGGGCCAGGCCCAGCTCATCGGCGAAGTCCTCATACTGCTGCAATGCGTCCCGGTGAGTCTCCAGGGCCTGCTTGGCGCGGCCCTCGGTGCGCCGTCCGCCCTGCTCCGCCTTCTTCAGCACACCTCCCAGCAGACCGCCCTCCAGCGGCGACCAGGGCAGCAGTCCCAGCCCGTACTGTTGCGCGGCGGGAATAACCTCCAGCTCGACGGTGCGGCTGATCAGGTTATAAATGGACTGCTCACTGACCAGGCCGTTGAAGTTGCGGCGCTGCGCCGCCTCCTGGGCGCGGGCAATGTGCCAGCCGGCAAAGTTCGAGCTGCCGTTGTAGATGATTTTGCCCTGCTGCACCGCCACTTCCATGGCCTGCCAGATCTCGTCCCACGGTGTGTTCCGGTCGATGTGGTGGAACTGGTAGAGATCGATGTAGTCAGTTTGCAGCCGCTGAAGGCTCGCATCCAGCGCCCGGCGGATGTTCAGGGCGGACAGGAAGGTGTCGTTGGGGCGCTCGCTCATCGAGCCGTACAGCTTGGTGGCCAGCACGGTGTCCTCCCGCCGTCCGCCGCCCCTGGCGAACCACCGGCCGACAATCTCCTCGGTCCAGCCCTTGTTCTCCCCCCAGCCGTACACATTGGCGGTGTCAAAAAAATTGATGCCCGACGCGCGCGCGGAGTCCATGATCGCGTGCGCGTCGGCCTCGTCGGTTTTGGGTCCGAAATTCATGGTGCCCAGGCACAGGCGGGAGACGCTGAGGCCGGAACGGCCCAAGTGGGTGTACTGCATGGAAGTCCTCGCTCGGAGTAGGAGACGGCGGCCAGCCCTCCACGCCGGTTCACCGGCCGGAGGCGCACGAAAGCGCAGATCGCAGGACCCATTCTGCGCGGTTTCGGAGCCTGCGGCTAGATGGGCAATCCCCGGGGACGGGCTTCCAGCCGGGCAGCAGAGCCGGCAGCAGATGGAAGGCCGCAACGCTCGGCCGGGTAGCATCGAAGGTGCGAAATGCACCCACGGGAGACAGCCCAGCAACCATCCCGCCGCCAAGATCCAAGGAATCCATGCCGTTGAACAAGAAATCACTCATAAACGACGGGTTCACCGGATTCCGGCCCATCTCGGACCTCGACATCAACCGAATTCCGCAGCGCCAGGGAATCTTCGCCGTGTTGCGGCCCGAGGGCTTCGAGCCGCGGTTCCTCGCGCAAAGCACGGCCGGAACGTTCAAGAAGAAGAAACCGTCCCTGCCGCGGGCTGCGCTGGAAGCCGAGTGGGTCGCCGACGCGGACGTCCTGTTCATCGGCAAGGCCAGCCCCGGCAGCAAGGGCAACCGCGGGCTCCGCCGCCAGATCTCCGAATTTGTGGACTTTGGCAACGGAAAGCCGCCGGGACACTGGGACGGCCGGTTGATCTGGCAGCTGGCGGACGCCGAGGACCTCCTCGTGGCCTGGCGGGAGTTGCCGGCGGAAACGGTCAATGCTGCCCACGCCGAGTTCCACGCGGAATTCGGCCGGGTGCACGGCAGATTGCCGTTCGCCAATCTTGTCCCGCCCCGCGCCTAGGACCGATTCGGCAGTCCGGCGGCAACCAGCCGGCAGCCCCGCGGACGGTTCCGGAGAGGCCTGCTGTAGCCTGAGATCCAAAACCTGGAAACTCCAAGGAGGGCACCTCTGTGGCCGAGTCGTATTACCGCGCCCTGGGCGAGGAGAGTTTTGAATCCAGCATCCACACCCAGGGTGCGTGGAACGAGCATGAGCAGCACATGGCTCCGGTCTCGGGTGTCCTCGCCCATGCGCTGCAGAACTGCAGCCCCCGCCAGGACATGCGCCTGGCCAGAATCAGCTATGACATTTTCGGTGTCATCCCCCGCGGAGTTTTCGATGTGCGAACCAAGATCCTGCGCCCGGGCCGCACCATCGAACTCCTCGAGGCCGAGCTGATCGCCGGCGGGCGGACCGCGGTGCGGGCCACGGCCTGGCGGCTGGCCCGGGGGGCCACGGCGGAAGTGGCGGCCCTGGAGGACACCCGGATGCCCGGCCCGGACGGCTTGGCGGAGCCCCGGGGAATGACGCAGTGGCCGGGGGATTTCATCGGCTCGCTGGACTTCCGCGCGGTCGAGGGGCTTCGCCCGGGCCGCGGGCAGGTCTGGGTGCGGACCCCGTACGACATGGTGGAAGGCGCTCCGGCCAACGACCTCGTCCGGCTGGTGGGTCTCGTGGACGTCGCCAACGGCGTTGCGGCACGGGTACCTCCCGGCGGTGACAGCTACATGTTCCCCAACGTCGACCTGCAGATCCACCTCCACCGCGAGCCCCGGGGCGAATGGCTTGGACTGGACACCCGGGTCACGTTCGGCACCGACGGAATCGGCCTGACCTCCTCAGTGCTGCACGACGTCGAAGGCCCCTTCGGCCGCAGCGAGCAGATCCTGACGGTCCGCCGGCTCGGCCCGCAGGCCTAGGGCACGCGATGCCGCAGGAAGCCCCCCGCGCATCAGCCGGCGGACCATCCGCCGGCAGCGACGGCCAGGTTCCCCTCGCCGTCGTGCGCCAAACCCGCACCCTGGGTGCCGCAGAAGACCTGGACTTTGCGCTGGCCATGCTGGCTGCCGCCCGCACGGGAACGCTGGGACCCACGCTGCGGCTGTACCGCCCGCAGCCCACGGTGGCCCTGGGCCAGCGCGATGCCCGGCTTCCCGGGTTCGACGCCGCCGCGGAGGCCTGCCGGCAGCAGGGCTTTGCGCCGCTGGTCCGCAAGGCCGGCGGACGGGCTGCGGCCTACCATCAGGGGTGCCTGGTCGTGGACCATGTGGAACCCGGAACCGATGCCGTGGCGGGTTCGCGGGCGCGGTTCGCGGCCTTCGGCGAGCTGTTTGCCTCGGCCCTGCGCCGGGTTGGCGTCAACGCCGCGGTGGGGGAAATTCCCGGCGAGTACTGTCCGGGGGAGTTCACTGTCCACGGCACCGCTGACTCCGGCCGGAAGCTCAAACTCGTGGGCACCGCCCAGCGGGTGGTTTCCGGCGCCTGGCTCTTTTCGTCGGTGCTGGTGGTGCAGGACGCCGAACCGCTGCGCCGGGTCCTGACCAGCTGTTACTCCGCCCTGGGGCTGGACTGGAACCCGGAAACGGCCGGCGCCGCGGAAGACGCCGGCAGTGTTTCCCGAAAAAACAGCATTTCCGGAGCCGGCAGTGTTTCCCTGGACACAGTCGAAGCGGCACTGATTGAGGCCTATGGCGCCTACGCGCCGCTTGCCTCCGCGGATTTCGACGCTCTGGCAGCTTCCCTGGACCGCAGCGGCGCCACTGGGCAAAATACAGTCCGGCTGCCTCAGCCTGCGCGTCGATCGGTGAGCTCAGCTGTCGATCAGTAAGCTTGGTGATGGCTCTGCACACCGCCGGACGAAGGAAGACCATTGGCCAAGACCACCATTGAAAACACCATTGAAAACACCGCCCTGCGGCTGAAGGCCGTTCTGGAGGTCCTTGCCGCGGAGGATCCCGCCGCCCAGCGGCGCATCAGCCGCGGCGAAGTCCTCGCCGCGGCCATGACCCGGGTGCCGCTGGAGGGCCGGGAGTCCGAGACCCTTGCCAGCGGGGCCGCCCGCGGAGAACGCGCGCTGTCCAACGCCACCACCAAGCTGGTCAAGGCCGGGTGGATCACGAAGGAAGGCAGGGCCGGCTGGAGCATTACGCCCGCCGGACGCCAGGCGCTGGAGGATTTCCCGGAAACCGCCGACCTGCTCGGCGCCATGGACGGCACGGCTCCGCCGGTTGCCAACACTTCCGCAGCGGCTGCCGAGGCCGTCGTCGAAGAGGCGCTGGAGGCGGCTGTGGTGGTGCCTGAGATTCCGCAGGAGCAGCACGGCGCCCGTGCCCACGAGGACGGAGAGCAGCCCGGGCCCACCTTCCCGCAGCCGGACGCCGTCGTCGTCGCCGGAACCCTGGGCAAAGCCCTGGGCGGAGCGGACTGGGACCCGGCTGGAAGCGAGCTGCAGCTTATCTTCGACCGCAGCGATGAACTGTGGAAGCTCACGGCAGAACTTCCCGCCGGCCACTATGAGTTCAAGGTGGCACTGAACGGTTCCTGGGACGAGAACTACGGCAGGGACGGGCACCGGGACGGGGCTAACCTCGACGTGGTGCACGACGGCGGACCGCTGACCTTCCTCTATGACCACGCCACGCACCTGGTGATTCCCAAGCAGGACGTCAACAGCTAAGCGGGCGTCCGCGTGGCCGGCCCGGCGCTAACGGTCCGCCGCCTCCGGGGTCAGGCCGTGCCGGGCCAGGAAGCCCAGCACCGTTTCGGCCACAATCCGCCAGCCGTGGTCAACCACCAGGGAATGCCCGCTGCCCTCAATCTCCACGTACTCCGTGGGCGACGCCGCCGAGCGGTAGCGCCGCGCGGCCGCCCGGACCACCGATGCCGGCACCACCCGGTCGGCGCCGGCGCCGGCGAGGAGCAGCGGACCCCGGGCCGCTGCCGTGTCGACCCTCACCGGGGTGCGCGGATTGAGGTTGGCCGCCGCTGCCTGGAACAGTGGCCGGCCCGGCGCCGGCATCACGCAGGTGGCATGCAGGTCATTGGACTCACGTTCGGTGACCGCGTTGGCGAAGGTTTTGCGGAAGTGCTGCGGGGACTGGCGGAGAATGCGGTACCGGTTCAGCGGGTTCCACAGCACCGGCAACGCGGTTCTCAGCTGGCCCGGCGACAGCCGCCGGACCCCTCGGAACTGGGCCGGCGCGATGGCTGCGGCACCGGCGGCCGATCCCCGGGCGAGCAGCTGCTGCGCCAGCAGCCCGCCGAAGGCGTGCCCCACCAGCACCGGAGGCCGCGGCAGCCCGCTGATGACATCCTCAAAGTGGGTGAGGGCCTCCCGCATTCCGGTTCCGGCCATCGGGTCCGGAAACGCGTTGGCGGCCGGCAGGGCCTCGGGCTCGCCCGGCCAGCCGGGGGCCACCGGCTCGTAGCCGCGCTCCCGGAAGAGCTCCAGCCACGGATCCCAGCTGCTGGCATGCAGCCACAGCCCGTGGATGAACACCACGGGGAGGCGGTCTACGGACTGCACGGAATCGAAATCGGTGGACGGGTAGGGGGACCGCAGGCTCCCGACAGGGGTCATGGTCAGTTGCTCCTCGTTTCGGGAAGTGATCCGGTCCCGCCGGCACGATCTGGTGGCCAGTCTGCCATTTCAAACTCCCGGCGCGGAAGCCGTCACGGCGCATCAGATCACGGCGCATCAGATGACGGCCCGATCAGGCCGACCGGGTCCGTGAGGAAGCCGGCGGGCTCCCGCACCCACCACACGCCGTCGGCCCGGCGTTCCGCGGGAGTGGAAAACCGGTACCGGTACACCCGGGCCCGAATCCACCGCGGCGGGGTTCCGGCGAAGGGATCGGTGCGCAGCAGGGCCAGGACCCTGCGGTCGCCCTCGAGCAGTTTCTGCAGCAGCACCGGAAACCAGGAACCGCCCGCGGCACCCAAAGCCAGGAACCACATCAGCCAGTCCAGCCGCAGATGGTACGGCGCGAATTGGCGCGGCCGCCGGGACGGATTTCCGGGCTTGCCCTTGAACCCGTATTCCAGCCAGCGGGCGTCCGGGCCAGGCTCATCCAGCGTCCCTTCGAGCACCACCTCGTTCCGCGACCGGGTGATGCTGCCGAACGCACCGTAGGCATTGGACAGATGCCAGCGGTTGAAACTCGCGTTCATCAGCTGGTTGCTGCTGAACAGGTTCCGCAGCGGCTCCCAGGCCCAGTAGAGCATCAGTGCCGTCACCGCCAGCACGACGACGGCGAACCACACCGGCGTCGCCGCGGGATCCGGCGCTGCAAAGCCGGCCCAGGGCAGCACCGCCTGCACAGTTGAATCGGCGACCGCGCTGAACGTGATCAAAATGGTCAGGACGTTCAGCCAGGCGAAATTTCCGGAGAGCACCAGCCAGCACTGCGTGAAAATCACCACCGCAGCGGCAATCCCGGCGACCGGCTGCGGGAAGAACAGGAAGAACGGCACCACCAGCTGGGCAAAATGGTTTCCGAGCACTTCGGCCCTGTGCAGCGGTTTCGGCAGGTGGTGGAAGTACCAGCTGGCCGGGTTGGGCATCGGCTGGGTCTCGTGGTGGTAGTACAGCGCCGTAAGATCCCGCCAGACGCGGTCGCCTCGCATCTTGATCAGCCCCGCACCGAATTCCAGCCGGAACACCAGCCAGCGGAAGAGGAAGAGCACGGCCACCGGGGGAGCCATCTCGGTGGAGCCCAGGAATGCCGCCAGGAAGCCGGCCTCAAGCAGCAGCGACTCCCAGCCGAAGGCGTAAAACGTCTGGCCGACGTTCACAATCGACAGATACAGGAACCAGATCAGCAGAAAGGCCGCCATCGGCTGCCAGGGCGGACCGGACTGGGGAAGGCCGGCGACCAGCAGGGCGGCGACGGCGGCGCCGGACCAGGCAACGGCAAGCAGGAACCGGTCCGAGTAATGCCGGCGGAAGAGGGTGGGAATGCCCCGTCCGGCGGTGCCCTTGATCCGGGCCAGGTACCGCGGGGCGGGCAGCAGGCCGTGCTCACCCAGCAGCGCCGGGAACTGGTTGGCGGCCGAGATGAAGGCGAGCAGGTAGACGGCGGCGATGCCGCGCTGCAGCACCTGCCGCGCAAATTCGTATCCCTCGGCATTGAAAAGCTCCATCGCATCCCAACCGTAGCGCCGGAGGTCCTAGGCTGGGACCGGTGGCGGAAAACTCCTCAGCTCTCCCCGGGAGGTGCCGGAATGGATGGATCGCACATCCTGGCCCTCGTCGTCGCCCACCCCGATGACGACGCGTACGGACTGGCCGGAACCGTGGCGCTGCACGAACACGATCCGGAGTTCCGCTTCATCCTGGTCCACGCGACCGACGGCGGCGCCGGGCAGATCGATCCCGCCTATCCGCCGGTGAACGAACCGCTCGGGCTGATCCGCCGGCGTGAGATGGACGCCGCGTGGACGGCCCACGGCAGGCCGCCGGACCGCCACGAATGGCTGGACTACGACGACGGCGCGGTCGGCCGGGTTCCCTTCGGGGAACTGGTGGAGCGGATCGGCGGCATCCTGGCGCAGGAGCGGCCCGACGTCGTCGCCACCTTCGGACCCGACGGGCTCACCGGGCATCCGGACCACATCGCAGTCGGCGCGGCCACCGATGCCGCGTTTTTTCGTCTGTGCGGCGACGGCGGGCCGGGGCTGCAGCGCCTGCTGCACGGCGGCGTCCGCCGCTCCACCTGGGAGCGCTGGAACCGCGCCCGGGTCCGGCGCGGGCTGGAACCCTGGGACGAGGACAGGGTCTATGACATTCATCCGGTTCCGGACGAGCTGATTGGCATGGAAGTGGACGTGGGCAGCGTGGCGCACCGGATCGTGGCGGGGCTGATGGAGCACCGGACCCAGCGGCACGTGGTTTCCCCCGGGGTACCCCCGGACTCGGAAGAGGATGCCGCCTGGTCCCGTTCCGTCTCCGTGGAGCCGCTGGTCATCGCCTGGCCACAGCGGCAGCCCGGGGCAGCGGTACTGGGTGATGTGTTTGAGGGGCTGGAATGAAGCAGCCGTCTCAGAACCGGAAGAAGGAATCGATTTCCTGTTTGGTGTCGTCCACGTAAACGTCAGTTCGTTCGTCGAAAAACGACACCCGGTCCTTCAGTTGCGTGGAGTCGGGCAGCACCTTCTCATAGGACCAGGCCAGGTCCGCGCCCTGTGGCTGGCCCGTGACCGACCAATAGGAAGCGGTGCCCTTGTACGGGCAGACGGTGTGTTTCAGTGACGCGCTCAGGGCGTCCCAGTCCACGTCGTCCCGCGGATAATAGGTGCGCACCGGAAGCATGGTCTCGTAAACGAACAGCGGTTCCCGGGTTTCCGCCAGCAGCTGCCCGCCCAGATGCACGCGCACTGCCCGCGACGAGGCCCGGGCGTCCACCCGGTGGAACGGATCGCGGGGATGTCCCTCAATCACCTGGTCCTCTTCCAGCCACCGGTCAAAGGCATAGAAGTCCAGCAGGACGTGGCCGGCCAGATCCGGATCGGCGGCCCGGAACGCGGCGCCGGGCAGCTCGTGCGCTCCCGCCCGCAGGTCCAGGGGCTGCCCCGGCGTCGTATGCGCGGCGAAAGGATAGCGCGGATCCATCGGGGCTCCCGGCGGTACGCCGGCCAGCGGATCATCGGCCCCGGGAAGGGCAGCAGTCAGGTCCGCGGCGATGTCCTGCGCGGGTACGGCATAGATCGGGGTGACCCGCCGAGGCTCGTACACCAGGAACGCGTTGCCGGAATCGACTACCGTGTTGTCGCCGAGCTGGGCCCGGATGCGCCGCGGCGTGGGTTCGAAACGCAGCTGCGGGATGAACTTCCAGAATGCGGAACTGATCTGCAGTGCCATGACTCCAGTGTCTGGCGGCCCCGGGCCGGAATCAAGGCCCTGTGTTTCCGATTGCGGGCTCCTCAAGAACCGTCATGCCCCAGGTCTGGTCATTGTTCGCGGTGACGAGCACCCGGAAAGGTTGAGCGACCTGAGTAACCGGGAAGGCGTTGGCTACGCTGCCATCGATACCGGCGGTCTCGCAGGGGAAGGAAAAAGCCGCGGCGCCCGGGACTTCGACGCGGAGGTCGCCGGTTCCGACGCAGGAGGTAACGATTTTCAGGCGTGGGGCGGCAGTGGCAATGTTTTCCAAACTGCCGCTGCCGGTCTGGTTTTCCAGGGAGCCGAGGACAACTTCACTGTAGGTGGCACCATCGGATGGCTGGACTTTCGCCGTGGGTGTCGGGGTGGGGATGTGGGTGGGGCGCGGCGTCTTCGACGCTGCCGTTACCGTCGGTTCATCTGCCGCTGATTCAGCTGATGAGCAGCCTGTCATCAACAGCGCGCCTGCCAGCACCAGTGTGGCGGCCGATGTTGTTTTGCCTCGTGTCATCCGTGCCATGGTTCCCCCTCGCTTGGGGAGAAACTCCGTACAGTCCAACCGGACCTTCCCCCGACGTTTGGCCGAGCTGCTCCTGCCCTCCATCGCCGTCGTTCTCAGCTGACGTGCGGCGAAGCTGCTGGCCACTGAGCTGCCCACGCTACACCAGGGGGTGTGGCCGCTGTCCGGAGGAGCGTCCTCGACAAGCCAAGCGGCCTTTTGCGGGGACGGGTTGCGGCTGAATGACTAGGCCGTCCAGGGAAGTTTGTGATGCAGGGCATGCAGGGTCACGGTTCCGCCGTAAATGGGAGAGGTACCGAGCTCCGAAAAACCCCAGTGTCTGTAAATTTCCCGGACCTGGGATGCTTGGCCGAAAACACCCAGGACGGCATCCTGTTCGGTTCGGTTCGAGAGGAGTTCACGGATGCACTGTTTGGCTATCCCACGGCCTCGATAGCTATCGTCGACAGCGAGTTCCTGGACAATAACGGTTCTCGACGGAGAAATTACCGCGTCTGGCGTTGGCAGCATTGCGTATAGCCGTCGCAGCCAGGAGCTGTCCTGGTCAAGTCTCTGCGATAACGCAAAGCCGATCACGTGTCCATCGTGTCTCGCCGCGACAAGTCGCCCACCAGGACCAGCAAGTTTGTCGGGGCCCCATTGCTCAATGCTTTGCAGGTCATCTGGAGATTCATTGTAGGGAGGGGCCGCGAAGCTCAAGACAAAGAGACTCGCGATCTCAGCCCAAATTTCGTCCGTCGCAACATGCTCGAACCGGACGTAATCAACTTCCTGGTCGATCTCTCTCATAGTGGGCATACTCTGGACATTCCGAGGTGCCCCGGCTCCGCTTCAGTTTGCATTCAGTCAGCCTATGCGACCGGACTAGGGAGTTAATCCGGGCAATATGATCGTCAACGAACGGTCCACAGCGCAGAAGACTAATGGTGTATTGATGGGACCCCTCACCAAACACTGATCGCATCGACACGGGTACATGTCTCGACCCTAAGAGGGGATCTACGGGGAGAGCCGCTGCTCCAAAGTGCCGGCTTCCGAGCGACCGCGTCGGTACTCCAGAATGGAGCAGGTTAGGAACGCAGAAGCAGCCAGGACCATGACGAGGACCGACACCGGCCCCCACCATTCCGGCAGCTTCTCCGCGAGCATCATCGTGCCCACCCCGAAGATGATCGAGACCCCGAACAGGTAACGGCTCCATGCAGTCATATCCACAGCCTAACCGCCGCAGAGATTCTGAGACGAGGTGCCGGGCGAGCCGGCGTTGCGCGGGGGTCCGGGAGCACTGTCAGACCCGGGCCGGCAGGCCTACCATCGTGGCTATCGGCAGGCACGCCCCGGAGAGGCGGAGCCGGAAAATGAACCTCGGAAAGGCGAAACCATGCTTGAACACAGCAGTGCCTTCAGCGGATTTTCAGTCAACGACATTCCCGCCGCCCGGAACTTTTACGGGCAGGTGCTGGGCATCCCGGTGTCCGAGGAGGACGGCATGCTGTTCCTGCATCCGGAGGGAAGCCGGAACATCCTCGTTTATCCCAAGGACAACCATTCCCCGGCGACCTACACCGTCCTGAATTTTCCGGTTGCGGATGTCGACGAGGCGGTGCGGGAGCTGTCCGGCCGGGGCGTGGATTTTGTCCATTTTGACGGCGTGGACGCCGACGGAATTTTCCGGCAGGCCGGACCCACAATTGCCTGGTTCCGGGACCCGGCCGGCAACATCCTCTCCGTGATCGAAGACGACTGATCAGAACCGGACACCTTACAAAAAGGCACCCCGGGTGCCGGCATTCCCTGAGCGGGAACACCGGCACCCGGGGTGCTGCAGGCGGTTAGTGCCCGCGGGCGATCCACTCTTCCAGCTGCGGGGCCTCCGCGCCGATGGTCGTGGAGTCCCCGTGCCCGGTCAGGACGCGGGTTTCCGACGGCAGGGTCAGGAGCCGTTCCCGGATGGACTTGATGATGGTCGGGAAGTCGCTGTAGGACCGCCCCGTGGCACCGGGACCGCCGGCAAACAGGGTGTCTCCGCTGAACACCACCGGGGCGCCGTCACCGGGCGCACCGGCGGCCAGGAGGAAGCACACGGAACCGGGGGAGTGCCCCGGAGTGTGCAGCGCCTGCAGGGTGATGCCGGCCACCTCGAAGATGTCGCCGTCTTCAATCTCGGCGTCGGGTTCCTCGTCCGGGAACACCGCATCCCAGAGCATCCGGTCCGCGCTGTGCAGGAACACCGGGGCGCTGAACAGTTCACGGGCATCGTCCACGGCGCGGATGTGGTCGTCATGGCCGTGCGTGAGCAGGATGCCCATGACCTCCCGGTCGCCGACGGCAGCCGCAATGGCGTCCACGTCGTGGGCCGGGTCGATGATGATGACCTGCGCGTCGTCGCCGACGATCCAGACGTTGTTGTCCACGTCCCAGGTGCCGCCGTCGAGCGAGAAGGTTCCCGAGGTGATGACGTTGTCGATGTGCACGCTCATTACAGCACCACGACCGAGCGCAGGACCTTGCCGTCGTGCATCTTCGTGAAGGCTTCTTCGATGTCGCCCAGGCCGATGCGCTCGGACACAAACGCGTCCAGGTCCAGGCGTCCGAGCTTGTACTGCTCCACGAGCATCGGGAAGTCGCGCGAGGGCAGGCAGTCGCCGTACCAGGAGGACTTCAGCGATCCGCCGCGGCCAAAGACATCAGCGAGCGGAAGTTCGATCTTCATCTCCGGATTCGGCACGCCCACCAGGACCACGCGGCCGGCGAGGTCGCGGGCGTAGAAGGCCTGCTTGTAGGTTTCGGGACGGCCGACGGCGTCAATTACGACGTCGGCGCCGTTGCCTCCGGTGAGGGCGCGGATGGCCTCGACCGGGTCCTCGTCCTTGGAGTTGATCGCGTGCGTGGCGCCCTGGGCCTTAGCCAGTTCCAGCTTCTTGGCGTCGATGTCCACCGCGATGATGGTGGTGGCTCCGGCCAGCTGCGCTCCGGCGACGGCTGCGATGCCCACGCCGCCGCAGCCGATGACGGCCACTGACTCTCCGCGCTGCACCTCGCCGGTGTTGATGGCGGCACCGATGCCGGCCATGATGCCGCAGCCGAGCAGGCCCACGGCGGCGGCGTCGACGTCGTCGTCCACCTTGGTGCACTGGCCGGCGGCAACCAGGGTCTTCTCGGCGAAGGCGCCGATGCCGAGGGCGGCAGTCAGTTCCGTGCCGTCCTCCAGGGTCATCTTCTGGGTGGCATTGTGCGTGTTGAAGCAGTACTGCGGCTCACCCTTGCGGCAGGCGCGGCACTCGCCGCAGACGGCGCGCCAGTTCAGGACCACGCGGTCGCCCGGGGCCACGTCGGTGACGTCGGGGCCGACGGCGGACACGACGCCGGTGGCCTCATGACCGAGCAGGAACGGATAGTCGTCATTGATGGCGCCCTGCTTGTAGTGCAGGTCGGTGTGGCAGACACCGCAGGTGAGGATGTCCACGAGCGCCTCGCCGGGGCCGGGATCCGGCACCAGGATGGTCTCGAGCGAGACCGGGGCGTTCTTTTCCTTGACGACTACTGCCTGAACCTTGTGAACCATATGGGTGTGCTGCCTCTCGAATGTCCGGGCGGATGCCGATGTCCGGCGTTCCGCGTTCCATCCTATGAAGCAGGACGGCCGGGCGTGAAGTTGACTGATGTGCGGGGGAAGGACCGGGTGTCTGGGTTAGACGCCCAGGCGGGACTTGACCTCTGCGGCGGAGGGATTGGTGGCCGAGGAACCGTCCGGGAAGATGACGGTGGGAACGGTCTGGTTGCCGCCGTTGATCTGGGCGACGAGCTCTGCCGTGCCGTCCACGTCTTCGATGTTGACCTCGGTGTAGCCGATTCCGGCGGCGTCCAGCTGGGACTTCAGCCGTCGGCAGTAGCCGCACCACGTGGTGGAGAACATGGTGATGGAACCGGCGTCGGGGGTGAAGGCTTCTGCTGTTGCTGCCATGAAAGGCTCCTCTTCGTGCTGACAAATTGCGGGCTGAATAACAGGGACTGTCCGGTACAACCGTAGCGGCACCGGTTCAATTCCCGCGGCGGCGCCGGTGCAATTGCCGTGCTTCGGGCACGCCGGGTATCCGGTGCGGGCCGGTGCGGTCGGTGAAAGCTGGTCGTCTGCTCTGGGTAAGGCAGGTCGAAATCGTCCGCTTTGGGGCGCCTCCGACCGTTTTGGGATTCTGCTGCCGCAGCGGACCGGCAGCGGAATCCCAAAACGGCAGCAGAATCCCGGACGGGCAGCAGAATCCCGGCACGGCAGGGAAGCACTTGCCGAGTGCGCAGATAGGGCGGGTGTCAGCGCGGTCTGGCCCGTCGAGTGCGCAGGTATGGCGGGTTTCAGCGCGCCCAGGTCACCAGACCTGCACTCTCGTGAGGCCAAACCCACCAGATCTGCACTCTCGTTGGGGCCAAGCCAACCGACCCAGCCAACCCAAACCGCACAGGACTCGCACGCTGCGGCCGGGAAAGTCCAGCAGGGCACTGCGGGCTTCGGCGCCGGCTCTTATCGTGGACGGGAGCTTCCGCCGGCCCGGTCAAGGAGCCAAGGCCTTCACCCTGGAACTGCCGCTGGAGCAGGCCGCCGAAGGCTATGCAGCCATGGACGAACGGCGCACCATCAAGACCCTGCTGCGTCCCTGACGTGCGCAGCGGGCAGCGGGGCAGCGGACAGCAGCCATGAGCCAAGCCACAAGCCGAGCAGCACGTCAAGCAACAAGGCAGACTGGAAGCATGTGCGGACGTTATGTGATGGCGAAGACGACGGCGGAGCTGGTGGAGGAAGCCGAGGCGGAAGCCGACGCGAACCTTCAGCTGCGCCAATCCTGGAACGTCGCGCCGAC
The DNA here is from genome assembly GCF_030125555.1 of Arthrobacter sp. zg.Y820. Taxonomy (NCBI): domain Bacteria; kingdom Bacillati; phylum Actinomycetota; class Actinomycetes; order Micrococcales; family Micrococcaceae; genus Arthrobacter; species Arthrobacter sp. zg.Y820. Next base: position 130,845 of record NZ_JASKLX010000006.1, read on the forward strand.
GTCGGACGTACCGGTGGTGCTGGAACGGTATGTCGGCGCTCCGGCGGAAGATGGATCGGAAGGCAGGCGCCCGGTGCGCCAGATTCATGTGGCGCGCTGGGGACTGGTGCCGGGCTGGGCGCGGGACGCCTCCGTCGGAACGCGTGCGTTTAATGCCCGCACCGAAACGGTGCTGGAGAAGCCGACCTTCCGTGACGCCGTCGTGGCACGCCGTTGCGCCGTTCCGGTCCAGGGCTATTACGAATGGAAAGCCGGCCCCGGCCGGACCAAACGGCCCTCGTATGTCTCCCGGGCCGACGGCGCGCTGACCTTTTTAGCCGGCCTGTACGAGTGGTGGCGGGACCCGGCGAAAGCTCCGGGGGCGCCGGGGAGCTGGCTGCTGTCGACGTCGATCCTCACCGCCGCCGCCCCGGACCCGGCTGAAGCCCGAGGCTCCGGGCAGCCGGCGGTCCTGGTCGAGCTGGGGGAGTTGCATGACCGGATGCCCGTGCCGCTGAACCGCCGGGCCATGGCAGCCTGGCTGGATCCCGCGGCGTCCGACCCGGCGGCCCTGGTGCACCGTGTCACTGCTGAGGCACACGCAGCTGCTGCGCAATGGACGGTGGCCGAAGTGGGGCCGGCCGTGGGCAGCGTCCGAAACGACGGGCCGCACCTGCTGGCTCCTCCGGAACCGGAGCCGGCTCCCGAGCCGGCCCTGTTCTAAGCCGGGCGTCCACCCGACTGTTCCAGGCCGGACCTGCCACGCCCGGTCAGATCACTTCGATGGTGACGTTGCCGTTCTCGTCGATGCTCAGCCCGGGGTTGTGGCAGACCTCCCAGCGGTAGCCGTCGGGATCGGTGAAGTAGCCCGAGTAGCCGCCCCAGCTCATCTGGGTGCCCGGCGCCAGGATGGACCCGCCGGCCGCTGCGGCCTCGGCCAGCACGGCCTCCACCTCTGCCACGGATTCCACGTTGTGTCCCAGCGTGATCGGGGCGTTGCCCGCCTCGCCCATGGGACCCGCTTCGGCCGCCAAATGGTCGCGGCGGAAGAAGGCCAACAACAGTCCCGGGCCCACCTGATAGAAGATCACTTCTTCGGGCACATACTGGGCTGCTTTCCAGCCCAGCCGGGAGGAATAGAACGCGTAGGTTACTTCGAGATCCCGTACGCCAACGGTTATCACGGAAAGAGAAGGCTTCACCCTCTGATCCTGCCACTGACGGGGTAATAAGTTCCTGTTTTACTTCGGTGATCCGTGCAACGCACGGCCCGGGCGCTGCTGGACACCCTGGTGGTGCGCTCGCTGCTGCTGCCGGCCCTTCCTATGACCTTGGCCGCAGGATCTGGTGGCCGTCAAAACGCAGGCGGGACAGCACCGGCCGGAATTCCCGGGCATTCCGGAGCAGGTTTCACCGTCCCGGAAGACGGAGGCACCGGCGGGGCCGCTAGTCTATTGGCATGGAAACCCCTGATCACCAACGATCCATAACCTGTCAGCTCGACGACATCCGCACCGCCATAGACGAGATTGACGAGGAAATTGTGGCGCTGATCTGGCGGCGTGAGCGTCTCGTGCGCCTGGCCGGCCCCTTGAAGGACAGCGACGCCCAGGTCAAAGCGCCGGAACGGGTGGAGGAAGTCCTGGAACATGTCCGCGCCACCGCCCAGGCCCAGGACGGAGACCCCACCGTGGTGGAGGCAACCTACCGGGCGATGATCGATGCCTTCATCGAATATGAGCTCAAGGTGCGGCACGACGCCGAAGTCCAGGCCAAATTGGACGCCTTCTCCCGCAGCTGACCGCTCACAGTCCGTTGCGGCCTGCCCGCTGCCAGTGCGGGTCCGCCGACCCCAGCGGTCCGGCGGGCATGTCCCAGGACAGGTGCGGCTGCGGGCCCGCTCCGGCAAAGCGCACCGGCGGCACCAAACGCAGCGCCGGACCCCAGAACGTTTCCTCCTCCAGCTGCTGCAAAGGCCCGGACTCAGCGGTCCGGGCCGCCGCCCCGGAGCCGGCGGGCGCCCCGCCGTCGGGCATCTCCCCGGGCGTTCCGTCGGACACCTGCCTGTCGGCGAGATGCCGGAGCTCGGCCGCCGTGCGCGCCAGCGACAGCCGGGCCGAGCCCACCTCGCCGTCCAGCCTGCGCAGCCAGGCCTGCAGGGCGGCGGCGGCGGTGAGGTAGCCGGTGGCATGATCCAGTGCCTGCACCGGCAGCGGCCGGGGGCTGTCCGCGGCGAAGTGCGCCATGCCGGTGTGCGCTATCCCGGTGCTCATCTGCACGAGGGAATCGAATCCGCGCCGCTGGGCCCAGGGCCCGGACCATCCGTAGGCGTTCAGCGAAATCTCCACCAGCCCGGGACGGAGCTGCTGCAGCCGCCCGGAATCCAGTCCGAGGCCCGCGAGCGCACCGGCGCGGTAGCCGGAGACCAGGATGTCGGCGTCGGCCACGAGGTCGCGGATGCGCCGCGCACCGGCCGCCGAGGTCAGGTCCAGCCGGGCGCACCGCTTGCCCACTGTCAGTTCCGCCTCGGCCGCCGGTTCTGCCCACCCCGGCGGATCAATGCGCAGCACTTCAGCGCCCAGCCCTGCCAGGAACCGCGTGGCCACCGGACCGGCAATGATGCGGGTCAAGTCCAGCACGCGCACCCCGGCCAGCGGACGCTCCGGTGCCGCCTGCGGGCTGAGCGGTGCCGCCGTTCCGTGCCCGGTCCAGGCGATCAGCGGTTCCTGCTCCACTGCGCGTCCCTGGGGATGGTCTGCCCACTCCGCTTCACTGCGCATTTGTGCGGCGCAGCCTCCGGCGGAAACCACCGCCGTTTCCAGCGCTTCTCCGGTCCAGCCGACGACGGCGGCGGCCACCGTTGCGCGGTTCGGCACCGGATCGACCGGAAGCCCCAGGGACGCCAGTGCCGCATGCCGGTGATGCGGGGCATTGGTGTGCAGCCGGATCCAGCCGTCGGAGCACGGATAATCTCCGGCCAGCGGATCCCAGGGCGGCGGAATTGACCAGCCCATCGGGGTGAGGGAGCCGGCGAACCAGGCCAGGGACAGGTCGGCGTCGACCACCGGAGCGCTGCTCCCGCCGAGCCGCCGGGACAGATCCGCGACGGCACCGGCAGCCTGCTCCACGGCCCATCCGGCGAAGCCCCGCACGGGAAAGGCTGCTTCCAGGGACATCGCCGTCTCTCCTCTGCCTGCCACCGGCGCTGCCGGTGGGGTACTGTACTCACACGCTAAGGGCCTGAACTATCGGGGACAAGTCATCCGGCGGGCACAGCAGCAGAGCTGTGAAGCGCCGGGTGCAGGGGGAAAAGGAAGACAAATGGACCAGGAGCAGCCGGCGGCGCCGGAACAGTGGCGGGCCGTGGCGGCAGCGCTCGCGGACGAGCGCAGGCTTCGGCTGTATGCCCGGATCATCACGGCGGCCGAGCGCGGAACTCCGCTGGACGGACAGGCTCTGGAACCCAAGGAACGCAAATCACTGGCGGCCCTGCAAAAGGCCGGTCTCGTCTCCTCGGGTGCCTGCGACGTGCAACCGGCGGGCGGCGTGTTTGCCCGGCTGCTGGCCAGCGGCAAGGAGCCGCCCGAGACCTCGGCCCGGAGGTTCCTTGCGGACGGAAAAATCGCCGCGTATCCGCGGCGGCAGGCGGACCGGCTGGAGCTGCTCCACTACATCGCCGGGCATGTTTTCGAGTCCGCCCCGGCACCTGCCGACGCTCCTCCGGTGCTGAATGAACGCGGTATCACCGAACGCCTCGCGGAGTATTCGGATGATCCGGCCGCCGTTCGCCGCTACCTGGTGGACGAGGGCATCGTGTCCCGCAATCCGGAGGGTTCACGCTACTGGCTGTCTGCCCCGCGGCCGGCCGACGGCTGGGAATTCGCCGGCTGAGGAGCAGATCCGTTCGTGGCGCTAACCCGGCAGCTGCTCTGCTATTCCGACGTTCCCGCTTCGAGGATCGACACGATGGAGAAGAGCGTGAAGCAGACGGCTCCGAGCCCAACCAGCACGTGCGCGGGGACAAAGAACGCCGGGTCTGTGCCTTCGGCTTCAGAGAGGAACGCGGCGAAGAACAGGCAGGTGAGCGCTGTTCCGATGGGCATCAGCGGGATGCGATTGGCCAGGGCAAACGTGCGGCGCCAGACGAGGGCGAGCAACAGCACCTTCGACAGGATGCTGAAGCAGATCAGCCCGAGGCCGATCAGCACGCATCCCGGGGCCAGCCGGTAGGGCTCGTGCGAGCTGAACAGCACGAATAGTCCGAGCAGCACATTGACCGTGCCGGCGGCAGCGACCAGCCAGGGCCAGGCCAAACGTTCCCCATCGCTGAATTCGTTGCGCACCTGGCGCACGATGCTCGCGACCAGGCCGATCAGCGAGGTGCAGATCGCCGACAGGCCGATCAGGACGTGGCCGGCAACGAATCCGGGAGTGTCTCCGCGCATCAACAGGCCGATCGCAAGGGAGAAGCCGACGACGGCGGCCGCAACCGGAACTGCGAGCAGCACGGCGCCGACGGCGCGGGTGTGAGCACCTTCCGGCGGGCCGCCCTGAGGCTCGAGCAACTGTGCTGACTGGATGAGCGTGAATTTTGTGGACGCGGCCGCGACGGTGCTGACGCACGCGGCGATGAAGCCGACGCCGATCACAACGAAGCCCGCCGTGAGGTTCTCCGGGGTGTTGTCCCGGTTGGCCAGAACAATGCCCCAGATGACGGCGGCGGCAGCAGCCGCGTAGCCGGAGAGCGGCAGGATGATCTCCCACACGCGCCCATAGCGGTTGATGAGCTGCCTAATGATGGTGGCTGCCGTAGTGAACAGCGCATAACAGATGGCGGTCAGCCCGGCATTGACGTGTCCGGCGACGAAGTGATCGGGGTTGTCAGGCCCGGCCAGGATGTAGAGGCCAAAGGACAGGCAGACAGCGCCCATCAGAAGCGGTATGGCACGGAAAATGACACTTATTGCATGGTTCATGGCGTCCCCGAAGGTGATCCCCGTGCGGCTTCGACAGCATGGCCGGTCCGCGTGTAGTGCCAGTTTGCGCCTGTCCCAACCGGGGAGCAACGCCGGACCCTCGCAGCGCCGCGGACCGTTGACTCGGCAGGACGGTGGGCGTCGAATGGAAGTTGCAGCCCGACCGCCACCATCCGGCGGAAACTTCCAAGGAGGCGCCGATGGCCGCCAGTTTCACGCCCCACGGCGCAGTCGCCACCCACCCCGGAGCCCGAGCTGCCACGGACCTGGGCTCGCCGGCGTCGTCCTATCTGCTGGCCGGTCCCGACACCGCCGCCAAGCCGCCGCCGGGCGGGCCGGCATCAGGGGCGCAGTCCGGGGCCGGGGCAGGAGCAGGGCCGGCCGGAACCCCGTCAGGATCCCCAGCCGCGGGCCGGAGCGGATCGCCTCCTGCCCCGCCGGACGGCGGAGGGACGGCTCCGCATTCCCGCCGCCAGATCGTGCTGGTCTTCGCCGGCCTGATCCTCGCGGTGCTGATCTCCGCCCTCGACCAAACCATCGTGTCCACCGCTCTGCCCACCATCGTGGGAGATCTGCAGGGACTTGACCACCTGTCCTGGGTCATCACCGCCTACCTGCTCACCTCCACCATCGGACTGCCGATTTACGGCAAGCTCGGCGACCTGCTCGGGCGCAAGAACATCTTCATCTTCGCGATCGCTGTGTTCCTGATCGGTTCGGCGCTGTCCGGACAGGCCCGCAGCATGACCGAGCTGATCAGCTACCGGGCACTGCAGGGCGTGGGCGGCGGCGGCCTGATCATCGGCGCCCAGGCCATCATCGGGGACATCGTGCCCGCCCGCCAGCGCGGCCGGTACATGGGGCTGATCGGCGCTGCGTTCGGGCTGGCCTCGGTGAGCGGGCCGCTGCTCGGCGGCTACCTGACGGAGTACTGGTCCTGGCGGTGGGTGTTTTACATCAACCTTCCGCTGGGCGCCGTCGCGCTGGCCGTCATCATCACCTCGCTGCACCTTCCGACGCGGTCCGGCCCGCGGCCGCCGCTGGACTACCTCGGTGCCGTGCTGCTGGCCGTGATCAGCGCCGCGCTGGTGATGCTGACCAGCTGGGGCGGGACCACCTATGCCTGGACCTCCCCGACCATCCTGGGGCTGGGGGCCGCCGCCGCCGTCGGCGTGGCAGTTTTCATTCCGGTGGAACTGCGGGCCGCCGAACCGGTCCTGCCGCTGCGGCTGTTCAGCAACCGCAACTTCCTGGTCTGCACCCTGGTGGGGTTGTCAGTGGGGCTGGCGATGTTCGGCAGCATCTCCTATCTGCCCACCTTCCTGCAGATGGTCAACGGAGCCTCCGCCACCGTGTCCGGGCTGATGATGCTGCCGATGACAGCCGGCCTGCTGCTCACCTCCATTGGCACCGGCCAGTTGATCTCGCGGACCGGAAAGTACAAGATCTATCCCGTCCTCGGCGCCGCCGTCATGATTGTCGGGCTCCTGCTCCTCTCGCGGATCTCCAACACCACGCCGTACGGGTTCACCGCCCTGGGCATGTTCGTGCTGGGGCTGGGCATCGGCGCGCTGATGCAGAACCTGGTGCTGATTGTGCAGAACAGCGTGCCCGCCCGGGACATGGGCACCGGAGTGTCCTCGGCAAACTACTTCCGGCAGATGGGCGGCTCGCTGGGGATCGCCGTTTATGGATCCGTTTTTATCCAGCGGCTGAACGACCAGGTGGCCGACGCCCCGGAACAGGCCGCCGGTGCGCTCCGCAACGGAGTGAACTCGATCAGCCCCTCGGAACTGAAGGCATTGCCGGCGCCCGTGCAGGACTTTATTGCCCGCGCCTTCGGCGACGCCCTGCCGCCGATCTTCCTGCTGGGCATTCCGGCGCTGGCCGCGGGCCTGATCCTGACCCTGTTCATCCGGCAGATCCCGCTCTCGGAAACCTCCCGGGTGGAAGTGGAGGAAAATGTCTAGGCAAAGAACGCCCCGGCATCTGATGCTCCGGCCGCAGAACGGCCGGGAGGGCCGGGAGGCCATGATCCGCAAAGCACCGCCTGAAGAGATCGGCCAGCCCCGCGGGATGGGCCTGGTTTTTGCCGGCCTGATGCTGGCCGTGCTGCTGGCGGCACTGGACCAGACCATCGTGGCCACCGCCCTGCCAACGATCGTGGGGGAGCTCAACGGGCTCGAGCACCTGTCCTGGGTGGTGACGGCCTATATCCTGGCCGCCACCATCGGGCTGCCCGTCTACGGAAAGCTCGGTGACCTGTACGGACGGCGGACGATCTTCATTTTCGCCATTGTCGTCTTCCTGCTGGGGTCCGTGCTCTCCGGCCTGGCGCAGAACATGGGCCAGCTGATTGCCTTCCGCGCACTGCAGGGCGTGGGCGGCGGCGGGCTCATGATCGGCGCCCAGGCGATCATCGGCGATATCGTGTCTCCGCGCGAACGCGGCAAATACATGGGCCTGATCGGCGCCTCCTTTGGCCTGGCCTCGGTGGGCGGGCCGCTGCTGGGCGGCTGGATCACCGACTACTTCTCCTGGCGGTGGGTGTTTTACATCAACCTGCCCATCGGTGCCGTGGCGCTCGCCGTCATCGTTTCCTCCCTGCACCTGCCCAAACCTGCCGGCGCCAAGCCGAGGCTTGACTACGCCGGAGCTGCCCTGCTGGCCGTGGCCGGCGCCGCAGTGGTGCTTCTGACCAGCTGGGGCGGGACCCCACCTACGCCTGGTCCTCGCCGCAGATCCTGGGGCTGGCCGCCGTCGCTGCGGTGGCCGCGGCCGCAATCATCCCGGTGGAACTGCGGGCGCCGGAACCGATCATGCCTCCGCGTCTGTTCCGGATCCGGAACTTCGTGCTGCCGGTCCTGGTGGGCATCGCCGTCGGCATCACCATGTTCTCCACTATTTCCTATCTGCCCACGTTCCTGCAGATGGTCAACGGCGCCTCCGCCACAGTCTCCGGGCTGATGATGCTGCCGATGATGGGCGGGCTGCTGGTCGCCTCGATCGGCACCGGACAGCTGATTTCCCGGACCGGGAAGTACAAGATCTATCCGGTGATCGGCTGCGCTGTAATCATCGCAGGGTTGGTGATGCTCTCCCGGATATCGGCGGCCACACCGTATTCCTTCACAGCCGCCGGGATGCTGGTGATGGGTCTGGGCATCGGCTGCCTGCTGCAGAACCTGGTGCTGATCGTGCAGAACAGCGTGCCGATCCGGGACATGGGCACCGCCATTTCCGCCGCCAACTTCTTCCGCCAGCTCGGGGCGTCCTTCGGCATCGCCCTGTTTGGCTCGATCTTCATCAGCCGGCTGTCCGATCAGATGGCTGCAGCCCCGCCCGGCGCCGGGGACGTGGCGTCCGGCGGCATTAACTCGCTGAGCCCGGCCCTGCTCCGGACGCTGCCGCCGCCGGTACGGGACTTCATTGCCGAGGCGTTCGGCCAGGCCCTGCCGCCGATCTTCCTGCTGTCAGTCCCGGTGGCCGCTGCGGCCCTGGGGGTGGCCCTGTTTATCCAGGAGATTCCGCTGTCCAAAAAATCACGCGTGAAAACTGGCGGGGACGCGGCGGCGTAGCCGGCAGGGTGCTGCCCGGCCGGGCAGCCGCGGCCGTTGTCAGGGGAGGGCCGTACACTGGTGTTAATCGAATATATGTTCGAAGATTATCTCTCCGGACAACTACTGTCCGGACAACAGGGTCCGCTGGTGTGGCGGGCCAACCATGGAGGATGCAGGATCAAGTCCTGCAGTCCGCATCGGCGGGAGAGTGAACTGAAGTGGGTGTCTTCAGCGAAGCAGTAGAGGTGGTGTGTTCGCCGGCCGGACAGCCGCTGCGGTTGTCCTGGCAGGGGCACACCTACAAGGTGGCGGCGGACCCGGTGCGCTGGTACGAACGCCGGAACTGGTGGGACGAAGAAGCGCGGGCCGAACGCGGGCACGGTGCCGGACTGGTGGATTCGGAGATCTGGCGCATCCAGACCCGGTTGAACGCGCGCTCGCCGCTGCGCACGCTGGATGTCTCGCACGACATTTCCACCGGCCGCTGGCGCCTGATCCGGATCCATGACGCCCTGCGGGAAAGCGCCTAGAGTCCGTCCGCCATGAGCTTTTCCCATCTGCACGCCGCCACAGCCTTCAGCGCCCACTACGGGGTGTCCTGGCCGCAGGACCTTGCGGCAGCGGCCGCCGCCGACGGAGCCGACGCGCTGGCCTGCACCGACCGGGACGGGCTGTACGGAACCGTCAAGCACCTGCGGGCCTGCATGGACGCCGGAATTGATCCGATTGTCGGCGTGGACCTGGCGGTGCTCGGCGAACCGGGGCCGGACGGGGGGTCCGCCGTCACCGGGCGGGTGGTGGTCCTCGCGCACGGCCGCCGCGGCGGCGCCGGTTACCGGGCGCTGTGCCGGCTGATCTCGGACGCCCATGCCGGCACCTCGGCGTCCGCGGCCCGCAAAGGCAGCAAGCCGGTGGGGGTGACGCTGCAGCAGCTGGCCGCACACGCCGGCGGGACCGACCGGGAGGACCCGGTCCTGACCGTGCTCGTTGGCCCCTGGTCCGACGTCGGCATCGCCATGCGCAGCCGCAGCTACGCCGTCGCCCGCACGCTCTTCTCCCGCTGGCAGGCGGTGCTGCCGCGCCGGGCGCTTGCCGTGGAGGTGGTGACGCACCTCAGCGCGCCGGGCGCCAACCTCTGCCTCGCCCACGCGGTGCGGATGTTCCGGCTGGCCGATGAACTGCAGCTGCCGGCCGTCCTCACCAACGCCGTGCGCTACGTCGACGCCGACGGCGCCGCCACCGCCGACGTCTTGGACGCCGCACGGGCGCTGACGTCCATGGCCCGGCTGGCGGACCTGCAGCCCAACGGGCAGGGCTGGCTGAAGAGCGCCGGACAGATGAAGGCGCTCGCCCGGGAAATCAGCGCCGAGGCCGGCTACGGGGGAGCGGGGGCGGCCCGCCTGCTCCGCGACACCGAGGCGCTCGCCGATGCCTGCCGAATGGACCCGGTGGCGGACATGGGCTGGAAACAGCCGGTGGTTCCGGAGGCATCGGTGATCGGGATCGATTCCGAACCCATGGCCGAGCTGGTCCGCCGCTGCGAGGCGGGCATTGGGCGCAGGTTCCCGGCCGCCGGCGCGGCCGCCGATGCGCGCCTGCGCAACCGGCTGGCCCACGAACTGGGCATCATTGAACGGCTGGGCTTCGCCGCCTACTTCCTGACCGTCGCCGAGGTCTCGTCAATGATCACCGGCATGGGGGTGCGCGCCGCGGCCCGCGGCTCGGGAGCCTCCTCGCTGGTGAACTATCTCCTCGGCGTCAGCCACGTGAACCCGCTGGCCCATGACCTGATCTTCGAACGCTTCCTCTCGCAGGACCGCTCCACCCTGCCGGACATCGACATTGACGTCGAAAGCGCGCAGCGGCACAACGTGTATCACCGCATCTTCGAACGGTTCGGCGCCGAACGCGTCACCCTGATGAGCATGCAGAACGGCTATCGTGCCCGCGGGGCGGTGCGCGACGCCGGCATGGCGCTGGGGCTGCCCGAAGAAGACATCGGAGCCGTGGCCAAACAGCTGTGGCGCTTCTCCGCCCGGAAGTTCCGGGAGGCGCTCGCGGAAAAGCCCGAGCTGCGGGAGGTCGCGGAACGGGTCGAGGGCAACCGGCAGCTGGATCTGCTGGTGGATCTGACCGAACGCCTGGACCGGTTGCCCCGGCACATTTCCATGCACCCGTGCGGAGTAATCCTGGGGGATGCGTCGCTGCTGGACCGCACGCCGGTGCAGCCGTCCGGCCTGGGCCTGCCCATGTCCCAGTTCGACAAACACGACATGGATCCGATGGGCATGCTCAAGCTCGACGTGCTGGGCGTGCGGATGCAAAGCGCCATGGCGTACGCCCTGCAGGAGGTGCGGCGGCTTCATCCGACCAAGGCGGACACCGTCGCCGCCGGTGCCCATCCGGCCGGGCCGGACGGGCAGGGCCCGGACTACGTGCACGAGGACGGCTCCATCGACCTCGACGCCGTGCCGCTGGACGATGCGCCCACCTACGACCTGATCTGCAGCACCTACACCCTGGGCTGCTTCCAGATCGAGTCCCCGGGCCAGCGCGAGCTGATCGGCAAGCTCGCTCCCCGGGAGTTCAACGATCTGATCATCGACATCTCGCTGTTCCGGCCCGGGCCGATGAAATCCAACATGGTCCGCCCGTTCCTGGAACACCGGCACGGCTGGTCACCGGAGGTGTATCCGCACGAGGCGTTGCGCCCGGTCCTGGCCGAAACCCACGGCGTGACAGTGTTCCACGAACAGGTGCTGCGGACCTTCGACGTGTTCACCGGCTGCGGCCTGGCCAAGGCCGATGTGCTGCGCCGGCTGCTGGGAAATGAGGACGCCGAAGCCTCGGTGGAGGACTTCTTCCGGACCGAGGCAGCCAAGCGCGGCTACGGCGATCAGGTCATCGGGAAGGTCTGGGACACGCTGAAGGCTTTCGGCAGCTTCGGTTTCTGCAAGGCGCACGGAGCCGCGTTTGCCGTGCCCACCTACCAGTCGGCCTGGCTGAAGGCACACCATCCCGAGGCGTTCCTTGCCGGCATCTTTGAACACGATCCGGGAATGTATCCGCGGCGGTTGCTGGTGGCCGAAGCCCGCCGGATGGGCATCCCCATCCTGCCGCTGGACATCAACCGCAGCGGTGCCCAGTACCGGGTGGAACGGGTGCCGGCGGTTCCGGCCTCGCCCGGGCATCCGGCCCGGCCGGAAAAACTGGGCATCCGGCTGAGCCTGGCCGGGATCTACGGACTCTCGGCCGCTGAACTGCGGCGCATCGCCGCCGGCCAGCCCTATGATTCGCTGGCCGATCTGCGCGCCCGCGCCAAGGTCGGACGGAGAACCCTGATCCGGCTGGCCGCCCTGGGCGCCTTCGACTCCCTGGCGAAAGGCACCGGTACAGCGGCCTCCCGGGCCGATCTGCTGCACCACCTGGACCTGGCTCCGCCGCGGAGCGCACCGCGGAAATACGATCCGATTCCCGGCCAGCTCGCGTTGCCGCTGGGCGACACCGAACTGGAGAACCTGCCCGCCGAACTGCCCGAACCGACGCTGCGCGAAAAGGTGCGCACCGAACTGGACCTCCTGTCAGTGGACGTCAGCGCCCACCTGATCGACAGCTATGGCCCGCTGCTGGCGAAGCTGGGCGTGACCAAGGCCCGGGACCTAATGGAGCTGCGCAACGGTACCGAGGTGCTGGTGGCCGGGATCCGGGTGGCCACGCAGACGCCGCCCATGCGCGGCGGCCGCCGGGTGGTGTTCATCAGCCTCGACGACGGCACCGGCTGCGTCGACTGCACGTTCTTCACCGAGGCGCAGGAAAAAACCGGTCCGCTGCTCTTCGGAACGCAGCTGATGCTCGTTCGCGGCCTGACCCGCCGCACCGGGCCGCGCGGGATCAGCATGCAGGCGCTGGAGGCCTGGGACCTGAATGACACCGCCAACCTGCCCCGTCTCCAGCGCGGCAGGTTGGTGGGGCCCAACTACAGCGGATAACATCGAAGGGGCGCAGAAGGAGCCGGTCACCTCTTGACCGGCCCGCAGACGCCGTACAAACCAAATCTAGGAGACAACCGTGTCAGTGCCAGAACAGTTCACCCTCATCGTCGACGGCGAAGAGACCACGGTGGATACTGGCACCACAGGTGCACAGCTGTTCTTCGACCGCCGCGACGTCGTCGTCATGCGCGTGGACGGCGTCCTGAAGGACCTGGACACCGAGCTGGCCCCGGGTGCTTCCGTGGAGTCCGTGACCATCGACTCCGAAGACGGACTGAACGTGCTGCGCCACTCCACCGCGCACGTCATGGCCCAGGCCGTGCAGCAGCTGCGTCCGGACGCCAAGCTGGGCATCGGCCCGTACATCAAGGACGGCTTCTACTTCGACTTCGACGTTGCCGAGGCGTTCACGCCGGAGGACCTGAAGACCCTCGAGAAGATGATGCAGAAGATCATCAACTCGAACCAGAAGTTCGCCCGCCGCGTGGTGTCCGAAGACGAAGCCCGCGAAGCCATGGCCAACGAGCCGTACAAGCTTGAGCTGCTGGGCAAGAAGGACGGCGCCGACGAAGCCGGCGAGGGCGCGAACATCGAGGTCGGTGCCGGCGAGATCACCATCTACGACAACGTGGACCGCAAGTCCGGCGACGTCGTCTGGTGCGACCTTTGCCGCGGCCCGCACCTGCCCAACACCAAGCTCATCTCCAACGCCTTCGCGCTGACCCGTTCCTCCGCCGCCTACTGGCTGGGCGACCAGAAGAACCAGCAGCTGCAGCGCATCTACGGCACCGCGTGGCCCACCAAGGACGCGCTGAAGGCCTACCAGGAACGGCTGGCCGAGGCCGAGCGCCGCGACCACCGCAAGCTGGGCACCGAACTGGACCTGTTCTCCTTCCCGGACGAGCTGGGTTCCGGCCTGCCGGTGTTCCACCCCAAGGGCGGCATCATCCGCAAGGCGATGGAGGACTACTCCCGCCAGCGGCACACCGAGGCCGGCTACGAGTTCGTCTACACCCCGCACATCACCAAGGGCCACCTGTACGAGGTCTCCGGCCACCTGGACTGGTACCGCGACGGGATGTTCCCTCCGATGCACGTGGACGAGGTCACCGATCCGGAAACCGGCGCGGTCATCAAGCCCGGCCAGGACTACTACCTGAAGCCGATGAACTGCCCCATGCACAACCTGATCTTCCGCTCCCGCGGACGGTCCTACCGCGAACTGCCGCTGCGCCTGTTCGAATTCGGTTCCGTGTACCGCTACGAGAAGTCCGGCGTCATCCACGGCCTGACCCGCGTGCGGGGCATGACCCAGGACGACGCCCACATCTACTGCACCCGCGACCAGATGAAGGACGAGCTCACCAGCACGCTGAAGTTCGTCCTTGACCTGCTCAAGGATTACGGCCTGGATGACTTCTACCTGGAACTGTCCACCAAGGACCCGGAGAAGTACGTGGGCTCCGACGACGTGTGGGACGAAGCCACCCGCACCCTCGCCGAGGTTGCCGAAGCCTCCGGCCTGGACCTGGTCCCGGATCCGGGCGGAGCGGCCTTCTACGGCCCGAAGATCTCCGTCCAGGCCCGCGACGCCATCGGCCGCACCTGGCAGATGTCCACCATCCAGCTGGACTTCAACCTGCCCGAGCGCTTCGAGCTCGAGTACCAGGCCGCCGACGGCAGCCGCCAGCGCCCGGTCATGATCCACCGCGCCCTGTTCGGTTCCGTGGAACGCTTCATGGCGGTGCTCACCGAGCACTACGCCGGCGCGTTCCCGGCCTGGCTGGCTCCGGTGCAGGTGGTCGGCATTCCCGTGGCTGAGGCGTTCAACGATTACATGTTCGACGTCGTCGACAAGCTCAAGGCCCAGGGCATCCGCGCCCAGGTGGACACCGGCACCGATCGGTTCCCGAAGAAGATCCGCACCGCGTCCAAGGACAAGATCCCGTTTGTCCTGATCGCCGGGGGCGACGACGCCGATGCCGGCGCCGTGTCCTTCCGCTTCCGGGACGGCAGCCAGGACAACGGCGTGCCGGTTGAAGAAGCGGTGAAGCGGATCGTCGAGGCCGTTCGGAACCGGGACAAGTAAGCGGTCCCGGGCGAAGCGGCGGGGGAGCAGGAGTGCAGATGGATAACAGCAGCCAGGACGACGGCGGCAGTCCCTACCCGGGCGACGCCGGCGTCACGGATTCATTCGAGCTTCCCGGGGTGCCGGATTCCTTTGCACGCCTGTGGACTCCGCACCGGCTGGCATATATCAAGGGCGGGCAGGAACAGGTCTCCTCGGAGCACAACTGCCCGTTCTGCGCCGCTCCGTCCCGTTCGGACGAGGAGTCGCTGATTGTGCACCGCGGCAAGCATGCCTTCGTCATCCTGAACCTGTTTCCGTACAACGCCGGGCACCTGCTCGTCTGCCCGTACCGGCATGTGCCGGACTACACGGACATCGACGAGCAGGAAACCGCTGAAATTGCCGCGCTCACCCAGACCGCCATGCGCGTGCTGCGGAAGGTGTCCAATCCCAGCGGTTTCAACCTCGGCATGAACCAGGGCGTCACCGGGGGAGCGGGCATCGCCGCGCACCTGCACCAGCACATCGTGCCGCGCTGGGGTGGAGACGGCAACTTCCTGCCGATCATCGCGCAGACCAAGGCCATCACCCAGACCCTCGGCGATGTCCGCCGGCAGGTGGCCGACGCCTGGCCGCAGGCCGCGGCAAGTGAGGACTGAGCGGTGCTGAACAAATACGCCCGCGGCTTCTTCACCGGACTGTTCACGCCGCTGGCTGCCTGGCTGCTGAAGCGGGGCGTCACTCCCGACGCCGTGACGATCCTGGGCACCCTGGGCGTGATGATCGGCGGGCTGGTCTTCTATCCGCTGGGCGAGCTGTTCTGGGGAACCCTGTTCATCACGGCGTTCATCTTCTCCGACGTGATTGACGGCATCATGGCGCGGCAGCAGGAGCGCACCGGGAAATGGGGCGGGTTCCTCGATTCCACCCTGGACCGGTTTGCCGACGGGGCCCTGTTTGCCGGTGTCAGCATCTGGTTCTTTACCGGCGGCGACAACGACGCGATCGGCGTTGCAGCCATCATCTGCCTGGTCCTGGGCATGCTGGTCTCCTACATCCGCGCCAAGGCCGAGTCCCTGGGGTTCAACGCCAACGTCGGCATCGCCGAACGCGCTGAACGCCTGGTCTCGCTGCTGGTCGCCACCGGCCTGGTGGGGCTGGGCGTTCCCGAAGTCCTGCTGCTTGTGGTCCTGGTGGCGCTGTGTGCGGCCAGCTGCGTGACGATCATCCAGCGCATGAGCGCCGTGCACCGGCAGGCCCAGCTGGGCAACCCGGCCGCCTAGCCGCACCAGTTCCGGCAGCCCGCTCCATCCGTTGTACAGATAACGGGCTCATTCCGGCACGCCGCCCCATCCGTTGTACAGATAACGGGCTCATTCCGAGCTGATAAGACCGTTGCCTGTACTACGGACGGCGGCTGCCGCCGGATCTTCCGGGAAGGCCTGCAGTGTCAGCGCAGGTCCAGGGTCAGCTGCTGGCCGCGGCCAATCAGCTCGAAGCCCCGGGCTGCACAGAGTTCGGCGCCCAGCGGAGCGGCATTGATCGCCAGCCGGTTCGCGCCGGCGGTGGCCGCAACAGTGGCGGCCCGGCTCAACAGCGCCGTCCCGTAGCCCTGGCGACGGCTGGACGGGCCCACGGCCAGGCCAAAGATGCCTCCCAGAGATTTTCCCGGCTCCTCCGCGGCGGGCACGTACACCCAGGCCCGGCCGGTGAGTTTCCCCTCACCGCGCGTGGTCAGGTGCCAAGCGGTGCGGGGATGGCCGCGCCCGGCGGCGAGCTCTTCGGCGTCGGGCCCTGACACCTCGGCGGGCTCCGGATCGATTGTTGCAGCCGCTGCGCTGTACTGCTGCGGCACGTCAACCGGGGCGCTCATCCACAGCGGCTGCGGGCCGCGGCGGAAACCGAAGGCCTCCAGCGGTGCGTAACCCACCGCGTTGTTCAGCCAGACGGACACACTCTGGGCGCCCAGCCGCATGCCTTCGGTCAGGCCGGGACGGATCCCGGCAGGGGAAATCCGCTGCGGATACAGCAGCACCAGCTGCCGCCGTGCCGGCAGCCAGACCCACTCCGCTTCATGCGTGGAGAAGGTCCGGCCGCCGGTGACGCCGGCCAGTTTCTTAAGCCAGTCCTGGTGAAGGTCCTGACAGGCAGCAATGGTCACCATCGCGGATCAGGCCAGCCCGCGGCGGTGCAGCAGCGGCTCAATGGCGGCTTCGCGGCCCCGGAAGTTCCGGAAAGCCTGCAGCGGGTCGATGCTGTTGCCCCGCGCGAGCAGCTCAAGGCGGAACCGGTCGCCGTTTTCGCGGGTCAGCCCGCCGTTCTCCTTGAACCACTCCACCGTGTCGGCATCCAGGACCTCGCTCCAGATGTAGGCGTAGTACGAGGCCGCGTAGCCGCCGGCGAAAATGTGCTTGAAATAGCCGGACCGGTAGCGCGGCGGCACCAGGTCCAGGGCGACGCCGGCCCGGCTCAGGGCGTCGGCCTCGAACTGCTGCGGATCGGCCACCGTCTCTCCCGGGGCAAGCTCGTGCCAGGCCAGGTCCAGCAGGGCCGAGCCGAGGTACTCGGTGGTGCCGAAACCCTCGCCCCAGGTGGACGCAGCTTCAATCTTGTCGATGGTTTCCTGCGGCAGCGGCTCGCCGGTGACGTGGTGCCTGGCAAAGTTGGCCACGACCTCGGGCCAGAGCATCCACATCTCATTGACCTGCGAGGGGTACTCGACAAAGTCCCGGGGGACGGCGGTGCCGGAGAACTGCGGATAGGTGACGTCGGAGAACAGGCCGTGCAGCGCGTGGCCAAATTCGTGGAAGGCCGTGACGACCTCGTCGAAGGACAGCAGCGTCGGTTCGCCGGCGGGCGGCTTGGGAATATTCAGGTTGTTTATCACCACAGCCTGCGTTCCCAGCAGCGCCGACTGGTGCACGAGGGAGTTCATCCAGGCGCCGCCGGCCTTGGTGTCGCGGGTGTAGTAGTCGCCCAGGAACAGGCCGAGGGCTGAACCGTCGTCGTTCTTCACTTCCCAGACGCGGACATCCGGATGGTAGCCGGTGAGGTCCGGCCGCTCGGTGAAGGTCAGCCCGTAGAGCCGGTTGGCGGCATAAAAGACGCCGTCGTTCAGCACCCGTTCCAGTTCAAAGTAGGGACGGAGCGCCGAGCGGTCCACGCTGAACTTCTCGCGGCGGACCTGTTCGGAATAGTAGGACCAGTCCCAGGCGGCGAGCTCGTCAATGCCGTCCCGGCGGGCGGCCTCGCGCAGCAGCTCCGCTTCGGCGCGGGCATTGCGGACCGCCGGCGGAGCCAGCTGGTCGAGCATTGAGTGGATTGCGTCCAGTGACGGAGCGGTCTGGTTGTCGGTGGCGAACTCGGCGAGGTTGGCGAAACCCAGCAGGGCGGCCCGTTCGGCACGCAGGGCCGCCATTTCGGCGGCGAGGGCCAGAGTGTTGTCGTCGTTGTCGCGGAATCCGCGGTTCAGCGACGCCTCGAGGAGCCGGCGGCGGGTTTCCCGGTTCGTCAGCGAGGCCAGGGCTGGCTGCGAGGTAGGCAGGACCAGGGACAGCAGGTAGCTGCCCTCGGCGCCGGCTTCTGCGGCGGCCGCGGCGGCTGAGGCAACGTCATCAGCGGAAAGCCCGTCCAGTTCGGCAGCGTCCGCCAGGAGCAGCGCCGAATCGTTGGTGTCCCGAAGCAGTTTCTGGGCATAGTCGGTGCCCAGCACCGACAGGCGGGAGTTCAGTTCGCGCATGCGGGCCTGGCCGTCGTCGTCGAGCCGGGCTCCGGCGCGGATGAAGCTGCGGCGGTACTCGTCCAGGAGCCGCGCCGATTCGGCGTCCAAACCTTCGGGGGACACTGCTTCAAGCCGCGCCCAGAGGGCTTTGTTGAGGTAGATGCTGTCCTCGTGGGCGGCCAGCTGCGGTCCCACTTCCTGCTGGATGGCCTGCACCTGGTCCGTGGCGTCCGCCGCGGTGAGGGTGAAGAACGCAGAGGCCGTCCGCGCCAGCGTCTGGCCGGCCAGCTCCATCGCGGCTACCGTGTTGGTGAAATCGGGTGCCTGCGGGTTGGCCAGAATCGCATCGATCTCGGCAAGCTGTTCCTCGAAGCCGGCTTTGAAGGCGGGCAGGAAATCATCAGGGGTGATCTCCTTCCACGGCGGCAACTGATAGGGCAGCGTACTGGTGCTCAGGAAAGGGTTACTCATAAGGGTCAAGACTCGCACATGCGCGGTGAGGCGAACAACCGAAACGCCGTCGTACGCTTGCTCCGGCTGCGCGGTGCGGTCTTCAGGAGGGCGGGAGCGATCATGGGTGCACGCAGATTTGGGTTCACGGCTGTACTGCTGCTGGTGCTGGCGGCCGGATGCTCCCCGGGAACCTCCGACCCGGTGCCCTCCGAACCGGCGCAGTCCTCGGAACCGCGCATCTCTTCGGACGCCGCGACGGGGACCGCGGCACCGTCGCCCGCTGCGGTTCCCGAACCGACTCCCGGCCTGGGCGCGGGCTGTGCGGCCGTGCGGTGCTTTTCGATGATGCTGGCCGGAGATCTGCTGGTGCATCCGCAGCTGTGGGCACAGGCCGAGACCGACGCGGCGGCCTCCGGACGGAAGCCGCTGGACTTCAGGCCGCTGCTCGAAGGCAAGCGGGCCTACCTCGACCGCGCTGACCTGGGCATCTGCCACATGGAAACACCCGTTGCGGAGGCGCAGGGGCCCTACGCCGGTTATCCGCTGTTCAACGTTCCGCCACAGATCCTGTCCGCCGCTCAGGACGTAGGGTATGACGCCTGCACCACGGCCAGCAACCACACCGTCGATGCCGGGACCGCGGGCCTGAACCGCACCCTGGCCGAGCTGGATGCCCTGGGGCTGGAACACACCGGTTCCTACGCCTCGGAGGCGGACGCAGCGAAGCCGATGATCCTGGAGGCCCCGGCGGCGAAGGTCTCGGTGATCGAGGCGACCTACGGGTTGAACGGCATGAGCGCCGAGTTCGACTGGCAGGTGGATCTGCTGGATCCGGCGGACATGATCGCCCGGGCGCAGGCCGCGCGGGCCGCCGGCGCCGACGTCGTGGTGGGGGCGGTCCACGCCGGCGATGAATACGCGTCGGTGCCCAACGCGCAGCAGATTGAAACGGCGCATGCCCTGGCCGACAGCGGCGAGTTCGACTTCATCTACGGTCACCACAGCCACTCGGTGCTGCCGATCGAAAACTACAACGGCACCTGGATTGCGTACGGGCTGGGCAACGCCGTCACCGAACTCTCGCCCTGGTATGACGTGAACAATGAAGGACTGATCCTGCGCGCGCAGTTCGGCCAGGACGACGTCGGCGGCTGGAGCGTCACGGATCTGGCCTGGGCTCCGTCGGTGATTGTCAGTGACCCCTACCGCTGGTGCTCCGTGGCGGCTGACCGGCCGCAGGGCGCGTGCGCTTCGGAAAGCCAGGCGGCGGCGGTGCGGGCCCGGACCATCGGCGTCGTCGAGTCCATGGGAGCGGCCGAGGCCGGTGCCCGCGAGTGGCTGGTCAGCGCGGAGCCGGCGCCCTGACTGCGGCGGGTTACCGCGGGCGCTGCCCGGCGTGCTGCCGCGCCAGCTCGGAGAGCTTCGCCAGCTCCTCCAGGTCCTGCACCGACGGCGGCACCGGATCAAAGGAGCCGAACTTGCGGATCACGGCCTGCTGAATCAGGAAGTCGGCGATGGCCGGGTTCTTCGGCAGCAGCGAGCCGTGCAGGTAGCTGGCCACCACGTTGCGGTAACGGGCGCCCTCGTAGCTGTCCTTGGTGTTGTTGCCCTCGCCCTTGCGCACCTCGGCCAGCGGCTTCACGCCCGGGCCCAGGAACGTCTGGCCGCTGTGGTTTTCATAGCCGTGGATCTCGCCGAACTCCTCGCTGACCGAGAGCACATTGCCGATCAGCCGCTCGGTGCCGCCGTGCGTTTCCAGATCCAGCAGCCCGATGCCGGGAATCACGGTGCCGGTGTGCGTCTTGAAGAACCGGCCGAACAGCTGGTACAGCCCGCAGATCGCCAGCATCGGCACGTCGTCCTCGGCCATGGCCCGCAGCGTGGGGGCCAGTGCCTGCAGATCGTCCTGAATGACGACCTGCCCGCTGTCCTGTCCGCCGCCGCCGACCAGCAGGTCAACGCCCGCGGGGAACTCGTCGCCCACGTTGTACTCCAGGACGTTGGCCTTGTAGCCGTACCATTTCAGGCGCTGCTTCAGCACCAGGACGTTGCCCCAGTCGCCGTAAATGTTCATTTCCCGCGGATACAGCTGCAGGACATTGATGGTCCGGTCTTGCGCCGCTGACAGGTCCTCGCTCATGAGACCACCTCTACTGTCGTGATCTTGGAAAGTTCGCGCCGCACGGCCAGCATGGCCGTGTAGGTGCAGAAAATACGCATCGGGCGCTGGCCGGAAACCGTGATGAATTTCTTCAGGGCATCGGTGATGTCCGGGTCCATGTCCGCCACCGGCACGTCGTCGTACTTCAGCCGCAGTGCCATGTCGTAGGCGCGCACGCCGGTGACCATGTTCACACCGTTCTCGGCGAGCGTCTCGAAATCGACGTCCCACAGCCAGGACATGTCGCGGCCGTCGGCGTAGTTGTCATTGATCGCGATCATGGTCGAGTAGCCGTGGGCGGCAAAGGACTTCAGGCCGAGCCGGAAACCGCTGGGATTCTTCACCAGCACCAGTTCCAGCGGCTGCCCGTTGACCACCAGCGACTCGCCGCGGCCAAACGCCGGCTCCACATTGGACAGCGCGGTGAACAGGGCCTCGGAATTGGCCTGCGGTCCGGAAATCACGCGGGCCAGCGCCAGGGCGGCCGCTGCGTTGAAGATGTTGTAGACCCCGCGCAGCTTCAGGCCGGTGGTCACGACGGCGTCGTCCACGCGGAAGTCGGCATCGGTTTCGGCCACGCGCTCCAGGACGACGTCGGCGGGCAGCACGGCGGCCAGGGCCTCGGCCTTGGACCCGCGCATCTCGTCGTCATTCGGGAAGGTGCTGCGCAGCGATGCGTCGAGGCCAAAGTAGCGGACCTCCTGCTTGTCCAGCGACGCGGCAATGCCGGCGACGCGCGGATCCTCGCGGTTCAGGACCACGGTGCCGGTGGTGGCCTTCGCGATGGCCTCCAGCAGCCGGGTGGTTTTGTCGATCTCGCCGAAGCGGTCCAGCTGGTCGCGGAGAACGTTCAGCAGCAGCGAATAGCGGGGCTGGATCAGCTTCACGAAGTGCACGGCGTGCGCCTCGTCCAGCTCCAAGACGGCGACGTCGGCATCCAGGCGCCCGCGCCAGTCGACCTCGCCAAGCAGGGCCGCGGCGACACCGCGGGTGAAGTTGCTGCCGGTGCGGTTGGTGAACACCTTCAGGCCCTGGGATTCGAGAAGTTCGACAACCATCTTGGTGGTTGTGGTTTTGCCGTTGGTGCCGGAGACCACGGCGACACCCAGCGGAAGGTCGGCCAAGGTGCGGCGAATGAAATCGGGGTCGATTTTCTCCACCACCAGACCGGGCAGTGCGGAGCCGCCGCCGCGCAGTTTGGAGGCACTGCGGACCAGCTTGCCTGTCAGGACGGAGAAAGAACTCATGGTTTATGAATATATCGTAAGGAGCCCTTTCGGCCTTCACCGGCGCTAGGCTACGGCAGCGGGCGTCCATGCCGAGAGTGCACCTATGGCGGGTTCGCGCCCGGTCCCGGTCCCGAGAGTGCACCTATGGCGGGTTCCGGCGCGGCGGAGTCACCAGACCTGCGCACTGGAAGCAGGCCGAGGAAGCCATACCCGGCAGATCTGCACACTGGGAGCCCGGTTGCGGGAGCGCACCTATGGTGGGTTCCGCGAGATGGGGAAGCCCACGCGTGGATTTCGCTGCTTCCCTGCGACGGGCAGGAGCGCCGGCGGCGCGGCGCACCCATGCTGACGGCCGGCGCTGGGACACCCGGAACGCCCGCACCTTCCGACTTCGGGGCGGCGGTCATGCGCCTGTGAACGATTCAGTAGCTAGAATTGGGGCAGTGCGTTCGGGAATCCTGCCGGCCACCCTGTTTTCCACTTGTTTCCATTAGGAGGCAGCGGGGGAGAGACTGGGGGTCCACGAACTTTTTATCCAGTGATCAGAGGAGAAGCGTAGAGCATGTCGGGCCACTCTAAATGGGCAACCACTAAGCACAAAAAGGCAGTCGTTGACGCCAAGCGTGCGAAGTCCTTCGCCAAGCTGATCAAGAACATCGAAGTTGCGGCCCGCGCAGGCGGCGCCGACATGGCCGGCAACCCCGGCCTGGAACTCGCCGTTTCCAAGGCCAAGAAGACCTCTGTCCCCATCGACAACATCAACCGCGCCGTCAAGCGCGGTGCCGGTCTCCTGGGCGACGCCGTCGACTACCAGACCATCCTGTACGAGGGCTACGGCCCGCAGGGCACCGCCCTGCTCATCGAGTGCCTCACCGACAACAAGAACCGCGCCGCCTCCGAGGTGCGCCTGGCTGTCACCCGCAACGGCGGCAACATGGGCGACCCCGGGTCGGTGGCCTACATGTTCACCCGCAAGGGCGTTGTCACCCTGCCGAAGAAGGACCTCACCGAGGACGACCTCCTGATGGCAGTGCTCGACGCCGGCGCTGACGAGGTCAAGGAATCCGGCGAGAACTTCGAGATCATCTCGGAAGCTGCCGACCTGCGCGGCGTCGTCGCCGCCCTCGAGGAAGCCGGCATCGAGTACGACACCGACGAAGCCGAGTTCCTGCCCTCCATGCACGTGGAACTGGATGCCGACAACGCCCGGAAGTTCCTGAAGCTCGTGGACGCCGTCGAGGACCTGGACGACGTCCAGAACGTGTACTCCAACGCCGACATCCCCGCCGAGGTCTTCGCTCAGCTCGAAGACGACTGAGCGCCGGGTGAGCCTGCGCGTCCTCGGTGTTGATCCGGGCCTGACCCGGTGCGGCCTGGGCGTGGTCGACGTCGAACGCAACCGCCGTGCCACCCTGGTCGCGGTGGGAGTGGTCGGCACCGAGGCGGGAACTGCCCTGGACGCGCGGCTGCTGGTGATTGCCGAGGCCATTGACCTGTGGCTGGACACCCACAAGCCCGATGTCCTGGCCGTGGAGCGGGTGTTCAGCCAGCTCAACGTCAGCACCGTCATGGGCACCGCGCAGGCCTCCGGCGTCGTCATCGCGGCCGCGGCGCGGCGCGGCATTCCGGTGGCCCTGCACACGCCCACCGAGGTGAAAGCCGCGGTCACCGGGTCCGGCGGGGCGAACAAGGACGCGGTGGGCAAAATGGTCACCAAGATCCTGCGCCTCGACGCGCCGCCCAAACCCGCCGACGCCGCCGACGCCCTCGCGCTGGCCATCACGCACGCTTGGCGGCGCGGTGTTGCCGGACCGGGGCAGACGACGGCGGGATCGGCCTCCGGGGCGCGGGCGGCGGTGCGGCCGCCCACCGCCGGGCTGACGCCGGCCCAACGGCTCTGGGCTGAAGCCGAAGCCCGCGCCCGGCGCTGACCGGCTCTGTGTTGACCGGCTCTGTGTTGACCGGCCCCTGTGTTGACCGGCCCGGCGTGGCTGATACTCCTGCGGCAGCGCGCCGGAACCGGGGAATGCTGCCGGCACGCAGTAGGGTATTCGTAGATATGTTCTACACAGCCCCTGGAGTTTTGTCATGATCGCATCCCTGCGCGGGACCGTAACGCACGTTGGCCTGCACTCGGCAGTGATCGACGTTAATGGCCTCGGAATGCTGGTTCAGGCCACGCCGCAGACGCTGAGCTCCCTGCACGTGGGCCGTGAAGCGCTGGTGCAGACCGCCATGATTGTCCGCGAGGACTCCATGACGCTGTTCGGCTTCACCGACGCCGACCAGCGGGAAGTCTTCGAAACGCTGCTGAGCGTCAGCGGCGTCGGCCCGCGCATTGCGCTGGCCGTCCTGGCCGTCCACACCCCGGAAGCAATCCGCGTGGCCGCGTCCTCCGGTGATGACAAGGCCTTCAGCAAGGTTTCCGGCATCGGACCCAAGGGCGCCCGCCGGATCGTGCTGGAACTGGCCGACAAGCTGGTGCCGCTGGGCACTGCGGATGCTCCGGCAACAGCACGCTGGCAGGACCAGGTCCTGGCCGCCATGACCGGACTGGGCTGGACGGAGAAGGACGCCACAGCGGCCATCGACGCCGCCGTCGCCGAAGCGCCGGACGTCGCCGCCGCCGGCAACGTGGGCGAAATCCTGAAACTGACCCTCCGCCGCCTGGGCACCGACGGCGCCCGGGCCCGCGCACCGCGCCAGCAGGTGAGCTGAGGTGTCAGCCCTTCCCGGGGACGGGATCGTTGCCCCCACCGGTGACCCGGACGACAAGGCGATCGAGGCGGCCCTGCGGCCGAAGAACCTCGACGATTTCGTCGGCCAGAAACGCGTGCGCGAGCAGCTCTCCCTCGTCCTGGAAGCCTCCCGGCTGCGGGGCCGCAGCGCCGACCACGTGCTGCTGTCCGGGCCTCCCGGGCTGGGCAAGACCACCCTGTCGATGATCATCGCTGCCGAAATGAACGCGCCGCTGCGCATTTCGTCCGGCCCGGCCATCCAGCACGCCGGTGACCTGGCCGCCATCCTGTCCTCGCTCACCGAGGGGGAGGTGCTGTTCCTCGACGAGATCCACCGGATGTCGCGGCCGGCCGAGGAAATGCTCTACATGGCCATGGAAGATTTCCGGGTGGACATCATCGTGGGCAAGGGCGCCGGCGCCACGGCCATTCCGCTGGACCTGCCGCCGTTTACCCTGGTGGGCGCCACCACGCGGGCCGGCCTGCTGCCCGGTCCGCTGCGGGACCGTTTCGGCTTCACCGGACACCTTGAGTTCTACTCCACGACGGAGCTGGAGCTGGTGCTGCGCCGCTCGGCAATGCTGATGGACATGAAGGTCAATTCCGCCGGGTTCGCTGAAGTTGCCGGCCGCTCCCGGGGGACGCCGCGCATCGCCAACCGGCTGCTGCGCCGGGTGCGGGACTGGGCGCTGGTGCACGGCGTGGACCAGATCGACGCGCGGACTGCCGGCGCCGCCCTGGACATGTATGAGGTGGACGCCCGCGGCTTGGACCGGCTCGACCGCTCAGTGCTGCGGGCGCTCATCACGAAGTTCAACGGGGGACCGGTGGGCCTGTCCACCCTGGCCATCGCCGTCGGCGAGGAACCGGAAACCGTGGAGACCGTTGCGGAGCCGTACCTGGTGCGCGAAGGCCTGTTGGGCCGGACCCCGCGCGGCCGGGTTGCCACCCGCGCCGCCTGGGAACATTTGGGCCTCCAGATGCCCGACAACGTTGCCGCCGGGCTGCCCGAGAACATGTTCTCGGGACCGGGAACCAACACCTCTCAGGAGTCGGACGCCGGGTAGCCTCCCGGCCGGCTTGAGTCCCGGGGACCCGGCGAGCCAAAATGATCGGGGAGAATACCGGAAAAGTACAGCGTGTGCCGCAACTTATGCGCTCCCGTACACGTTTACCTTTAGACTGGTCATTCATTGGCCGGGCTGCGTGCCCGGCTGCGAGAACAACTCGACGGCAGTGCCGACGCCGGTGCCGGCCGTTCCAGTGACATCTGCACACTCTTCTCCAACAGAAACGGAACCACTCTGTGTTCTTAAACATCATGGCCCAAACCAATCCGGAACAGACCACCGGCTTCTCGTTCTCCAGCCTGCTGCTGCCGGTCCTGCTGGCAGTGTTCATCTTCATGATGTTCCGCAAGCAGAAGAAGACGCAGAAGACGGTCCAGGAGCAGCGGACCCAGATGGTTCCCGGAACCGAAGTCATGACCCAGTTCGGGCTGTTCGGAACCATCGTGTCGATCAACGCGGAAGAGAACAAGGCAGTTCTGGAGCTTTCCCCCGGAAACACGGCCACCGTCCACATGCAGGCGCTGACCAAGGTAGTCACCAGCGAGCCCGCAGCTGACGAGAGCCCGGTTGTCCCGGACGACGCTTCGTCGATCACTGCCGCTGACCGCACCGACGCCGCACCCGCCGGCGAAACGGTCCGCCGCGATGAGTCTGCGGCCCACGCCGATGAGACTCCCGAGGAAACACTTGATCGGCTGAACCGCGAAAACAAGAAAGAGAACTAGACTTCCCACGGGCCTGCGGGGGAAGAGTCTCCGCAGGCTGGCCGGGGTCAACAACGCCTCCGGTGTCTCACCCCTATAAGGACTATCCCCTATGCCTCGTACCGGCCCCGGCTCGGCCGCGAAAAAGACGCTCCTCTGGTTGGGCGTCATTTTTGCTGCCATGGCCCTTTTGCTCGGCGGTGGTTCCATGTGGAGCAACGCCAGTTGGACCCCCAAACTTGCCCTCGACCTTGAGGGCGGCACCGAAATGATCCTCGCGCCCCAGGTGCAGGGCGGATCCGAGATCACCCAGGAACAGCTGGACCAGGCCGTGGAGATCATCCGCCAGCGGGTGGACGGCAGTGGTGTTTCCGAAGCCGAGATCACCACGCAGTCCAACCGCAACGTCGTGGTTTCGCTGCCCGGCGTTCCGTCCGCTGAAACCCGTGAGCTGATCCAGGCTTCCGCCCAGATGGAGTTCCGGCCGGTTCTGGCCATCGCCGCCGGCGGGCCGGTTGAAACGCCGCTGCCCGAAGAGCAGCTTCCGAAGCCCGCCGCTGAGCCGGCGAACGCCTCGGACGACAACTGGATCACGCCGGAGCTGTACCGCGAATTTGAGAGCACCAACTGCCTGGATCCGGCCACGCTGGAGGCATCCACTGAAGTGGCTCCGGCCGACCAGCCGCTGATCACCTGCGAACCGGGAACCGGCGCCAAGTACATCCTCGGTCCGGTGGAAGTTCCGGGCTCCAACATCGCAGATGCCACCTTCGGCATGTCCCAGAGCGGCCAGGGCGCCTCGATCAACGAGTGGGGCGTGAACATCGAGTTCAACGGCGAGGGCACCGACACCTTCCGTGCCGTCACCGAACGGCTCTTTGCCTTCCAGCAGGGCGATCCGCACAACCAGTTCGCCATCGTGCTGGACGGCCAGGTCATCTCGGCTCCCACGGTGCAGGGCGTCATTACTGACGGCAAGCCCCGCATCACCGGCAACTTCACGCAGGAATCCGCGCAGGCTCTGTCCGAGCAGCTGAAGTACGGCGCGCTGCCGATCAGCTTCGACATCCAGAGCGAACAGCAGGTTTCGGCAACCCTCGGCGCCGACCAGCTCAAGATGGGCCTCATCGCCGGCCTCATCGGCCTGGCCCTGGTGGCCGTCTACTCGCTGTTCCAGTACCGCGCCCTGGGTTTTGTCACCATCGTCTCGCTGGTGGTGGCCGGCGTCCTGACCTACCTCGCCATCTGCCTGCTGGGCTGGTCGCAGAACTACCGGCTGTCCCTGGCCGGCGTGGCCGGCCTGATCGTGGCCATCGGCCAGACGGCCGACTCCTTCATCGTCTACTTCGAACGCATCCGTGATGAACTGCGCGACGGGCGCGGGCTGGTCGCCGCCGTGGACAACGGCTGGAAACGGGCCAAGCGCACCGTCCTGGCCTCCAAGGCAGTCAACGTGCTCGCCGCCGTCGTGCTGTACTTCGTGGCTGTCGGCAACGTCCGCGGATTCGCCTTCACCCTTGGCCTGACGGCCATCGCCGACCTCATTGTCGTGTTCATGTTCACGCATCCCACGATGGTGCTGCTGGCGAAGACCAAGTTCTTCGGCGAGGGCCACAAGTGGTCCGGGCTGGACACGACCCGCCTGGGTGCCGTTCCGCTGTACCGCGGCGCCGGACGGATCCGCGAACCGGGCACGGTTCCGGTCCGCACCAAGAACAAGGCTGCCAGCAAGGAAGCCGAGCGCCGCATGACCATCGCCGAACGCCGGCAGGCCGAGAAACAGGAATCACTGGCCGGATCCGGCCCCAGCACAGAAAAGGAGGGCTAGGAATGAGCAAGCTCCCCAGCTTTGCCACCTTCGGCAACGAGCTTTACACCGGCAAGCGTTCCTACCCGTTTGTGCCCAAGGCCAAGCTCTGGTTCCTGATCGCAGCCGTCGCCGTTGTCCTCTCGATCCTGATTCCGGTGGTGAAGGGCGGCTTCAACCTCGGCATTGACTTCCGCGGCGGATCCGAATTCACCGTCTCCGGGGCCGCGAACACCGAAATTGCCACCGGCGAAGAGGCTGTTGGCGATATTGCCAGCGAGGCACGCATCATCAACATCGCCCCGGGCACCATGCGCGTGCAGACCGAGCAGCTCACCGACGACCAGACGCTGGAGGTCAAGGACAACCTGGCCGAGGCCTACGGCGTGGAGGATGACCAGGTCACCTCGACGTTCATCGGCCCGCGCTGGGGCGAGGACGTCAGCCGGCAGGCACTGATCGGCCTGGTGGTTTTCGTCGCCCTGGCTGCCGTGCTGATGGGGCTGTACTTCAAGACCTGGAAGATGTCCGTCGCCGCCATCACCGCACTGCTGGTGGTCATGGTGACCACGGCGGGCCTGTACTCCCTCAGCGGTTTCGAGGTGACGCCGTCGGCCATCATCGGGTTCCTAACGGTGCTCAGCTATTCGCTGTACGACACAGTGGTGGTCTTTGACAAGGTTCGGGAAAACACCAAAAACCTGGACAAGAGCACCAAGCGCACCTTCATGGAACAGGTGAACCTCGCGGTGAACCAAACCCTGGTCCGGTCCATCAACACGTCGGTGGTGGCGGTTCTGCCCGTGGCCTCGGTGCTGTTCATCGGCGCGTTCCTGCTAGGTGCCGGCACGCTGAAGGACCTGTCCCTCGCGCTGTTTATCGGCATCATCCTGGGCACTGTAGCAACCGTCTTCATTGCCGCTCCGATGTATGCCTGGCTGCGCCGCAACGAGCCGGAGATTGTCCGGCAGGCCAAACGCGTGAAAGAACGCCGCGCGCAGGAAGCCAAGGAAGCCGCTGCCGCAGCACCCGCGGGTGCCTCGGCAGTGACCGCCGGCAGCTGACCGCATTCTCCGTTCCGCACACCGGTTCCGTACCCCCATTTTCGCGGCGGGGTGCGGAACCGGTGGTTTAACCGGTGACCGGCACGGGCATAGACTTGTGCCGAAGACTAGTTTGCCGGACGTCGCCGTGACGTGGGGGAACGGGAGCGCTTAGGGTGGAAAAGGTCGAACACGTCACAGAAGGGGCAGCAGTGGGCGAGAGCGCGACACCAGCCGACAAGGCTGGCGCAGGAAGGGCCCCGGGAACACCTGCCGCGGCAGGATCCGGAGCCCCGGTTCCGGCTGCGCCCCGGCAGCCCCGCGCGCCGGAACCGGCGCGGGCACCTAAGACAGCGCCGGCGTCCAAGCCCGGCACTGCTGCCGACGGACAGCCGGTTGCCGGCAAGCCGGCTGCCGTTTCCGGGTCCGCGGACAAGGCTTCAGCCGCCCGGACCGCCCCCGTGCCCGCGCGCCGCACGTCAACGCGTGCCCGGCTGGCCCGGCTGGCCGGCCGCAGCAGTCCGGGGTATTCGCCCATGCTCGAGCCGCTGCTCCGCACGGTCCGGGTCAACAATCCCAAAGAGGACCTGGATCTGATCCAACGGGCCTATCTGGTGGCCGAACGCAGCCATGAGGGGCAGAAGCGCAAGAGCGGCGATCCCTACATCACCCACCCGGTGGCGGTGGCGACCATCCTCGCCGAGCTGGGCATGACCGGCACCACCCTGGCCGCGGCCCTGCTGCACGACACGGTGGAAGACACCAGCTACACCCTGGACGAGCTGCGCCGCGACTTCGGCCCCGAAGTGGCCATGCTCGTGGACGGCGTCACCAAGCTGGACAAGGTGACGTTCGGTGACGCCGCGCAGTCCGAAACGGTGCGCAAGATGGTTGTGGCCATGGCCAAGGACATCCGGGTCCTGGTCATCAAACTTGCTGACCGCCTGCACAACGCCCGCACCTGGCGGTTTGTCTCGCAGGAATCCTCGGCCCGCAAGGCGCGCGAGACCCTGGAAATTTTCGCACCGCTGGCCCACCGCCTCGGCATGAACACCATCAAGTGGGAGCTCGAGGACCTCTCCTTCGCCGCCCTGCATCCGAAGGTGTACGACGAGATTGTGCGCATGGTCGGGGACCGCACCCCGGAACGCGAGAAGTACCTCTCCACCGTCCGCACCCAGATCGCCGATGACCTGCACGCGGTAAAGATCAAGGCCACCATCACCGGCCGGCCCAAGCACTATTACTCGATCTACCAAAAGATGATCGTTCGGGGCAAAGACTTCGACGACATCCATGACCTGATGGGTGTGCGCGTCCTCGTTGACTCGGTGCGCGACTGTTACGCGACCCTTGGCGCCCTGCATGCGCGGTGGAACCCCCTGCCGGGGCGTTTCAAGGACTACATCGCCATGCCGAAGTTCAACATGTACCAGTCGCTGCACACCACGGTGATCGGTCCCGGCGGAAAGCCGGTGGAAATCCAGATCCGCACGCACGACATGCACCGCCGCGCCGAGTACGGTGTTGCCGCGCACTGGAAGTACAAGGACGGCTCCAAGACGCCGGCCGGTTCCGAAAACAATGACATGGGCTGGCTCCGGTCGCTGGTCGACTGGCAGCAGGAAACCTCGGACCCGGACGAGTTCCTGGATTCGCTGCGCTTCGAGATCAACGCCCGCGAAGTGTTTGTCTTCACCCCCAAGGGCGAGGTGATGGCCCTGCCCGCCGGCTCCACACCGGTGGACTTCGCCTATGCCGTTCACACTGAGGTGGGACACCGGACCATCGGAGCCCGCGTCAACGGAAAGCTGGTGCCGCTGAACAGCGAGCTCGAGCACGGTGACTGGGTGGAAATCTTCACGTCCAAGGCGGAAGGCGCCGGACCCAGCCAGGACTGGCAGGGCTTCGTCAAGAGCCCCAGGGCCCGGAACAAGATCCGGCAGTGGTTCACCAAGGAACGCCGGGAAGAGGCCATCGACAAGGGCAAGGACCTGCTCACGCGCGGCATGCGCAAGCAGAACCTGCCGCTGCAGCGGCTGATGACCCACGACGCCCTGGTCACGGTGGCACAGGAACTGCACCACCAGGACATCTCCGCTCTCTACGCGGCGGTCGGCGACGGGCACACCTCGGCGCAGAACGTCATCGAACACCTGGTCTCGCTCATGGGCGGGCATCAGGGCGCCGAAGAGGACCTCGCGGAAACCCCGGTCTCAACGGCCGCCCGCCGGCCCAAGTTCTCCGACTCCGGCGTGACGGTGCGCGGTGTTGGCGACGTCTGGGTGAAGCTGGCCCGCTGCTGCACGCCGGTGCCGCCGGACCCGATCATTGGCTTTGTCACCCGCGGTTCAGGCGTCTCGGTGCACCGCAGCGACTGCCGCAACGTGTCCGAACTTCGGGACCAGCCGGACCGCATTGTTCCGGTGGACTGGGCTCCCACGCAGTCCTCGGTCTTCCTGGTGGAAATCCAGGTGGAAGCCCTGGACCGCAAGAGCCTGTTGTCGGACGTCACCCGGGTGCTCTCCGAAAACCACGTGAACATTCTCTCGGCCAGCGTGAACACCTCCAGTGACAGGGTGGCCATGTCCAAGTTTGTGTTCGAGATGGGCGACCCCAAGTATCTCGACCACATCCTGAGTGCGGTCCGGAAGATCGACGGCGTGTTCGACGTCTACCGCACGACCGGGTCTCAGCGCCGCGTCTGATCCGGCGGCGGTGCCAACCGGGGCTCCGGCACCTGGTCCGACGCCGCCAGCGCGATGGCGGCATCCAGGCGGTGCAGTGCCGTTGACTTGCCCGGCAGCCGGGCAACGGACTCCAGCGCGCTGCGGACGCGGCCGAGCGGACAGCGGAGCACGGGGTCCGCAGCGATGGCCAGCAGGGCGCTGACTGACTGATCCCGGGGGCCGTGGCGGGCAAGGTCCATGGCGGTGCGCAGGGGAGTGGTCACCATGATGCCCGCGATGTCCATGCCGTCCTCAGGACCGAGCCGCACCTCATGCAGGACGGCGATGCTGAAGGGCGCCAGCGCCGTGGTGCGGCGGCCGTGGTCAATCAGCAGCTGCAGCCGCTGCGGCTGCGGCGCGCAGCCGTACACCCAGGCGGCGGTGAGGCGTCCCAGCATGATTCGTGCCCGCAGCCGTTCGGACAGGCAGTTGGCCGCCGCGACGGCTCGGCACACCGGGTCGGGCTCCAGGTCCCAGCGGACGTAGGTGTCAGCGTAGACCCGCTTCAGCAGACCGTCCTTTTCCATGGCCTGCAGCTCAACACTGGAAAAATCACCTCCGGCTGAAAACAATGCACCGCCGGTGGAGGTGACGGCCGGCAACACACCGGGGTAGGGGAAGAGCGTTGCCGGCATGCACCAACCCTTGCCGACGCCGGCTCAAAACAAAAGGCCCTGCCGCCCGTTGTGGAAAACGGACGGCAGGGCCTTGAGGTTGGGTGCTAGGAGAAGTCCTCGGCTGACTTCTGCAGCATGGCCAGCCACTGCTGGCGGGCTTCGAGGGCTTCCCGGGCGTCAGCGATCTTCTTCGCGTTGCCGGCCTTCTCGGCTTTCGCCAGGTCTTCCTCGAGGGACGCGATCGTGGCTTCGAGCTGGCTCAGGGCACTGTTGGTGCGCGCCTTGGTTTCCGGATTGCTCTTCTGCCAGTGCTCATCCTCGGCGGCCTTGACGGCTTCCTCAATCTTGCGGATTCCGGCTTCCATCCGCCCCATGTCGGCACGCGGAACCTTGCCGGCCGCCTCCCAGCGGTCGCGGATGGAGTTCAGTGCCTTGCGGGCAGCGGTGAGGTCGCGGACCGGAAGGATGCCCTGGGCTTCCTTGAGCAGTTCCTCCTTGACCGTCAGGTTCGCAGCGAATTCTTCATCGATGACCTCGTTGGCTGCCTGGCGGGCGGCAAAGAACGTGTCCTGGGCGGCGCGGAAGCGCGCCCACAGGGCATCGTCATCCTTGCGGCTGGCGCGCTTGGAGGCTTTCCACTCATCCATCAGCTGGCGGTATTCGGCAGCCGTATTGCCCCAGTCGGTGGAGGTGGCCAGCTCTTCGGCACGGACAATCAGCGCTTCCTTGGCCCGCTTGGCAGCAGTGTTTTCGCTGTCCAGCTGGGAGAAGTAGGCACGGCGGTGGCGGTCAAAGACGGTGCGGGCGGAACGGAACCGCTTCCACAGGCTGTCTTCGTTGCTGCGGCCCAGGCGCGGGCCGTTTTTCTGCGCCGCCTTCCAGGACTCGAACAATTCGTTCATCCGGTTGCTGCTGGTCTTCCACTGAATCGTGGCGGGATCCTTGGCGGCAATTTCCTCGGCCTCGGCCACGATCGCTTCGCGGGCGGCAAGCTCACGGGCCTTGACGGCTTCGGCCTCGGCCCGTTCTGCGGCTTCGGCCTCCTTGATGCTCGTCCGCAGGGTCTCGATCTGCGCGTCGAGGGCCAGCACGTCGCCGACCATCTTGCGCTCGGCAACCTGCTCACCGAGGTGCTTCAGCGTCTTGAGCATGTCGGTGGTGGGAGCCTTGGCCTGCACGCGGGCCTCCAGCAGCGCAAGCTGGCTGGCGACGTCGTCGTACTTGCGCACGAAGTAGGCGAGGGCCTCGTCGCGGCTGGCATCGGGATACTGGCCCACCGGGAACTCTTCGCCGTTCACAATCAGGAAAACGTGGCCGTCTTCCTCGACCCGGGCGAAGCGGGCCGCTTCCTCAAGGGACGTCGAGCGCACCGGTGGTGCCGCAACTATCGGCTTGGGAGCGGCGGCCGGACCGCCCTCCGCAGCTGCGGCAGGCGCCGGGTGCCGGGCGGCGAAGGCTGCCGGACTGGGCGCTGCGGGCCGTTGCGTGTCGGAAGCCTCCGGGACGGGCCTGGAAACTGTTTCGTCGGATTTCTGACTGTCTGTCACCGCTAAAAGTCTTTCACTCGAGGTTTGGCAGTGTGCGAGCCCGCGCTGCCATTTACTTCAGGGTAAACGAGTCTATCGTCACCGGGGTTTTCGGCTGGCCGTCCGAGGTTTCCGCGCCGTTTTCCACAGCTCCCTGTGCGGCGACCGATTCCAGAACATCCAGCCCTGAGGTTAGCTTACCCATGATCGTGTAGCCGCCCGTATCCTGCGGAATAATCGAGTCCTTGTACACCAGGAAGAACTGCGTGCCGTGGCTGTCCGTGGTACCCGCGCGGGCCACTGCGATGGACCCGGCCGGATACACGCCGTCGGCCGGCGCGTTCTCCACCGGCCCCCACTGGTAGTTGGGGTCGCCGGCGCCGTCCCCGTTGAGCGAACCGCACTGGAGCACTCCCATGGTTTCGGCCGTGGTCAGGCGGTGGCAGGTCTTGCCGGCGAAGAACCCCGACTCAGCCAGGGACGCAAAGACGGCCACGGCCTGCGGGGCGGCGGCGCCGTCGAGTTCGACATCGAGGTTCCCGGCGCTGGTGGCCAGGGTTCCGGAAAAGACCCGGCCCTCGGCGGTCGACTTGTCCGGGATGCCCGCGGCGCTTTCGGTCGGCTCAGGCGTGGGCTCGGCAGTTGCGGCGGCTGCCTGCTGCTCGATGAGCCGGGTTTCCTCCGGCGTCGGATTGGACGAGAACCACGCAACCTGCAGGGCCACGGCAAGAGCGAGGACCAGCGCGCCGGCCGCACCGGCGAAGAGGTTGTCCCGGGTGCGGCGCCTGCCGTGGCTTTGCTGCAGGTTGCGTCTGGCCTGCATCCTGGCGATGCGCCGGCGGGTTTCGCGGTCTTGGCGGGTGGCGGCCACGGATTCTCCTGACGGAACGGTGAAACATCGGCGGCCGTGCCGGCGGCGCCGGCCCGGCGGTGGCAGTCGGTCCGGTTCGCCTTGGTGCGCGCGGAAGACCTAAAATGAGTGCCGCACTTAGTTTAGGCACGCCGGCAGGCGATTTCCCTGCAGCAGGCCGCCCCAAATCCGTAGAAGGAGCTCGCCCGCATGGCACGCAAGGCCTCACTGTCCGGTTTCCCCGAATGGCTGCCGCAGGAGCGCCTTGTCGAACTCCACGTCCTGGACGTCCTGCGGCGCACCTTTGAACTGCACGGCTTCACCAATATCGAGACGCGTGCGGTGGAAACCGTGGGCCAGCTGCTGCGCAAGGGTGAGATCGACAAGGAAGTTTATGCACTGAGTCGGCTGCAGGCCGAAGAAGGCGAGGCCGCCGGCAAGCAGGACCCGAACCAGCTGGCGCTGCACTTCGACCTCACCGTGCCCTTTGCCCGGTATGTGGTGGAGAACGCCGGACACCTGGCCTTTCCGTTCCGCCGGTACCAGATCCAGAAGGTTTGGCGCGGAGAGCGTCCGCAGGAGGGCCGCGCCCGCGAATTCACGCAGGCGGACATCGACGTCGTCGGCGACGGCGACCTGCCGTTCCGGTACGACGTCGAGCTGGCGCTGGTGATTGCCGAAGCCCTCGGCGCCCTGCCCATCCCGGACTTCAAGATCCGGGTGAACAACCGCAAGCTGGCCGAGGGCTTCTACCGGGGGATCGGCCTGCAGGACACCGCCGGTGTGCTGCGCAGCATCGACAAGCTGGAGAAGATCGGTGCCGCGCGGGTCTCCGAGCTGCTGCAGGAGGAACTGGGTGCCAGCGCCGAACAGGCCGCCGCCGCCCTGAAGCTGGCCTCCATCCGCACCGAGGACATGTCGTTCGTGGAGCAGGTCCGTGCGCTGGGTGTCTCCAACGACCTGCTCGAAGAGGGCCTGGACGAGCTGTCCCAGGTCATCGCCGAAGCCGTCAAGAGGGCTCCGGGCCGCGTGGTGGCGGACCTGAGCATCGCCCGGGGCCTGGACTACTACACGGGCACCGTGTATGAAACGGTGCTGGTCGGCCATGAAGCCCTGGGCTCCATCTGCTCCGGCGGCCGCTACGATTCGCTGGCGGCCAAGGGCAGCCGGACCTTCCCCGGCGTCGGCCTGTCGATCGGGGTGACGCGCCTGGTCATGCGCATCCTGAGCCAGAACTTCGCCGAAGCGAACCGCAGCGTGCCCACCGCCGTCCTGGTGACCCTGGCGGATGATGATTCCTGGTCAGCCGCTCAGGACATCGCCGCTGACCTGCGGGGCCGCGGGATTTCGGTAGAGGTGGCCGCGAAAGCGGAAAAGTTCGGCAAGCAGATCAAATATGCCGACCGCCGCGGCATCCCGTTTGTCTGGTTCACCCGTGAGGACGGCACCCACGAGGTCAAGGACATCCGTTCCGGGGACCAGGTGCCGGCCGATCCGCAGACCTGGACGCCGCCTGCCGAGGACCTTTCCGCGCAGGTCACCCGGGTCCCGTCCGCCTGAGGCCAGCAGCTGGCGACCGCCGGCCTGATCTGTTTTAGGGTTGCACCATGTCGCTTTCCCCCTCCGCCGCCCCGCTGCCCTGCGCCGAACTCCACCTGCACATCGAAGGCACGCTTGAACCCGAGCTGATTTTCGAGCTGGCCGAGCGCAACGGCATCCGGTTGCCCTATGCCGATCTCGCCGAGCTGCGGAGCCGGTATGAGTTCACCGACCTGCAGTCCTTTTTGGACCTCTACTACGCCAACATGGAGGTGCTGCGGACCGAGGCCGATTTTGCCGACATGACCCGTTCCTATCTGCGCCGGGCCGCGGCCGCCGGGGTGCGCCATGTGGAGATGATGGTTGATCCGCAGGCGCACCTGCTCCGCGGGGTTCCGCTGGAAACCTGCATCAACGGTGTCGCCGGAGTGCTGGCCGGAAGCATGGAGGAGTTCGGTGTCTCATCGGGACTGATCGCCGCGTTCCTGCGGGACCATCCGGCTGCCGAAGCCGAAGGCGTCCTGCGCCGGCTGCTTGCCCTGGACGCTCCCATTTTGGGAATCGGCCTGGACTCGGCCGAACTGGGCAACCCGCCCGAGGGCTTCATCGAGCTCTACCGGATGGCCCGGGACGCCGGCCTGAAATGTGTGGCCCACGCCGGGGAAGAAGGGCCGTCGCACTATATTGACCAGGCCCTGGACCTTCTTCTGGTGGACCGGATCGACCACGGGATCCGCTGCCTGGACGATTCCGACCTGGTGGACCGCCTGGTGCGGGAACGGATTCCCCTGACCATCTGCCCGCTGTCCAACGTCCGGCTGCGGTCGGTCGACACCCTGGCCGACCATCCGCTGCCGCAGATGCTGGCCCGCGGGCTCAATGTCTCGGTGAATTCTGATGATCCGGCGTATTTCGGCGGCTACGTTGACGACAATTTCCGCCTGCTGGAGCACACCTTCAACCTTTCCACGGACCAGCTCCAGGAACTGGCGGTCAACTCGGTGGAAGCGTCATTCGCCCCGCCGGCCCGCCAGGTGGAACTGCTGGACCTGATCCGAGCCTGGCGGAGGGCGCGGGACTCGGCTGACGCCTAGGGTGCCGCGGCGCGGGGGATCGTCAGCCGCACCACCAGTCCGAACCCCAGCACGATCAGCATCAGCAGGATCACCAGCGGCGGCAGGCTCAGCGCCGTGACCAGGGCGCCGGCCAAACCCACCAGGTTCACGGCCCGCGGGGTGTACCAGCGCCGCTGCTCCAGGGCATAACCGCACATGTTCGTGATCGCGGCGTGCAGCAGCAGGGCGAAACAGGCCAGGCCCAGCAGCGTCGTCAGGCTCGCCGTGAGCACCAGGAGCACGACGACGGCGCCGGCCACCGCGGCAGCGGGCCAGGGGACGTGACGGGAGCGTCCCGTGTGTCCGAACGGGCGGGGGAGGTCGCCGTCGTCGGCCATTGCCGCTGCGGTGCGTGCGCTTCCCTCAATCAGCACCCACGCTCCTGAGAGGCTGGCGGCACCCGCGGCAATGGCCACCGCGCCGGTGCCGATGCCCAGCCCCACCGCGGCCACCGGGTCGCGCAGCGGCGTGAGTGCGGCTGCCAGGGCCTCCGGCCCGGAGAACCAGGCGAGCAGCGACTGCCCCACCAGGATGTACAGGCCCAGAGCCACCAGGACCATGGCCGGAAGGACGCGGGGAACGATGCGGTCCGGCTCCCGGACACGGAAGCCCATGGCAGCCATCCGGGCATAGCCGGCGAAGGCAAAGTACGCGAAGCCCGCGCCCTGCAGCAGCCCGGCAGTCGACGTCGCCTCCTCCAGCACCCCGGGGTCCGGGGCCTGTCCGCCGGCCTCGTTGAAGGCGACCACGACGCCGAAGCCCAGCACGCCCAGGACGAAGGCCAGCACGAAACGGATGATCCAGGTGCCGCGGTCCAGGCCGAAAAGATTCAGGGCGGTCGCCGCGACAGCTGCTCCGGCGGCGGCCGGCCGGGCGTACTCGGGCAGCACATACAGGCCAAAGGTCAGCGCCAGCACCGCCGCCGACGGAACCAATGCGCACACCAGCGTCCAGCCGGTGAAAAACCCCATCTGCGGACCCATCAGGACCCGCGCCGCCGAACGCGCCGTGCCGCCTTCATTGCGGTGCCCGGCGTTGCGCAGTCCGGCGCTGAGCAGGAACGTTGAGGCCGCCGAGCAGTAGGCCACCAGGGCGGCCAGGGCCAGCGACGCGGAAAGGGCGAAGCCGGCGGCATCCGCAACTGGTGGCAGAACAACGAAAATACCGCCGCCCACCATGCAGCCGATTCCCACGGTCGTGGCGTCGAAGCCACCCAACGGCTGTTTGTCTGCGGAGCTTCCGGACACGTGCCCCTCCGATCGGTCGGGCCCGGGACATGCCTCGACCGCAGAACGGCTGCGCGGCAGTGCCTTTGGCTGGGAAAGGATGTGAACACCGGTAAACTCATGAAGAGACCTTGTATTCACAATGAGCGGGAACAGTGTTTTCCGCAAGCAATCTTGAAAGGACTGCTGTGCTGCGCACTCATGCCCTTGGTTCCCTGAGGGCCGAGCATATTGGACAGACCGTCACTCTCGCTGGCTGGGTGGCCCGACGGCGGGACCACGGCGGGGTTGCCTTCCTTGACCTCCGCGATGCCTCCGGTGTAGCCCAGGTAGTGGTTCGTGAAGAGGACGTCTTCCACAGCCTGCGCAACGAATACGTCCTGCAGATCACCGGCACTGTGCAGAAGCGGCCGGAGGGCAACGAGAACCCGTCGCTGGCCACCGGTGAAGTGGAAGTCATGGCGGACAAGGTGGTTGTGCTGAACACCTCAGACCCGCTGCCGTTCCAGATCGACGAGCACGTTGAAGTTGGCGAGGAAGCACGCCTGAAGCACCGCTACCTCGATCTGCGCCGCCCGGCTCCTGCCCGCAACATGCGCCTGCGTTCCGAGGCAAACCGGATCGCCCGCAACCTGCTGCACGACGAGGGCTTCGTTGAAATCGAAACCCCCACGCTGACCCGCTCCACCCCTGAGGGTGCCCGCGACTTCGTGGTGCCGGCACGCCTGGCTCCGGGTTCCTGGTACGCGCTGCCGCAGTCCCCGCAGCTGTTCAAGCAGCTGCTGCAGGTGGGCGGATTCGAAAAGTACTACCAGATTGCCCGCTGCTACCGCGATGAGGACTTCCGCGCGGACCGCCAGCCGGAATTCACGCAGCTGGACATTGAAGCCAGCTTCGTCGAGGAAGACGACATCATCGCGCTCGGCGAATCCGTGGTGAAGGCGCTGTGGAAGCTGATTGACGTCGAGATCCCCACCCCGATCCAGCGCATGACCTACGCCGACGCCATGGCGCGCTTCGGTTCGGACAAGCCGGACCTGCGCTTCGGCCTGGAGCTGACCGAGCTGACCGACTTCTTCAAGGACACCACGTTCCGTGTCTTCCAGGCTCCCTACGTGGGCGCCGTCGTCATGCCCGGCGGTGCCTCGCAGCCCCGCCGCACCCTGGACGCCTGGCAGGAATGGGCCAAGCAGCGCGGCGCGAAGGGCCTGGCCTACGTGCTGGTCCAGGAGGACGGAACCCTGACCGGTCCCGTCGCCAAGAACCTCACCGACTTCGAGCGCGAAAACCTCGCGGAGAAGGTCGGCGCCAAGCCCGGCGACTGCATCTTCTTCGGAGCCGGCGACAAGAGCACCTCGCGTGCCCTGCTCGGCGCCGCCCGCGTGGAGATCGGCCACCGCACCGGACTGATCGATCCCAACGAGTGGGCCTTCGTCTGGATCGTTGACGCTCCCATGTTCGAGCCGGCATCGGCCGCAGTCGCCGCCGGTGACGTGGCGGTGGGCGGCGGCGCCTGGACGGCCGTGCACCACGCGTTCACGTCCCCCAAGCCCGAGTTCATGGACACCTTCGACACGGATCCGGAATCGGCCCTGGCCTACGCCTACGACATTGTCTGCAACGGCAACGAAATCGGCGGCGGCTCGATCCGTATCCACCAGCGCGACGTGCAGGAGCGCGTCTTCCAGGTCATGGGCCTTTCGCAGGAGGACGCGCAGGAGAAGTTCGGCTTCCTGCTCGAGGGCTTCAAGTACGGCGCTCCGCCCCACGGCGGCATTGCCTTCGGCTGGGACCGTGTGGTTGCCCTGCTGGCCGGCACCGAGTCCATCCGCGACGTCATTGCCTTCCCGAAGTCCGGCGGCGGCTACGACCCGCTGACCGCGGCACCGGCTCCGATCACTGCTCAGCAGCGCAAGGAAGCCGGCGTGGACTTCAAGCCTGAGGCCAAGAAGCCCGAAGCCAAGAAGGACGACGCCTAAGGTCTTCCGACCAAGAGTCCAGTGACATGAGAAGTGCCCGGCCGCTGTTGCGGCCGGGCACTTTCTTGTTCTGCCGGCTTGTGTGTCCTGTACGGCTCCTGGTTCCGTTCGGGGAAGCCGGAACTAGCAGTGGCTGAAAGCGGTATTGCTGGACGTGCTCAGGGTGCTTCCGCTGGCATCCTGCACCCAGATGCACGGCGAGTTGTAATGTCCCCGCTGCCAGTCAAGCTGATACCCCATGGCGCCCATCTCGAGCCAGCCCTGGGCCTGATCGGCAGGAACCTGCCAGGAGTATCCCTGCTGTGTGGTGGTGGTGGATGACGCGCTGACGGCGATACCCAAGGTGGCTGAAGCCTTGGCGAAAACAGCGCCGGCCTCGGCCGTAGTGGAACCGTTGACCTCAATGCTGGTGCTCGACTGCTGGCCTACCTCGAAGGACAGCGTCCCGCCCGCGGCTCCGTAAACACGCTGATTCGGATTGGACACGTAGGTTTCATAGGCCTGAACCTGGTATTCAGCCGATGCATCCGCGGTTTCGCTGCCCGCGGTGCACACCGCGGGACTGACCGCCGCGGGGGCAGCTCCGAAGCCGGCCCCGTTTGTTGCGCCTGCCCCTCATCCGCGGAAGCCATCGGTGCTGCTGCCGCCGAGATGAAAGCCGCGGTCGAGGACAATCAGGGTTTTCGGAATAATTTTCATCGTTCAATCTCCAGACAGGTCATTGATCCAAATGATTATTCAGGTTCGGTAATGTTGTAGACCACAAGCCAGTACTCAGCGGAATTCACATCGTTTACGGTCACGGTCGACGGAATGCTCTCTGCGGTCACCGGATATTCGTAGGATGCCAGGTTCGGGCTATTGCAGCGGTCCCCGCCGGTTGACGTTACGGGCTTACCTTCAGCATCCAGGAACTGGACTTTATAGGCCTCCGCCTCGTTGCAGGTGAGGAAGGTCTTGAAAGTTGTTCCTGGCTCCATGTCGGGCAACTCAAAGGTGCTGGGCCCGGTCGAGGATTCCTCAAGCAGGATGCTTCCGTTCTCCGGTCGAAGCTGGGGTTCCGTTTGAAAATAGGTCTCGATGCTGACCGGGTCTTCCGCTCGAAAAAGCTCCGCTTTGTCGGGATCACCGCTTGCGGGTGTGTTCGTCCCGGCCTCCGGCGCCGAATTTCCCGGAGCCGGTGAGGGGGAGTCGCTGCCGGCGGCAACGCCGGGCTGGTCCAGGGAGCTGCATCCTGCGAGCACCAGGGCCAGTGCCATTGCGGGTAGGACCGCTGCCCGTGGAATCGAAAAACCCGCATGCGTCCCAGCGGGTCGGACGGTGTCTGAAGGATCGCGGACATTGCGCGGTCTCATCATTTCGGCTACTTCCTTTCGAAGTAATCCGAAAGACGTTAGTCGCTTTCATTCGCGAGGTAAAGGTTTGGTAAACGAAAAATATATATTGATTTGCATGTACTCGTATTTCCTGCCTCATATCCTTTAGCCGCGGACCATAATCAGGCCAGTCCACGCACGGGTTTGAAGAATGCTCTGCGTCGTATAAGACGCCGTCCGGATCAATACAAGTAGTTCTCCCGCGGCGATTGACTTCCGGTGAAGGCAGCCGCCTGCCCTCCGGCCGACTGGCACCTCACGAGCGCGACGGCGAGCGACCCGTTTGCCGAAGAATGACTCGCATCGAAGCGGCTTGGAGCTCCTTGCTCGGATGCTTTGGTGGTGTGTGGGGGAGAGCCATTGGGGCGCTGGCGAGGCTGTTGTCCAAGTCATCGCTTTGGTTGTCCCGTTGGGGGAGCGGCTTACGGGCATTAGGGACGAGGTGCATCCTCATGATGTGTCTCTGTGACCTGCTCCACGGGCACCGTCAAGACCGTGCGATGCCGCAGAAGCCCCATCGCGGCGTCTTCGCTTGAGCACCCGGTAAAGCGGCGGGGCAGCCTAGCGGCTGTGGTCGGCGGGGTCGGTTTCGTCCGAGGACAGCGACTCCAGGCGCCGGAGGTCTTCGGGGTGCAGCCCCGGCTGGTCTCGGACAGATTCCAGAAGCAACCGCATTTGCCGCTGTAGGGCCGGCCCATGTTCCGGGCAGCCC
This sequence comes from Arthrobacter sp. zg.Y820, assembly GCF_030125555.1. Taxonomy (NCBI): domain Bacteria; kingdom Bacillati; phylum Actinomycetota; class Actinomycetes; order Micrococcales; family Micrococcaceae; genus Arthrobacter; species Arthrobacter sp. zg.Y820. Next base: position 174,018 of record NZ_JASKLX010000006.1, read on the forward strand.
TGTTCCTGAACGTGGGCGGTGAGCATCCGCAGGACCCGCAGCATGGCCCCGGCCACCTCGGGCTGGTCCAGGCATTTCTGGCGGAGCTGGTCAAAGGCGTGGTCGATGTATTCGTTATGGTCAAGGTTCCACGGCTGCACCAGGACCCGCCCGGCGTCATCGGTCAGTGCCTGAGGCGCAAGCGGCGCAGTCAGGACCACCCGCAGCAGGCTTCCCAGCCTGAGCAGAACCTCCACGGCCGTGGTGGGGTCATTGACGGCCTGGCTCAGGGCTCGAAGGCCAATGTCCACGAGCTGCCGAACAGAGAAGTCGACGTCCTGGAGCATGGTCCGAGCATCGGTGACATCAACGGACCGGGCAAGGTGTTCCCGGCTGCGTTCCGACGGCGCCGGCCACACGGTCAGCAACGGCTCGCCGGCATGGATGTAAGCGCCCACCCGGGTCTCCACCCGGATCCTGGTCCCGGCCGGAACTGCCCTGAGCAACCCGCCGGGCGATAGCTGGCTCACCCATCCGCTGACCGGGCAGGGGATGACAGCGGCGTCTTCCGGGACAGGGAAATCTTCAGGGTCCGCGGGACGCAGTCCGGCGGGCGCACGGTCCAGGGATGCAACGACGGATTGGCCTTCGGCGGCAATGACCCGCGCCAGGTTGCCGACCTGCAGCCCCCTGGCCAGATGATCCAGATGCACGATGATGCCTGCCACGGTCACCACCGTCAGAACAACCGCCACCGTCAGGGAAATGCGCGGTGCGGGGTCGGTGGGCTCCCCGCTGAGGGTCGGCAGGATCAGGATGCAGTAAAAGAACGTGCCCACCAGAAGCCCGATAACCCCTTGGCTCAACCGGTCACGGATGAACGAGCGCATCACACGCGGGGAAAACTGGTCGCTGGCCAGCTGCAGACTGACCACGGTCAGCGAGAAAACGACGCCTACGGTGGTGATCATGGCACCGGCCACGGTGGCCAGCAGCCAGGTCGCGGCGTTGCTGCTCATCGCCAGCGTCAACGGCAGACCGGTGTCATGGCCGAGGGCTCTGTCCAGGGCAGCGGCGCTAAGTGCCAGCGCGATTCCGGCCAGCATAACCAAGGCCGGAAAGAGGAACAGGCTTTCCTTGAAACGGTAGCGTGCGGCGGCAATGTTCATGCCCGCTGCGGTTCTCTGATGGGCAACCACCGGGTGGGCTCCTTATCTGCCGCGCAGCAGGTCAGCTGCGATCTGTGACATCTGGTTTTGACTCACAGCTGTGAAGCCGCCGGCACTGCATCAGACCCAGAGACCTTGAGCTGCTCCGCCAAGCCCGAGAGCAGGATAGTCAGTCCTTGATCGAGCTCCGCAGCGCCGTCGTACTCGGCAAGGACAGGCCCCAGCGCCCGCAGATGAGGAAACTCTTTCACCGGCAAGTGGTGCAGTCCCAGGCGCAGGGTTGCTTCGTTTTCGTCAGCGTCCACGACCAGTTCCTGAAAATCATTCAGGATATGCCCGTAGACGAACCCATAGAAGGCGCGGTAAACGTGCAGCGCATCGGTTGGTTCGAAGTCGGCCTCAATCAGCAGCCCCAGAATCTGCTCCAGCGGCCGCAGGGTTCCCAGCGGGCGCAGGCCCAGCGGGGTTGACAGGGGCCTGGTGACCAGAAGCGGCACCGTATTGGGGTGACGCAGGGCCAGGAGCCGGAGGTCATGGGCAATCCGGCGCAGCTGGACCTGCCAGTCTGGATCGTCCGCAGAGAGGGACAGTTCATTCATTACGGCCTCGGTGACCCCATCCAGCAGGGCTGCCCGGTTCGCTGCGTACCGGTACAGGCTCATCGGATCGCACCCCAGTTCCTGGCCGAGCCGGCGCATGCTCAAGGCCTCCAGACCGTTGGCATCCACCAGTTCCAGGGCGGTCTTGAGTACAAGCTCCCGGCTCAGCCGCACCTTCCGCGGCCCGGTCGAGGTGGGTTGTTCTTTCGGGGATGCCATCGAGGATCCGTCCTGGTCGTTTGGATCGGGCCTGCTCACCGAATGACAAGCAGCCTTGCTTGACAGCAAGTCTACGCCTGGAGTCTACAGTGTAGAGAATTGGTCTGCGGATTATAAGCAGACAAACAGCGCAGACAATACCTTGCTGTCGCCGACCTAATGGTCTCGGGTCCGACAAAGGCCACCCGTGCTCCCATCGGCAACGACTAAACCGTATTTCCGGTGTTTACTGCCGGATTTGATTGGCGGCTCACCCGCGACCAGGCGAAGGAACTTCAGCGAGAACTGGCAACCATAGTCAGACGGTACGCCAACCAGGCCCAAGGCGTCGGACCCACGAGCGAATACCTCCTGCACTTCCAAGCTCCCTGAATGCCCGACTGTTGCTCCTCAAACGAGCCACGTATCGCTGCGGCTCGGCTGGGGATTCTCGAAGCAAGAGAGTGGCGCCAAGCTGGCGCGGTGATCGATCGTCCTACGGGGTACTCGAGACCATGTTTGACTGATCGTTCAGTCATGGGTAGTCTGAGTTTATGGCTGGTGTAGCAAAATTTGATCGGACAGCGGTGTTGCTCAGTGCGGCGCGCGAGTTCGCTGACCGCGGATACGAAGGCACATCGATCACGCAACTTGTCACAGCGACCGGCTTGCTCCGCGGGAGTCTCTACGGTTCCTTCGGGAGCAAGTCGGAACTGTTCCGGCTTGCGTTGCATGAGGCGGTATCCGAGGACAGTGATCGCGATCTCGTCCTCGACCTAGTCACCGTCGCACTCCGGGAACGTGCCGCGCACGATCCCGACGTCGCCCAGCTCGTCAGGGACCGCCTTGCCGCGCTCGACGGGACAGGGATGCCAGCTAGTGAGCAGATCTATCGTCGGTTGACCACTCGGGCAGGTATTCAACCCAGCGAACTTTAACTCCCGGCGACCGCCGGAGCAGAACAGAGGAGAAACTATGGCCACGGCAAGTATTTCCGGTGACGATCTGGTCGTCACGATCAAGGGAATCCGCAAGCTCGGTACGATGAAAAGTGAACTGTCCATCCCGCTCGCGAAGGTGCGAGGCGCAACCTTCGATCCCGCTCTGTCCACCGGGTGGCCCGGCCTCAAGAACGCGAAGCAGTGGCCGGGCATCAAAGTTCTCGGGACCGATGCCTATGGTCGTTACCTTGGCGGCACCTTCTCCCAATAGGGAGAACGCGTCTTCTGGGATGTTGCCAAGCCCGAGAATGCGATTGTCATCACCGTTGAAAACGACGAGTTCACCAGGCTCATCATCGAAGTGGAACACCCGGAAGACACCGTGCGCCAGATCGAGGCCGCCCTCGCCCGGCGAGCCTGACCGAAGGGAAAGCGACTACCGATGTCATCGAGATTCAACAATAACGCGATAGACCCATTTGATAGGCCCGCCGCATGCAAGGTGATGGCCTCGAATGCCCCTAGTGCGGGGGAGTCTGGAAATGAAGCACGAGCTGCTTTGAAGACTTCCAGCGACTCTCTCGTATGCTCCCAAGTTCCTCAGCGTTGATCCGCACTGGACATAGCCGAAAACTCAGTTGCTCAAACCCTGGTGCGGTTTAGGCCACCACTGGGCCATCTGAATTCACGCCGGCTGAGTGCCGCCGCCCTGCGGCGATCACCCCAACCGGATTCTTTGGAATGAACTTGTTCACGAGTGCACCCTATCTGCTAAGGCAGTCCGCCAATCCACGGACATCGTCGGCCTCTGCGTCTAGGAGCAAAAAGAACAATCATGATTCCCCTAGGATCAGCCGAGCGGTTGAGCTTCCGGCGGTGAGGTATTTGGGGTTGCGCCGTCCGTCGCATGATGTGGTTCGATGGACTCACGTCCCGTCCCACTGAGGAAGGCCCGCTCATGCATGGCTCCTTATTCCGCCGCGTCAGGTCAAGATCGATGATGCGGCATCGTTCGTTGGCACCACGCCGGGGGTGATCCGTGACTACCACGAGATTGGCCTGCTGCCCGAGCCCGAGCGGGACAGCGACGACCGCTGCCGATACGGCTACGAAGACATGATCCGGCTGCTGTGGATCCAGAAGATGGCCGACGCCGGGATCGCCTTGGACGACATCCGTGACGTCTTTGCTGACACGGCTCTTGCCGGTGCCGCCAGCGGCCGCGACGACACGGTCGTGCAGCGCATGCGCACCCCGGATGGCAGGATGGGTCTACTCTCCGACTTCGTCACCGGCCGCCTCAAGGGCCTGCCCGAGGGCTCGCTGCGCCAGGCGGACCTGGACAACCTGCTGGTCATGGAACGGATCTTCGGCCCGCTCGGTGCGGCCGTCAATGCCGGCCGTTACATCGCCTTTGCCACCCACCCGGGTTTGCGGGAGGAATCCGACCGCGTTGATGCCGCCGAAGAGGCACTCGATGACACGGTCGCCGTCGACGACCCCCGCGTGGCACAGGTGGCTGCCAGACGGCACGCCTTCGAGCTGGTGCTGCAAGCCGTCATCGAGGACTCCGGCCTGGCGCAGAGCGACGAAGCGCTCTTCGACTCTTGGGAGGCATTGCGCCCCGCTACCGCTGATGAAGGTGAGGACGAGGTCGGCCAAGGCGCCGGCAGAGGGGAAAAGCGCGTGAGCCTCATCGAGGCCATCGGAATGATGCCCTACGACTTCTCTCCGGCCCGCCTGCGTTGCATGGAATTGGTCCAGGAACTTGCCGCCCACGAGTCACCCGCTTCTTAAAACAAGGCCTGGTGTCCTGGCCGAGAAAGTGTCCGCCAAGGGATCCCCACCGGCACGGAAGTTCCGACCAACATCGGTTGTTTGGCGGAGGCTCTCCGCGTCCGACTCACCCGGCACCGGCTTGTCGGAAACACTTCCTGGGTGAACGACTCTAGGCCTGCGATCCGGTAAATGCTGGTCGCCTACCTGCCCTCAACGCCCTTTGGTGCACTTGATTTCGCCCAAGTAGCCCTTTGGTGCACTTGATTTCGCCCAAGTAGTTGCGCAGGGACGGCAAACGGAATCCAATAGCCCAATGACGAAAGATCCCGGCACGACCACATCAAAACCACCAACCGGGCTGAAGCGGGCAATTGGTACACCGCTGCTGTTCGCGTTTATCGTGGGCGACACCCTCGGCGCCGGCATCTACACCCTCGTAGGTACCATGGCGGCCGATGTCGGTGGCGCGATCTGGATACCCCTGCTGATCGCACTGGTCGTCGCGCTGCTCACCGCCGCGACATACGCGGAACTGATCACCAAGTACCCGCACGCCGGAGGAGCCGCGCGCTACGCCGACCGGGCTTTTGGCATCCCCTACGTGTCATTCCTCGTCGGCTTCCTGATGATGGCCTCCGGAATCACCACAGCCGCTGCCCTGGCGAACGCCTTCGCGGGCGATTACCTCACGGTGCTCCTCGACGTGCCAGCCGCCCCCGCAGCGGTCGTGTTCATCATCTTGCTGACCTTGATCAACCTTCGCGGCGTCCGAGAGTCCCTCACCGCAAACCTCGTAGCTTCCATCATCGAGGTAACCGGTCTCGTCATCGTCATCGTCGTCGCCGCCATCGTCCTCGCCTCCGGCAACGGAGACCCATCCCGGCTGCTTGAGTTCGCACCGGACGTACCGCCGTTCCAAGGCGCCTTCGCCGCATCGATCGTCGCCTTTTTCTCTTTCCTCGGCTTCGAGGCGGCAGCAAACATGGCCGAGGAAGTGCGCAACCCGTCCAAGGCATACCCCCGCGCACTGTTCGGCGCCATCTGCACCGCAGGGGTCGTCTATCTCCTCATCGCTCTCGGGGCGGTCATCGTCATGCCCCCGGGTGACTTGGCCGAGTCCACCGGACCTCTCCTCGAGGTTGTTGCCGCCAGCGAAGTCGGAATCCCGCCGGGACTATTCAGCCTCATCGCCCTGGTCGCCATTGCCAACGGAGCACTGCTGTTCATGGTGATGGCCAGCCGTGTGGGCTACGGATTGGCGGAAGCGGAACTGCTCCCTCGGGCCTTTGCCCGCGTGCTGCCGGGCCGTCGCACCCCCTGGGTCTCCATTGTTGTCGTTGCCGCATTGACGATCGTCCTTACCCTCACCGGAAATGTCTCCTCATTGGCCGAAACCACCGTGCTGCTCCTGCTCCTGGTGTTCCTTTCTGCCAACGTCAGCGTCCTCGTCCTCAAAAAGGACAAAGTCGATCACGACCACTTCACAGCCCCCCGGTTCGTGCCGATCCTCGCGATCATTGCGAGCGTCGCCCTCCTCACACAACAAACCGGGACCATCTGGCTCGGCGCCGCCGCCTACATAGTGGTCGGATCCTTGTTGTTCCTCGCTGCCCGGGCCGGACGCAAACGCGAGCAACGGTTGAGCGCCAGCTAAGTCGCGGCACGCCCACTGCTGGGGATTCAAAGGGGAGCGGTGGAGTTCGACGGCGATCTTCTGCCTGCCAGGAGGGACCGTGCTGGCCGCAGGTCCAGAGCAAACTCGCTGCAGCGAAAGACGCGTCCTTCCGGCTGAAGTGAACTGAAATGAACTGACGCGGCACACCGTTCTGCCCCGGCAATGAAACGGGGAAGCCGTCTTCCATATATGATAAGCACGCTTAGGACTGACCGGACAACAGCCGGAATGCGGACTGCTCCCAGCCAAAGGCGGAGGATCGGATCCGGTGATGTTCGTTAATATGACATGGACTTTGTCCGCCGATATGAGAGTGAATTATGGAAGACGCCCTTATGACGGGTACCAGCGTGGATTCGAGTGCGAAAGGCAAACACCGGCCAGCTGGCCCGGCCCGCCAGCGGCATCTCAGCGACTTCACCGCTTTGACCCGGCAGGTTCAGGAAGCCGGCTATATGCGCCGGAATTACGGCTATTACTGGGCCAAGCTGATCGGATTAACCCTGATGGGCCTGGTGCTGGCCCTGGCTTTTATCCTGCTCGGTGACACGTGGTGGCAGATGGTGACAGCGGTGGTGCTGGCGTTGTTGATGACACAGATCGCGTTTCTGGGCCACGACGCCGCACACCGGCAGATCTTCGTGTCACCGAAGTGGAATGAGTGGGTCTCACTGATCGTGGTTAATCTCTTCGCCGGCATGGGCCTTGGCTGGTGGAATGCAAAACACAGCAAGCATCACGCTGCACCGAACAAAATCGGCGTGGATCCGGACATCGCTCCCGGCGTGCTGGCATTCACCCCCGAGGCGGCCGAAGCGCGCACGAACCGTTTGACGCGCTGGCTTGCCACCAAACAGGGTTACTTTTTCTTCCCGCTACTCCTGCTTGAGGGAGTCAACCTGCACGTGCAGGGCATCAAGCGGGTACTGGGTAAGGGGCGGATCAAGCGGCGGTGGGTGGAACTTAGCTTCATCGCTGTGCGTCTGGTCAGTTATGCGGTGCTGGTCTTCCTCGTGCTTTCACCGGGGAAGGGCGCAGCGTTCATCGGCGTCCAACTCGCCGTTTTCGGGCTGTATATGGGGATTGCCTTCGCGCCGAACCACATCGGCATGCCGATCGCGCCGCGGGACGCGGGCATCGATTTCCTGCGGCGTCAGGTATTGATGAGCCGCAACATCACCGGAGGCCGGTGGGTGGATACCTTTATGGGAGGACTGAACTTCCAGGTTGAACACCACCTGTTTCCCTCCATGTCCCGCCCGAATCTGCGAAAAGTCGCCCCGCTGGTCCGCCAGCACTGTGATCAGCTGGGGGTGCGGTATACCGAAACCGCGTTTGGCCAATCCTTGAAGGACGTCACCGCCTATATCAACAAGGTGGGCCGCGGCGGGGTCGATACGTGGGCATGCCCACTGGCCAGCACGCACCGCGTGTAAGTTCGGAAACTCTGCCGCGCCTGCGGTGCACTGCTTTATTTCGTGAATATCGTAAAACCGGATCGCTCCTAAGGGGGTGATCCGGTTTTGGTTCCGGCGACCAGGGGATCGCCCACAGGTGCTTTAGGGCGAGTCATGAGCACATTAACGCAAGTTGCCCTTTTGTCGTTTTCCCGCCGAGGCCATGGTCATCGGCGTGTGACCGGAATCGTCATGCCGGCGGCTCATCCCGGCACACAGAACAAGGCCGATCCGAGGGCTCGCGGGCCAAAGAGCCAGAAGGGATGCGGGTTGCCCCTACGATCAAGTTGTGAAGTTTCGACCGACATCCTTCGATGACCTTGCACAGCTGCGCGCCTGGGTAAGTACCAAGGAAGAAATGATGCTGTGGTCGGGGCCAACGTTCACCTGGCCTCTCACGGACCGACAACTGCGCACTTATCTGGGCAATCCACAACGACGGTACTGGTCCGCGGTGGATCCTGACAGTGGTGAGATGACTGGCCATGCATCGCTGCTGGTGGACCAGCCTGCCCGAATGATGAGATTGGGCTACATCATTGTGGATCCACAGCGCAGGGGCCAAAGCCTGGGACGTGAACTGGTGCAGCACACCACACGGGCTGGCTTCCGGCTCACCGGCCTGCCGACAATGAAACTGCACGTCTACGCTCACAACACGCCGGCCCGCTGCCTCTACGCCAGCCTTGGGTTCCAGGAAACCGGCGTGAGCTTCCGCGTTAGCGACAATCAGGATGCGCTTGAAATGGAAGTATGCCGCAGCGAGGTACTTGCCGCCGAAGCCCTCGAACGCAGATAGGCGCATTTAAACCGTATTTTGCTCGAGTCAGAATTCTCTGAGGATTTTGCTGAACAACACATACTCGCCGTCCTGGCCCGTGGTCTCATAGCCCGCGCCCTGATAGAGCAGGCGTGCCTGGTTGGTGCGGTGAACACCGAGCTCCGCAACGCGGGCTCCGCTTGGGCAGACCCTCTGTTCGAACGCATCCAGGAGGAGCCGGCCGAGTCCTTGGCGACGACGGCTGCCGAGGACATTGATCGAGACCAGGGTCGCGGTGTCACCATCGAGGCTCCACATCGCATACCCGAGGGGATGTCCGTCTGCATCGACGCAGAAGAGCGTCTGGGGAAGGCACTCGATCCAGAACGCGAGGTTCAGGTCCAGGGCTGCCAGCCACCCCTGGTGCGCATCCGGTTCAATGGCCTCGATGTACTCGCGCTCCTGGCGGAAAATGAAAGGCAGGTCGCTTACTTCCGCGAGTCGAAGGCGTGTCGGGACAGTCATGGAGATGAGCATCTCACATCGGGTTCATGTGCGTTCACGCCGGAAGTCACAGTGATTTTAGTGGTCAGCGTAAGACCTGTCCCAGTGAAGGACCGGCTGGCCGGGCGGCAGGGCTATTTTGGGTGGCATCGCTCAGGCGTCAGACACTTCGGTGCCAGTCGGTGACTTCCGGGTGCGCTGTGAATCCTGCCGCCAGGTAGGTGGCGACGGCTCCCGCGTTAGAGGTCTCCGCGCAAACAACGGCGCTGGATGATCCCATTTGCCGGAGCTCGTCGACTGCCGCCTTTGTCATGACTGTGCCGTATCCGCGACCGCGGTGTTCCTGATGTACTGCCAGCGGTTCGATCAGTCCAGGACGCCCTTCGCCAGCCGACCACACCGCGGCGACGGCGACGACCTGACCGTCACGGCATCGCAGGGACAGTATGCGCGCGAGGTCGAGAAAGGGGCTTTCCGCAGCTAGACGCCATCCGTCCACGAAATGTTGGATGCGCTCGTCCGGGATCGGGGTGCCTCGGAAGGCCGACCAGTGCACAGCCACCCACTCAGCGGTGTGACCTGGTTCCACGGTCTCAATGACGAAGCCCGACGCCTTGGGAGATGCTGCCAGATCGTGGTGGAGCGGTGTCCACGGTTCGTGGGGCGCCCAATCGTTCTGCGCAAGCTGCTCGATCAAGGCAACCGCACCGCGCGCCTCGATAGTTGCTGCTCCTGCGCCGAGGATTCCGGCCATCGGGTTGTTGACGTCAGCAACGATGCGAAGGGCAAGGCGTGCATCTTGGCGCCGCGTCGGATCAATGGCGAACCGCAACAGCTCGGGACCGTCGAGAAGGGCAATGGCAAGGGTCGTGTCGCCCTGAGACCACACGCGCGTCGCAGCGGCAGTGGCGGCTGGCCCTCGCAGGGAGTACCAGCCCAGATCGCCTGGGTGTAGCTGCAGCGGTTCCCTGTCGTGCTGCCACTTCGCCAAAACGCTGCAGATCTCGCCGAGCTCGTCTACACCTGGTGTTCGCAGGACAACGTCCATGATCCCCCGTTTTTCTTCTCCAAAATGCTCCAGTTCCCAAGGCCCGGGAAGTATTTATCCGGTAGAGGATCCTCAGTGTGGAGCGTGGTTCGCTAACCCGTCCGCGCTGATGGGGTTCGAGAGACTGAACTCGCAGTACTTTCCGGTCAGTTCCCCGCCGACGCTGAACTCGAGCCGAAGCGTCCGAGCCTCAGCAGGGGGAGCCGGTGTGTAGACCCAGAGCGCGTCCCACTCCATACCGCTGCCGGCCGTTTGGCCTCCTGACCGCCGGTACTCGGTGCCAATATCATCAGATACAACCGTGGTGATCCCCTCAAAAACGGCGACGCCAGGCATCGGAGGCGGGTTCTCAGATCGGTCTGATCCTGCAGCTTCACGCCGCTTCCACCACTCCTCGAGTCCTCGGTTGAAACGGCCGTCCCGGGACATTGTCTCTTTCCCACGCACTCCGCTGAGGTGCACGTGGATGCCCGGCTCTCCGGCGCTGACACCGACGAAGTCTGGCGCGTCTTTGAACTCAACACCTGCAAAGCGAACGTCGATACCATCGCTGGTTCCGACCACAAGGTCATGAGGCGCGTGCGTGAGTGCAATCATGCAGTCACTTTAGCGGCCCTAGTTCGCACGCGTCAGCGCGGGTTTTCCAGCGCCGCGGCTCAGGCAAACTCCGCGACGCTGAGGTGCCGGAACGCCGACCCGTGGAACACCAGCGGCTCGTGGGCATCGTCATGCGAGGCGTGGCCGTGGACGCGGAGCAGCACGACGCTGTGGTCCCCGGCGGGCACCTCGTTCTCCACTGAGCACTCGAGCCACAGGGCTGCCCGGTCCAGGAAAAGGGAACCCGATTCGTCGGTGTGCAGGTTCAGGCCCGCAAAACGGTCCCCGGACTTGGACGCAATCTGCTTGCAGATCCCCTCGTGGTCGGAGCCCAGGATCGATACCCCGATCCTGGCCGCGGGCCGCAGCACCGGCCAGGTACGGGAGGTGTTCTGCACGGCGAACATCACCAAGGGAGGATCCATCGAAACGCCCACGGTAAAGGATGACGCAACAATTCCCTGCGGCTGCCCGTCCACCACAGCGCACAACGCGGCAATGCCGGAGGGGAAACGTGAATAGGCACGGCGCAGGGCCGCGGGCTGAAGATCGGTAACAAGAGACATGCGAAGAGATTCCTCTGCCTTAAGCGCCGGACCGACGATTAACAACAGGGTCGGCACAAACGCGGTACTTGCCGCAGCCGGGAAGTTTTGCCGGGCGGCCGAATCGTCACCTGGAGCACCCCGCTACGGCGAGAGGGTTGCCGTCCAGCCGGCCAGGGCCCGTGGCTGGAACTCTTGATTCTTCTTCCAACGTAGGCGGCACGGGTGCACGCCTGCAAACACCTGCCTTAGTTCGTAAAACTCAGCTTCACAAAACTCCCCGCAGCGAATGAAAACTCCCCACGGTGAAGGGATAGAGTTTGGGCATGAAACAGCGGTGGTTTAAACAGGTGGACGTTTTTGGCAGCGAGCCGTATTTGGGGAATCCCCTCGCCGTGGTGCTGGAAGCCGAGGGACTTTCGGACTCCGACATGGAGTCCTTCGCGCGGTGGACGAATTTGTCCGAAACCACGTTCGTGCTGCCTCCCACCCGCGACGGCGCCGATTACCGGGTGCGGATCTTCACCCCCGGCGGAGAAATCCCGTTCGCTGGACACCCGACATTGGGTACCTGCCACGCGTGGCTGGAGGCCGGCAACAAGCGCCGCTATCCCGACGTCGTCGTGCAGGAATGCGGGATCGGCCTCGTAACGCTTCACGCCAACGCAGGCATTGCCGCGTTCGCCGCGCCGCCGCTGCTGCGCTCGGGCCCCTTGGAGGACGAAGTCCTGGACCAGGCACTGCGTGCGCTGAACCTGGACCGCACACAGATCCTCGCCTCCAACTGGATCGACAACGGCCCCGGCTGGCTCGGACTTCTGCTGCCCGACGCCGCTGCGGTGCTGGCACTGAAGCCGGATCCCACCATCATGGGCAACCTGCGCGTGGGCGTCATCGGCGCCCAGCCCGAGGACGCCGAAACCGACTTTGAGGTCCGCGCCTTCGTTCCCGGCCTGGGCATCACCGAAGATCCGGTGACCGGAAGCCTCAACGCCGGCCTCGCCCAATGGCTGATCGGCGCCTCCCTGGCACCGGAGCGCTATGTGGTCACGCAGGGAACCGCGGTGCAGCGGTCCGGCCGGGTCCGCGTGTTCACCCGCGACGGCAAGATCTGGGTGGGCGGATCCACCGTCACCTCCATCGACGGCACCGTCACCCTCTAGGCGCAGCGTGTTCAGCCTTCAGTCCCTTTCCCTGCCCGTAATCGGTGCGCCCATGGCGGGCGGGCCGTCCACGGCCGAACTCGCCGCGGCGGTCAGCAACACCGGCGGGCTGGGGTTCCTGGCCGCCGGCTACAAAAGCTCAGCAGCCGTGGCAGCGGAAATCGCCCGCACCCGGAGACTCACCCAGGCGCCGTTTGGCGTGAACCTCTTTGTTCCGGACCGCGCCAACACCTACCGCGCCGCTCCCGGCACCCCCGCTGCCGGCGCCACAGCCGGCGAAAAGCTGGCAGCGGCACTGGCCTTCCGGAACCTTCTCGCTGCCGGAACCGCAGCGGAACCCGGGCTGCCGGACCCCGACGACGACGACGGCTGGCCCGCCAAACTGGAACTGGTCCTGCAGGAACGGGTGCCGGCGGTGTCCTTTACCTTTGGACTGCCGGACCCGGAGATCCTGGCGGAACTCGCCGGGCGGGACATCTGCACGGTCGTCACCGTCACCGACGCTGCCGAAGCCCAGGCCGCGGCCGACGCCGGCGCCCGGATGCTCTGTGTCCAGGGGCCCGAGGCCGGAGGGCACCGCGGAACGCTGGACAGCGCCAAAGTTCCAGGCGACGTTCCCTTGGACCAGCTCCTCCGGGGGATCCGGAAGGCCTGCGACCTGCCCCTGATCGCTGCCGGAGGAATCTCTGCACCGGGTGACGCCGCCGCGGCATCTGCCGCCGGTGCTGCAGCCGTCCAGATAGGAACCCTGCTGCTGCTCAGCAGCGAAGCGGGCACCAGCCCGGTGCACCGGGCGGCCCTGCGGGAAGCAGCGCAGGGCGGGCGGTTTTCCGAAACGTCACTGACCCGGGCGTTCTCCGGCCGCCCGGCCCGCGGGCTGACCAACGCTTTCATGCGCGCCTATCCGGATGCGCCGGACGCCTATCCGTACGTCAACCAGATCACGGCTCCGCTGCGGGCCGCCGCAGCAGCGGCGGGGGATCCGGACGGGGTCAGCCTGTGGGCCGGCACGGGGTACCGGCTGGCCACGGAGCAGCCGGCAGCGGACATCGTCCGCCGGCTCGCCGGGAACTGACGAGGCAGCAGCGGCCTGAGCCGCCGCCCCGCCGCTGTTCAAGCCGCCGCCTCCGCCGCCGTTCAGGGCGCCGAGCTTACGGCACCGAAATCCGGATGAAGACCGACGCCGCGTCCTTCGCGGCCTTGGCCAGCGCCGCCGCTTTGGGATCCTGAACGTCCAGGAAACGCAGCCGGGCCAGAGCGCTCCAGGGACGAAAAACCGGCTCGCGGGCCAGCACCTCGAGCAGGGGCCGGTCGCCGCCGAACACCAGGTACTCGGGCGGATGCTCGGCGAAAATCCGGGCCGCCTGCTCCGCCGTCCGGGACTGCACATACCGGCTGCCTGCCTTGGAGGCGAGCAGCACGCCGTCGCGGGCGACCCCCACGGCGAAACCGCCGCGGCGCAGCAGTACGATTCCCAGCGTGCGGGACTGGCCGGCCAGCGAGACCAGGCGCTCGACGTCGTTCGAACCGCGCCCCGGCCGCCCGTCGTCCGGCCACGGCGCCAGCAGATCGGCTTCGGTGCCGTTGGCCGCCAGGAGATGCAGGCCGCCGTGCTCCGGAGTCAGGGTCAGCTCGCCGTTGCCGGCGGCGAACCGTTCCAGCCAGCCCGGCAGCCGGTCGGCGGAGACAAAGGTGGAGCGGGTGACGGGCATTTTGACGATTCTCCTGGCGGGACTGCTGGTTCGGTTGGGCAGAGCGCCGGCAGTCGCCGGGCCCGGTCAACGCTACGGCACGAGTAGCCTTGGGGAGTGAGTGATTTGTTCAGCAGCGACAGTGACGGCGACACCGATACCCGCGATGACAACGACGGCGGCGGGTTTGGTGCCGGTGCCGGCGACGACGGCCGGAAGCGCCCGCGCAGCCCGCTGGCCGTGCGGATGCGCCCGCGGTCGCTGGATGAGGTGGTGGGCCAGCAGCACCTGCTCGGACCCGGATCCCCGCTGCGCACCCTGGCGGAATCCGCCGACGACCGCGGCCCCGCCGGACCGTCGTCGGTCATGCTCTGGGGCCCTCCCGGCACGGGAAAAACCACGTTGGCCCACGTTGTGGCCCGCGGCTCCGGCCGGAAGTTCGTGGAGCTCTCCGCCATCACCGCCGGGGTGAAGGATGTCCGCCGGGTGATGGATGACGCACTGACCAACCGTGATCTGCACCGCATCACCACAGTGCTGTTCCTGGACGAGATCCACCGCTTCAACAAGGCGCAGCAGGACGCGCTGCTGCCCGGGGTGGAGAACCGCTGGGTGGTGCTGGTGGCCGCAACCACGGAAAATCCGTCCTTCTCGGTGGTCTCGCCGCTGCTCTCGCGCTCCCTGCTGCTGACGCTGAAGCCGCTCACCGAAGAGGACATTGCCGCCCTGCTGCAGCGGGCCGTGGAGGACGAGCGCGGCCTCGCCGGACGGGTAACCCTGAGTGATGAAGCGCTGGAGCATCTGGTGCGGCTGGCCGCCGGCGACGCGCGGCGCGGACTGACCGCGCTGGAGGCCGCCGCCGGCGTCGCCTATTCCGAACGGAACGACGCCGAAGGCATCCCCGAGGTCACGCTCAGCGACGCCGAAAAGGCACTGGACGTGGCGGCCCTGCGCTACGACCGCGCCGGCGACCAGCACTACGACGTCACCAGCGCCTTCATCAAGTCCCTGCGCGGTTCGGACGTGGACGCCGCCCTGCACTACCTGGCCAAAATGGTGGAAGCGGGGGAGGACCCCCGGTTCATTGCCCGCCGCCTGGTGATTTCCGCCGCCGAAGACGTGGGAATGGCCGATCCCACGGCGCTGCAGACGGCGGTGGCCGCAGCCCAGGCGGTGCAGCTGATCGGCATGCCCGAGGGCAGGATCATCCTGGCTGAGGCAGTGGTGCACATTGCCACCGCCCCCAAGTCCAACGCCGCCTACAACGGCATCAATGCGGCCATCGCCGACGTGCGCGCGGGGCGCGGGCAGGGGATCCCCGCGCACCTGCGGGATGCCCACTATCCCGGAGCAAAGCAGCTCGGCCACGGCAAGGGATACGTCTACTCCCACGACGAACCGCACGGCGTTGCCCGGCAGCAGTATCCGCCGGATGACCTGGTGGGCCGCGACTACTACGAGCCCACGGGCAACGGTGTTGAACGGGACATCTCGGCGCGGCTGGAACGGCTGCGCGGGATCATCCGGGGAAAGTAACGCCCCCGGTGGGCGTGCTAGGATTGATGGTTGACTGGCAAGCGCGACGCCGGACCCCCCTTCGAAGCTGATAGCGGCGAAGTTGTGCCCGGTGCCGTGTCTGTAGCAGAAGGCAGCGGTTGGCCCGAGCTCTCCCTAATGGAGGCCAGTACTTACATATCAGTCATCACGGTATCCGGTGAAAACCAGGGCTGCGGTGGCCAAACCGCCAAAACAGTGAAAGGTGAACGTGGCTAACAACACACGTGCACGCCGTCAGGCCCGCGCTTCGCGCGCCCTCGGCATTGCTTTGACCCCCAAGGCAGCCAAGTACTTCGAGCGTCGTCCTTACCCCCCGGGTGAGCACGGCCGCGCACGTCGCAAGCAGGACAGCGACTACGCGGTACGCCTGCGTGAAAAGCAGCGTCTGCGCGCCCAGTACGGCATCCGCGAAGCACAGATGACCCGTGTCTTCGAGGAAGCCCGCCGCACCGCCGGTCTGACCGGTGAAAACCTGATCGAGCTGCTCGAGATGCGTCTCGACGCCCTCGTGCTGCGCTCGGGCTTCGCCCGTACGATCGCCCAGGCCCGCCAGCTTGTTGTGCACCGTCACATCATGGTTGACGGCGCCCGCGTGGACCGCCCGTCGTTCCGCGTTTCCGAAGGCCAGCTCATCCATGTGCACATGCGCAGCGAGACCATGACGCCGTTCCAGGTTGCCGCTGCCGGCGCCCACCGCGACGTCCTGCCCGCCGTTCCCGGTTACCTGGATGTTTCCCTGGACAAGCTGCAGGCCCGCCTTGTGCGCCGCCCGAAGCGCTCGGAAGTTCCCGTGACCTGTGAAGAGCAGCTCGTCGTGGAATACTACGCACGCTAATCTCGAGTTTTTCTCGATTTATCGCAACAGCCCGCGGCCCCCGCCGCGGGCTGTTCGGTTATGCGGCCCCTTTGCCGGCCGCGCACGCCCCGCAGGGGCGAGTAAGTGCTGCAGCCGCGAAGTAGGTAAGGTACATAGCGGAAAGTCCAAGTTACAACCCCAAGATTCAACCCCAAGAGGAGTGCCATGTCGGGTGGAGATATTGCCGGTCTGATTGCTGCCGGTGTGTTCGCAGTGCTGGTAGTGCTGCTGGCCGTCCCGATCTGGAAGCTGGGCAAGGTGTTTGATGAACTGCGCGGCGCCATTCGCACCATCAGCAACGAGACCACCCCGCTGATCGAGGAAGTCACCACCACGGTGTCCTCCACCAACCTGCAGCTGCAGAAGGTGGACGGCATTTCCTCCAACGTCTCGGACGCCACGGCCAACATTTCCGCGCTGTCCTCCCTGGTGGCTGCAACAGTCGGGTCTCCGCTGATCAAGGTTTCGGCCTTCAGCTACGGAGTCCGTTCGGCCCTTTCCTCCCGCGGCAAGAGCCGCGGCCGCCGCAGCCGCTAAACCCGCCACCAGCACAGGAGCGAAGAGCATGATCAAACGAGTCTTTTGGATGTCCATCGGTGTCACCATCGGAGTCATCGCCGTCCGCCGTCTCTCGGACGCCAAGAACACCCTGGGTCCGGCCGGACTCAACCAGGCCATCGGCACCGCCGCCGGCGCCCTGCAGAACTTCGCCGACGCGTTCCGTGACGGCATGACTGAACGTGAAGGCGAACTGCGCACCGCCTTGGGCATGGACACCGGCGACACGGTCGCCGACACCATGGCCGCCGCGCGCCGCTGACCGCCGGAACCTAGCCTGCACCACCTGGCACGCCGCACCGTCTGGAACGCCGTGCCAGCAGCATCAACCTGCGAACGCCTGAATTACCGGAAGGGTAAAAAGCACCATGAAGTCCCACGAGATTGCACGCCGCTGGCTGGATTTCTTCAGCGACAAGGGCCACACGGTGGTTCCCTCCGCGTCCCTCGTTACCAATGATCCGTCGCTGCTTTTCACCGTGGCCGGCATGGTGCCTTTCATCCCTTACCTCACCGCCCGTGAAAAGGCCCCGTACAAGCGGGCCACCAGCGTGCAGAAGTGCATCCGCACCGCGGACATCGAGGAAGTGGGCAAGACCGCGCGTCACGGCACCTTCTTCCAGATGGCCGGCAACTTCTCCTTCGGCGACTACTTCAAGGAAGAAGCCATCGGCTTCGCCTGGGAACTGCTGACGAAGCCGGTTGCCGACGGCGGCTTCGGCCTGCCGTCCGAAAAGCTGTGGATCACGGTCTACGAGGAGGACGACGAAGCCCTCGCCATCTGGCGCGACAAGATCGGCGTTCCCGCCGAACGCATCCAGAAATTCGGCAAGAAGGACAACTACTGGTCCACCGGACAGCCCGGCCCCGCCGGCCCCAGCTCCGAGATCTTCTACGACCGCGGACCTGCCTACGGCGTCGACGGCGGCCCGGCGGCTGACGATGACCGGTACGTGGAAATCTGGAACCTCGTGTTCATGCAGTACCAGCGCGGCGAAGGCACCGGCAAGGACAGCTTCGAGATCCTCGGCGAACTGCCGCAGAAGAACATCGACACCGGCCTCGGCCTGGAGCGTCTGGCCATGATTCTCCAGGGCGTGGAGAACATGTACGAGACTGACCAGGTCCGCCCGGTCCTGGACAAGGCCTCGGAGCTCTCCGGCAAGGAGTACACCTCCGCCGAGGACCCCTCCGATCCGCACCACACCGACGACGTGCGGATGCGCGTGGTCGCCGACCACGTCCGCTCGGCCCTGCTGCTGATCGCCGACGGCGTGAGCCCCTCCAATGAAGGCCGCGGCTACGTGCTGCGCCGCCTGATCCGGCGTGCGGTGCGCAGCATGCGCCTGCTGGGCGTGGAGACCGCCGTCCTGCCCGAGCTGCTTCCCGTCTCCCGCGACGCGATGAAGGGCACCTACCCCGAGGTCGAAACCGACTTCGCCCGCATCAGCCGCATCGCCTACGCCGAGGAAAAAGCGTTCCTGCGCACCATTGCCTCCGGCACCGAGCGCCTCGAGGAAGCCGTCAAGGAATCCCAGGCCGCCAACAAGCCGCTCTCCGGCGAAGACGCCTTCACCCTGCATGACACCTACGGCTTCCCGATCGACCTCACGCTGGAAATGGCCGAGGAAGCGGGCCTGAAGGTCGACGAGGCCGGATTCCGCTCCCTGATGCTGGAACAGCGCCAGCGCGCCCAGGCGGATGCCCGCGGCAAGAAGCACGGCCACAACGACGTCTCGGTGTTCAACGAACTGCTGGCCGCCGGCTCCACCGTCTTCACCGGCTACGACGAGCTGACCAGCGAATCCCTGGTGCGCGGCATCATCTCGGGCGGCGCCCGGGTTCCGCACGCCGGCCAGGGCTCGGAAATCTCCCTGGTGCTGAACGAAACTCCGTTCTACGCCGAAGCCGGCGGCCAGGCCGCCGACACCGGCCTGATCACCGGTGACGGTTTCGTCCTCGAAGTGCAGGACGTGCAGCGCCCGGTCAAGGGCCTGAGCGTGCACAAGGCCATCGTCCGGGAAGGCGAAATCGCCGAGGGCTCGGCCGTGCTGGCTGCCGTCGACGCCCAGCGCCGCCACGAGGCCGAGCAGGCGCACTCCGGCACGCACATCGTGCACGCTGCACTGCACCAGATCCTGGGCCCGGAGGCGCTGCAGCGCGGCTCCTTCAACAAGGCCGGCTACCTCCGCTTCGACTTCTCCTGGGGCGAAGGCCTCTCGGACGCCGCCAAGTCTGAAATCGAAGAGGTGTCCAACCTCGCGATCCGCAGCAACTACCAGGTCGAGACCAAGGTCATGTCCCTGGCCGAGGCCAAGGCCCTGGGTGCGATGGCGCTGTTTGGCGAGGCCTACGGCGACATGGTGCGCGTTGTGGAGATGAACGGCGACTGGTCCCGCGAACTCTGCGGCGGCACGCACGTCGAATCCACCTCCCGCATCGGCAGCCTCACGCTGCTGGGCGAGCAGTCAGTGGGCTCGGGAAACCGCCGCGTGGAAGCCTTCGTGGGCATGGATGCCTTCCGGCACCTGGCCGCGGAACGCGCACTGGTCAACGAGCTCTCCGAAATGCTCAAGGTTCCGTCCGTTCAACTGCCGGACCGCCTGGCCGCCACCCTGGCCAAGCTGAAGTCCACCGAAAAGGAACTCGAGCGCCTGCGCCGCGAGCAGCTGGCCGCGTCCGCCGCGGCACTGGTGGGCAAGGCAGTTGACGTCGACGGCGTCCGTGTTCTTGCACACGACGCCGGACCCGGAGCCGGTGCGGATGACCTCCGCACCCTGGCCCTGGACCTGCGCTCCCGCCTGGGTGCGGGCGCCGCCGTCGTCGCCGTTGCCGGGGTGTCCAATTCCCGCCCCGTGGTGATTGTGGCCACGAACGAGGAAGCACGTTCCGCAGGCGTCAAGGCCGGTGCGCTGGTGAAGCTTGCCGCCGGCGTGCTCGGCGGCGGCGGCGGCGGCAAGGACGATGTGGCGCAGGGCGGCGGCTCGGACGCTTCCAAGCTCGGTGAGGCACTCACCGCCATCCAAGCCGCAGTTGCCAACCGGGGCTGACAATGGAGCTGCAGGACTACCCCCGCGGGGTTAAGTTGGGGGTAGACGTCGGCCTGGCCCGGGTGGGCCTGGCCGTGAGCGATCCGGACGGGATGCTGGCCATGCCGGTGAAAACCCTGAAGCGGGACGCGAAAAAGAACAGCGACATCAAGGTACTCGTCCGCGAGGCTGCTGACCGCAATGCCGTTCAGGTATTCGTTGGCCTGCCGCGCAGCATGCGCGGCACGGAAACCGCCTCAACCCAGATGGCCCGGGACTACGCCGATCTGCTGCTGACCGAACTGGAACGCAGCGGCAACGGTCTTCCCGTTCACCTCGTGGACGAGCGCCTCACCACTGTGAGCGCGCATCGTTCGTTGCACGAAGCTGGCTTGAACAGCAAGGATCACCGTAGAGTGGTGGATCAAGCGGCCGCTGTAGCGATTCTGCAGCAGGCCATTGACATGCAGCGTTCCCTTGGACGCGATGTGGGGGAGCCGGTCACATCATGCCGGCAGCAGCGCCAGACAGGCGCCCTGCCGGCCCCGACACAGGAGCCAATCATTTCCCAGGACAACAAGCGCGGAAACGGGTCCGCGCTGTGAGCCACAGATATCCGGATTTTCCGCCCATGGGAGCGGAACCGGACTATGAACCGAACGCCCATCACGGAGCTGACCAGGCTGGAGGCAACCCTCCGGTGGAAGACTTCTTCGAGGACGAGCAGGACACGCGCGGCAACAGCCGCCCCACCGGGGAGAAACAGCGCCGCCGCCGCCGTCGCACCATCGTCATGCTCGTTGTGCTGGTGTTTTTTGGGGGCGTCGTCTTCGGCCTCACCATGTTCCTTCGGGACCTGCTGGGACTGAATGAGATCAAGGACTATGAAGGCGCCGGAACGGGAAGCGTGAGCTTCACGGTCGCCGAGGGCGACGGACCGATGATCATCGGCACGAAGCTGGAAACGGCGGACATCGTCGCCACGGCCAAGGAATTCGTTAACGCGTTCGCCGAAGAGGCCGAGGGCCGGCAGATCCAGCCCGGATCCTATGAAATGAAGCAGCAGATGTCATCCTCGGCTGCTCTCGAAGCGCTGCTGGGCGAGCAGGGTGCCGCGGTGCACTACGCCGCCGTTGCCCGCGACCTGCGCCAGGGCGAAGTGTTCGACATCCTCAGTGCATCCACCGGAATTCCGCTGGCGGAGTTCGAGGCCCTGGCCGAGGATCCGGAAGCCTTCGGGCTGCCGGCCGAGGCAGTGAGCCTGGAGGGCTACCTGCACCCGGGTGAATACCGCTTCCCGCTGGAGCAGGACGCAACCTCCATCATCGAGGAGATGATCGGCAATACCTTCGCCACGCTCGAGGACGCCGAAATCACTGATCCCGCCGAGCAGTACCGGATCCTGACCAAGGCCAGCATTATCCAGGCGGAGGCCGGAGAGGCCGACTACGCCAAGGTTGCCGGTTCAATCCAGAACCGTCTCCGGGCCGACAACGTGGAAACCAGCGGGCTGATCCAGTCCGATGCCACCGTGACGTACGGCCTGAACCGCAAGAGCTACGACCTGACGCCCGAGGAAAAGGCGGACAAGTCGAACCCGTACAACACGTACGCCAACCCGGGGCTGCCCGTCGGACCCATCGGTTCGCCGAGCAAGGAGGCCATCGATGCGGCCGCCAACCCCGCTGACGTTCCGTACTACTACTGGGTGACTGTGAACCTGGACACCGGCCAGACCGAGTTCTCCTCCACCCTGGCCGAGCACGCCAAGTACGTGCTGGAGTACCAGGAATGGTGCGGCACCCAGAAACCGGGCAGGTGCGGGTAGTTGACGGAGCGTCCCCGGCGGGCAGCCGTCCTGGGGCATCCCATCGGCCACTCCAAGTCGCCGATGCTGCACCGCGCCGCCTATCAGTACCTCGGGTTCAACTGCACCTATGATTCCCTGGACGTCCCCGAGGAGGACGCGGCAGCCTTTGCCGCGTCCCTTCGGGTGCCCGACCCCGCGGAACCGCAGTGGGCCGGGCTCTCCGTCACCATGCCCCTGAAGTCCGCGCTGCTCCCGGCCATGGACAGGCTCACCGCCACCGCCGCGGACTTGCAGGTCCTGAACACCGTGACCTTCGAGTACACCGGCGCCGGAGTCGTCCTCACCGGGCACAACACCGATGTGGCCGGCATCGTGAACGCCCTGCGCCACGCGGGTGCCCGGAGCACGCCGCGTGTGATCATCCTCGGCGCCGGCGGCACCGCCTGCGCCGCTGTTGCGGCAGCGGGCCGGCTCGGCGCCGCTTCGGTGACGGTCTGCGCCCGCCGGTTTCCCGCACGGGAAAACGGCACCGCGGCGGTGGCCGACGTCGGCCGCCGCACCGGCACCGCGCTGGAGCTGCGGCCCTGGACCGATGCGGCGGCGCTCTGCGCGGATGCCGACGTCGTGATCTCCACCCTTCCTCCGTACGGCGCCGATGCCTTGGCCGACGCCCTGGCCGCGGCACCGAGGGCCGTTGCCGGGCCGGGCGCCGTCCTCCTCGACGTGGCCTACAACCCGTGGCCCAGCAGCATCGCCCGGGTCTGGACCGCGCAGGGCGGCCGGATCGTGCCCGGACTGGAAATGCTGCTCTATCAGGCAGTGGAACAGGTGCGGCTCTTCGCCGGCGGGAAGTTCCGTGACGAGAATGCCGTCACAAACGTGATGTGTGACGCGGTCGGTGCGCCGCGGCGCTGAAGCCGCGCGCCGATCATGGCAGTATTGAAACCATGTTGCGTTGGTTGACCGCCGGTGAGTCCCATGGGCCTGCACTGGTAGGAATAGTTGAGGGCGTCCCTGCAGGCGTCGAAGTGAACACCTCCCTGATCCAAGAGGCGCTGGCGCGCCGACGGCTCGGCTATGGGCGCGGCGCCCGGATGAAGTTCGAACAGGACCAGGTCCGCATCCTCGGCGGAGTGCGGCACGGGCTCACCCAGGGCGGCCCCGTTGCCATCGAGGTGGGCAACACCGAGTGGCCGAAGTGGGAGCAGGTCATGTCTCCGGATCCGGTGGACCCGGCACTGCTGGCCGAGTCCGCGCGCAACGCCCCGCTGACCCGCCCGCGCCCCGGACACGCAGACTTTACCGGCATGCAGAAATACGGCTTCGACGAGGCCCGTCCCGTGCTGGAGCGTGCCAGCGCCCGCGAAACCGCCGCCCGCGTGGCCTTGGGCGCGGTGGCCTCCTCGTTCCTGAAGTCCCTGGGCGTTGAACTGGTTTCCCACACCGTGAGCATCGCCGGTGTCGGCAGCCCCGAAGGATCGGCGCTGCCCGGCCCCGCCGACGTCGCCGCCCTCGACGCCGATCCCCTGCGCTGCTTCAACGCGGACGTGTCCGCGGCAATGGTGGCCGAGGTGGACGCTGCCCACAAGGACGGCGAGACCCTCGGCGGCGTGGTGGAGGTTGTTGCCTACGGCCTGCCGCCGGGACTGGGCAGCTACACGCACTGGGACCGCCGGCTCGACGCGCGGATCGCCGGTGCCCTGATGGGCATCCAGGCGATCAAGGGCGTGGAGATCGGTGACGGCTTCCTCACCGCGGCCCGCCGCGGCTCCGCCGCGCACGACGAAATCCTCCAGGACGCCGCGGGCCGCGTGGTCCGCTCCGGCAACCGCGCCGGAGGCATCGAAGGCGGCATGAGCATCGGTGAGGTGCTGCGGGTGCGGGCGGCCATGAAGCCGATCGCCACCGTCCCGCACGCACTGCAGACAGTGGACGTCAGCACCGGCGAGCCGGCCCGCGCCCACCACCAGCGCTCCGACGTGTGCGCCGTGCCGGCGGCCGGCGTAGTGGCCGAGGCCATGGTCGCGCTCGTGTTGGCGGAGGCGGTCACCGAGAAATTCGGCGGCGATTCCGTGGCCGAGACGGCGCGGAACCTGCGGTCCTACCTGGAGAACATTCCGGGCGCCCTGGCATCGGCTGGCACCAGTGTCCGGACAGACTGACCAGTCCTGCCGGCACATTGTCCTGATCGGCTTCATGGCGGCCGGCAAGTCGGTGGTGGGGCGCGAGTTGGCGGCCCGCCGTCAGCTGAAGTTCACCGACACCGATCAGCTCGTCACCGAGCGCCACGGTCCCATTCCGGAACTCTTTTCCGCACGCGGGGAATGTTACTTCCGTGAGGTTGAAGCCCGCTGCGTGGCTGCGGCGCTGGCCGAAAAACCCTGCGCCGTCATTTCTTTGGGCGGCGGAGCGGTGCTGGACACCGGGACGCAGCAGCTGCTGTGCCGCTCCACCGTAGTGTTTCTGGACACCGACCTGGAAACAGTTTTGCCCCGCATTATCCGCTCCGGGCACCGCCCCATGCTTGCCGGCGACCCCGTGCGCCGCTGGCAGGAACTGGCCAAGGCCCGGCGGCCCGTTTACGAATCCCTGGCCGACATCACCATTGACACCAGGGGACTCACCGTCACGGCCATCATCGACCGGCTGACGACAATCCTCAATGAAGGAGCTTAACTCCATGGCCTCCGATCCCACCGTCATCCCGGTGACCGGCGAAAGCCCCGCAAGCAATTACGACGTCGTGATCGGCAACGGACTGCTGGACCGCCTTCCGGCCATGCTGGGGGAGCGGGTGCGCCGCGTCCTGGTCATCCATCCCCGCGCGCTCCGTGCCACCGGCGACACCGTCCGCGACGAACTCGCCGCCACCGGCCTCACCGCTGTCACCGCCGAAATCCCGGACGCCGAAGAGGGCAAGCACATTCAGGTGGCTTCCTTCTGCTGGCAGGTCCTGGGGCAGAACGACTTCACCCGTTCCGACGCCATCGTGGCGGTGGGCGGCGGCGCGGTCACCGACCTGGCCGGTTTCGTCGCCGCCACCTGGCTGCGCGGCATCAAGGTGGTCCACATTCCCACCTCCCTGCTGGGCATGGTGGACGCGGCAGTTGGCGGCAAGACCGCCATCAACACGGCCGAGGGCAAAAACCTCGTGGGAGCCTTCCATCCCCCCGCCGGCGTGCTGGCGGACCTGGACGCGCTGGGCACCCTGCCCAAGAACGAGCTCCTCAGCGGCATGGCCGAAGTCATCAAGTGCGGCTTCATCGCGGATCCGGCCATCCTGGACCTGGTGGAAGCCAACCCGGAGGCAGTGGGCGACGGCGCCTCCGCCGTCGTGCGCGAACTCGTGGAACGCTCCATTGCGGTCAAGGCCGAGGTGGTTTCCGCGGACCTGCGCGAAGCCGGCCGCCGGGAGTTCCTGAACTACGGCCACACGCTGGGCCACTCCATCGAACTGGCTGAACGCTACCAGTGGCGCCACGGCGCCGCCGTGTCAGTGGGGCTGGTTTTCGCCGCCGAGCTCGGCCGCATGGTCGGCCGGCTGGATGACGCCACGGCGGACCGGCACAAGGACATCCTGTCCCTGCTGGGACTGCCGGTCACCTACCGGAAGGACCGCTGGTCAGCCCTGCTGGACGGCATGCGCCGCGACAAGAAATCCCGCGGCGACCTGCTGCGTTTTGTGGTCCTGGACGGCCTCGCCCGGCCCTCCATGCTGGAGGTTCCGGACACCTCGCTGCTGTTCGCTGCCTACCAGGAGATCGCCTCCGAACCCCAGGGCGGCATCCGCCTCAGCCTGTAGGGGCACGGAGCAGGTAGAATGGTCTGCGGACTTAAAACGAAAACTTTTGCGGATCAACGAAAGAGAAACTGTGGCGACGACCAACGACATCAAGAACGGCACCGTGCTGAAGCTTGAAGGCAACCTTTGGAGCATCATCGAGTTCCAGCACGTGAAGCCGGGCAAGGGTGGTGCGTTTGTCCGTACCAAGATGCGCAACGTGCGTTCGGGCAAGGTAGTCGACAAGACCTTCAACGCCGGCATCAAGATCGAAACGGCTTCCGTTGACCGCCGCGATTACCAGTACCTGTACCAGGATGGCGACGACTACGTCTTCATGGACACCTCGGACTACGACCAGCTGACCGTGCCGGGTTCCATCGTGGGGGACGCCGCCAACTTCATGCTCGAATCCCTGATGGTGACGATTGCCATCCATGAGGGTTCTCCGCTGTACATTGAGCTGCCCCCGTCGGTAATCCTGGAAATCACGTACACCGAGCCGGGCCTTCAGGGCGACCGCTCCACCGGCGGCACTAAGCCCGCCACCGTGGAGACCGGCTACGAAATCCAGGTTCCCCTGTTCCTGGAACAGGGCACCAAGGTCAAGGTAGATACCCGCAACGGCGATTATTTGGGACGCGTTAACGAGTGAGTGCACGCACTAAAGCCCGGACCCGGGCACTGGAAGTTCTGTTTGAAGCTGAGCAGCGTTCGGCGTCGGCCTTTGACATGATCAAGGCCCGCCGGGAACAGACCGATCAGACGATCAACCCGTACACCCTGGAGCTGGTGGAGGGCGTGGTTTCCATGCAGGAAACCATCGATGAGTTCCTCGGCACCTACTCGCAGGGCTGGCCCCTGGAGCGGATGCCCTCTGTGGACCGCATCATCCTGCGCCTGGGCACCTGGGAACTGCTCTACAACGACGACGTTCCGGACAAGGTGGCGATCAGCGAAGCCGTTGAACTCGCCAAGACCCTGTCCACTGACGAGTCACCGGCCTTCGTGAACGGTCTCCTGAGCCGGCTTCACCAGCTCAAGCCTTCGCTGCTGGCCTAAGCACACCGGTTCCGCACTAAGCCCGCACGGCCACGCAAGTGGGCCGGGCGGGTTTTTGCGTTCCTCAGGACCCGCCGGCGCGGGCCAGCATGGTTCCGCGGGTACGGGTGAGGTCGTGCAGCAGAGTGTGTTCAGCGGCCCGGTTGGCCGGCAGGTCCCGCCCGGCAGCGATTTGCTGGCGGGTCAGCGCCAGCCGGGTGGCTTCCCGGATGAAGGTTTTCATTGTGCTGCGGGCCCCGAACCGGCCGGCCCAGGCCATCGCCTGGTGCCGGCCGGCACGGGTGGAGAGCATGAGGACCTCCTGGGGCGTGAACCATCCGGCTGCGGCGTATTCGCCCAGCCGCTGCCGGGTAAGCCGCTGTTCGGCCCGGCGCAGCAGGATGACGCCAGTCACCGCCAGGGCGAACAGCGGCACCTGCAGCAGGAAATAGAACACAAAGAAGCTGCCGGAGACCAGCACGGTGCCGCCGTTCCACAACATGTGGCCCAGGATCGCCGCGATGAGGCCGCCGAGGAAACCGGCAGTGATGCGCAGGGCACCGCCGCGCCGCACGGTGATCCCCAGTCCGACGCCGATGGCGGCCGTGAAGAGCACATGCGCGAACGGCGAGAAGATTCCCCGCAGCACAAAGACAAAGCCCAGCTGCGCACCCAAACCTCCGCTGGAGATCAGCGCCGATCCGAAGTACAGGATGTTTTCCGTGAACGCGAAGCCGGCAGCGACGGTGCCGGCATAAACGATCCCGTCCACCGGCCCGTCAAAGTGGCTGCGCCGCACCAGGACCAGGAGCAGGACGCCCAGTCCCTTCGCGGTTTCCTCGACGATCGGCGCTTCCAGGACGGGGCCGATGAACTCCGGCGCCAGCCCCGGCAGCAGGAGATGCAGGGCGCCGCGCACATAGGGGCCGACCAGCAGCGTGATGCCCACCGAGATGCCGGCACCCCACAGAAACGCAAACAGAAGCGCCGAACGGGGCTCGGGTTCCCAGCGGTCCACCCAATGCAGTCCCAGCAGGCAGATGCCCAGCGGCACCAGTGCCAGGATCCCGCAGAGCAGGAACGCGGTGGTCCCCAGCTGCCACCAGAGGAACCAGGCCACCAGCAGCAGGGCCAGCGATGACCCGATGATCAGCAGCACCGTCGCGGCCGTGCCGGTGCCTCCGCGCGGCTGGGCGGACCACAGCGGCTGCACCGGCACCGGACCGTACCCCGGGGGCTGCTCGGCGGCCGGCTGCGGGGCACCCGGAGGGGGAGTCCAGGGGACCGCACGGGCCTGTCCGGCAAAGTGGTCGGGGTTGTGCCCGCTCATGAATCTGCGTCCTTCATAGGGCAACCCTATGAGGAAAAGGCTGTTGTGGGCCGAAGACCGGCGCACTGGGGATGAAAAACCGCAAAGTTGCCCCTATCGCGGAGCGGGCAGCCGGATCCCGCGATCGGAGCGGACGGGACGGCGTCACAGTTCGAAGCCCGGACCGCCCGCTGTGGTAGCTTGAAACCGCATTCACCCTTTAAATTCCGTCCTGTGAGGCGGGGAAGGAGGAGGCAGAATATGGACTTGTCCAACCCGCCGGGCGCATCCGCACCCGCACGCACCGTTCTGGCTTCAGCTGACATAAACCGGGCGCTCACCCGGATTGCCCACGAGATCCTGGAAGCCAACAGAGGCGCCGCAGACCTTGTCCTGATGGGCATTCCGCGCCGGGGCTATCCGCTGGCCCGCCGGCTCGCAGACAAGATCGCCGCCGCCGATCCTTCAGTGGATCCCGCCGCAATTGTCGGGCAGCTGGACGTCACCATGTTCCGTGACGACCTGGCCCGCCAGCCCACCCGCACTCCGCACGCCACCAGGGTTCCGCTGTCCGGAATCGATGACAAAGTGGTGGTCCTCGTAGATGACGTCCTGTATTCCGGCCGGACCATCCGCGCCGCACTGGACGCCCTCACGGAACTGGGCCGGCCACGGATTGTCCGGCTCGCCGTCCTCGTGGACCGCGGCCACCGTGAACTGCCGATCCGCGCGGACCACGTCGGCAAGAACCTGCCCACCGCCGTCGTGGAAAAGGTCCGCGTCCACCTGCGGGAAACTGATGTTCCGGCCGTGGACGAAGTCGTCATCGAGGGAGCCCCGTGAAGCATCTGCTCTCGACCCGCGACCTCAGCCGCACCGACGCCCTGGCCATCCTGGACACCGCCGAACAAATGGCGGCCGTATCGCAGCGCGAGGTGAAGAAACTCCCCGCCCTGCGCGGCCGGACCGTGGTCAACCTCTTCTTCGAGGATTCCACCCGGACCCGGATCTCCTTCGAAGCGGCCGCCAAGCGCCTCTCCGCCGATGTCATCAACTTTTCCGCCAAGGGCTCCTCGGTGTCCAAGGGCGAATCGCTCAAGGACACGGCCCAGACCCTGGCCGCCATCGGCGCCGACGCCGTCGTGATCCGCCACGGCTCCTCCGGGGCTCCGGCCCGGCTGGCAGGCTCCGGCTGGATCGACGCCTCGGTCCTGAACGCCGGGGACGGCACGCATGAGCATCCCACCCAGGCCCTGCTGGACGCCTTCACCATGCGCCGCCACTGGGCCCGCCTGCACGGCACGGCCTCTCCCGGCACCGACCTCACCGGCATGCACGTGGTGATCGTAGGCGACGTCCTGCACTCCCGGGTGGCGCGCTCCGACCTGTGGCTGCTGCGCACGCTCGGCGCCACCGTCACGCTCGTGGCCCCGCCCACCCTGCTGCCGTTCGGCGTCGAGTCCTGGCCCTGCGAGGTCAGCTACGACCTGGACGCAGCCCTGGACGCCGGGCCCGACGCCGTCATGATGCTGCGGGTGCAGGGCGAACGGATGCACTCGGCATTCTTCCCCTCGGTCCGCGAATACTCGCGCCGCTGGGGCTTCGACGACGTCCGCCTGGACCGGCTGGACACGCTCGGACTTCAGGACACGATCCTGCTGCATCCGGGACCGATGAACCGCGGACTGGAGATCTCCTCCCGGGCCGCTGATTCGCCCCGCGCCACCATCCTGGAACAGGTCAGCAACGGTGTCTCCGTGCGCATGGCCGCCCTTTACCTTCTGCTGTCCGGAGATCACACCCCGGCCGGCACCGCCACCCTGGAGACCGCACAGTGACGACAAAAAACACAGTGACGACTGAGAACACAGCAACCGGCACTTACCTGATCCGGAACGCGTCAATCCTCGGCAAGGAAACCGCCGACATCCTGATTTCCGCCGGACGAATCACCGCCGTCGGCCCGGACCTCTCAGCACCGGCGGACGCCGCCGTCATCGAGGCGGCCGGCCTGATTGCGCTGCCCGGCATGGTTGACCTGCACACCCACCTGCGCGAGCCCGGCCGCGAAGACGCCGAAACAGTGGAAACCGGAACCCGTGCCGCTGCCCTGGGCGGCTTCACTGCCGTCCACGCCATGGCCAATTCCAACCCCGTGGCGGACACCGCCGGCGTGGTGGAGCAGGTCTACAGCCTGGGCCGCCGCTCCGGCTGGGTGGACGTGCGCCCGGTCGGCGCGGTGACCGTCGGGCTCGACGGCGAACAGTTGGCGGAACTCGGCGCCATGGCGGATTCCCGTGCCCGGGTGCGCGTCTTTTCCGACGACGGCAAGTGCGTCGCGGATCCGGTGCTGATGCGCCGCGCCCTGGAGTACGTCAAAGCGTTCGACGGCGTGATTGCCCAGCATGCACAGGAGCCGCGCCTGACCGAGGGTGCGCAGATGAACGAGGGCGAGGTCAGCGCCGTGCTGGGCCTGGCCGGCTGGCCCGCCGTGGCCGAGGAAGCGATCATCGCCCGTGACGTGCTGCTGGCCCAGCACACCAAATCGCGGCTGCACGTGTGCCATGTGTCCACCGCCGGGTCGGTGGAAATCATCCGCTGGGCCAAGGAACGCGGCATCAACGTCACTGCCGAGGCCACTCCGCACCATCTGCTGCTCACCGACGACCTGGTGCACAGCTACGACCCCGTCTACAAGGTTAACCCGCCGCTGCGCACGGCTGCCGACGTCGACGCCCTGCGCCGCGGTCTGGCCGACGGCACGATCGACATTGTCGGCACCGACCACGCACCGCATCCGTCCGAGCACAAGGAGTGCGAGTGGGCGCAGGCCGCCATGGGCATGACCGGACTGGAAACCGCCCTGTCGGTGGTGCAGCACGCGATGATCGAGACCGGATTAATGGACTGGGAGGGCTTCGCCCGCGTGACTTCCGTCACCCCGGCGGCCATTGGTGCCCTGGAATCGCAGGGCCGGCCGCTCGCGCCGGGAGAACCGGCCAACGTCATATTGGTGAACCCGTCTGCGCGCCGCACGGTGGACCCGAATAAGATGGCTTCAAAGGGGCGCAACTCACCATTTGCCGGACTGGAACTGCCCGGCACCGTGCAGGCGACCTTCTTCGCCGGCCATCCCACGGTCCTGAACGCCGCCCTGAACACGCCTCACCCCGTTTCCGCAGAGGAGTCCGCATGGATCGGCTGATATTCGCCCTGGGCATGATTGTCCTCATAGTGCTGCTCCTGGGCCTGTTTGCCCTGGGCTGGCGCGGCCGCCGGCAGCGCCAAAAAGGCGTCCCGCGCCCGGTGCCGATGCCCGACGGCCTGGAGGTACCCCGGTTCCAGGCCCTGGGACAGTACGTCTGCACCACCACCGCCGGTGACTGGCTGGACCGGATTGCCGTCTACGGGCTGGGCGTGAAGTCCAACGCCACCGCGGCAGTCTTCGACGAAGGCCTCCTGCTGGTCCGCAGCGGCGCACCCGACCTCTGGATTCCCCGGGCGGACCTGGAAAGCGTCCGGCTGGAGCGCGGCATGGCCGGGAAATTCGTGGAGAAGGAGGGCCTGGTCATCGTGACCTGGAAACTCGGAACCACCTCCGTGGACACCGGGTTCCGCAC
Organism: Arthrobacter sp. zg.Y820; assembly: GCF_030125555.1. Classification (NCBI taxonomy): domain Bacteria; kingdom Bacillati; phylum Actinomycetota; class Actinomycetes; order Micrococcales; family Micrococcaceae; genus Arthrobacter; species Arthrobacter sp. zg.Y820. Next base: position 205,684 of record NZ_JASKLX010000006.1, read on the forward strand.
CCGCTCCGCCGACGAGAAGACACCGCTGGTATCAGCGATAACCGAACTCCTGCCGGCCGAATCGGCACCAACAAGCGAGGAACAACTGTGACCGTGCAGCACATCCCCACCCCGACCGCAGCTGTCCTGATGCTTGAAGACGGCCGCACCTTCCGCGGCCGCAGCTACGGCGCCGAGGGCACCGCCCTGGGCGAGGCGGTCTTTGCCACCGGCATGACCGGCTACCAGGAGACCATCACCGATCCCTCCTACGCCCGCCAGCTGGTGGTGCAGACGGCGCCGCACATCGGCAACACCGGAGTGAACACCGACGACGCCGAATCCCGGCGGATCTGGGTGGCCGGCTACATTGTGCGCGACGCCGCCCGCCGGCCGTCGAGCTGGCGCTCCGAGCGCACCCTGGACGAAGAGCTCGCGGCGCAGGGCGTCGTCGGGATCTCCGGCGTGGATACCCGCGCCGTGACCCGGCACCTGCGCGAACGCGGCGCCATGAAGGCCGGGATCTTCTCCGGCACCGCAGCCAACCGCCCGGAGGCCGAGCTGCTGGCCGACGTCCTGGCGCAGGAATCCATGGCCGGTGCCCGCCTCGCCGAAGAGGTCAGCGTCGAGGCCTCCTACGTGATCGAGCCGCAGGACCACGGCTGGGACGGCGAGCCGCGCTTCACCGTCGCCGCCCTGGACCTGGGCATCAAGTCCATGACGCCGGTCCGGTTCGCGGAGCGCGGCGTGCGGGTGCACGTCCTGCCCGCCTCCGCCACCCTTGAGGACGTCACGGCGCTGGACGCCGACGGCGTGTTCATGTCCAACGGCCCCGGCGACCCCGCCACCGCTGACGCCCAGGTGAACCTGCTGCGCGGCGTCCTGGACACCCGCACCCCGTTCTTCGGCATCTGCTTCGGCAACCAGATCCTGGGCCGCGCCCTGGGCTTTGGCACCTACAAGCTGCGCTACGGCCACCGCGGCATCAACCAGCCGGTCCTGGACCGCCGCACCGGCAAGGTCGAAATCACCAGCCAGAACCACGGCTTCGCCGTCGACGCGCCGCTGGACGGGCCGGTCACCGCGCCCGAGGCCCGCTACGGCCGGGTGGAGGTCAGCCACGTGTCCCTGAACGACGACGTCGTGGAAGGCCTCGCCTGCCTCGACATCCCGGCCTTCTCGGTCCAGTACCACCCCGAGGCCGCCGCCGGCCCGCATGACTCCGCGTACCTCTTCGACCGCTTCGTGGACCTCATGGAATCCAGCAAGACCGACGCCAGCAAGATCAAGGAATCCCTCTAATGCCCCGCAGAACCGACCTTAAGTCCGTCCTGGTCATCGGCTCCGGTCCGATCGTGATCGGCCAGGCCGCGGAATTCGACTACTCCGGCACCCAGGCGCTGCGCGTACTGCGGGAGGAGGGCCTGCGGGTCATCCTGGTGAACTCCAATCCGGCCACCATCATGACCGACCCCGAATTCGCCGACGCCACCTACGTGGAACCCATCACCCCCGAGGTGGTGGAAAAGATCATCGCCAAGGAACGCCCCGACGCGATCCTGCCCACCATGGGCGGCCAGACCGCGCTGAACACGGCCATCGCCCTGGACAAGAACGGTGTCCTGGACAAGTACAACGTGGAGCTGATCGGCGCCAACATCGCCGCCATCGAGCTCGGCGAGGACCGGGAAAAATTCAAGGGCGTCGTCGAGCGCTGCGGCGCCGAATCGGCGAAGTCAATCATCGTGCACAGCCTCGACGAAGCCTTCGCCGCCGCCGACGAGCTGGGCTATCCGATGGTGGTCCGGCCCTCCTTCACCATGGGCGGACTCGGCTCCGGCCTGGCCTACAACGAAAAGGACCTGCGCCGCATCGCCGGCGCCGGCATCCAGTACAGCCCCACCTCCGAGGTGCTGCTCGAGGAGAGCATCCTCGGCTGGAAGGAATACGAGCTGGAAATGATGCGCGACCGCAACGACAACGTCGTGGTGGTCTGCTCCATCGAAAACTTCGATCCGGTGGGCGTGCACACCGGCGACTCCATCACCGTGGCTCCGGCCATGACCCTGACCGACCGCGAGTACCAGAACCTGCGCAACATCGCGATCGCCGTCATCCGCGAGGTGGGCGTGGACACCGGCGGCTGCAACATCCAGTTCGCCATTGAACCGGACACCGGCCGCGTCGTGGTCATCGAAATGAACCCGCGCGTCTCCCGCTCCTCAGCGCTGGCCTCCAAGGCCACCGGCTTCGCGATCGCCAAGATCGCCACCAAGCTGGCCCTGGGCTACACGCTGGACGAGATTCCCAACGACATCACCAAGCAGACGCCGGCGTCCTTCGAGCCCACCCTGGACTACGTCGTGGTGAAGGTTCCGCGCTTCGCGTTCGAGAAGTTCCCGGCCGCGGACCCCACGCTGACCACCACCATGAAATCGGTGGGCGAAGCCATGGCGATCGGCCGGAACTTCACCGAGGCGCTGCAGAAGGCGCTGCGCTCCCTGGAGCAGAAGGGCGCTTCGCTGTCCTTCGCCCCCGTGGATCCGGCCGACGTTCCGGCCCTGATCGAAGCCGCCAAGCGGCCGACGACGGACCGCCTGCAGCAGGTCCAGCAGGCCCTGCTCGGCGGCGCCACCGTGGAGGACCTGTACGAGGCCACAGGCATCGACCCCTGGTACCTGGACCAGCTGGTCCTGATCAACGAGGTGGCCGAAGAAATCCGCGGCGCCGGCACCGTGAACGAGGAAATCCTGCGCCGAGCCAAGCGCCACGGATTCTCCGACGAGCAGATCGGCGCGCTCACCAACACGCCCGAGGCCGTCATCCGCGGCGTCCGGCACGCCCTGAACATCCGCCCGGTCTACAAGACGGTGGACACCTGCGCCGCGGAATTCGCCGCCTACACGCCCTACCACTACTCCTCCTATGACGAGGAGGACGAGGTGGCGCAGCACGCCAAGCCGTCCATCATCATCCTCGGTTCCGGCCCAAATCGGATCGGGCAGGGCATCGAGTTCGACTACTCCTGCGTGCACGCCACCATGGCCCTGCGCGAAGCCGGCCACGAGACCGTGATGATCAACTGCAATCCGGAGACCGTGTCCACCGACTACGACATCTCCGACCGGCTCTACTTCGAACCGCTGACCCTGGAGGATGTCCTCGAGGTCATCGCCGCTGAGCAGCGCACCGGGGGAGTGCTCGGCGTCTTCGTCCAGCTCGGCGGCCAGACCCCGCTGAAGCTGGCGCAGGCCCTGGCCGACGCCGGCGTCCCGATCCTGGGCACCTCGCCGGAAGCCATTGACCTGGCCGAACACCGCGGCGCCTTCCAGCGCGTGCTGGACGCTGGCGGACTGATCGCCCCGAAGAACGGCACCGCCGTCTCCTTCGACGATGCCAAGAAGATCGCCGACGAAATCGGCTACCCGGTGCTGGTCCGCCCGTCCTATGTGCTGGGCGGCCGCGGCATGGAGATTGTCTACGACGAGGCGAACCTTTCGCGCTACATCGCCAACGCCACCGAAATCACGCCGGACCACCCGGTGCTGGTGGACCGCTTCCTGGAGGACGCGATCGAGATCGACGTCGACGCCCTCTACGACGGCACCGACCTGTATGTGGGCGGCATCATGGAACACATCGAGGAAGCCGGCATCCACTCCGGCGATTCCGCCTGTGTCCTGCCGCCCATCACCCTGGGCACCGACGTCGTCGACCGCGTCCGCGAAGCCACCCGGGTCATTGCCGCCGGAGTGGGCGTGCGCGGTCTGATCAACATCCAGTTCGCGCTGGCCTCGGACGTCCTGTATGTCATCGAAGCCAACCCGCGCGCCTCCCGGACCGTGCCGTTCGTCTCCAAGGCCACGGGGGTGCAGCTGGCCAAGGCCGCGGCCCTGATCGGCACCGGCCGGACCATCGCCGAGCTGCGCGCCGCCGGGAAGCTGTTCGCCGTCGGCGACGGCTCGGTGCTGCCGCCGGACGCCCCGGTGGCCGTGAAGGAAGCCGTCCTGCCCTTCAACCGCTTCCGCACCCCCGAGGGCACCGTGGTGGATTCCCTGCTCGGCCCGGAAATGCGCTCCACCGGCGAGGTGATGGGCATCGACAAGTACTTCGACACCGCCTTCGCCAAGTCCCAGGCGGCCGCCAACTCCGCCCTGCCGACCGAGGGCAAGATCTTCGTCTCGGTGGCCAACCGGGACAAGCGCTCCATCATCATGCCGGTGAAGCTGATGGTGGACCTGGGCTTCGAGATCCTCTCCACCGGCGGCACCGCCGAGGTCCTGCGCCGCAACGGCATCCAGGCCACCACCGTGCGCAAGGTCGGCGAGGGCACCGGTCCCGACGGCGAGGGCACGGTCGCTGACCTGATCACCGCCGGTGAAATCCACCTCGTCGTGAACACTCCCTCCGGAGGCCAGGCCCGCGGCGACGGCTACGAAATCCGTGCCGCCGCCACCTCCATCGGCTGCCCGGTGGTGACCACTGTCTCCGAGTTCGGTGCCGCCGTGCAGGCGATCGAGGCGATGCGCTCCTACGAGTGGGACGTCACCTCCCTGCAGGAGCATGCCGCCAAGCTCCGGGCTTCATCAAGTGTCTGATCCGGGCAGAACCTTCGGCGCACGGCTGCGCGCGGCGATGGACCGCCGCGGGCAGCTGTGTGTCGGCATCGATCCCCATCCGGCGCTCCTGGCCGCCTGGGGACTGAACGACGACGCCGCCGCCCTGGAGCGCTTCTCCCTCACCGTCCTGGAGGCCGCGGGGGAGTACGCCGCCGCCGTGAAGCCGCAGGTGGCGCTCTTTGAACGCCACGGATCCGCAGGCCTGGCTGCCCTGGAACGGGTGCTGGCGGCCTGCTCCGACGCGGGAATCCTCAGCATCGCCGACGCCAAGCGCGGGGACATCGGCTCCACCATGGCCGCTTATGCCGATGCCTGGCTGCGGGACGGATCCGCCCTGGCCGCGGATTCCGTCACGCTGAGTCCGTACCTTGGATTTGAGTCGCTGCGCCCCGCCCTGGACCTGGCGGCCGCCTCTGGGCGCGGCGTCTTTGTCCTCGCCCTGACCTCCAACCCCGAGGGCGCTTCCGTCCAGCATGTTGGCGGTCCGCGGTCGGTGGCGGCCCGGATCGTGGACGCTGCGGCGGCGGAGAACCGGCGCGAGCTGGCCGGACGGGAGGAGGCCCCCGGGCTGGACGGGGCTGCTGACGGTGCTGACACTCCGATGCCCCGGAGCCGGCCGCTCGGATCCACCGGACTGGTCATCGGCGCCACGGTCGGTTCCGCCCTCACGGAGCTGGGCATCCGCCCGGCGTCGGCGGATACGCCGATCCTGGCCCCGGGTCTTGGCGCCCAGGGCGCCACCGGAGCCGACCTGCGCGCCACCTTCGGCGAGGCATATCCCAACGTCCTGGCCACCTCCAGCCGGGACATCCTGCAGGCCGGTCCCGCCGTGGCCGGGCTGCGGGACGCCGCCCGGCGGACGCTGGCGGGGTTGGGTGGATCCTGAAGCGGCTTTCGGTGCCGTCCCCGGTGCCGTCCCCCGTGCCGTCCCGGTGCCCTGATCGGGTAGTGGAGCACATTGCAATTGCGGCGGGGTTGCGGATAGGTTCAGACCGTACCCCCATACACCAGCACCGTCCCAGCACTGCCGCTGTGTTTTGAGCAGCTGATGCCGGGTCAGTCCTTGCCCGGGAGGCTCTGTTGAACCTCAAGCCACTGACCGAAGACGAACGCACCAGAGCCCGGGAAAAGGCAACCGCGGCCAGATCCGTGCGGGCCGACATCAAGGCCAAAATCAAGACCGGGGAATTGTCCGTGGAAGAGGTCATCCTGTCCCGGTCTTCCGAGGAAGCAGTAGGCCGCCTGAAGGTGGTGGATCTGCTCCGGGCACTGCCTGGCGTCGGAGAGCGCCGCGCAGCTGGAATAATGACTACCGTAGGTATTGCTCCGACCCGCCGTGTGCGTGGTCTGGGCGTCCACCAGCGCAAAGCGCTGATTGAATTTTTGGAATCCGACTAGGGGCCGCTTTCACTGCGGCCGCGCCGTCGGGGCCGAATCACAACGAGAGCAAATGAGGTCCTCAGTGTCGCAACCGCGGCTGACAGTTCTGGCAGGTCCAACCGCAGTTGGCAAAGGCACGGTGTCCACGTACATCCGGGACAACTATCCGGAGGTGTGGCTGTCCGTTTCGGCAACCACCCGCCCTCCGCGTCCCGGCGAGGAACATGGGGTGCATTACTTTTTTGTCTCCGCCGAGGAATTTGATTCACTCGTCGAAGAGGGCCAGATGCTGGAGTGGGCAGTGGTCCACGGCCGCAACCGCTATGGCACGCTGCGCAGCACCGTCGAGGCCGCCATGGCCGAGGGCCGGTCGGTGCTCCTGGAGATTGATCTGCAGGGCGCACGGCAGGTTAAAAAGTCCATGCCCGAGGCAAATTTCGTGTTCCTGGCCCCGCCGTCGTGGGACGAGATGGTCCGCCGGCTGGTAGGACGCGGCACCGAAACACCCGAAGAGCAGCAGCAAAGGCTGGAAACCGCTAAACTGGAACTTGCTGCCGAGCCCGAGTTCGATCACACTGTGGTAAATGATGACGTCCAGCGGGCAGCAGCTGAGCTTGTATCACTCATGGGAATCAGTCCGCGCCCGCGCTGACGCACCGCCACATCCCGTATAAAAGATTTTGGAGAATCTGTGTCTACTGTGTCTGAAGGCATCATCAACCCGCCGATCGACGACCTGCTGAACGTAGCTGACTCGAAGTACGCACTGGTCATCTACGGCGCCAAGCGCGCCCGTCAGATCAACGCCTACTACTCGCAGCTGCACGAGGGCCTGTTCGAGTACGTCGGCCCGCTGGTGGAAACCAAGCTGAACGAGAAGCCGCTGTCCATCGCCCTGCGCGAAATCAACGAAGGCATGCTCGTCAGCCGCCCGGTCGAATCCGCCGAGTAGCCAGCAAGAACCCCTTCGGTAACAGCTGACCACTGGTCAGGGTCAGGAGCAGCAGCGGTGCGCATAGTTCTCGGTGTGGGCGGCGGCATCGCCGCCTACAAGTCCGCGTCGCTGCTGCGGCTTTTCACTGAAGCCGGACACAATGTGTCGGTCATTCCCACGGAGGCCTCCACCCGCTTTGTGGGTGTGGCCACCTGGGAGGCACTGTCCGGAAATCCGGTCTCCAGCTCGGTTTTTGACGAGGTGGAGAAGGTCAACCACGTCCGTCTCGGTCACGAGGCGGACCTTATTGTCGTTGCCCCCGCCACCGCCGACCTGCTGGCGCGGGCGGCCGCCGGGCAAGCGGATGACCTGCTCACCAACACACTCCTGATGGCGCGCGGGCCGGTTCTTTTTGCCCCCGCCATGCACACTGAGATGTGGTCGCACCCGGCAACCCGAGCCAATGTTGCGACCCTGCGGAGCCGGGGCGTCCTGGTCCTGGATCCGGCAGTGGGCCGGCTGACCGGGAAAGACTCCGGGGCAGGCCGGCTTCCCGAACCAGACGAGATTTTCGCAGCCGCCATCGCCGCGGCTGCTGCCGGCGCCGGTGTTCCGGCCTCCGAAGCCGCCGCCTCCGAAGCCGGCGCGCTTCACGGCAAAACCGTCACCATCACTGCCGGGGGCACCCGCGAATCCCTGGACCCGGTGCGGTTCCTGGGCAACCGGTCCTCCGGGAAGCAGGGCGTTGCCCTTGCCCAGGCCGCCCTGGAAGCCGGCGCGCGTGTCCGGTTCATCGCCGCGCACATGGACGTTCCGGCGCCCGACGGCGTGGAACTGACCCGGGTGGAATCCGCGCTGGAACTCCGCGAGGCAGTGCACCGTGCCGCGCCCGGATCCGACGTGCTGATCATGGCCGCCGCCGTCGCCGATTTCCGCCCGGACCGCAATTCCGACACCAAAATCAAAAAGCGCGACGACGGCACCAACCCGGTGATTACCCTGGTCCGCAATCCTGACATCCTGGCCGAGGCCGTCGAAGCACGGAACGCGGCCAGTTCCTCCGGGGCGGCCCGGCCGTCGCTGATTGTCGGCTTCGCGGCCGAAACCGGCGACGGCACTTCAGAGGTGCTGGACTACGGCAGGCAGAAACTTGCCCGCAAGGGATGTGAACTGCTGGTGCTGAACAGGGTGGGCACCTCCCTGGTATTCGGCCAGGACAGCACGGAAGTGACTTTGCTTTCACCGCAGGATTCCGCAGCGGCTCCGGCTCCCACCTACACCGGAACCAAAACCGAGATCGCCCGGCGCATCCTCGCCCGCGTCGTGCGGGAGCTCGACGCCGCCGTCGCCGTCCCCTGACAGGCTGCGAAGCCGTTGCCGGCTTCCGGTTGAGCGCCGGGCTGCCGCCCACAAGCGCCGGGCTGCCGCCCACAGGCGCCGGGCTGCCGCCCACAAGCGCCGGGCTGCCGCCCACAGGCGCCCGGCCCGCATTCGGGGACCCGGCCTAAGACCCAGTAGAGTAAAACTCGTGACTTTCCCAGATGCTTCAGTACTTTCCGCTCCCCGCGACGGGCTGCGTCTTTTCACCTCGGAATCCGTCACTGAAGGTCACCCGGACAAAATCTGTGACCAGATCAGTGATGCGATCCTCGACGGCCTGCTCAAGGTTGACCCCGAATCCCGCGTGGCGGTGGAGACCCTGGTCACCACCGGGCTGGTCCATGTGGCCGGCGAAGTCACGACCGAGGGTTACGTGGAGATCCCCCAGCTGGTCCGGGACACCATCCTGGGCATCGGATACGACTCCTCCGCCAACGGCTTTGACGGGGCCCGCTGCGGCGTCTCGGTCTCGATCGGCCAGCAGTCGCCGGAAATCGCCTCCGGAGTGTTCAACTCGGTGGAAAACCGTGCCGGCAAAAACGTCGACCCCTACGATGTGCAGGGGGCCGGCGACCAGGGCATCATGTTCGGCTACGCCTCGGACGAGACTTCGGTCCTGATGCCCACCCCCATCTGGCTGGCCCACCGCCTCTCCGAGCGCCTCACCGCCGTCCGCAAAAATGGCACGCTGGGCTACCTCCGTCCGGACGGCAAGACCCAGGTCACCATCGGCTACGACGGCGACCGTCCGGTCTCCGTGGACTCAGTGGTCATCTCCTCGCAGCACGCCGTCGACGTCGAACTCGAGCAGCTGCGCGCGGACCTGGTCACCCACGTCATCAAGCCGGTCCTCGCCGGCACCGAACTGGACATCTCCAACGTCAAGCACATCCTGAATCCGGGCGGCCCGTTCGTCATCGGCGGACCGGTCGGAGACGCCGGGCTCACCGGCCGCAAGATCATCGTGGATACCTACGGCGGGTTCGCCCGCCACGGCGGCGGCGCGTTCAGCGGCAAGGATCCGTCCAAGGTTGACCGTTCCGCCGCCTATGCCATGCGCTGGGTGGCCAAGAACGTGGTGGCCGCCGGGCTGGCCCGCCGCGCGGAAATCCAGATTGCCTACGCCATCGGCATGGCCCATCCGGTCGGCATCTACGTGGAGACCTTCGGCACGGAAACCGTGGATCCGGCCCGCATCGCCGCCGCCATCGAGGAGGTCTTCGACCTCCGCCCGCTGGGCATTATCAACTCGCTCGACCTGAAGCGCCCGATCTACCAGAAGACTGCCGCGAACGGCCACTTCGGCCGCGAGGACGAGGAGTTCACCTGGGAGCGCAAGGACAAGGTCGAGGACCTCCGCAGCTACTTCAACGCCTAACCGGCGCATGCAGCGGGAACCGGCAGGGAAGACCGGACGGCAGGAACCGGCCGGGGAAACCGGGCAGCTGTCCCTGCTGCACGGCTTTGTCTCCCCGTCCAGAAGCCTGGGGACACAGTCCGCGGCACCTGCGCTGCCGATCGCGCGGGTGCTGCTGGATTCGCCCCTGCCGCATCTGGACCGTCCGTTCGACTATCTGGTGCCCGAGAACCTCGACGACGACGCCGTGCCCGGCGCGCGGGTCCGGGTCCGGTTCGGCGGGCAGGAGCTGTCCGGATTCATTATCGAGCGGACCGCCGAGGCGGATACCTCGGCCCGCCTTATGCCGCTGGGAAAAGTCGTGTCGCCGCAGCCGGTTTTGGCGCCGCAGATCCTGCGCCTGGCCGAGGCCGTTGCCGCGCGCTATTCGGGCACCGTCCATGATGTGCTGCGGGTGGCCATTCCGCCGCGCGCCGCACGGGTGGACAAGGAATTTACTCCGCAGGCCCGTGCCGCCGCAGCTGCGGAAGCACCGACCGGAGCGGACCCTGCCTCCGCGGCCAAGCTCTCCGGGGAGAACCTCCCGTCCGGGCCGGAAGGCTCCGGACCCAATCCGTGGAGCCGGTATCCGCACGGCCCGCGGTTCCTGACCCATCTGGCAGCCGGCCACAGCCCGCGGGCCGCGCTGTCGTCGCTGGGCGGATACGGAGCCGGCGCCTGGCCTGAGGAAATCGCCGCCGCAGTGCAGGCGACCCTGCTCTCCGGACGCGGCGCCGTCGTCGTCGTGCCCGATGCCAAGGATCTGGCCCGGGTGGAGACGGCGTTGATTGCGCGCATCGGCAAGGGAACCTTTGCGCGCCTGACGGCTGACGACGGTCCCACGCCCCGCTACCGCAGTTTCCTGCAGGTCCTGCACGGGGACGTGCAGGTGGTGATCGGCACCCGGTCGGCGGCCTACGCTCCGGTGCGCAACCTTGGCCTGGCGGTGCTCTGGGATGACGCCGATGACCTGCATGCCGAGCAGCGTGCTCCGTACCAGCATGTCCGTGACGTCCTGCTGCTGCGGGCCGCAGCAGAGGACGCGGCGCTGCTGCTGGCCTCGCACTCGCGCAGCACCGAGGCTCAGCGGCTGGTGGCCAGCGGCTGGGCGGCGAATATTTCCGCAGACCGCAGCACGGTGCGGTCGCTGGCTCCGCGGGTGGTCAGCACCGCGGACTCGTTCAACATGGAACGGGATCCGCTGGCTGCGCGGGCGCGGATTCCGCATGCCGCCTGGAAGGCAGCGCAGGACGGGCTGACTCGTGGCCCGGTGCTGGTGCAGGTGGCGCGCACGGGGTTCTCCCCGGCGCTGTCCTGCCAGGAGTGCCGGGAACCGGCGCGTTGCCGGGCGTGTGCCGGGCCGCTGGGCCTGGCCAGCCGGAACGGCATTCCGGCCTGCCGCTGGTGCGGCCGGCCGGAACCGGTGTGGAGCTGCAGCAACTGCGGCGGCACACACCTGCGCGGATCCGCGGCAGGCGCCGGGCGCACCGCCGAAGAGCTGGGCCGGGCCTTTCCTTCCGTTACCGTCATTTCCTCGGCGGGAGACCATGTGCGGGCGGACGTTCCCGATGCTCCCGCCCTGGTGGTGGCAACACCGGGTGCCGAGCCGGTGGCGGCGGGCGGTTATGCCGCGGCGATCCTGCTGGACGGCAACGCCATGATGTCCCGCGAGTCGCTGCGCGCGGGGGAGGACACCCTGCGGCGCTGGTTCAGCGCGGCGGCGCTGGTGCGCCCCGCCGGCGACAAAGGCGTGGTGGTGGTCACCGCCGACGACACCTCCACCGTCGGACACCTGCTGCGCTGGGATCCGGCCGGCGCCGCCGATCGCGAGCTGGCACTGCGCGGCGAGCTGGGCCTGCCGCCGGCGGTCCGGTACGCCGAGCTCACGGGCTCCCGCGAAGCGCTGACCGCCTTCCTGCCCCGGCTGGACCTGCCGGCCGAAATCCGGGTGGTGGGGCCGGCACCCCTGGAAGACCCGCCGGGGCCGGCCCCCGTGCACCGGGACGGGCAGCTGGGCGGCTCGGGAGGGCGCTACCGCACACTGCTGTTCTTCTCGTACGCTGCTGCCCCGGCGGTGACCGCGGCGCTGCGGGCCACCAAGGCCGCGGTCTCCGCCCGTCGAACCGGGGATCCTGTGTACGTGCGGGTGGACGGAACCGACGTCCTGTAGTCAGCCCCGGGTCAGCCGTACTGCACCGGGATCTTCCGCCGGCGGTGATTCGGATCCACCGGAAGATACAGGCTGAGGATCCCGCAGTCGTAGCGGGCGCTGATGCCGGCGGCATTGATGTCGCTGCCCAGCAGGATCTGCCGCTGGACGAGGCCGCGGCGGCGGTCGCGGACCAGCCACCGGGCTCCGGAAAGGTCGCGCAGGGTGCGGTGCCCGCTGACGGTCAGGAGCCGCCCCTCGACGTCCAGATGCAGGGAGCCGGGGTCCAGGCCGGGAAGGTCGGCGTTCACGATGTAGTGGTCTCCCTCGCGGTAGAGATCCACGGGAATGTCGCTGTCGTCGGCTGCCCCCGGGCTGCCGCAAAGCGGATCGAAGAGGTCCAATCCCGGTGCCGGATCGAACCGGAAAACCATCAGTATCAACTCCCTCGCCATGCCGGAGACCTAAGCTGAATATCAGCAGTTTAGAACTGGGCGGGGCGGGTAAAAAAATCGATGGCCAAAGTCCCGCGCAAAGCGGCCGGCTGGGCCCGGCTTGAGCCCGGCGCTCAGGGAGTTCGGCGGCGCAGCGTTATCGCTCCCAGCACCACGAAGGCGACGGCGAAAGCCGCCAGGATGCCGATTTCGCGCAGGATCTCCGCCGTGGATCCGGTGCCGCCGGAAACCAGGTTGAGGGCTTCCACGGCGTGGGACAGCGGCAGCCAGTCCGAGACCGCCTCCAGCGCGTCCGGCATCTGGGGGCGCGGAATGAAGATTCCGCCCAGCAGGATCTGCGGAAAGACCAGGGCGGGCATGAACTGGATGACCTGGAATTCCGAGGCGGCAAAGGCCGAGGCAAACAGGCCCAGGGTGGCTCCCAGCACGGCATCGAGCACCGCCACCGCCAGCAGCAGCCAGGTGTTGCCGGCGACCTCGAGTCCGCAGATCCAGACGGCATAGGCACAGGCGATGAGGGACTGGAGCGTTCCCAGCAGGCCGAAGGCGAGGGTGTAGCCGGTGATGAAATCGAACTTCCCCAGGGGCAGGGTCATCAGCCGCTCCAATGTGCCCGAGCGCCGTTCCCGCAGTGTCGTGATGCTGGTGACGAGGAACATCACCACAAACGGAAACAGGCCCAGCAGCGCCGGGCCAACGGATTGGAAAACGCCGGTGTTTTCGAAGATCCAGGAGAGCAGCCCGATCAGCAGGCTGGGAACCAGCAGGAGCAGCAGCACCGTCCGCGGGTCATGCCGGATCTGCGTCAGCACCCGCAGCGCCGTGGCCAGGGCAAGGCCCGGATTCATGCCGCCCCCAGCAGGGCCAGGAAAGCGGCGTCGGCATCGGTGGTGCCCGTGCTCTCCAGCAGCTCCGGCGGCGTCATGTCAGCCAGCAGCCGGCCCTCGTGCAGGAGCAGGATGCGGGCGCAGCGGCTGGCTTCGTCCATGACGTGGCTGCTGACCAGCAGGCTCACGCCGCGCTCCGCCAGCGAGGCAAACAGTTTCCACAGATCACGCCGCAGCACGGGATCCAGTCCCACCGTCGGTTCGTCGAGCACCAGCAGTTCCGGCGCGCCCAGCAGGGCAACAGCCAGTGAGACGCGGCTGTGCTGGCCGCCGCTGAGGCTCCCGGCCAGGCGCCGGGATTGCTGTTCCAGCCCGGTTTCGCCGATCACCCGCTCCGGGTCGGTGTCGGGCGCTCCCACGATGCGGGCGAAATAGCGCAGATTTTCGGCCACCGTCAGGTCGTCGTAAACGCCGGGCCCCTGCGCGAGATACCCGACCTTGCGGCGCAGTTGCGGGCTGCCGGCGGGGTTGCCAAGGACGGTGACGGTGCCTCCCGAGGTTTTCTGCGTTCCGACGACGGTGCGCATCAGGGTGGTTTTGCCGCTGCCGCTGGGGCCCAGCAGGCCCACGACCTGCCCCGCGGGGACGGTCAGGCTCAGGCCGTTCAGGACCGCGGTTCCGCTGCGCCGCACCAACAGGTTCTCGGTGCGGATTGCCGGAGACGATGCCATGCTGCTGACTTTGCACCCGGAGCGTTTACCGGTCAATCCCGCTCCGCAAATACCGAATCGCCGGCAGGAGACCGGACCCGCATCCGCGATCGGTTGTGTACAACTAAATTGTGAGCTAACGTCGGGGCATGAGTGATTCCCTCCACCGCCAGGTCTGCTTCTCGCTGTACACGGCGTCCCGCGCGGCGACCGCCGTGTACCGGCCGCTGCTGGATCAGCTGGGCCTGACCTATCCGCAGTACCTCGTGATGACGGTCCTGTGGGAGAACGACGGTGCCAGCGTCCGGGACCTGGGCCGCTCGCTGGAGCTCGATTCCGGCACCCTCTCGCCCCTGCTCAAGCGCCTTGAAGCCGCCGGCTGGGTGCGCCGGAACCGCTCCGCCGCCGACGAACGCCGCGTTGAGGTTCATCTGACGGACGAGGGCCGCGCCCTGCAGGAGCAGGCGCTGCCGCTGCCGCAGCGGATTGCCGAAGCCGCGGGACTGGAACCGGAAGAGCTGCAGGCGCTGCAGGAGACACTCGCCAAGGTGACCGGGGCGCTGCAGGCAGCGGCACGGACGCCCACCAGAGACAATCTTTAATCCCCACCGGGCCTCCGGGCCCACAAAGGAAGGCACTTCATGACGAACGCCCCTCAGACCAGCCGCGAAATCCAGCTGGCCTCCCGCCCCGAGGGCTGGCCCACCGACGAGAACTTCCGGCTTGCCGAGGTGCCCGTGCCAAAGCTCGAGGACGGCCAAATCCTGGTCCGCAACCGCTGGATGTCGGTGGACCCGTACATGCGCGGACGCATGCATGATGTGAAGTCCTATGTTCCGCCCTTCCAGGTCGATGCACCGCTGGACGGCGGCGCGATCGGTGAAGTTCTCGAGTCCCGCTCTGAAAACCACAGTGCCGGTGATTTCGTGCTGCACGGCCTGGGCTGGCGCGACTACGCCGTGCTCGACGGCAAGCGTGCCCGGGTCATCGACACGGCCCTGGCTCCGGCGACGGCTTACCTGGGGGTGCTCGGCATGACCGGGCTGACCGCCTATGCCGGACTGACCAAGGTGGCGGAATTCAAGGAAGGCGACGTCGTCTTTGTCTCGGGTGCCGCCGGCGCCGTCGGGTCCCTGGTCGGCCAGATCGCCAAGGCTCTGGGCGCCAAGAAGGTCATTGGCAGCGCCGGTTCCGATGAGAAGGTCCGGCACCTGCTGGACCTCGGTTTTGACGAGGCGTTCAACTACCACGACGGCCCGGTCAAGGAATCACTGAAAAAAGCAGCCGGTGCCGACGGCATCGACGTGTACTTCGACAACGTGGGCGGCGACCACCTCGAAGCCGCCATCTCGGTGATGAACAAGTTTGGCCGGATCGCCATGTGCGGCGCCATCTCGCAGTACAACACCACCGAGGCACCCACCGGACCGCGCAACCTGGCGCTGGCCATCGGCAAGGAACTGACCCTGCGCGGCTTTATCGTCGGCAGCTACAACCAGTACGCGGATGAGTTCGCAGCGCTGATGTCCGGCTGGCTCAGTGAAGGCACGGTCAGCTACGACGAGACCTTCGTCGACGGGCTGGAGAATGCTCCTCAGGCCTTCATCGATCTGATGAAGGGTGCCAACAAGGGCAAGATGGTCGTGACCCTGCAGGCCTAGCGGGAGGCCGGCCGGCGCTCCCCGAACAGCCGCACCGATTCGGCGGCAGCGTCCAGCAGCTGGGCCGCCGAGGTCTCCCAGGAATACTCCGCCGCCCGGCGCAGTCCCGCCTCGGAGATCCGGCGCCAGCGATCCGGCTCGGACAGCTCGCGGACAGCGGCGGCAAACGCCTCCGGGCTGTCCGGATCCGTCAGCAGGGCCGCTCCGCCGGAGACCTCGCGGAAGATCGGAATGTCGCTGGCCACCACCGGGGTGCCGGCTGCCATTGCCTCGATCATCGGCAGGCCGTAGCCCTCCGCCCGGGACAGCGTCACCAGTGCGGTGGCCGAGCGCAGCAGCTCCGCGTATTCCTCTTCGGAAACGCCGTTGTGGAACACCACCTCGCTGCCGTCAGGCACCAGCGCGCCGAGTTCGCGCCGCCGTTCCGGGGAAATCCGGCTGAGCAGGTGCAGCGTGTAGCCGGGCAGATGCGCCATGCCGCGCACCACTGTTTCCACGTTTTTGTACGGCATGAACGAGCCCATGTAGAGCAGCGTCTTTTCCGGCGCCTGTGCAGGATTCCGGACGGTAGCGCCCGGCTGCGGCGCGTTCCCGACGATGCGCACGGGACGTTTGGTCAGCCGGTGCCGGGCCATCAGCGAGCGGGTGGTTTCGCTGATGGTGGCGACGACGTCGGCCCGGTTCAGCAGACGCCGCTGCGGCCAGTACGCCAGGTGATAGAGCCGCCACAAAGCCCGCACGGGCAGCGGCAGGAAACCGGGCGGCGTCGGATTCGAGTAATAGATCAGGTCATGCAGGGTCAGGATCAGCGGATACTTCCGCCCCCAGCTGCCCATGGTCTGCATAGGTGAGACGACGACGTCGGCGCCCAGCCGGTTGACGCGGAAGGCGACCAGCAGCTCGGCGGGGTAGAGGGGGCTGTTGAGCTTGACCCAGGGGAGATCCGGCAGCAGCGCCAGCTGCCGCTCGTCGGAAATCAGCATCAGCACCTGCGCCTTTTCAGCGGAGCCCCCATTTTCGGCGAGAGCCTCGATCAGGGAGGCGCCGTACCGGCTGATGCCGTCGTGCTGGTCGGTCCGGGTGAACCGGGCGTCCACTGCGATGCGCAGGCTCACGGGTGCCTCCGCTGCAGGAAATCGGTGATCAGCGCCGCCGCTTCGGCGGGAGCCTCGTAATGCACCAGATGCCCGACGCCGGGCAGGATGTGCAGCTCCGCGTCCGGAATCAGTGCGGCGAGCTTCCGTTGACCGGCCACTGATCCGAGGTCGTCGCGTTCCGCGGCGATCAGCAGCACCGGCATGTCCAACTGCGCGGCGGTGTCACGGACGGTGGAGGAAATCGAGGCCCGGAACGCATCCAGAACGACATCCCGGTTGGCAAACGCGCTGAAGTAGGCCCGATGCTGGCCGTGGATCCAGCGCCGCAGCGCCGGGTCGCGGGTCTTGGCCATGAAGATGCTCATGCCCCGCACAATGGCCGGGTGCTGCAGCAGGGCCATGCCCAGCCCCTCCGGCAAGCGTGCCGCGGACAGGTAGTAGAGTTCGGCCGCTTTGCTGGTGATGCCCTTGGGCCCTTCCAGCGCCGGCTCGCAGATGGGATTCACCAGCACCAGTTCGCTGATCAGTTCCGGGCGTTCCGCCGCCGCCTTGGAGGCGATGATGGAGCCGAAGGAGTGCCCGAGGAGAACGGTGTCGGCCCCCAGGCCCGGGACCCCGCCCTCCAGCGCCGCTGCCACGAACCCGGCGTAGGCTCCGACGTCGTGCGGTCCCGGCAGCGGCTCGCCCCGTCCGAAACCGGGCAGATCGGGGACCAGGACGCGGTGTCCGGGCAGCGCCTCGACAATCCGCAGCAGTCCGTGATGGTCGCCGCGGAAGCCATGGACCATGAAGATCGGCGGAGCCGCGTCCCGGCCGGCGGCGTCGTCTCCGTCCGGATTCGCGGCTCCGGAGCCCTCCGGCACGGGGGCAAAATCCCAGCATCGCTGGAGCGTGCCGTCCACGGTAAAAGTCCGTTCCTCCGCGCGGCGGGCGAACGTTACGCCGGATACCGTGCTGTTTCCAGGCTTGGTGCGCACTAGTTCACCTCGTCCGGATGCGAGCCCGAGCGCTGGTTCCGGTCCAGGCCGGCAATGGCGGCCCGCTGGCCCGCAGTCAGCTTGAAGGAAAAGACGTCCAGGTTCTCGGCCATGCGCCCGGGCGAACTGGCCTTGGGAATCACGACGTTTCCCTGTTCCACCTGCCAGCGCAGGATCACCTGTGCCGGAGACACCCCGAGTTCGACGGCGATGGCCGTGATCACCGGATCGGACAGGACGGCGCCGCGCCCCAGCGGGCTCCAAGCGACCGTGCATATGCCCAGCTCGGCGTGCACGACGCGGAGCCGGTGCTGCTGCAGCCAGGGATGCAGCTCGACCTGGTTGACCGCCGGCACGACATCAGCGGCATCCATCAGCTGCGCCAAGTGGTCCGGCTGAAAGTTGGATACGCCGATGGCCCGCACGCGGCCTTCACGGTAAAGCTCCTCCATCGCCCGATAGGTCTCCACGAACAGCCGGCGCTCGGGGCAGGGCCAGTGGATGAGGTACAGGTCAAGGGTGTCCAGGCCCAGCCGGGCCATCGAATCCTCGAACGCCTGCATCGTTCGGTCGTAACCCTGGTCCGAATTCCACACCTTGGACGTGAGAAAAATCTCGTTGCGGGGAACGCCGCTGCAGGCCGTGAAGGTGCGGATAGCCTCGCCGACACCTTGCTCGTTTCCGTACAGGGCAGCGGTGTCGATGTGCCGGTATCCGGCGGCGAGGGCGTCGGTGACAAGGCCGGCTGCATCTGCGGCGGGGACCTTGTATGTGCCATAGCCCACCTGGTCAAGGTAAACGCCGTTATTGAGGGTCAGTTTGGGGGCTGGTTCCATGCAGTTGACTCTACCGAGGATGGCGCCCGGCGGTTGAATCCGAGCCCGTCCGCCGGTCGCCGGGGCCGGGTTGAGGCGGCAGATCCCTGCGTTTTCCGGGTCGCCAACTGCGTTTACGGGGGAGTCCTTGATTGCCTAGTGCAAGACCGCAATACTGCGCAAGTAGGCAGTGCGCAGGCGATGCCGGCGTGTCTGGTTGGGGGGCAGAGTCATGACAGAGTTGTTCAGACCGACTAAAACATCAGCCGGTAAACCTGATCAGAAGGATGGAGAAGTCAATGGTGACTCTCGGTGAGGTATTCCTCAGTGAGTTCGCAGGAACGGCAACACTCATATTGCTTGGTTGCGGCGTGGTCGCGAATGTGGCGTTGAGTAAGACGAAGGGCAACGGCGGAGGCTTCCTTCTCGTCAACTTCGGCTGGGGTCTTGGCGTTTTCGCAGGTGTCTTCGTGGCGGTTCAGTCCGGCGCTCACCTTAACCCCGCGGTAACCATGGGCCTGATCTTCAACGGCTCAGACCTGGCTCCCGGCGTGGAAACAAGTTTCGCCTCAGTCATGGTCTATCTGGCCGGGCAGCTGCTGGGCGCAATGCTCGGGGCCGTGCTGGCCTGGCTCGCGTACAAGAAGCAGTTTGACGATGAACCCGACGCGGCGAACATCCTGGGCGTGTTTTCCACCGGCCCGACGATCCGCTCCTACGGCTGGAACGTTGTTACTGAAGTCATCGGCACCTTTGTGCTGGTGTTTGTCATCCTCGCGTTCGGCGGGACCCCGAATGAGCTCGGCCCCCTCGCGGTGGGCCTTCTGGTGCTTGCGATCGGTGCCTCCCTCGGCGGCCCGACCGGCTACGCCATCAACCCCGCACGTGACCTCGGCCCGCGCATCGTCCATGCCCTGCTGCCCATCCCCAACAAGGGCAAGAGCGACTGGGCCTATGCCTGGGTGCCGATTGTCGGCCCCATCATCGGCGGCTCGCTGGCAGGTCTGGTCTTCAACGGCATTCCGATGCCCGTCGTCTAAGTCCCTCAGCACGGCGGCTTGTTCCCGTGCTCTCCCGTCCGTCCAGCAGTAAAAGGAGCCAACCATGCCTGACCCGACCTACATCATTGCCATTGACCAGGGCACCACCAGCAGCCGTGCCATCGTGTTCAACCACGACGGCGAAATCGTCTCGACCGGTCAGAAGGAACATGAGCAGATCCTCCCGCGTGCCGGCTGGGTGGAGCACGATCCCGAGGAAATCTGGACAAACGTCCGGGAAGTTGTGGGAACCGCGCTGTCAAAGGCGAACCTGACGCGGCACGACATCGCCGCCGTCGGCATCACCAACCAGCGCGAAACCGCCGTGGTCTGGGACAAGACCACGGGCAAGCCGGTGTACAACGCCATTGTCTGGCAGGACACCCGCACGCAGCCGACGGTGAACGAAATGGCGAAGGACGGCGGCCTGGACCGCTATAAGGAACGGGTGGGTCTGCCGCTGGCCACCTACTTCTCCGGCACCAAGATCAAATGGATCCTGGACAACGTGGAAGGCGCACGTGAGCGCGCCGAGGCCGGAGACCTGCTCTTCGGCAACACCGACTCCTGGATTGTCTGGAACCTCACCGGTGGCACGGAAAACGGTGTCCACATCACCGATGTGACCAACGCTTCGCGCACCCTGTTCATGAACCTTGAGACCCTGACCTGGGACGAGGAAATCCTCAAGGACTTCGGCGTGCCGATGTCCATGATGCCGGAGATCAAGTCCTCCTCCGAGGTGTACGGCACCGTCCACGGCGCGCAGCTCCTGCGCGAAACCCCCGTCGCCGGAATCCTGGGCGACCAGCAGGCCGCCACCTTCGGCCAGGCTGCCTTCAGCCAGGGTGCTGCCAAGAACACCTACGGCACCGGCTGCTTCCTGATCTTCAACACCGGTGAGGAGATCGTCCGCTCCGAGAACGGCCTGATCACCACCGTGGCGTACCAGCTGGGCGATGCCAAGCCGGTCTACGCACTGGAAGGCTCAATTGCCGTCACCGGTTCGCTGGTCCAGTGGCTGCGCGACAACCTGGGCATGATCCAGAGTGCCGCGGAGATCGAAACCCTCGCCACCGAGGTCACGGACAACGGCGGCGTGTACATTGTGCCGGCCTTCTCCGGACTGTTCGCTCCGCACTGGCGTTCCGACGCCCGCGGCGCGATCGTGGGCCTGACCCGGTTCGTCAACAAGAACCACATCGCCCGCGCCGCGCTGGAGGCCACCGCCTTCCAGACGCGCGAGGTGCTCGACGCCGTCAATGCCGACTCCGGCGTGCCGCTCACCGAGCTGCGGGTCGACGGCGGCATGGTCGCCAACGAGGCGCTCATGCAGTTCCAGGCGGACATCCTCGGCGTGGACGTGGTCCGCCCCAAGATCGTCGAGACCACGGCCCTGGGTGCCGCGTATGCAGCCGGACTGGCCGTGGGCTATTGGAACGACACCGATGAGCTGGCCATGAAGTGGGCCGAAGATACCCGCTGGACTCCGCAGATGGAGGTCAGCGAGCGTGACCGTCAGATGCGGCTGTGGTCCAAGGCCGTAACGAAGACCTTCGACTGGGTCGACGAGGACGTGCTGTAAGCGCTTTTGCTTAAGCGGTAGGACTGCTGCAGCGGCAGGACTGAAGTGCCCCGGCGAATTTTCGCCGGGGCCCTTCGTCGTCCGCGCGCAGAACCCGGCGGCAACCGGCCGGGGGCGGTGTTTGACCCTTCCTGCCCTTTGTCGTAGCGTGCTGGCAGCATCAAAGGTGATGCAGGTCACGAAAGCGGGAATGAGTGTTGGAACCTACGGCAGGACGCGGGGGACTGCCGGTGGTGGTCATCGGAGCAGGACCCAGCGGGTTGGCGGCCATGCGGGCGCTGTCCCGCCGGGGGCTGGATTTTGTCGGCTTTGAACAGCACACCGATGTGGGCGGACTCTGGAACATCGAGAATCCGTCCAGCACCGTATATGAATCCGCCCATCTCATTTCGTCAAGAACCACCACCGAGTTCGCGGAATATCCGATGCCCGCGGGCACCCCGGACTATCCCGGGCACCGGCACCTGCGGGAGTACTTCCGCGGGTACGCGGACCATTTCGGGCTGCGCGGCTCCATCCGGTTCGGGACGCAGATCACCTGCGCCACGGAGGACGACGGCGGCTGGCAGGTGTCCTGGCGCAGCGCGGACGGGGAGGGCAGCGCCAGGTTCAGGGCAGTGATTGTGGCCACCGGCACGCTGCACACTCCTTTCGTGCCCGAGTTTCCGGGCACCTTTGCCGGCGAGATCCTGCACTCGGCGCACTATAAAAACCCCGCCGAGCTGGCCGGCAAACGCGTTCTGGTCGTGGGTGCGGGCAACAGCGGCTGCGACATTGCCGTGGACGCCGTGCACCATGCCGCGGCCGTGGACATCAGCGTCCGCCGCGGGTACTACTTCATCCCGAAGTACATTTTCGGCCGGCCCGCCGACACACTGAACCGGGGCCGTCCGCTGCCCCGGCCGCTGAAGCAGTTCATCGACAAGCGGCTGCTGCGGATGTTCACCGGCGACCCCCGCCGCTTTGGCTTCCCCGACCCGGGCTACCGGATCTACGAATCGCATCCGGTGGTCAACTCGCTGATCCTGCACCACCTGGGCCACGGCGACCTCCGGGTCATGCCGGACGTTTCCCGGCTCGACGGTCACACAGTGCACTTTCGCGACGGCACTTCCGGAGACTACGACCTCGTGCTGCTGTCCACCGGCTACGTCCTTTCCTACCCCTTCCTGGATCGGGCCCAGCTGGGCTGGACCGGCCCGTCGCCGTCGCTGTACCTGAACATGTTCAGCCGGCAGGCGGAAAACCTGATGGTGGTGGGCATGGTGGAAGCCTCCGGGCTGGGCTGGGAGGGCCGCTACCGGCAGGCCGAACTCGCAGCCGCCTACCTCGCCGCGCAGGCCCGTGCGCCCCAGCGCGCGGCCGGGTTCCGGAAGGCCCTGGCCGGACCGTCACCTGACATGACCGGCGGCTACAAGTACCTTGGGCTGGACCGGATGAGCTACTACGTCAACAAGGATGCCTACCGGGCCCAATTGGCCGCCCACCTGGCGCTCCTTGACCCGCCGGACCACCCCGGCGGGTCAAATGGGGCGCCGGCGCGGCAGGAGGTGGGCGCGGATGCCCATTGACGACGTCGTACTGAGCTTCACCCCAGCCTCGCTGATCGTCCTGAACGCGGTCCTGGCCCTGATCATTCTCGGAATCGCCCTGGAGGTCCGCCCGTCTGACTTCCGAACCGTTGCCCGCCATCCCAAGGCGGTGGTGCTGGGCATCGGCGCCCAATACCTGCTCCTGCCCGCCGTCACCGTCGGGCTTGCCCTGCTGCTGAAGGTTCCAGCCTCGATCGCGCTGGGCATGATCCTGGTGGCGTGCTGCCCGCCGGGCGGAATCTCCAATGTGCTGACCCACCGGGCCGGAGGCAATGTTGCCTTGTCAGCGTCGATGACCGCGGTATCCAACCTGGTGGCCATCGTGGTCATGCCGCTGAATGTGGCGCTCTGGGCGTCGCTGAACCCGGCCACTGACGCCCTGATGCGGGACTTTTCCCTGAACCGCACAGAGATGCTGGTCCAGGTGCTGCTGATCATCGGGGTTCCCTTTGCCGTGGGCATGCCGCTGGCCCGTCGGTTCCCCGCCCTGACCGCCAAGGCCCTGCCGTGGGTGCAGCGGGTGGGCCTGGTAGCGCTGCTGGTGTTCATCGTCTCCGGCACGGCCAGCAACCTGGGACCGCTGCGCGAGCACCTCGGCACCATCTTCCTGGTGGTGCTGCTGCATGACGCCGTGGCCCTGGCCGTCGGTTACTGGACAGCCGCCGCAGCCCGGCTGGGGGAGCCGGACCGCAGGGCCTTCGCCTTCGAGGTGGGGGCCCGGAACACCGGGCTGGGGCTGGGCCTGACCCTCACCTTCTTCGCCGGGCTGGGCGGCATGGCCATGATTGCCGCCTGGTGGGGGATCTGGGACATTCTGGCCGGCCTGCTGCTGGCCACCTGGTGGCGGCGGCGGGATGCCCGGAAAGCCGTCCGCGCTGGCGGTGCTGCCGGCACCACAGCCCGGGAGGGAACCGCGTGAGCCGGGTCTGCGTCACCGGCGGCAACGGCTTCCTCGGCAGCGCGGTGGTGGCCAAGCTGCTGGAGCATCCGAAGATTTCCCACGTCCTGTCCCTGGACATCCGGGAACCCGCCGCCGAACGCCGCCTTGACGGTGTTCACTACGCCCTGGCCGATGTTTGTTCCCCCGACGTGGGCCGGCTGCTGGCGGAGCACCGGATCGATACCGTGGTGCATCTGGCGGCGATCGTGAATCCGGGCAAGGACACCACCCGCGAACAGGAGTTCAGGGTGGATGTGACCGGTTCCCGGAACGTGCTGGCGGCCTGCATCGACGCGGGGGTAAATCATGTGGTCATTTCCTCCTCCGGAGCGGCCTACGGCTACCACCCCGACAACCCGGCGTGGCTGCGGGAAAACGATCCGCTGCGCGGCAACGACGAGTTTGCCTACAGCCGCCACAAGCGCCTGGTCGAGGAGGAGCTGGCCCGCTGCCGGCAGGAGCATCCGGAGCTGAAACAGACGATCTTCCGCATCGGCACCATCCTGGGGGAGCAGGTCCGCAACCAGATCACCGCACTGTTCGATGCGCCGCGGCTGCTGCGGGTTGCGGGCAGTGAGTCCCCGTTTGTCTTTGCCTGGGACACCGACGTCGCCGACGCCATGGTCCGCGCCGTGGTGACCGGGCGCAGCGGCATCTTCAATGTGGCAGGCGACGGCGCCCTGACCGTCCGCGAGATCGCCGCACTGCTGGGCCGGGGGACGCTCACGGTTCCCGGCCCGGTGCTGGCGGCGGCCCTGTGGCTGGGGCGCCGGCTGAAGCTGACCGTGCACGGACCGGAACAACTGCGGTTCCTGCGCTACCGCCCGGTGCTGGACAACACGGCCTTGAAGGAAGACTTCGGCTTTGCCCCCACGTACACCAGCCGCGAGGCGTTCCTGGCCTTCCGTGCCGCCCGGGATGCCGCCGCGGCGGCAGGGCAAGCAGTAACTGCCCCAGGGCGTCCTATCCGGTAGACGCACGGACGCCCCGCAAAGATACGCAAGGCGAAGGATCCGGCACATGCAGGACAGCTGCCGCCGTCGTCGTACCTTTTGCCTGCGGCCCGCCGCTTCGCCGCCCGCGGTTCGGCTGGTGTACGGGCGGTGCTGTTGTAAAGTGGAAAGATGAACGTTTCCCTCCTCCTTAGGTAGCCGCGCACCGTCCGTGCGCGGCCAAGCCCCTTGCTTGCCGAGGGGCTTTTGTGTGTCTGGGGGAGAGCGTCAGGAACTTGAGTTTTAAGCGGCGGGACCGGCACGGACCGGCAACCGCGGATCAACAGGATTTCTTTGAGGACAGAGGCGACAACAGTGAGTACGCAGTCACAGACGGATGAGTCTGAAGAGGCCGTCTACAGTTTTGCGGACATCGAGCAGAAGTGGCCGGCGGTCTGGGATGAGCTCGGCGTGTTCAAGCCCGCCGACGACGGTTCCAAGGAACGCCGCTACGTGCTGGACATGTTCCCGTACCCCTCCGGCGACCTGCACATGGGCCACGCCGAGGCGTTCGCCATGGGTGACGTCGTCGCGCGCTACTGGCGCCAGCTCGGATACGACGTGCTGCACCCGATCGGCTGGGACTCCTTCGGCCTGCCCGCCGAAAACGCGGCGATCAAGAACAACGCCCACCCCAGCGACTGGACCTACCGCAACATCGACACCCAGGCGGCGTCATTCAAGCGCTACGCCATCAGTGTGGACTGGTCGCGCCGGATTCAGACCTCGGACCCCGAGTACTACCGCTGGACCCAGTGGCTGTTCAAGCGCTTCTACGAGCGGAACCTGGCCTACCGGAAGAACTCCCCGGTCAACTGGTGCCCCAAGGACCAGACCGTGCTGGCCAACGAGCAGGTCGTCAACGGCGCCTGCGAACGCTGCGGCACCCAGGTCACCAAGAAGTCCCTGAACCAGTGGTACTTCAAGATCACCGACTACGCCGACCGCCTCCTCGATGACATGGACCAGCTCAAGGGCCACTGGCCCGAGCGCGTGCTGGCCATGCAGAAAAACTGGATCGGCCGCTCCGAAGGTGCGCACGTCCGGTTCAACATCGAGGCCGACGGCGACAAGCCCGCCGAGCAGGTCACCGTCTTCACCACCCGCCCGGACACCCTGTACGGGGCAACGTTCTTCGTCGTCGCCGCGGACGCGCCGCTGGCCGTGGAGCTGACCACCGACGAGCACATGGACGCCCTGCTGGACTACCGCGAGCAGGTCAAGGCCCTCTCCGACATCGAGCGCCAGTCCACCGAACGCGTCAAGACCGGCGTCTTCACCGGCCGCTACGCCGTGAACCCGCTCACCGGCGAGAAGCTGCCGGTCTGGGCCGCTGACTATGTGCTGGCAGACTACGGCACCGGCGCAATCATGGCCGTGCCCGCGCACGACCAGCGCGACCTGGACTTCGCCAAGACCTTCGACCTGCCGGTCCGCCCGGTCCTGGACACCGGGGAGGAGGATCCGTCAGTCTCCGGCACCGCCACCACCGGCGAGGGCACCCTGATCAACTCCGGAACCCTGGACGGCCTGCCCAAGTCCGAAGCCATCCCGGCCGCTATTTCCATGCTCGAGGAGCAGGGCACCGGCGAGAAGTTCGTCAACTTCCGGCTGCGTGACTGGCTGCTGTCCCGCCAGCGTTTCTGGGGCACCCCGATCCCGATCATTCACTGCGAAACCTGCGGCGAGGTTCCGGTACCGGATGCCCAGCTGCCCGTTACGCTGCCCACCGGGCTGCGCGGCGAAGCACTGGCCCCGAAGGGCACCTCACCGCTGGCGTCGGTGGATGAATGGGTCAATGTGTCCTGCCCGACGTGCGACGGCCCGGCCAAGCGCGACACCGACACCATGGACACCTTCGTGGACTCGTCCTGGTACTTCATGCGCTTCGTCTCCCCGCACTACACCGACGGACCGTTCGACCCGGAGGCCGCCAAGAACTGGATGCCGGTGGGGCAGTACGTCGGCGGCGTGGAACACGCCATCCTGCACCTGCTCTACGCACGCTTCTTCACCAAGGTGGTCCACGACATGGGCCTGCTGGAAGCCAGCGAGCCCTTCAGCTCCCTGCTGAACCAGGGCCAGGTGCTCAACGGCGGCAAGGCGATGTCCAAGTCGCTGGGCAACGGCGTGGACCTGAGCCAGCAGCTGGACAAGTTCGGCGTGGACGCCGTGCGCCTGACGATGATCTTTGCCTCCCCGCCGGAGGACGACGTCGACTGGGCGGACGTCTCGCCGTCGGGCTCGGCCAAGTTCCTGGCACGGGCCTGGCGCCTGGGCCAGGGCGTGACGAGTGAACCCGGCGTCGACTTCACCGCCGGCGACAAGAAGCTGCGCGCCCTGACGCACCGGACCATTGCCGACGCGACCGAGCTGCTGGAGAACAACAAGTTCAACGTGGTCGTGGCCAAGACCATGGAACTGGTCAACGCCACCCGCAAGGCGATCGACTCCGGCGTCGGCGGTGCGGATCCCGCGGTCCGCGAGGCCGCCGAGACCGTGGCGATCATCCTGAGCCTGTTCGCCCCGTACACCGCCGAGGACCTGTGGTCCCTGCTGGGCCGCCCGGCCTCGGTGGCGAACGCCGGCTGGCCGGCAGTCGATGAAGCCCTGCTGGTCCAGGACACGGTCACCGCCGTCGTCCAGGTCCAGGGCAAGGTCCGCGACCGGCTCGAGGTGCCCGCCAACATCAGCGAAGAGGACCTGCGCGAACTGGCGCTGGCCTCGGACGCGGTGCAGAAGACGCTCGACGGGCGCGGAATCCGCACCGTCATCGTGCGCGCGCCGAAGCTCGTGAACGTCGTTCCGGCGTAGGCTGGCGCACGGACGGACAGACCAGGCAGGCAACAACGGGCAAGCGGCACGGGGGACAGATGAACGCGGACTGGCTGGAAAAGCTGAGCCAGCGAGCGAAACGGGGGCGGCTCCGCGAAGCCGGAGCCGCCCCCGCGCCCCGGGTCGGCGTGGTCACTGACTCCGCCGCCGCGCTGCCCGAAAACTGGGCCGCTTCCGCAGCAGTCACTGACCTGGTGCGGGTGGTTTCCATGCCGGTCATGATCGGCGATCAGATTTACGGCGAGGGCACCGACCGCATGATCGGTGCCCTCGCTTTGGCGTTGGCCCAGGGTTCCGAGGTTCGGACCTCGCGTCCGTCGCCGGGGCAGTTTGAGGCCGCCTACGCGGAGCTGGCTGCGGCCGGGTGCTCGTCGGTGGTGTCACTGCATCTCTCCGGCCACCTGTCCGGAACTGTGGATTCCGCCCGGCTCGCGGCGCGCTCGGCGGCCATTCCCGTGACCGTCATCGACAGCTCCAGCGTGGCCATGGGCCTGGGTTTCGCCGTCGTCGCCGCAGCGGAAACCGCGCGCGACGGCGGATCCGTTGAGTCTGTGGCTGCGGCGGCCCGGGCGGCCGCCCGCTCCGTCACCATCCTTTTTTACGTTCCCAGCCTCGAACAGCTGCGCCGCGGCGGCCGCGTCGGGGCAGCCGCGGGCTGGATCGGCACCCTGTTCGCCGTGAAGCCGATCCTGGTGGTGCGTGAGGGCAGGATCGTGCCGCTGGAGCGGGTGCGTTCCGCTCCGCGAGCCCTCCTGAGGCTGACCGAACTGGTCCAGCAGGACATTTCCGCCCGGACCGGGCGGGTGCGCGTTGCCGTGCACCACTTCGGCAACGAGGGCGAAGCCGAGCGCCTGGCCGGGACCATCACCGACGTTTCGCCCGATGTGGAACTGATGATCTGTTCGCTGCCCGCCGTGCTGGCCGCCCACGCCGGGCTGGGCGTGCTGGCTGTGGCGATAGCCGGAGAATCACCGGTGCCTCCGCCGGAACCGGGTGCGGGCCCCGGCGCCGGGCCTGAGGCTGGAACTCGACCGGGATCTGGTGGCGGAACCGGGCCGGGCCGCCCGTCGGCATAATCCGGCACTGGGCCGAGTGCTCTTCGTTCTACCCTGCAGTTCTGCCCTGCACAGGTTCCGCAGCGGCTACACGGCAGGGCACATAACTCACAGCGATGAATGTTCCCGCCCCCACCGTGCGCTGCCGTCCTAGCGTGAGGGCATGGCAGAACACCGCTGGGACACCGCACCCTCCGCACCGAGACTTTCGGCATCGTGGCTGACAGACGATCACCCTGATGAAGCAGGGAAGGCCCCCAAAACTCCCGGCATATCCGAAGCCTCCGATGGCATCGGCACTGGCCCGGGGGTCCCGTCAGGTCCGCCGCGGCGATGGCTCCTGTCCTTTCGCGCCGCGGTCCTTGCCGTCTGCCTGCTGATCGGAGTGGCCACGGGCCTGGCGGTTTTTAAAGGCGGTGGCACTCCTGCTGAAATCAGCAGCGTCGAGCTCGACCTGGACGGGTCGGATCCGGACGGTTCAGACGGGGATGGTGCTGCAGACAGCTCAGGCTCCGGCTCGGGCGCCGAGGACCAGACATCCGGCACCGAAGATCAGGGACAAAACCAGGCACACGGGCAGAACCAGGAGGACGAACAGGGCTCCGGAGCGGACGTCGGCACCCGCAGTGATCCAGCCAATGGTGCCCCAGGGCAATCTCCTGTTCCGTCAGTGCTGGTAATCCACGTCGCCGGGGCCGTGACGCATCCCGGCGTGGTGCGGGTGCCGTCCGGAAGCAGGACCGCTGATGCGGTGGACGCCGCAGGCGGAGTGATGCCGGAGGCAGACCTCACTGCCGTGAATCTCGCGGCGCCGTTGCAGGACGGAATGATGGTCGTCGTGCCCCGGGTGGGAGAGGCTGCCGTACCGCCGCCGCAGGAACCGGCCAGCGGGGCCGATGCCGGCACCGGCACCGGTGGATCAGGGACGGGATCTGGATCAGCAGCGGGCGGCGGGGCTGGGCTGCTCAACATCAATACTGCCTCGCTGCAGGAACTCGATTCCCTGCCCCGGGTTGGGCCTGTTATTGCCGAACGCATCATTGCCTGGCGCGAGGACCACGGCAGCTTCTCCCGTCCGGAGGACATTGATGCGGTGCCCGGCATCGGTGAAGCCATGCTGGCCGCCTTGCTGCCGCTGATCACGGTCTGAGGCCCGCAGATGTCGAAACCGGCACGCAGTTTTCCGAGGGGTGCGGGTGAGGAAGGGCCGGGTGAGTCTGGTCCGGGTGAGCCCGGACTGGTTGAGCCGGGACGTGTTGCACCGGGTCCGGTTGATCCGGGACGTGTTGCACCGGGTCCGGGTGAGCCGGGACTCGTTGAACCGGGTGAACCCGGTGAACCCGATGAACCGGGGTCCGTCCGCCGGGGCAGCCGGTGGCATCGGTACACGGCCGCTGCGGTCCAGGGGCAGCTGCCGGCAGTCACTGCGGGCTCGGCCAATACGGCAGACTTCTCCAATTCACCAGACTCCTTCACTGCCGCAGGCTCGTCCACTGCAGCAGGCTCATCCAAAACTGCAGGCTCGGCCAGGACCTCCGGGCCGTCCGGAGCCTCACGGGCCGCAGGTTCCGGCCCCGCGTCCCGGCTGTTGCACCGGCTTCGCGTACGGGCGCGGGCATCGGATGCCCCGTCCGACCTGCAGATACACCCATTGCTGGAGTTGCGTCTGGTGCCGGTGGCCGCCGCCGCCTGGATCGCGGCTGCCCTGGCAATGCGTGCCGACCAGGGTGCGTCGGCCACGGCCGCCGGCTTCGGCCTGGCCGGCACGGCCTTGATTGTGGTGGCGATGGCTTTCCTGCTGCAGAAGCGCAGGTTCGCAGTGAGGCGGGCCGGCCCCGGCCGACCTTGGCCGCTGCTGAGGACCTTGGCCCGGGCCGCTGCCGTTCCGCTGGCGGCTGCTTCTCTGGTCTCCGTCTGCGCCGGGGCGCTCCTGGCGGAACGCACCGCCGGTCCCGTCGCCGCCGCCATCGCCGACGGAGCGGCGGTCACCGGCGACTTTCGCGCCGTAACCGATGCCCGGGCCGTCGCTGCTGACCAGTTCAGCGGAGACTCCCGATTCCTGGTGGAGACCGTGCTCGAGGAAGCGACCAGCGGGGGACAGCGGTTCACATCCGCCGCAACGGTTCTGGTGATTGGCAACAGCGGCTACGGGAGCATCCATCTGGGTGACACGTTCAGCGCGGCGGGGAACCTGCAGGCGACCGCGCCGGGAGAGCGTTCCGTGGCCGTGCTGTATGCAAACGGGCAGCCTCGCGTGGAACCCGCCGGCGGCTGGTATGGGCAGACCGCCCGGATTCGAACCACTTTTGCCGCTGCTGCCGGCCAGTACTCCGGTGTCGTGGGAACGGATGCTGCGGGCCTGCTGCCGGGCATGGCCCTGGGGGACCGGAGCACCCTCGATGCGTCATTGGAAACTGCAATGAAAAACACCGGACTAACGCATATTGTTGCGGTCTCCGGGGCCAACTGCGGATTTTTACTCGCCTTCGTCTTTCTGCTGGCCCGCTCGGTGCGGTTGCCGCGGAGCGTTGCAGCAGCCGCCGGAGTGCTGGCGCTGCTCGGATTCGTCCTTGTCGTCAGGCCCGATGCCAGCGTTCTGCGGGCGGCAGTGATGGGCAGCCTGGGAACGCTTGCAGTGCTGACGGGGCGGGGAAAGCTGCCGGCAGCCTTGCTGTGCCTGTCCATCACCGTCCTGCTGGCCGTGGATCCCTGGCTGAGCGGCAGCTACGCCTTCATCCTCTCCGTACTGGCGACTGCCGGGCTGATCCTGCTGGGACCTCGCCTGACCGAGCTCCTCTCCCGGCGCCTGCCCTGGCCATTGGCTGCTGCCCTGGCCGTGCCTCTGGCCGCGCAGTTCTTTTGCTCTCCTGTCCTTGTGCTGCTGCAGCCTCAGGTTCCGGTTTTCTCGCTGCCGGCAAATGTTGCAGTTGCGCCAGTAGTACCTCTGGTGACGGTGGCCGGGATGGCAGCAGCCGTCCTTGCGGCCACTGTTCCGGCGCTGGCGGTCCCGTTCCTGCTGGCAGCCGGGGCAGGAGCAGCTTGGACCGCGTTTGTTGCCCGATCCTTCAGCACGCTGCCGGGATCACTGCTGCCCTGGCCGGCGGGTGCACCCGGAGTCCTTCTCATGGCGGCCGCGGCCGGTGCCGGCGTCTGGCTTCTCTGGCGGGCGGGGCCGGGCAGAGAGGAACGGACGGGTGGCGAGGAACGGACAGGTGGCGAGAAACGGCGGATGGGTCGGCTGCTGTCCGGGCGTCGAGCCTCGGGCCGCACCCACCGGCGGCCGGACGCGGCGTGGGAGGAGTCGGGGAGGGATGCCGCGACGGGGTGGCGGAAAACGGTACCGGCAGCAGCCCTCCTTCTGCTGCTGCCGCCCGCAGCATCGGCCGCCTGGACCTATATGCTGCCCGGACCGGCCCCTCCGGGATGGACGGCCGCAGCGTGCGACGTGGGGCAGGGCGACGGCCTGGTGGTGCGGACAGGTCCAAACCGGGCTGTGGTGATCGACGCCGGGCCCGATCCGGATGTCATGGACCGGTGCCTGGATCGGCTGGGCGTGGAAACGGTGGACCTGTTCATCCTCTCCCATGCGCATCTGGACCACTATGGAGGATCCGCTGGCGTGCTGAGGGACCGGCAGGTGCACCGCATCGCCTATTCCACCGCGGAGCAGCAACTTTCCGGACCGCTGCGGGAGGAATTGGAAGGGGCCGGTGCAGAGATGGTCCACCTCACGGAGGGCATGGCCGCCAGGATCGGCACACTCCAGTGGGAAGTACTCTGGCCTCCCGGGAACGGTGCGCAGGCCACTGAGAATGACGCCAGCGCCGTTGTTCTGATCACGGTCGGCGCGGAGGACCAGCCGGACTCGAAAACGCAACCCGGCAGGCCACAGCTCACCCTGCTGCTTACCGGAGACATCGAGCAGGAGGCCGCAGCCGCGGTGTTGTCCCGGCATGCGTGGCTTGCAGCGGACGGCGTGGATGTGCTCAAGGTCCCCCATCACGGAGCCCGGAACGGCGGTACGCAGCTGATCGAAGAACTTCGGCCGAGTCTTGCACTGATCTCGGTTGGAGCCGACAACGACTACGGACACCCCGGCCCGGCGATTCTTTCCGCCCTGGAACGGGCCGGCACCGCCGTGGCCCGCACCGATCTGCTGGGTTCGATCGTCCTTCAAACGGACGGCACAACTGTGAAGGTTAGGCGGCTCGTTCGCCGTGCACTTCGCGGATGAGAATGGTCACGGCGGCTGAAAGGTGGTTTCACTAAAACGGGGCGCTCTGCTTCCTGGTGTGGCATGGCCTCATTGATCCATGATGATGAGTCCGTTCGGGCCGAGAAGGGGTCTCCCATACGCCACTTGGGCAATGAGGCGAAGCCCAACGCCTTGCCGGGCCTCCCGATGCCAGATGAAGGAACCCGTTCTCTATCGCACCCGGCTCACAGGGCCACGGATGACTGCCCGAACGTGATGACTGCCTGAACGTCTTGCCGCGTGAAGTTCACGGGAACCTTCGGCCAATTGCTCGGTGGCTGCGGTATCGCAGCTACAAGTTTGCCCCTGTGGGAGTTGGGGAAGAGGTCTGAGGCTGGGGGCCAGAAAGTCCTAAAAGATGGCGCAAGATGGTGTTCGCATCTTTGGTTCCCGTGGCGTGGTCCATCTGTTTGCGGGTCGTGCCATTGGGCTCGACGCTTGGTGCGTCATAAGTCCAGTAGCGGGTGTGAGGAAAAAACAGAAGCTTGTAGACCTTAGCTCTCCATCCGGTCAGCGACAGCCGTATGGGGATATCCCGCACACCTGGCCCGAATTCCGGAGCAACAGGTCCACCTACGGGATCGCCAAAGACTCGGGACTGCACCGGGAAATAGAGATTCGACCAGCGGGTTGGACCGAATGGTGCTCCAGAGTGTGCAACCTGCATGGTCCTTGTCTTGCCTCTTGTTTCGTAGGATCTTCCATGGAAAGATTTTTCGTCCCCCTTTCCGATAGTCGGTGGGCATCGCGGGTATTCGCGCTCATCCTGCCGTTGCCGGAGTTTTACAGAGCGTGTGTCAAGAAGAAGGGAAGCGTGCGCGAGAGGGGAACCAAGCGTGACGAAGTCTGTAACCAGCCAGCGGACCCCTCGTTTTCGGTTTTCCTCCCTGAGTCGTGCTTGGGCTTGTTGGTACTTGTCAACCTGGGATGGGCTGGGCAATTTGCCAAGCTTCTGCGCACGCTGGTCAAATACTCCAGCTTCGGGTTGGTTTCCATAGTGGGCGGAATCAGGGTGCCGGAGTTCATCCCAAGCCAACCGAAGCAGGTCATAACCAATGACGCTTCCCAGGCTGTGACCAACCACTATAATCCGGTCATAACGTCCGTCCTCGTGAAGCTTTCCCAGCAATTTCAAGCCGTCAGAGCGTATGTTATTGCGTGCTGTGACATTACGGGGGTGGGGTGTCAGATATCGTGCCGAATCTGCGAGATAACGGGTAAGAAACCGTCCTGCGATGATCTCGATTATCACAAGGCTCAGGGCTATTCGGGTCTGCCAGGACTGTAAAGCGCCCACTGGTCCTTTTGTAATTACCTGATCGGGTAGGGATATTCCGAGGAACAGTGCAATGAGGAGCCCTGCAACTTGTATGACGCCAACGATTCCTCGCAGGGTTCGGTTCAATTTCCAAAAAGGCTTTCGGAACACAAGTGTAACGGCCCAGCGGAGGGTCTCACGGAATTTACCGTCATCCATGTGGTGCGCCCAATACAGTTCGTAACAGTCGACCATTGGTCCATTATTAGTCTTTCTAAAAGTAAATCGGCGCAATTCAAAGGAACCAGATAGTCGGTCGGGTTTATTCCAATAATCGTGTGGCCGTAAGCCCCTAATAAAGCTACGCAGCGAGTCCATGGGGCGCTGCTCACCCATCCCGTGAATCAGGATGATGGCCTCTCGCTTCTTATCTTCCATGTGCATTGGCTCCTGGGCTTATGCTTGTGTCGGCTAACCCTGGTCGCAACCACCAAGACGTCCGTCGGCTTGGAAAAACGCTGGTCTTCCACTCCTGCGAGAAGCTATGCCACTCATAGCGCCAGAAGTGCAGTGGGGCGAGCCATGTACTCCCGATGTCCAGCTCGGACGTCGCACGCGGAACGGTCTTCCGGTGGCTTCGTGGCGCGAGTCAACGTCAATGGGATCTTCCCAAAGCGAAGGTAGGATCGGCTTGAAAAGGCCAACCTGTGCTGTATCGAACATACGAACCCCCGCAGTGTCATGCTGGTGACGCTGATGCAGGAGGCTACCCGACTGCAACGGGCGGCATCCGTGGTGGAAGGCTACGCCTACAGCCATGGAATGCGACACTAATCTGGCCAGAGACTGCCGTAAAAGTGTCAATTTTGCAGACTGACGTGTCCAGCAGACCTTGTGCAAGTCTTAGTGTGTGGTCAGAGGGGAAACCGCTTCGAGTCGACTGGAGGGTGCTTCCCGCAATCGGGATCTCGGTGTCCTATCAACACCCGATGTCCGTCCTGCTGGAGCCGGCAGTTGTCGTCATCCCGGGTCGCTCAGCTTGCAATGAGTAACCAATTGGCGCTGGTGGGATTGGAGACGGAACAACGGTGTGACGCCGTTGGAAGGGTCCCGCCCGGTCTCACCGGGCATGCTCCGTAAGGCAGGCATCCGGGCGGGCAGGTAATGTTGGAGTGTTCCCCAAACGTAGTTCCGTTGTCTCATCCCAGGAGTCTGTTCGCTGTGAATCCGGTCGTCCCGTCAGCAAAGCGAAGCACCGCGAAACCTGCCGGCAAGTCGGCGGGAAAAACCGTGTCCTGGCGCGAGGTCGAACCGGCCCCGGTGGTGCTGCTCAGCGGCCCCGAGGATTATCTGGCCGGCCGGGCCATGGAACGGATCCGTGCGGCCCTGCGGCAGGACCGGCCGGACACCGAACTGGTCCGCCTCGATGCCGCAGCCTATGACGCCGGTGAACTGACCCTGCAGTCCAGCCCGTCGCTGTTCGGGGAGGCCAAACTCATTGAAGTCTCGAACCTGGCCACGATGAACGAGGATTTCCTGACCGACACCCTGGCCTACCTGTCAGATCCGGCTCCCGATGCCGTGCTTGTGATGCACCACGGCGGCGGAAACCGGGGGAAAAAGCTCCTGGACGCGGTGAAGTCGGCCGGAGCCGCCGTGGTGGAGTGCCAGCCGTTCAAAAAGGACGCGGAAAAGCTGGACTTCGTGTCGCAGGAATTCAAGGCTGCCCGCCGGCGGATCGATCCAGTGGCCTCGCGCGCTCTGGTGGCGGCAGTGGGGTCGAAGCTGGCGGACCTGGCCGCAGCCTGCCGTCAGCTGATCAACGATGCCTCCGGAGAGATCAGCGAAGAGCTCGTCGAGAAGTACTACGGCGGCCGGGTGGAAGCCACCGCCTTCAAAGTCGCCGACGCGGCGCTGGCCGGACGCGGCGGGCAGGCACTGTCCATGCTGCGCCACGCCCTGGACACCGGCGTCGATCCCGTCCCGCTGGTCGGTGCGCTGGCCATGAAGGTTCGGGCCGTGGCGAAGGTGGCGAACCTGCGCGGTTCGTCGGCCTCCATGGCCAAGGAACTGGGCATGGCTCCGTGGCAGGTGGATCAGGCCCGGCGTGATGCCCAGCACTGGTCGCAGGAATCCCTTATCAAAGCGGTCCAGGTTCTGGCCGAGGCCGACGCGCAGGTCAAGGGCGCCGGCCGGGATCCGGTCTACGCCGTCGAGCACGCGGTCACCGTCATCTCCTTGGCGGCTGCTGGGCGCTAATCCGGCCCCGGGCGCTGATCCGGCGTCCGGGACAGATTCTCCGGGACTGTTTTTCCGGGACTAGTGATCCCGGATTAAAGCTGGTTAAAGCAGTCTGGCCGGCCCCCGAAGGGACCGGCCAGACCGACAAGACTAAAGCAAAAACAACTGCTTAGAGCGCGTTGACCTTCTTGGAGATGGCCGACTTGCGGTTCGCTGCGTTGTTCTTGTGGATAACACCCTTGCTGACGGCCTTGTCCAGCTTGCGGCTGGCGTTGGCCACCGCTGCGACTGCTGCATCCTTGTCGCTGGCCTTCAGGGCAGCGTCAACGGAGCGGATTGCGGTCTTCAGCTCGGACTTCACCGAGTTGTTACGCATGCGCGCCTTCTCGTTGGTGAGGATGCGCTTCTTCTGGGACTTAATATTGGCCACTATATAAACTCTCTTTGTATTGCGGACTTGGTCGGTGAGGGAATTTCAGCCCAGACATTGACTGAGCGGCGTGGGGATACCGTAATGGCGCCTGAACTGAAGTGCCCGTCGACCTGCGCGGACACACAGCAATAAATGTTAGCAGAATTTGGGCACAACCGCCCGTTCGGGGTGGTCAGCGCACGACGGCGCGGCGGCACGTCCCGCCGCGGTGCCGTCAGTTCCGGGCAGCAAAAGCCTTTCGGACGCGTTCGAAAGCGGCGGGGGAGAGGACGGCGCCCTGGCGTCGGACGGCAGCGGGATCGAGCTGCAGCACGCGGTCCAGTTTGACCTCGCTCGGCCTGCCCTGCGCATCCCACGGCCCGGTTCCCATATCGACGTAGTCGGGATCGGAGGTGCGGCTGTTGCTGCGGTCCTTGGTGGTCATCATCAGGGCCAGCAGCCGGGACCCGGAGTGGCCGATGAGCAGCACGGGCCGGTCCTTGCCCTGCGAATAGTCATCCTCGTAGGGCACCCACGCCCAGACAACTTCCCCCGGATCGGGTGAGCCGTCCGGCGAGGGGGCGTAGACGGGCGTGACCTCCCCGCGGAAATCGCCGGGGTAAGCGCCCGTTCCGCCCGGCTTGGCGGCCGGCTGGGAGCGGCCCGCCGTCGGCGTCGTCGTCCGGCGTGCGGATTTCGACGCCGCACGGGACTGCGGTTTCTGCGGCGACGACGTCCGGCCGGCGGATTTGGGCTGTGCCTTGGGCTGGGTCCGGCTCTGCGTCGGAGAGGCGGTGCCGGAACGGGTGAGCAGGCGAAGGGCTGCGCGGGCAAGGGAAAGAAGAGAACGGTTGGAGAAGGACATCACCCCACGCTATTACCTTCTGCGGTTCCAGCACGGACAGGCAAACGTGGGAGACTGTTAATTCAGCAGTTAAAACCACCAGGAAAAACCGACGAACCGCGCCGAAGCCGGTTCCCGCACGCGGCCCCGCCGCCGCGGCCGCGTGAAGTCCTGTGAACAGTAAAGGAACCGCCACAGTGTCACCCATGGCCCGCTTCTCACCGGTGCCTGCCGCGACGGATCCGGCGATCATCAGAAACTTCTGCATCATCGCCCACATCGACCACGGCAAGTCCACCCTGGCCGACCGCATGCTCCAGTCCACCGGAGTTGTGGAGCATCGGAACATGAAGGCCCAGTACCTGGACCGGATGGATATCGAGCGTGAGCGCGGCATCACCATCAAGTCCCAGGCCGTGCGCATGCCCTGGGAAGTGGACGGCGAGTCCTACGCCCTGAACATGATCGATACCCCGGGCCACGTGGACTTCACCTACGAGGTTTCCCGCTCCCTGGCAGCGTGCGAAGGCGCCGTGCTGCTGGTGGACGCGGCCCAGGGCATCGAGGCCCAGACCCTGGCGAACCTGTACCTGGCGATGGAAAACGATCTGACGATCATTCCGGTCCTGAACAAGATCGACCTCCCGGCCGCGCAGCCCGAGAAGTACGCCGAGGAACTGGCGAAGCTGATCGGCGGCGATCCGGCTGACGTATTGAGGGTCTCCGGCAAGACCGGTGTTGGCGTCGAAGCCCTGCTGGACCAGATTGTCCGCGAGATTCCGGCACCGGTGGGCGACCCCAACGCTCCCGCCCGGGCCATGATCTTCGACTCCGTGTATGACACCTACCGCGGCGTCGTCACCTACGTCCGCGTCATCGACGGTTCGCTGTCCCCGCGCGAGCGGATCCAGATGATGTCCACCCGCGCCAGCCACGAACTGCTGGAAATCGGCGTCAGTTCCCCGGAGCCCACCCCGTCCAAGGGCCTGGGCGTCGGTGAGGTCGGCTACCTCATCACCGGCGTGAAGGATGTCCGGCTGTCCAAGGTCGGCGACACCGTCACCAACCTGGCCAAGCCGGCCGAGAAGTCCCTCGAAGGCTACGCCGATCCCAAGCCCATGGTGTTCTCCGGGCTGTACCCCATCGACGGCGCCGACTACCCGGTGCTGCGCGACGCACTGGAAAAGCTGATGCTCAACGATGCCGCGCTGGTATACGAACCCGAGACGTCCGCGGCGCTGGGCTTCGGCTTCCGGGTGGGATTCCTGGGCCTGCTGCACCTGGAAATCACCCGTGAACGGCTCGAGCGCGAGTACAACCTGGACCTGATCTCCACCGCACCCAACGTGGAGTACGAAGTGACGCTGGAGGACAAGAAGGTGGTCACGGTGACCAACCCCAGCGAGTACCCCGAAGGCAAAATCAAAGAGGTCCGCGAGCCGATGGTCTCGGCCACGATCCTGGCGCCGAACGAATTTGTCGGCGCCATCATGGAGCTGTGCCAGTCCCGCCGCGGCGTCCTGGGCGGCATGGACTACCTCTCCGAGGACCGGGTGGAAATCCGGTACCGCCTCCCGCTGGCCGAGATCGTTTTCGACTTCTTCGACATCCTGAAATCCAAGACCCGCGGCTACGCGTCGCTGGACTGGAAGGCCGACGGCGAACAGGTCGCCGACCTGGTCAAGGTGGACATCCTGCTCCAGGGCGAACAGGTGGATGCGTTCAGCTCCATCACGCACAGGGACAAGGCCTACTCCTACGGCGTCATGATGACCGGCAAGCTGCGCGAACTGATCCCGCGCCAGCAGTTCGAGGTGCCCATCCAGGCGGCCATCGGCTCCCGGATCATCGCCCGCGAATCCATCCGCGCCATCCGCAAGGACGTGCTGGCCAAGTGCTACGGCGGCGACATCAGCCGTAAGCGCAAGCTGCTGGAAAAGCAGAAGGAAGGCAAGAAGCGCATGAAGATGGTGGGCCGCGTCGAAGTTCCCCAGGAAGCCTTCGTGGCAGCGCTTTCCTCCGACGAATCCAAGGACAAATCCAAGAAGTGACACCCAGCGCACTGCCCCTCGGAGACCCGGCACCCGCCGACGGACTCCTGCCAGCACAGGCCGCGGCCGGCGCAGCCGAACGGAACTTCGGGCTTTACGTCCATATCCCGTTCTGCGCCGTCCGCTGCGGCTACTGCGACTTCAACACCTACACCGCCACCGAGCTCGGCGGCGGCGCCTCGCAGGCCGCCTACGGCGGCACCGCGGAACAGGAAGTCCGCTTTGCCGCCCGTGCGCTGAAGGCCTCGGGCTTGCCGGACCGGAAGCTCGGCACCGTCTTTTTCGGCGGCGGAACACCCACCCTGCTGCCCGCCGAGGACCTGGCCGGGATCCTGAAGACAGCCGTTGACGCCTGGGGCCTGGAACCGGGCGCCGAGGTCACCACCGAAGCCAACCCGGACTCGGTCACCCCCGCGTCCCTGCAGCTGCTCGCCGACGCCGGTTTCACCCGGGTCTCCTTCGGCATGCAGTCAGCGGTCCCGCACGTCCTGGCGGTCCTGGACCGCACGCACACGCCGTCGCGGGTTCCCCAGGCAGTGAAGTGGGCGCGCGACGCCGGCCTGAACGTGAGCGTCGACCTGATCTACGGCACGCCGGGAGAGTCCCTCGCGGACTGGGAAGTCTCCGTCAAGGAGGCGCTCAGCTACGAGCCGGACCACATCTCGGCCTACGCGCTGATCATCGAGGACGGCACCAAGCTGGCCGCGCGGATGCGGCGCGGCGAGGTGCCGCCGATCGACGACGACGACCACGCGGACAAATACCTCATGGCCGACGAAATGATGACGGCGGCCGGACTGTCCTGGTACGAGGTGAGCAACTGGGCCCGGACACCCGCTGATCAGTGCCGCCACAACCTGGCGTACTGGCGCAGCGACGACTGGTGGGGGATCGGTCCCGGCGCGCACTCCCACGCCGGCGGCGTGCGCTGGTGGAACGCGAAGCACCCCACCGCCTACGCGCAGCGGCTTGCGGCGGGGGAGTCGCCGGCGGTGGGGCGCGAAACCCTCGACGCCGACACCCGGTACGTGGAAGACGTCATGCTGCGCACCCGGCTTGCGGAGGGCCTGGAGCTGTCCCGGCTGAAGGATTCCGGCCGGCTCGCCGTCGCGGGCCTGATGGCCGACGGCCTGGTGGACCCGAGGGCTGCCCTGACCGGCCGCGTGCTGCTCACGACCAAGGGCCGCCTGCTCGCCGACGCCGTCGTCCGCCGCCTGCTGCCGGACTAGGACAGGCTGCCGGACCGGGACAAGCTGCCGGACCGGGACAAGAGGCATCCAACAAGAGAAGGACCACGGACGGCAGCGATGCCGGCCGGGGTCCTTCTTTTTGGCCTGTCTGAGGGTGAATGCCCGTTACGGGATGCGGCGCAGGTTCAGGCGGTACCGGTAAGGGCGCCCGCGGTTGACCTCGATGCCGGCCACCACCGAGGAAACGGCGATGATGACCCAGAGCAGGGCGTTAAGGATGGCGAAGACCCAGCCGATTACCGGAATGAAGGACAGCAGCCAAGCCACCAGGGCAACGATGGTGGGAGGCAGCGTGAAGTTCAGCGCTTCCTTGGACTCCTGGGCGGTGAAGGGGCCGCGGTCGCGGAAAACCAGAAAGATGACCAGGGCCGGGATGAAACCCAGGATGCCGCCGAAGTGCGCCATGGTTGCCCACTGCCGGTCCTCCGAGGCCGTCAGGGGCAGCGCATTGGCAGGCGCTCCCTGGTAGGCGGGACGAGCGCCGGAACCCCGGTCATCGGGCTGCGGGTGGTGGTTCTGACGGATGTTCGACACTGCTGTTTCCTTTGTGACTCTGGACGCCTTGGTCTTATGCCCTGGGGCCAATGCTTGGACTCGCGGTACCCGGTGAGACTGTGCAGATAAACCCGGTGAGACTGTGCAGATAAAACTGTGCAGATCGGATCGGATCGGTTTACTGCCCTGTACCTCAACTAGGTTACTGGCAACGGGTCCCGTCTCCGGTACCCGACGCGGCGCGCGGTTCGCTAGGGAACGGTCAGGAAGTCGATTACTTCCTCCACCCGCCCCAACAGCGAGGGCTCCAGATCGGCGTACGAGTTGACGCTGCCCAGCAGTTTCTTCCACCCCATCGCCACGTCCGTGTGGTCCCGGTGCGGCCAGCCCAGGCCCTTGAGGATGCCCGTCTTCCAGTCTTCGTGCCGCGGGACCACCGGCCAGGCGGCCAGGCCGATGGTCTGCGGCTTGATGGCCTGCCAGACATCAACGTACGGATGCCCCACAATCAGCACGTTTCCGCGCGCCCCGGGGACCGCCATGGCTTCGGCGGCGATGCGGGACTCCTTGGAGCCGGACACCAGGTGGTCCACCAGGATGCCCAGCCGGCGGCCGGGGCCCGGGCTGAAGTCCCGAACCGCGGCATGCAGATCATCCACTCCGTGCAGGGGCTCGACGACGATGCCTTCCACGCGGAGGTCGTCGCCCCACACCTTCTCCACCAGTTCGGCGTCGTGCTTTCCTTCCACCCAGATGCGGCTGGCCCTGGCGGTGCGCGCCCGCACATTGTCCACCCGGACGGAGCCCGACGCCGTCCGCCGGGACACGGGTGCCGCCGCCTTGACCGCCGGGATCACTTCCACCGGCTCGCCGTCGAGCAGGAA
This sequence comes from Arthrobacter sp. zg.Y820, assembly GCF_030125555.1. NCBI lineage: Bacteria > Bacillati > Actinomycetota > Actinomycetes > Micrococcales > Micrococcaceae > Arthrobacter > Arthrobacter sp. zg.Y820. The sequence goes on from NZ_JASKLX010000006.1 coordinate 247,792, forward strand.
GCCGAAACCCAGTTCAAACGACTTGGTTTTTCCCCGCCGGTCCTCCAGCACCATCAGACGCAGTCCGCCGGACTTCTCCACCCGGACCACGGCTCCGACCCAGCCGCTCTGCACATCCTCGAGCACCAGACCGGCCTCTGCCCCGACCTTGGGGAGGGTTTTCCGGGCCGGAGCACTGATGTCCTGCGGTCCCCACGAAAAGTTGGACACGGGTGTTTTCCTCGCTTTGGTTGGTTCGCATGCAGCTGGCAAGTGCACGCCGCAGGCGTGCGCGGCTCGGGCCACTCAATGCTAGCAACGACCCTGATCCGTATTAGACTTAGCACTTAGGCATGGTGAGTGCTAACCGTCAGCCGCTCAACGGCCAACGCCGGTTGACCGCCGGTCCACCGTCAGCAAGGGAGGGAAAACCATGAGTGAACCACGCAGACTCGAGGTGCTCCGGGCCATTGTTGAAGACTATGTGCATTCGCGCGAGCCGGTCGGCTCCAAGGCCCTGGTGGAACGCCACCAGCTCGGGGTCTCCAGCGCAACCATCCGCAACGATATGGCTGCCCTTGAAGAAGAGGGCCTGATCGTTGCGCCTCATACTTCTGCCGGGCGCATCCCCACCGACAAGGGCTACCGCTTGTTTGTGGACAGGATCTCCGATGTAAAGCCCCTGTCCGCCGCCGAACGCAAGGCCATCTCCTCCCTGCTGGAGGGCGCCGACGACCTCGACGACGTCATGGAGCGGACGGTCCGGCTGCTGTCGCAGCTGACTAACCAGGTGGCCGTGGTGCAGTATCCGCATTTGGGCAACGCCAAGGTGCGGCACATCGAGTTTGTCCTGCTCGCACCCGCCCAGGTGCTGGTTGTCCTGATTTCGACGACCGGCCGGGTGGAGCAGCGCGTCATCACCATTCCGGACCAGGTCACGGAGCCGGACCTGCTGGATTTGCGGCAGCACTTCCTCGTCTCGCTCAGCGGCACACCGCTGACCCGGATCACCGGCCACCTGGCCGAATGCCTGGCCACGGTGCCGGCCCGCAGGCGGCGCAGTGCCGCCGCCCTGGCCCGGTGCCTGGAACAACTGGCCGGAATCAACCGCGAAGACCGCTTGGTCATGGCCGGAACAGCCAACCTCGCACGGTCCACCGTAGACTTTCCCCTGACCATTGGCCCGATCCTCGAGGCGCTGGAGGAACAAGTGGTCATGCTTCGGTTGTTGTCCGAAATGGAGCAGGACGCCCGGGGCGTTTCGGTCCGGATCGGACGGGAGAACCCGCACGGTTCGCTGTCGGAGGCATCGGTCGTGGCCACCGGCTACGGCCCGGACGCCTCGGCGAAGGTGGGGGTGCTCGGACCAACCCGCATGGATTATCCCAACACCATGGCGACGGTGCGGGCCGTGGCCCGCTACCTTTCCCGGATACTGAACAACTAGAAAACGTTAGACAATACAGCAGCAGTGCGCCGGTTCCCGGCCGTCCAAGGCGGCCGGAGCCGGCGGAAGTCTTCGCAAGAGAAGGCGAAACCGCAACACGGTTACTGCAAATTACAGGAAGCGATGTGCACGAGTGAGCGATCACTACCAGGTCCTGGGTGTCGGACGCGACGCAACGGGCGAAGAAATCAAGAAGGCGTACCGGAAGCTTGCCCGCAAGCTGCACCCGGATGTTAACTCTGCTCCCGGAGCGCAGGACGAGTTCAAGGCCGTGACCCACGCCTACGAGGTGCTGGCGGATCCGCAGAAGCGCCGGATCTACGACACCACCGGCAACGAGAACGGCAACGACAACGGTTTCGGCGGCGGCGCCGGCTTCGGCGGCCAGAGCTTTGGCTTCCAGGACATTTTCGACACCTTCTTCGGCGGAGCCGGAGCGGGCGGCGGCCGGGGCCCGGCCTCCCGCACGCGCCGCGGCCAGGACGCGCTGATCAATGTGCGCATCGATCTCAAGGACGCCGTGTTCGGCATCAACAAGAAGATCGACGTCGACACCGCTGTAACCTGCCCGACCTGCGACGGCAGCTGCTGCCAGCCCGGCACCTCGCCGCGGACCTGCGACATCTGCCACGGCACCGGCCAGGTGCAGCGCGCTGTCCGCTCCATCCTGGGCCAGGTCATGACCAGCGCCCCCTGCGGATCGTGCCAGGGGTACGGCTCGGTCATTCCCGATCCCTGCCACGAGTGCGCCGGCGAGGGCCGGGTCCGCAGCCGCCGAACGCTGAACATCAAGATCCCGGCCGGCGTTGCCACCGGCACCCGCATCCAGCTCGGCGGCCAGGGCGAAGCCGGCACCGCCGGCGGACCGCAGGGTGACCTCTACGTGGAGATCCGGGTTAACGCCGATCCCACGTTCGTGCGCGAGGGCGACGACTTGCACGCCACCCTGACGGTGCCGATGACGGCCGCCGCACTGGGCTCCTCGATCAACTTCGAAACGTTCGACGGCGACCGTGAAATTACGGTCAAGGCCGGCACGCAGTCCGGCGAAATCACCACCCTCAAGGGACTGGGCGTCACTCATCTGCGCGGTTACGGCCGCGGAGACCTCCTGGTCCACCTGCATGTGGAGACTCCGCAGAAGCTGGACGCGGAGCAGGAGGAGCTGCTGCGCAAACTGGCAAAGCTCCGCGGTGAGGAATACGCCGAGGGCCGCCTGGCCGGCAGCGGATCCGGCGTCTTCGCCCGGCTGCGGGACCGCCTGGGCAATCTCTGACCATGACCAACCCCATTTTCTTCGGTGACCCGGGCGCCGTCCGCGCCGCCGTGCCCGGGTCAGTGTTTGTCCTCGAGGGACCGGAGGCCCACCACGCCGTAGCCGTGAAGCGGCTTGCCCCCGGCGAACCGGTGGACATTGTGGACGGTGCCGGACTGCGGCTGACCGGCACCGTGTCGGCAGCGGCTCCGTCCCGGCTGGAAGTATCCGTGGAAGCCGTCACCGAAGAAAACGAGGCAGCCGAAAAGCTGATCCTGGTCCAGGCCCTTGCCAAGGGCGGCCGCGACGAGCAGGCGATCGAAGCGGCAACAGAACTCGGCGTGCATGTGGTTCTTCCGTGGCAGTCCGAGCGCAGCATCGTGCGCTGGCGCGCCGACAAGGCGGCCAAGGGACAGGCCAAATGGCAGGGGATTGTCACTGCTGCGGCCAAACAGTCCCGCCGTTCAGCGGTTCCGCTGGTCGAAGAGGTCGTGGAGTCAAAGGCACTGGCGCTGCGGCTGGCTGATGTGGATCTGGTGGTGGTGCTGCACGAGGAGGCCGACGGCGGACTCGCCCCGGCCGTCGCGGAAGCGCGCCGGCGGGCCGGGAACCGGCCACTGAGCATCGCGGTGGTTGTGGGCCCGGAAGGCGGCATCAGCGCCGCGGAAGTGGACCTTCTGCGGTCCGGCGGGGCCGTGGCGGTCCGGCTGGGCGGACACGTCCTGCGGTCCTCGACTGCGGGGCCGGCTGCGCTGGCAGTCCTCAACTCCCTGCTGGGCCGCTGGTAGGAACTACTGCGGCACGGAGCTGACGCTCACGCGCTTGGAATCCTCGTTCTCCCGGTCCTCGCCGTGAAAGACGCTGACGTTGTATTCACCCGGGGGCAGCTCCACGGTAAAGCCGAAAAGCGAGCTGCCTCCGGTGGGTGCCTCGAGTTCGGCATAACCGGTCTCGATGGCGGTCTCCGCCGGCCGGCCGTCCACAATGGGTTCCACCCGCCAGGAGAGCTGGCCGCCTTCGGAGACTGCCGTGCCGTGCACGGTGAGGGAGGATTGCGAGCCGGATCCCTCCTGCGGGTCGATGATCCAAATGGGCGCCATGAGCGCCGCGTCGCGCTGCAGCGGGCCTTCCAGGACCTCGTGCCCAAAGGCGGTGTAATCCGCCTTGCCGTCCACCAGCAGCACCACCGACGCCTCGTGGCCCACGGTGGTCAGACCGGCATTCGATGCCGCCGCGGTGGCCGTGTAGACCAGCTGCTGAACGGCACGGTGGGCCATTCCCTCGTCCATTGAGGTTGTGAAGGCATCCTCGGAAATGTCGACGGTAATGACGTTCTTGCCGGAGATCGAGGCGGTGACGCGGCTGGCCTTGTGCCACGGATTAAAGTAGTCCGGATCCGCCGGCTTGCCGGAGGTCATGGCGAGCACTGCTTCACCGATGGGGTCGCCGCCGCTCTCGGCCGGCTGGAATTCCCGGTAGAGCTGGACATCGGAGCCGTTCAGGCCCAGCCAGTAGACGGGTATGCGGCCCGGGGCGGGCTTTCCCTCCGAAGGAGCCGCACCGCTCAGGGGGGACGCCACGGAACCGCCCGCCGCGCCGAAAGAGATGGGCATGGTGGTGGTCGGGGTAACTGCCACCACTCCGCAGCCGCTGAGGAGGAGCGATGAGGCAGCCAGCAAGCCGAGGAATCCCCGGCGGCTGCGCAGTGTCGTTTGGCGCGATGTGCCCATTCTGTCCTCCCTTCGCTGAACGGTCGCTTTCAAGCTTGGCACATGCCAAACGCCGGATCCGCTGTCTTGACCTTCCTGCTACCGGACTGAGACCCGATTGAGACCCGCAGGCGCTGACCGATCAGTCCGGCAAATCCCTGCCGGCCCGCAAAACAGGAGAAGACGGGTGCGGGGGGCATCAAGTAATATTGAAGTGTCTGTCTTAAGGCAGGCACTGCGTTTCCTGCCAGAACGGGGCGCGAACAGCGCACGATCAGCACACGAACACCACACGAACACCACACACGGCACGACCGAGAAACTCTTCAAAGGGGCGATGAAAGGCCTGGGAAGGCCGAATATATGACTGAATCCTCAGGAATTGGCACCATCGGACTGGATCGGCAGACCATTGTCTTTGATTCCACTGAACACATGGTCCAGTCACTGGGTGCCAACGACGAGGCACTCAAGATCATTGAGGCCGCTTATCCGGAAGCCAACCTGCATGTGCGCGGGAACGAGCTTTCGATCACCGGCCCGGCGCCCGTAGTGGAACTCACGCACCGGCTGGTGAGCGAGGTCCGGATTTTGGCCCGCAGCCAGACCAAGGTCACGCCCCAGCTCCTGGAGCAGCTGATCACCATGCTCCGGGACCAGACGGCGCAGCGCCCGGCGGAGGTCCTCACGCAGAACATCCTGTCTTCGCGCGGGCGGACCATCCGGCCCAAGACGCTGAACCAGAAAAACTACGTCGACGCGATCGACGAAAACACCATCGTGTTCGGGATCGGACCGGCCGGCACCGGCAAGACCTACCTCGCCATGGCGAAGGCAGTGCAGGCGCTGCAGCAGAAGGAAGTTTCCCGGATCATCCTCACCCGCCCCGCGGTCGAGGCCGGAGAACGCCTGGGGTTCCTGCCCGGGACGCTGAGCGACAAGATCGACCCGTACCTGCGCCCCCTCTACGATGCGCTGCACGACATGATGGACCCGGATTCGATTCCCCGGCTCATGGCGGCCGGGACCATCGAAGTGGCGCCGCTGGCGTATATGCGCGGGCGCACCCTGAACGATGCGTTCATCATCCTGGATGAGGCGCAGAACACCACGCCGGAACAGATGAAGATGTTCCTGACCCGGCTGGGCTTCGGCTCCAAGATGGTGGTGACCGGCGACGTCACGCAGGTCGACTTGCCCGGCGGCACGGCCTCCGGCCTGCGCATCGTGCATGACATCCTCGGCGATCTTGACGACGTGTCCTTCTCCGAGCTTTCCGCCACTGACGTGGTCCGGCATTCGCTGGTCAGCAGCATCGTGACGGCGTACAGCGAATGGGACGAGTCCCGCCGCAACAGCGATCCGGCCGCCGGCGGCCGCCGGACAGGACGGGGGACTGCCAAATGAGCATCGAAGTGAACAATGAATCCGCGGTTGCCGTGGACGAGGAAGAACTGTCCCGGCTGGGGCGCTATCTGCTGGAAAGCCTGTACGTGCATCCGGAAGCGGAACTGTCCATCATCCTGGTGGACGAGGAAGCCATGGAGAAGCTGCACATCGAATGGATGGACATCCCCGGCGCCACCGATGTGCTCTCCTTCCCGATGGACGAGCTGCGGCCCGGAGTCCCCGGACGTCCGACCCCCGCCGGCGTGCTCGGCGACATTGTCCTCTGCCCCCAGGTGGCCGCCGAGCAGGCGGAAACGGCCGGCCACAGCATGCAGGAGGAACTGTTGCTGCTGACCACGCACGGCGTGCTGCACCTGCTGGGTTATGACCATGCCGAACCCGAAGAGGAAAAGGAAATGTTCGGCCTGCAGCGCGAGCTCCTGTCCGCCTACCTGGGCCGGGATGCCCCGAAGGAGACGCGCAGTTGAGCGTTGCCCTGCTGATCCTCATGGCCGTGGCCTTCATGGTCCTGGCCGGGTTGCTCACGGCCGCTGAATCCGCATACGGCTACTTGCCCCGGCATGAGGCCGAAGCCCTGCTGCAGGGCAAGGCGGGCAAACCCCTCCGCCGGATCCTGCAGCATCCCGTGGCACACATGCACGCGCTGCGGTTCTGGCGCGTCTGGTTCGAAATGGCGACAGCAGTCACCGTTGCCACCGTATTCCAGATGCTCCTGGAGAACATCTGGCTGGCCGGGCTGCTGGCCACCGTGGTGATGGCCGGCATCGGTTTTGTCCTGGTGGGTGTTTCGCCCCGCCAGATCGGCCGGAAGCACGTGACCGCCGTCGTCGTCCTGACCGCCGGCCTGGTGCGGTTCCTCCGCGTGGTGCTGGGACCCGTTCCCGGCTGGCTCGTGCGGCTGGGCACCGCCGTCGCGCCGGGCACCCAGGGCCCCGATGCCGCCTTCTTCACGGAGGAGGAGTTCCGCGAACTGCTGGACCGTGCCTCCGAGGCAGACATGATCGAAAACACCGAGGCTGAGCTCATCCACTCGGTTTTCGAACTCGGCGACACGAAGGTCCGGTCAGTGATGGTGCCCCGCACCGACATGGTCTGCATCGAGTCCGGTTCCAACCTGCGCCAGGCCATGTCCCTGTTCCTGCGCTCGGGCTACTCCCGGGTACCGGTGATCGAGGACAGCGCCGACCAGATCGTGGGCATCCTCTACCTCAAGGATGTTGCCGCGCAGATGCACTCCAACCCGGCCGAAGCCACGGTCCGGCGCGTGGAGGAATTCGCCCGCGGCGTGCGCTACGTACCGGAATCCAAGGCCGTCAGCGAACTGCTCCAGGAACTGCAGCGCGAATCCACCCACGTGGCCGTGGTGATTGACGAATACGGCGGCACCGCGGGACTGGTCACGCTGGAGGACCTGATCGAAGAGATCGTGGGCGAGATCGTGGATGAATACGATTCCGAGCGCCCCGAAATCGAGAACCTCGGCGGCGGCCGCTACCGGATCAGCTCCCGCGCCGGCATCAACGACCTCGGTGAGCTGTTCGACGTCGACCTCGACGATGACGAGGTCGACACCGTGGGCGGCCTGCTGGCCAAGGCCTTGGGCCGCGTGCCGATTGTCGGCAGCGAAGTGGTGGTCGACGGCGTCGTGCTGCACGCCGAGCGCCTCGAGGGCCGCCGCAACCGGGTCTCGCACATCATCGCCTGGAAACAGCACCGCGAAGCGGAAACAGACGCTCAACACGACGACGGCAGGGAATCCTCCCGCGTCCACTCAACAGAATTGGTACCCCGTAATGACTGATCCACAGTTCCGCGCCGGCTTTGTCTCGCTGGTGGGCCGGCCCAACGCCGGCAAATCGACGCTGACCAACGCCCTGGTCGGCCAGAAGGTGGCGATCACCTCCAGCAAACCCCAGACCACCCGCCACACCATCCGCGGGATCGTGCACCGCGAAGACTCCCAGCTGATCCTCGTGGACACTCCGGGCCTGCACCGGCCCCGGACCCTGCTGGGCAAGCGCCTGAACGACCTGGTCGCCGACACGCTGTCCGAGGTGGACGCCATCGGTTTCTGCCTGCCTGCCAACGAGGCAGTGGGCCCGGGCGACCGTTATATTGCCAAGCAGCTCGCCGCGCTGAAGGGCAAGCCGGTGGTGGCGCTGGTGACCAAGACCGACCTGGTGGACCGCGCCGCCCTGGCCAAGCAGCTGATGTCGGTGACGGCCCTGGGCAATGAAGTCCTGGGCGAGGCCGGCTGGGCCGACGTGGTGCCGGTCTCCGCTGCCGACGGTTTCCAGGTGGACACCGTGGCCGAGGTCCTCTCCGGATACATGCCGTCTTCCCCGCCCCTGTACCCGGACGGCGAACTGACCGACGAGCCCGAAGCCGTCATGGTGGCCGAACTTATCCGCGAAGCTGCCCTTGAAGGCGTCAGGGATGAGCTTCCCCACTCCTTGGCAGTGGTGGTGGATGAGATTGTTCCCCGCGAAGGGCGCTCCGAAGACAACCAGCTGCTGGACATCCGCGTAAACCTCTATGTGGAGCGGTCCTCGCAGAAGGCAATCATCATCGGCAAGGGCGGTGCCCGCCTGCGGGAAGTCGGCACCAACGCCCGCCTGGCCATCGAAGCGCTCCTCGGCACGCGCATCTACCTCGACCTGCACGTGAAAATCGCCAAGGACTGGCAGCGCGACCCCAAGCAGCTGGTCAAACTCGGCTTCTAGCCCCGAAGGAATGCAGCGGCCCTGAATATTCTTTTCAGGGTCGCCGCGTACACTTTGAACATTCACTCGCGAATCACTACCGAACGTTCACTTGCGAATCGCCACCGTTGAACACGAATTACTGAAGGGGACCGGCTCATGTCATCTCGCCGTGCCGTAACGGGTGCCGGTCCCTCCGGAAACTCCGGCTCCGGAGACTCAGCCTCCGGAAACTCCGGCTCCGGAGACTCAGCCTCCGGTCCGGCTCCGGCCGGCAATCCCGGCGGCCGCCACCTGGGCCGCCACGGCGCCGCGCACCCGGTCCTGCGGGCAGTGGCAGTCATCCTGGCCCTGACACTGGTCTCCGGCTTGGCATTTGTCGGCGTGCAGGTTGTCCGCCTGCAGAACAACCTGGATACCAAACCGCTGAACCTGGGCGCCAGCCAGGAAGCGGCAGTGCCGGTGGACACCAACACCGATCCGCTGCAGATCCTGATCCTGGGCACTGATAACCGCGAGGGCCAGGAGAGCAACAACTCCGACGTCATGATGCTGGCGAACATGTCAGCAGACCGCTCGCACGTTACGGTGGTCAGCTTCCCCCGCGACCTGCTGGTGCCGCTGCCGGAGTGCTCGGATCCGGACACCGGCAACACCTATCCGGCCATGGACCTGGGCCAGCTCAACGGTGCCCTGGGCAACGGCGGACCCGGCTGCACAGTGGCGGCCATCAACGAGCTGACCGGGCTGAACATTGACCACTTCATGATGGCCGACTTCGACGCGGTCAAGGAGCTGTCCGACACCCTGGGCGGTGTTGAGGTGTGCGTGAACCAGCCCGTGGAAGACGAACTGTCCGGCCTGAGCCTCCCCGCCGGAGTCAGCAGCGTCCAGGGCGATCAGGCCCTGGCCTTCCTGCGGACCCGCCACGGCTTCGGCAACGGCGGCGACGAGGGCCGCATCCGCGCGCAGCAGAGCTTCATGGCGTCCATGGTCCGCAAGGTCCAGGACGAAGGCACGCTCAAGAATCTGCCCAAGCTGTACTCCATCGCCGAAACCGTGACCCAGAACCTGACGGTGGACAAGGACCTGACCAGCGCCTCCTCGCTGATCGCCCTGGCCGGCCGGCTCAAGGACGTGGACCTGGGCCGGGTTGCCTTCGTCACCGCACCGGTTGTCCCGTACGAGTACGACAACAATCGGCTGGTGCTGGACGAAGCGGCAGCCGAGCCGCTCTTCACCGCGTTGGTGGAAGACCGCGACATCACCAAGCCGGCGGAACCGGAAACGGCTCCGGGCACCGCTCCGGCGGAGGGAACGCCGCCTCCGGCGGAGGAAGCTCCGCTCTTCGATCCGGCAACGATTCCCGTCACCATCCTTGATGCCACCGGCAGCGCCGACGAGGCCGGCACCGAGTCCCGTGACCAGGACCTGGCCGCCTACCTGCTCTCGGAGGGTTTCGCCCTGGCGGCCTCCGGCGGGCAGACCGGCGCACCGAGCCCGGCAACGCAGGTGTTCCACGGCCCGGGCTACCTTGAAATGGCGCAGCAGGTGGCCGCGGCACTGGGAATTCCCGCAGTGCAGGTCGTGGCGAGCAACCTGGTCATCGGCGTCAGCGTGCAGGTCGGGCAGGACTTCACCACCGGAAACACCATGCCCGACGCCGGAGACGTGGGCGGCCTCACAGGCCAGACCGCGGCTCAGGTGACGTGCCAGTCGGCTTTCGGAAACTAACAAATTCGCAATTCACAATTGGGTAGCCCCTCGGGCTGCTGTTAGGGTGGTCACGTGCGCGCAGAGCTTCGTCTTCTTAGCTGCCGCGGCGGGGCCATAACCAACGTATAGGCCGCCCCTCGCTGCGGAGTTTGTGTTGCCCGGCCGCTCTTTTGAACCACTAGAAAAGGCCACACCAGACATGCGAAATGCACAGCAGCCCTCGGGAATGCCCGTCTCCAAATACGTTCCCTTCCAGGACCAGATCAGCTTCGAGCTGCCGGACCGGACCTGGCCGGACAAGCTCATCACCAAGGCTCCGCGCTGGTGCGCGGTGGACCTGCGGGACGGCAACCAGGCCCTGATCGATCCCATGAGCCCCGAACGCAAGCACAAGATGTTCGACCTGCTGGTGCAGATGGGCTACAAGGAAATCGAGGTCGGTTTTCCCTCCGCCTCCCAGCTGGACTTCGACTTCGTCCGCCAGCTGATCGAGGGTGACCGCATCCCCGATGACGTCACCATCCAGGTGCTGACCCAGTCCCGGGAGCACCTGATCGAGCGGACCTACGACTCCCTGGAGGGCGCTGACCGCGCCATCGTCCACCTGTACAACTCCACCTCGGTGCTGCAGCGCAAGGTCGTGTTCAACACCGACCAGGACGGCATCGTGGACATTGCGCTCTCCGGCGCCCGGCTGTGCAAGAAGTATGAAGAGCAGCTGCGCGGCATTGACGTCACCTACGAGTACTCGCCCGAGTCCTACACCGGCACTGAGCTGGAGTTTGCCCTGCGCATCTCCAACGCCGTCGCCGAGGTCCTGGAAGCCTCCCCGGACCGGCAGATGATCCTGAACCTCCCGGCCACCGTGGAGATGGCCACCCCCAACGTGTATGCCGACTCCATTGAATGGATGCACCGCAACCTGGCGAACCGGGACTCCATCATCCTGTCCCTGCACCCTCACAATGACCGGGGCACCGGCGTGGCCGCCGCCGAACTGGGCTACCTGGCCGGCGCGGACCGCATCGAGGGCTGCCTCTTCGGCAACGGAGAGCGCACCGGCAACGTGGACCTGGTGACGCTGGGCATGAACATGTTCAGCCAGGGGATCGACCCGCAGATCGACTTTTCGGACATCGACCATGTCCGGCGCACGGTGGAGTACTGCAACCAGCTGCCCGTTCCCGAGCGTTCCCCCTACGGCGGGGACCTGGTCTTTACTGCGTTCTCCGGTTCCCACCAGGACGCCATCAAAAAGGGCTTTGAGTCCATGGAAAAGGACGCCGCCGCCGCGGGCACCACGGTGGACGGAATTCCGTGGGCAGTGCCGTACCTGCCGATTGACCCGAAGGACATCGGCCGCAGCTACGAGGCAGTGATCCGGGTGAACAGCCAGTCCGGCAAGGGCGGCGTTGCGTACCTGCTCAAGAACGAACACAACATGGACCTGCCGCGCCGGGCACAGATCGAGTTCTCCGGGGTCGTCCAGCGCCGCACCGACACCGCCGGCGGCGAAGTCACCGGGGCCGAACTGTGGAAGGTGTTCCAGGACGAGTACCTGCCCACCACCCCGGAGGCCGACGGCGAACCGTGGGGACACTATGCCCTCTCCTCGGTCAATGCGGACACCGCCGAAGACGGCACGTTCAAGCTGACGGCGTCGCTGAACATCGCCGGCGTGCAGCAGAAGCGCATGGCTTCCGGCACCGGCCCAATTGCCGCCCTGCTGGAAATCCTGAGCGAGGACGGCATCGATGTCCGGCTGCTGGACTACACCGAGCATGCCCTCTCGGCCAGCGGAAATGCCGCGGCGGCCTCCTACGTGGAATTGGCTGTGGGAGAGCGGGTGCTCTGGGGCGTCGGAATCGACCCCAACACCACCATGTCAGCACTCAAGGCGGTCATTTCCGCCGTGAACCGGGCCATCCGAGACCGGTCCTGACCGGAACCCGGCGGGTCGCGGGAAGCCGCGCGGCAGGCGCGCCCGGGGGCCAAGTGCTCCCGGGTGCGCCGGAGCCGGGGCCGGACGTGGGAAAATAGCATGGTGGCAGGAAAATCATTAGCTTCCCGGACGTATCGGGACGAGGGCGTCATCCTGCGCACCCACAAGCTGGGTGAGGCGGACCGCATCCTGGTGCTGCTGACCCGCAACCACGGCCAGGTCCGTGCCGTTGCCAAGGGGGTGCGCCGCACCTCGAGCAAGTTCGGAGCCCGCCTGGAACCGTTCATGGTGGCGGACCTGCAGCTGCACTCCGGGCGCAACCTGGACATCGTCACGCAGGCCACGACCCTGGGCGCGTACGGGCACGGCATCGTCTCCGACTATGCGCGGTACACCGCGGCGGCAGCCATCGCTGAAACCGCCGAGCGGCTGACCGACGTCGACGGCGAGTCAGCCAATGCCCACTACCATCTGGTCATCGGCGCCCTGGCGGCGCTGAACCGCGGGGCCCACGCCCCGGAGCTGATCCTGGACTCCTACCTGCTGCGGGCGCTGGCCACCGCCGGCTGGGCGCCGAGCTTCACCGTCTGCGCCCGCTGCGGCGCCCCGGGGCCGCATTCGGCGTTCGCCGCAGCGTTGGGCGGCGCCGTCTGTTCGTCGTGCCGCCCGCCCGGGGCGGCGTCGCCCTCTCCCGAAACCATGGTCCTGCTGGCCGCCCTGCTTTCGGGGGACTGGGCCACGGCCGACGACGCCGGGCAGCAGCCGCGGCGGGAGTCGGCGGGCCTGGTGGGCAGTTATCTTCAATGGCACCTGGAACGGGTCGTCAAATCACTTCAACATGTGGAGCGTGTCTAAGCTTGCGTTCAAAGCCCCAACCGGCAGTCCTGCCGCATCCTCCCGTCCGGCCCGAACCGCACCCCTCCGGCGCGGTTCCGCCTCCGGTGCCCGCAGAGCTGGTGCCGCAGCATGTGGCCATCGTGATGGACGGCAACGGGCGCTGGGCCAACCAGCGCGGACTGCCGCGCACCGAAGGGCACCGCGCCGGGGAAGCCGCCCTCCTGGATGTCATGGCCGGCGCCGTCGAGATGGGGATCCGGCACGTCTCCGTCTACGCGTTTTCCACCGAGAACTGGAAACGCTCGCCCGAGGAGGTCCGCTTCCTGATGGGCTTCAGCCGGGACGTGCTGCGCCGGCAGCGGAACCAGCTCAATGAGTGGGGCGTTCGGATCCGCTGGTCCGGCCGCCGGCCGCGGCTGTGGCAGTCGGTCATCAAGGAATTGGAAACCGCCGAAGAGGTGACCCGGGAGAACACCGTCTGCACCCTGAACATGTGCGTCAACTACGGCGGCCGGGCCGAGATCACTGATGCCGTGTCGGCCATCGCCGCCGACGTGGCGCGGGGCAAACTGCGCCCCGGATCCATCACTGAAAAAACCATCCAGAAATACCTGGACGAGCCGGACCTTCCGGATGTGGACCTGTTCCTGCGCACCTCCGGCGAGCAGCGCCTCTCCAATTTCATGCTCTGGCAGTCCGCCTATGCGGAGATGGTCTTCATGAACACCCTTTGGCCCGATGTGGATCGGCGCACGCTCTGGGAAGCCGTGGAGATTTACGCCCGCCGGGACCGCCGGTACGGGGGAGCAGTGGATCAGGCATCGCCCGCATAACCGGTGCGGCAGGCTGATCCCGGCTAGCCCTTCAGCATGAAGGCGCGCGCCCACTGTTCAAGTTTGCCGTAGACCCGGCGCCGCACGGGACCGGCCGACAGCAGCACATCGTGCAGGGCGTCCTCGAACCGGCAGACGGTGACCTGCGGACCGAGCAGCAGCCCGCGCTGGACCATCAGGTGCACGTCCAGGATGCTGTCGGAGGTCTTCATGGCTTCGTTCCAGGGGCCGGCCATCGTGGAGGTGGCCGAGGCCATCAGCAGGATCGGCACCCGAATGTCCAGGCCGTGGGCCACCTGCGCGTGTCCGGCAAGCACAGCGGTGATCCACCCGGCCCTAATCGGCCAGCTGTTGCGCGGTTTCAGCTCCGGGTCCGGGTCCCATTCGCCGTCGCCCTCGCGGCTGATGCTGCGCCAGTAATTGGTCATTTCCGGAACCTTCAGACGCGTTTTGGGCCGCAGCCGTGCCAGCGGTTCCAGCAGCCCGGCGGTTGCGTTGCGCACCACCCAGGAGCCGGTCATCTCCAGCCAGGGACTGTTCAGGATCAGGGCTTCGATGCGCCCGGGATGGCGGTGGGCCCAGAGCGAGGCGACCAGGCCGCCGGTGGAGTGGGCCATCATGCTGACCCGCACCGGGGTGTCGGCGCCAAGGTGTTCGCGGACGTGCCTGGTCAGGGCTGCCAGCGCCGCTTCAATGTCGGCGTCATAATCCTGCAGGTCTTGGGTGAACCCCTCGGACTGTCCGGGCCGCAGGCTCCGCCCGTATTTGCGCAGGTCCAAGGCATAGAAGGCGACGCCGAGCCGGCTCCAGAACTGCGCAAGCTCCGTCTGGAAAAAGTAGTCGCTCCAGCCGTGGATGTAGAGGACTGCGTGAACGGGTTCGGGTGCCACGGGAGCCCGCAGGCCGTGCAGCAGGCGCCGGGCCCGGCCGCCAAGCGTGGGAGGAGGCGGCGGCCCAGGAGAGTAGGACACCAGCGTGGCCACGACGGGCCCTTCCTCATCTTCGCCCAGCTCCAGGGTCAGATACTGGTAGCCGTCGCCCAGGATGTCCGGCTTCCACTCCGAGCCGTTCCCGTCGGCGCCCGCAAAACTGTCCATGTATTGAGTACTGCCCATAAATCGAGTACTGCCCATGTATCGAGTACTGCCCATAAATCGAGAATAGTGCAGCCGCGCAGGAGGATCCGCCGGCCGGAGACAGGACCGGCCCGGAGTTGCTGGAGCGCCGTCGTCAGTGCAAGCATGAAAACATGCGCGTCTACCCTGCCTTCTTCCGTGTCGTCTTCGCCGGCATGGACCCGGAAAAAGCACATCGAATCGGCTTCGACCTGATCAAGCTCGCCGCCTCGACTCCCGCCGGACCGGTGATGCGACGGCTCATGCGCCCCTCGCCGGACCTGCGCGTCCGCGCCCTCGGGCTGGACTTCCCGTCGCCCTTCGGGTTGGCCGCCGGGTTCGACAAAGAGGGATCCGGCATTGTGGCCCTGACCAACATGGGTTTTGGCCATGTGGAGGTTGGAACGGTGACGGGCCGGGCCCAGCCGGGCAATCCGAAACCGCGGCTCTTCCGGCTGGTGGAGGACCGCGCCGTGATCAACCGGATGGGGTTCAACAACGACGGCGCGGCAGCCGTGGCCCCCCGGGTGGCGCAGGCCCGCGCGGCGCTGGCCAAAGCCGGCCCGAACCGCCCGGTCATCGGCATCAACATCGGCAAGACGAAGGCCGTGGACCTGGCCGACGCCATCGATGACTACCTGATCAGCACCCGGGAGCTGGCGCCCCAGGCCGACTATCTGGTGGTGAACGTATCCTCGCCCAACACTCCGGGACTGCGTCAGCTGCAGAACATTGAGTCGCTGCGTCCGCTGCTCACCGCGGTGGGCGAGGCTGCTGACGCAGCGGCCGGAAGGCATGTGCCGCTGCTGGTGAAGATCGCCCCCGACCTCACGGACGACGACGTCGACGACGTCGCCCGGCTGGCCCTGGACCTGGGCCTCGACGGCGTGATCGCCACCAACACAACAATTGCACGCGAGGGTCTCGTCACCGATCCGCAGAAGGTGATCGCGTGCGGAGTGGGCGGGCTCAGCGGAGCGCCGCTGCGGCGGCGGTCAGTGGAAATCCTGAAGCGGCTGCGGGCACGCCTCGGCGAGGACGGGCCGGTCATCGTTTCGGTGGGCGGCGTGGAATCGGCCCGCGACGTCAAGGAGCGCCTTGACGCCGGCGCCACCCTGGTCCAGGGGTACACGGCGTTCCTCTACGAGGGTCCGTTCTGGGCGGCGCGGATCAACCGGCGGCTGGCCCGCCTGCTGAAGTAGCTGCAGGTGTAACTGCAGGAGCAGTTGCAGGACGAGAAAAAGGGCCGCTCCAAGGAGCGGCCCTTTTTGGGTCTTGCTGAAACAGGGTCTTGCTGAAACAGGGTCTTGCTGAAACAGGGTCTTGCTGAAACAGGGTCTTGCTGAAACAGGGTCTTGCCGGGAACCCGTGCGGGTTAGACGGGCTTTTCGCCGCGCTTGACCTGGGGCTTCGGCAGGCGGAAGCGGCGCAGCTGGAGCGCACGGGACACGCCGTACCAGACGTCACCTGAGTTGGGCCCGCCGAACTTGTCAGTCAGGCGGCGGCGCAGGAGCGACCGCAGGATGAACGAGTCGAGGATGACGGCCAGGATCAGGACCCAGAACGCCAGCATGACAATGCTCTGCACAGTGATGTTCTGGATGAAGCTGAACACCACGAACACCAGGGCGGCGATCATGACAAACTCGCCCAGGTTCCAGCGGGAGTCCACCACGTCGCGGATGAACCGGCGCTGCGGTCCCTTGTCACGCAGGGGGAGGTAGCGCTCGTCGCCGGTGTCCAGCGCGGCGCGGGTCTTCAGCCGTTCCTCGCGCATGGCATCACGGCTGGCATTCTTCGCCGCCTTGCGGTCGGTCGGCACCAGCGGCCGCTGCCGCGCAGCCACCTGGTCTTTGCGCTTGGGCGTAGGGGTTCCCTTCCCCGCGGCGGTGCGCGCTGAGCTGGTCTGGGCTGCCGCGGCAGCCTGGTCCACAGTTTCCTGCGCGGTGGGCGCTTCATTCTTTCGTCCGAACACCCCTTTAGGATACCTTGGCAGCGGCCCGAGCGGTCCCGAATTTCCGTTGCCCGGACGCGGGGGCCCGCATGTACTGTTTTGTTATGACTTTGAATCCAGAATCTCCCTCTTCGTCCGTGGATGTGGATGCCCTGCGGTCCGCCGTGGCGGCCGATTTCCCCCGTACGGTTGAGCAGCTCAAGTCCCTGGTCTCCATTCCCGGCATTGCCTGGGATTCCTTTGACCCGGAGCGGCTGAACGAAAGCGCCGAAGCCGTGGCGGCACTGATCCGGGAAGCCGGACTGTCGGAGGTGCAGATCCTGCGGGTGGACAACAACGGCAAGCCCGGAGGCCCCGCCGTCGTCGCCCGCCGGCCCGCAAAGGCAGGCAAGCCCACCGTCCTGCTGTACGCCCACCATGACGTTCAGCCTCCGGGGGACCTGGCGCTGTGGGAGTCGGAGCCCTTCACCGCCACCGAGCGCAACGGCCGCCTTTACGGGCGCGGCGCCGCGGATGACAAGGCCGGGATCATGGCCCACATCGGCGCCCTGCGTGCCCTGGACGAGGTCCTCGGGGAAGAATCCGGCGTCGGCATCACCCTCTTCATTGAAGGTGAGGAGGAAGCCGGTTCACCAACCTTCCGGAAGTTCCTCGAGACCTACCGCAGCCTGCTGGAGGCCGACGTGATCGTGGTGGCGGACTCCGGGAACTGGAAGGTCGGCGTGCCGGCCCTGACCACCAGCCTGCGCGGCCTGGTGGACGGCACCGTTGAGGTGCAGGTCTTGGACCACGCGGTGCATTCGGGAATGTTCGGCGGACCGGTGCTGGATGCGCCCACCCTGCTGGCGCGCCTGATCGCCACCTTCCACGACGACGCCGGAGACGTCGCCATCGCCGGCCTCGTCTCGTCCGACAGCGCCGCGGTCGAATACGACGAAGCCGACTTCCGCGGGGACTCCTCAGTGCTCGACGGCGTGCAGCTGGCCGGCACGGGCTCGATCGCGTCCCGGCTGTGGACCAAGCCCGCGCTGTCCATCATCGGCATCGACGTGCCGACGGTGGCCATGTCCTCGAACACGATCCAGCCCAGGGCGCGGGCCAAGTTCAGCCTGCGCCTCGCCCCGGGGCAGAGTCCCGCGGAAGCGATGGCCGCCGTCGAGCGCCACGTGCAGGCCAACGCGCCGTTCGGCGCCAAGGTGACCTTCGTCCCGGGGGAGCAGGGCCAGGCCTTTGCCACCGACACGTCCGCCGCTGCGGCACGCACTGCCCTCTGGGCCCTGCGCGAGGCCTGGGACGGCGTGGAGCCCGTGGAGTCCGGCATGGGCGGTTCCATTCCGTTTATCGCCGACCTCACCGAGCTGTTCCCGTCCGCACAGATCCTGATCACCGGTGTGGAGGATCCGGATTCCCGGGCCCACAGCGCCAACGAGTCCCTGGACCTGGGTGACTTCCGCAACGCGGTGCTGGCCGAAGCACTGCTCCTGGCCAGCCTCGGGCGCGCCGGCTCGTAGCCTGCGCGGAAAGCACGCGGCCGGGCACGGAAATCTTTTCGGGCCCGGCCGCGTTGGCTCTGTATATCTGTGTGTATGCATCGACGTACCATGGAGAAGGAACTGGCCCGGAGCCCGGGGGAGCGCCACTGCCCTCCCGTGCACGGACCACGTGAAGAAAGAGAGACGTAATGAGTACTTCCACCAGCGAAACCGGCACCAGCGTGGATATGGCAGCAGCTGCCGCCCCGGAAACGGAGCTGCCGACCCACGACGTTGCCCTCTCCGACGTTGCCGCCGGCAAGGTGCGCAGCCTCTTGGAGCAGGAAGGCCGGACCGACCTGCGGCTTCGCGTGGCTGTCCAGCCCGGCGGATGCTCTGGCTTGATCTACCAGCTGTACTTCGACGAGCGGGTCCTTGACGGCGATGCCGTTCGGGATTTCGACGGCGTCGAGGTCATCGTGGACAAGATGAGCGTGCCCTACCTGTCCGGCGCGTCCATCGACTTCGAAGACACCATCTCCAAGCAGGGGTTCACCATCGACAACCCCAACGCCGGCGGGTCATGTGCCTGCGGCGACTCATTCCACTAGGCTTCCTCCCGGGTACCCCGTTTCACTGACGGGGACCCCGCAGCCGCTCCGGCGGCCGTAATACACGGTATTTTGCCGGGACGCGGTGCGGTCTGTCACTAGATGGCCACGCGTGCGGGTAAGCTCTACACGTAGTAGTAAAACTGATCGTGCGCAGTTGGGGGATTCGTCTGCCTGCTGTGCCGCACTTGCACGTAACAAGAGGAAGGGCCGTCTGTGAGTTCGCAGGACCGAACCAGCAGCCGACGCGCCAGGATCTTAAAGATCTCAGCCGTAACGTCGGCCGGCGCGTTGTTTTTATCGGGTTGTTCGTCAGAAGTCCAAAGAGGCTGGTTGCCCACGGAACGCGACACCACCAACCACACCGGCCGAATCATGGACCTTTGGGTCAATTCATGGATCGCGGCATTGGCAGTTGGGGTGCTCACCTGGGCACTGATCATTTGGTGCATCGTCGCCTACCGGCGCCGGAAGAACGAGACCGGCTACCCGCGGCAGCTGAGCTACAACCTTCCCCTGGAGATTTTCTACACGGCGATCCCGCTGTTCATGGTGCTGGTGTTGTTCTACTTCACCGACCAGGACATTCGGGCCATTAGTGAGCGCGTGGATGATCCAGACGTCGTCGTTGACGTCCGCGGCAAGCAGTGGTCCTGGGACTTCAACTACGTCAATGAGGACAAGTACGACCTCAACGTGCAGGTAAACCTGGACGGCACGGAGAAGGCAGAGACGGAAATGCCGACCCTCTACCTGCCGGTCGACCAGACGGTTGAGCTTCAGCTGAACTCCCGCGACGTCCAGCACTCGTTCTGGGTCCCGGCCTTCCTCCAGAAGATGGACCTTTACCCCGGACGCACGAACTACATCAACATCACTCCCGGCATCGAGGGCACCTACGAAGGTAAGTGTGCAGAACTCTGCGGCGAGTACCACTCGGAAATGCTCTTCAACGTCAAGGTGGTTTCGGAAGCCGAGTACGACGCGTACCTCGACACCCTGCCCGACGGCCAGGTCGGCTCCGAGTACGACCGCGTGTACAACTCAGAATCAAGCGAAGTAAGGAGGTAGGAGGAAGCTGTGACTACTCTCGAATACACTTCGGAAGATACTCAAGTTGCACCGCGCGTCGTCCCCGTCTCCAAGGGACGCATCATCGTCAGTTGGATCACCTCCACTGACCACAAGACCATCGGGTACATGTACCTGATCGCCTCATTCATTTTCTTCTGTCTCGCAGGCGTGATGGCCCTGGTCATCCGTGCCGAGCTGTTTGAACCCGGTATGCAGATCCTGCAGACCAAGGAACAGTACAACCAGCTGTTCACCATGCACGGCACAGTAATGCTGCTGATGTTCGCAACCCCGCTGTTCTCCGGTTTCGCCAACGTCATGATGCCGCTGCAGATCGGTGCGCCCGACGTTGCGTTCCCCCGCCTGAACGCCCTGGCTTTCTGGTTCTTCCTCTTCGGCAGCACCATCGCCGTTGCCGGCTTCATCACTCCGCAGGGTGCTGCTTCCTTCGGCTGGTTCGCGTATGCGCCGCTGTCGAACACCACGTTCTCACCCGGCGTCGGTGGAGATCTCTGGGTCTTCGGGCTGGCACTGTCCGGTTTCGGTACCATCCTTGGTTCGGTCAACTTCATCACCACGATCATCTGCATGCGTGCCCCGGGCATGACCATGTGGCGGATGCCGATCTTCACCTGGAACACCCTGGTCACCGCCATCCTCGTCATGATGGCCTTCCCGCCGCTGGCAGCAGCTCTGTTCGCACTCGGCGCTGACCGACGGTTCGGGGCGCACATCTTCGATCCCGAACGCGGCGGAGCCATCCTTTGGCAGCACCTGTTCTGGTTCTTCGGCCACCCCGAGGTGTACATCATCGCGCTGCCGTTCTTCGGCATCATCTCCGAGATCCTGCCGGTGTTCAGCCGCAAGCCGATCTTCGGCTACAAGGGCCTGGTTTACGCCACGATCGCCATTGCAGCCCTGTCCGTGACCGTGTGGGCCCACCACATGTACGTTACGGGTGCGGTAATGCTCCCGTTCTTCTCCTTCATGACAATGCTGATCGCGGTGCCAACCGGCGTGAAGTTCTTCAACTGGATTGGCACCATGTGGCGGGGATCGATCACCTTCGAAACCCCCATGCTCTGGAGCATCGGCTTCCTGATCACCTTCCTCTTCGGTGGTCTGACCGGCATCATCCTGGCCTCGCCGCCGCTCGACTTCCACGTTTCCGACACCTACTTCGTGGTGGCACACTTCCACTACGTGATCTTCGGAACCGTTGTGTTCGCAATGTTCGCGGGCTTCTACTTCTGGTGGCCCAAGTGGACCGGCAAGATGCTCAACGAGCGCCTTGGCAAGATCCACTTCTGGATGCTGTTCGTCGGCTTCCACGCCACCTTCCTGGTTCAGCACTGGCTCGGCGTGCTCGGCATGCCGCGCCGCTACGCCGATTACCTGCCGGAGGATAACTTCACCCTGATGAACCAGTTCTCCACCTTTGGTTCGTTCCTGCTGGGTGCCTCGATGATTCCGTTCTTCTGGAACGTGTACATCACCTGGCGCCACGGCAAGAAGGTTGAAGTTGATGACCCCTGGGGCTTCGGCGGCTCGCTGGAGTGGGCAACCTCCTGCCCGCCTCCGCGCCACAACTTCACGTCGCTGCCGCGCATCCGTTCTGAGCGTCCGGCACTGGACCTGCACCATCCTGAACTGCAGCAGACGGTGACCGACACGTCGGCCGCCGGCAAGGTCTTCGGACCGGGCGACCGTAAGGAGAAGGTCAATTGAAAGTAGAGACTAAGCTCTTCGCATACCTGGCGCCCTTCTTCGTGGTCGTCGGCGTTGTCTACGGTTACCTCGTCGAGTGGATGGAACCGGTGGGCTACCTGGCACTGTTCCTCACCGGCGCGATGTCCGCCATGATCGCCTTCTACATCGGCTTCACCGGCAAGCGCATTGGTGAACGTCCGGAGGACCGGCTCGACGCCGAAATCCACGAAGGATCCGGCGAACAGGGCTTCTTCAGCCCGTGGAGCTGGTGGCCCCTGCTGCTCGGCCTCGCCGCCGCAGGCGGATTCCTGGGCATGGCAATCGGCTGGTGGATTCTTTACATCAGTGCCGGCCTGGCGCTGATCGCCCTGGTCGGCTGGGTGTACGAATACAGCCGCGGAGCCCACGCACACTAAGGCTCCGGCAAGCAAAACACCCAGGGTGAAAACCCGACGGTGAAGTTTAGGCAGAGGACCCGCAAATACTGCGGGTCCTCTGCTGTTTAATACCCGGCCCTGCTTCCGGGGGCCACCGGAGCTGCCCAGCCCGTCGCCCGCTCCGGAGCGGCGGCGTTCCTGGCCCGCGCTCCCGGCCGTTATCCTTGAATAGCACCTACGCCGAGGGAAGGAACCGGATGCGCACCAGAACGGACCTCAGAATTCGGCGGCTGTCATGCACCAGGCCCTGAGGCGGTTTCCGGAGCTGCTCGACCCGGCCTCCGGCGTCGCCAAGCACCTGCAGCTGCAGAACATACTGCGCCGCTTCGTGGACCAGCATGCGCCTGCCGGCGCCGCCATTCCCTCCGAACGTGTGCTGGCCGACCACTTCGGTGTGGCGAGGATGACGGTACGGCAGGCCATCGATGCCCTCGTCGCTGACGAAGTGCTCGAACGCGTGGTTGGATTGGGCACGTTTGTGGCCCGCCCCAAAATGGACCTGCAGGTCAAGCTGACGTCGTACAGCGAGGAAATGCATCGACGCGGCATGGTCCCGGACGCCCGGGTCCTCAGCTTCGAACAGATCGGCGCTTCCCATCTGGTGGCGAGGGAGCTGCAGATTGATCCCGGCCAGCCGGTGATCCGGTTCCGCCGCCAACTGCTCGCGGACGGCGAGCCAATGAGCGTTGATGAGAACTTCATTCCCGCCGTCCACGTTCCGGGGATGCTCGATGAAGAGCCCCCCACCTCGCTGTACCGGGTGCTCAGTGAACGGTACGGCATGGTGATGGAGTGGGGCGAGGACACCATCGAGGCGACCGCCGCCTCCGCGTCCATCGCTCGACTGCTCAACGTGGAGCTCGGCGCTCCGCTGCTGAAGATCCAGCGGCACGCCTACGTCGCCCGGTCGATGGTGGACTACTCGGTCTCGTACTACCGCGCTGACCGGTACAAGCTCTGGGTGCCCCTGCAGCGTCCCGGAATGCGGACGCCGCGTTCCTACCACCCGGGCAGGCATCCGGGCTCCTGAAGCCGCGGAAGAGGCTCGTGCGGCACTGTTCAGCTCAGCGCTGTCCAGCAGGCACCCACAAGACAGCACTCACAAGACCAACAGCGTGGATAGACACCACCCACAGCACCATCAGCCAGGGAGGCTACCGAAAAATGAGCATCACCGTGATGTACCACCGGGACGACAAGGGGGTCCTGCACTTCCGCGAGGCGATGTATGAGGCCGAGTCGCAGGAATTCATGATCAGCCAGGGCCCCGTGGGCTACATGGGAACCAGCAGCGCGGTTGCCTCAATCGATGAAGCCGCGGCGGAGAAAAAGTTCGCTGCTTTCGCCGCCAAGTCAGCCGAGCTGGGATATGCGGAGCTGCCGCCGGAGGAGCAGTACTGGGTGGTGGCCCAGTACGCCCTGAAGTCTGCCGAGGGCACGGAGCGTGACCGCTACCTGGAGTACAAGGCACGCACCGCCCTCACCTCTTACTTCTCCTGGCGCGGCCTGGGGACCGTCGAGGAGAGCGAATTCGCACCCGGCAAGCTGAACATCTTCTGCCTGGTGCCCGACGTTCCCAAGGCCGTGAAGGGCATGCTCGTTGTCCTGCGCGAGGCCAATCTGGACTTCACGAAGCTGGGCATCGGGTCGGCGCCGTACGCGGAGCCGGGCAACTGGAAGCGGCGGCATCCGCTTCCGGCCAAGAAGCCGTTCGTCCTGGACTAGGACGCCGTAAGCCACAAGCCGATGCCGCACATCACTGTGGTGGATAAACCAAAGGGAGCCGGTCAGCAAATGCTGACCGGCTCCCTTTGGTTTATCCGTCAAACTGTCCCGAGCGGAGGACTACCGGTTCGTGATCGAAGCCTGGTCTTCCGTATCCGCTTCAACTTCAGCGGGGGACTCGTGGTGATGCGCTGCTTCAAGTTCCCGCGGAGTAACCGGGGCAACCCGATCCTCGAAGAAGAACCGTGAAAGCCTGCCGCGCAGTTTCTCCTTGCCGGAGACCTTGCCGCGGGCGTCCGGCTGGGCCGGAGTCACCTCGGGGGAGGTGAAGTCCACCAGCTTGTAGCGCTTGAACTCGTCAACGGGCTCATGAACCTCGATGTACTCACCGTGCGGGAGACGGACAATGCGTCCGCTTTCCACGCCGTGGAGCACGATCTCGCGGTCCTTGCGCTGCAGCGCAAGGCAGATCCGGCGGGCGACGGCGAAGCCGATCAGCGGGCCGAAGATGACCAGGAAGCGCAGCCAGTACGTGACATCGTTCAGCGAGACCATGAAGTGCGTGGCGATGAGGTCGGAGCTGGCAGCGGCCCACATGGTGCAGTAGAAGATAACGCCGGCAACGCCGACGCCGGTGCGGAACGGGGCGTTCCGCGGGCGGTCCAGCAGGTTGTGGACCTTCGTGTCCTTGGTCAGCCAGGCTTCAATCCAGGGCCAGGCGAACAGCAGGGTGAAGACGATTCCGGCCGGAACCAGCGCCGGGAACAGCACGTTCAGGGAGAGCGTGTTGGTGCCCCACGGGAACGGAATATTCCATTCCATCGGGATGTTGCCGATCCAGCCCGGCATCAGGCGCAGGGCGCCGTCAACCCAGCCGATGTACCAGTCAGGCTGGGTACCGGCGGACACGGGGGAGGGGTCGTACGGGCCGTAGTTCCAGATCGGGTTGATCGTGAACAAACCGGCAATGATGGCAATGATGCCGAAGACGATGAAGAAGAATCCACCGGCCTTTGCCGCATAAACCGGTCCAACCGGGTAACCGACAACGTTGTTGTTCGTGCGGCCGGGGCCGCGGAACTGCGTGTGCTTGTGCACAACCACCATGAAGAGGTGAACGGCGATCATCAGCAGGATGAGGGCGGGCACCAGCAGGATGTGCAGCATGTACAGGCGGCCGATGATGTCGGTGCCCGGGAATTCTCCGCCGAACAGGAAGAAGCTGAGGTACGTGCCAACCACCGGAATGGCCTTCATGACGCCGTCGATGATCCGCAGGCCGTTGCCGGAGAGCAGGTCATCGGGAAGCGAGTAACCGGTGAAACCGGCTGCCAGGGAGAGGATGAGCAGCACGCCGCCCACCACCCAGTTCAGCTCGCGGGGCTTGCGGAACGCACCGGTGAAGAAGACGCGAAGCATGTGCACGGCAACTGCAGCGACAAACAGCAGCGCTGACCAGTGGTGCACCTGGCGCATGAAGAGACCGCCGCGGATATCAAAGGAGATATTCAGCGAGGACTCGTAGGCCACTGACATTTCCACGCCCTTGAGCGGGACGTAGCTGCCGTTGTAATGCGTTTCTGCCATCGACGGGTCGAAGAAGAACGTCAGGAAGGTTCCCGACAGCAGCAGGATGACGAAGCAGTACAGGGCAACTTCGCCGAACATGAACGTCCAGTGGTCGGGAAAGACCTTGCGGCCGAATTCCTTGACCATGGCAGAGCCGCCGACGCGGGAATCGACGAAGTTGGTGACGCGGCCCAGACGGGTCTTGGGCTCGTAGGGAGTAGCAGAGGGAACACTCATGGTTAGCCACGCTCCCAGTAGCTCGGTCCAACAGGTTCATGGAAATCGCTGGTCGCGATCAGGTAGCCATCGCTGTCAACGGCGATGGGCAGCTGCGGAAGCGGGTGGACAGCCGGTCCGAAGATGACCTTGCATTCCTGCGTCAGGTCAAAGGTGGACTGGTGGCACGGGCAGAGCAGGTGGTGGGTGTGCTGTTCGTACAGCGCAACCGGGCAACCCACGTGGGTGCAGATCTTGGAGTAGGCGACGATGCCGTCGACGTTCCAGTCTTCGCGTCCGGGGGAGGGGTTGAGTGAGCTCGGATCCAGGCGCATCAGCAGGACGACGGCCTTGGCCTTCTCCTCCAGCTTGTGCTCGGACTCGTTCAGGCCCTCGGGAATGACGTGGAAGGCAGAGCCCAGCGTCACATCCGATGCCTTGATCCGGGTTCCGCTGGGATCGCGGGTCAGGTGCACGCCGTCGGCCCACATGGTGTGGCGCAGGGTGTTGCCGGGAAGCGGACCAAGGTCGCGGAACACGGCGATCGCCGGAAGGGGTGCAAGAACCATGGCACCCAGCAGGGTGTTGCGGATCAGCGGGCGGCGCTTGATGCCCGTCTCTTCGACGATGTCGCCCAGCATCTTTTCGGCGACTGCCCGGTCTTCCTCGGGACGGATTTCATGCCGTTCCTCGATGACTTCGTGGTCCGGCATGAGCGTCTTGGCCCAGTGGACAATGCCGACGCCGATGCCCAGCATCGCGAAGGCAGTTCCCAGCCCCAGGAGCAGGTTCTGCACCCTGAGGTCCGCAATGGTGTGGCCGCCTTCAAGCTTGATGCCGAAGTAGCCGACAAAAAACACGAGCGTACCGATGATGGATATGACGAACAGTGCCGCCACCTGCCGCTCGGCACGCTTTTCAGCGCGGGGATTCGTATCAGCCAGGCGAGGGCGGTGCGGAGGAAGTCCCGGATTCCGGAACTTCTCTTCGTCGCCCTGGCCAGCCGTAGCGACGGTGCCCGAGGTGTTCGGACTGCCGTGACTATGGTCGCCCATGATCCCCCTCATCCTTCTCTTGAAACTGCATTTATAGACCTATGTGTAACTGTGATGTCACCCCGAGAGGTGAGCGCGGGTGATGTCTAGGAAGACCGGGCGGTCAACCAAATGGTGAAAGCAATGACGAGGCCAAGCCCGGCCGTCCAGATGAACAGGCCTTCCGAGACGGGGCCCAGGGCGCCGAGTTCGGCGCCGCCCGGGGAGCCGTTGGCTTCGATGTTCTTGAGGAAAGCGATGATGCTCTGCTTGTCCTCAGGGGAAATGTTGGCGTCGTTGAAGACGGGCATGTTCTGCGGGCCCGTGACCATGGCCTCGTAGATGTGCTTCTCGGAGACGCCGTCCAGGGACGGGGCAAACTTGCCCTCGGTCAGGGCGCCGCCGGCGCCGGCAGCGTTGTGGCACATGGCGCAGTTGACGCGGAAGAGCTCGCCGCCTTCGGCTGCATCGCCGGCTGCGGCGTCCGTGTACTCGGCGTCCGGAACAGTGGGGCCGGCCCCGAGGCTGGCGACGTAGGCAGCAAGCTGGCTCGTCTGTTCCTCGGTGAACTGAACGGGCTTCTGCTGGGCCTGAGGACCGTGCATGGCCATCGGCATGCGGCCGGTGCCGACCTGGAAGTCGACGGACGCGGCGCCGACACCTACGAGGGACGGTCCGTTTTCGGAGCCCGATGCCTCCATGCCGTGGCAGGTGGCGCAGTTGGCGATGAAGAGCTTCTCGCCCTGGTTTTCGTCATCAGCCGTGTAGGCGGTGCTTGCAGCCTGGGCCTCGTTGGCGCCGCTTACGGCTGCGTAGAGCCCACCCGTAACGAGGAGTCCCAGCAGCAGCAGCGCAACTGCTGCTAGGGGATGACGTCGCCTTTGCGATAGTGCCTTCACTTGGTGGTTCCTAACTTGTGTGGTCTTTGGTGTGCTGGTGCCACTGTGGATTTCTTAAGGGTTGCCGGCTCAAGCAGTTGTTACTTGAGGAAGTAGATGATGACGAACAGGGCAATCCAGACTACGTCCACGAAGTGCCAGTAGTAAGACGTCACGATCGCAGAGGTGGCTTCGAAGTGGCCGAATCGCTTTGCTGCGTAGGCGCGTCCAATGATGAACAGGAACGCGATCAGACCACCGGTGACGTGAAGGCCATGGAAGCCGGTCGTCAGGTAGAACGCCGAACCGTAGGAGTTCGAGGAAAGCGAGACTCCTTCAGTCACGAGCATTGCGTACTCGTAGGCCTGGACGGACACGAACACCGCGCCCATGACGAAGGTGAGGAGGAACCACTCGACCATGCCCCAACGGGAGACTTGGAACAGTCCTCCGGTGCGGCGCGGCTGGAGGCGTTCTGCGGCGAAGACGCCGAACTGGCAGGTAACGGAACTAAGAACGAGGATCACCGTGTTGGCAAACGCAAACGGAACGTTGAGCTTCTCCGTCTCCATGGCCCACAGATCGCTCGAGGTCGAGCGAAGCGTGAAGTACATGGCAAAAAGGGCGGCGAAAAACATCAGTTCGCTGGCCAGCCACACTACGGTTCCTACGGAAACCATGTTGGGGCGGTTCAGCGTGGGGTGAGCCGGGGTACTGGGGGCATGGGTCGCTGTTGTCACATAGACATTATGGACGTAAAACTGCCCAGTTCTCCAACAGATAAAGACGTACGGCGAGTCTAAATAGTGCCGAAACCCCGCCGATCCCAGTAACGGCGCGGAAGTGGCTCCCCAGAAACAAATCAGTATTTTCTACGATTCGTAGATAACCTTGGGGATGTGACTACGAATCCGAGCTCCGAACACACCTGGCCGCTGCTGCTCAACGCCCTGATTTCGCGGCAGGACCTGCCCGCGGACCAGACCCGCTGGGCAATGAACGCGATCATGGCGGGGGAAGCCTCGGACGCCCAGGTGGCGGGCTTCCTGGTGGCCTTGCGGGCCAAGGGGGAAACCGTGGAGGAGCTGACCGGCCTGGTGGAGGCCATGCTGGAAAATGCCCGGCCGATCGAGATACCCGGTGAGACATTGGACATCGTCGGCACCGGAGGAGACCGCCACAACACCGTCAACATTTCCACCATGGCTGCCCTCGTCTGCGCGGGGGCCGGTGCCAAGGTCGTCAAACACGGCAACCGGGCGTCGTCGTCGTCGTCGGGGTCCGCGGATGTCATCGAGGCGCTGGGCGTGCGGCTGGACCTGAGCGTGGACCGCGTCGCCGAAGCGGCGCTCACCGCGGGCATCACCTTCTGCTTTGCCCAGGTGTTCCATCCGTCCATGCGCTACGCCGCCGTGCCGCGCCGGGAAATGGGAGTCCCCACTGCGTTCAACTTCATGGGGCCGCTGACCAACCCCGCGCGACCGGCCGCTTCGGCCATCGGCGTGGCTGATGCCCGGCTGGCCCCGCTGATCGCCGGTGTCCTGGCCTCGCGCGGCGTGCGCGCATTGGTGTTCCGCGGGGAAGACGGACTCGACGAGATGACCACCACCGGCGTGTCCACCGTCTGGGAGGTCCGTGACGGGGCCGTGGAGACGTCAAAGGTGGACCCTCTGGACCTCGGGATACCCCGGGCGACGCTGGACGATCTGAGGGGCGGAGACGCCACCGTCAACGCCGCAGTGGTTCGCAGTGTCCTGGCCGGCGACAAGGGGCCGGTGCGCGATGCAGTTGTCCTCAACGCGGCGGCTGCCCTTGTGGCCCTGGACACCGACGCCGCCGGCAGCCTGACAAAACGCCTGGCCTCTGGAATCCGGCGTGCCGAGGCTGCCATCGACGGCGGCCATGCGCAGGCCGCGCTGGGGCGCTGGGTCGAAATAACGAGCTGATCAGGCCCCGGAGCAGGCAAAAAGAACGAAAAATGAGGCCGTTTCCCGCACCCGGGACGGCCTCATTTTTGTCTTCCACAGCAGGAATTTTCACCTGGCGACGCCAACCTGGCCCAGCACGGCCGGATCCAAAAAACGTTATCCAAATGTGTCCGGCACGGTGCGGATATTGGAATATTTACGGGTCGAAAACTGCCGGTTTCAGCCCGCGGAATCCGCTGGTTTCAGCTGTCGAACCCCAGGGAAAACGCGGCGTCGAGGTCGTGCTGGGAATAGGCGCGGAACGCGATCTGCGTGGTGGTTCCGATCACGCCCTCCACCTTCGACAGCCGGTTGGCAATGGCATCGGCCAAATCTTCATGGCGGCGCACCCGGGCGATCGCAATGAGGTCCCACTCGCCGGTCACCGAGTAGACCTCGCTGATGCCTTCGATCTCAGAGATCTCTTCGGCACATTCGGGGATGCGCGCTGAGTCGGTCTGGATGAGTACAAAAGCGGTGATCATGGGAAGCCCTTTCGTGGTGCTGCCGTGTGGCGGAGGCGTTATGCCCTGCCTTCGAGCCTATCTGAAGCGCCGCCCGAAGCGCTGGTGGCGCTGCTGCCGGCACCCGGGGATCGGCCGCGGAGCACCAGGGCCGCCGCAGCGCGGGGGAGCAGCAGGAAAGCACCGAGGACGCACAGGGTCACCACTGCGAAGCTCGGGGCAACGCCGCCGCCGGCCAGGGCGCGGATTCCCAGTCCGGCAACTACGGTGAGCAGCCACAGGGCCACCCCGGAAGGCCAGAGGGCAGCAGGGGAGTGCCGCCGCCCCAGGAGTGCCCAGCCGGCCAGGCAGGCGGCCAGGAAGGGGGAGGCGGTGACGAGGATGCCGGCCGGGTCCAACCCGTGCTCATGCGTGTCCCGGCCGAGGGCGGCAAACAGGACGATGAGGACGACATCGAGGGCCAGGAGCAGGTAAAGGCTGCGTCCGGCGCGGCCAGGGGTGCTGCGGAAAGTGTTGTTCACGGCTGCTGCTCTCCGGGAGCGCTGCGGCGGTGCTCCCGTACGTAGGGTTCCAATAGTTCGGTGACGCGTGCCGTGACGGCCTCCTGCGTCCTGTCGCCATCGAGCAGCTTGGTCGCGGTATGGACAATCCCGTTGATGAGTTCGGCAGTGGCGGCCGGATCCGGGGAGCCCAGCTCCTGGAGTGTGCTGACCAAGGGATCCAGCAGCTTTGAGTGCATCATGGCACTCTGCGTGTTGAGTTCCTCACTGGGCGCGACGGCCGTGAGGGCGTTTCCCACGGCGTGCTCGCCCTCGGCCACCAGGGCGATGTTCGTCAGCACGTAGGCAAGGATCCGGTCGGCCGGTTCGGGCTCGGCACGCATGGCCTCCTCGACCCGCTGAGCCCACCGCGGAAAGACGTCCAGGACCAGGGCGTGGAGCAGGTCCTGGCGTGACTTGTAATACTGATAGGCGCTTGGGCGGGCGAGGCCGGCCAGCGCGGCCACGTCGGCCATGCTGGGGGCCTCGCCCGTCTGGGCGAGCAGGGTGCGTGCCGCATCCAGAAGCGCCCGTTGCTGGGCCGCGCGGTGTGCTGCGACCGTGGGGGCGGTGATGCGGGGCACAAGCCCTCCTGTTTGCTGCGGTTACGGGTTGATGAGCCGTCCGTCGACCATCTCCACTACCCGGTGGCAATGGCGCAGGCCGTCGTGATCGTGCGTCACCATAACTGTAGCAACGCCCCGCTCCGCGGTTCCCCGCGCCGGCGGGGTGCAACTTTGCATCTGCTTCGGCTTGGCATCTGCTTCAGCGCTGCCCCGCTGATCAGCCTTCCTTGCTCTAGCCTGAACCCCGGGCGTCTGCTGTCCTTGATTGATGACCCGGCACCACCTGAGTGCGGATTGGCGCCGCGTGCGAAGCAGCCGCCTGCTTCGCTGGATGGCGGCGATCCTGGCCGTGGTGCTGGTGGTTGAGTACGTTGTCCTGCCGCAGCTGGTGGGGTCGGACAACGTCGTCGCGGCACTGCGGCGGCTTCCGCCGGTTCTTGTGCTGTTTGCACTGCTGCTTGAGGCGGCGTCTCTGGCCAGCTACAGCCTGTTGACGCGGGCGGTGCTGCTTGGGGACGACAGTCCAGGGTTTTTCACCCTGTTCCGGATCGACTTGTGTGACTTGGCAGTGAACCATACTGTTCCCGGCGGGGGCGCGACGGCGGCAGCGGTCAGGTTCCGCCTGCTGACGCGCTGCGGTGTGCAAGCGGACAACGCGCTCAGCGCCGCCACGATACAAGTGCTCGGAAGCAACTTGGTGCTGGCCGGGCTGTTTGCGGCCGGCCTGCTTTTCGGCCGGGACGGCAGCGCCGGCGGCCGGTCGCTTGCCACGGCCGGAGCGGTCGTGCTGGTTCTGCTCGCACTCGCCTTGGTGGCCCTGGCGCTGCTTGAACGGCACTTGGAGGGTGCCGTTCGGGCAGCACGGGGAATTGCGCGCACCGTCCGGCTGATCCATCCGGAGTCAGCCGAGCAGTTTGTCCGGACGATTGCAGCGGAAGTGCATATGTTCCGCGGGAATCCCCGGCGGCCGGCTGCGGCAGCGCTGCTGGCGGCGTTGCGGTACGTTCTGGATGCCGCTGCCCTCTGGGTCTTTCTGGCCGCGTTCGGGCATGTCCTGCAGCCGGGCGAGCTGCTCCTGGCGTATTCGCTGGCTAAATTGGTGGCCCTCGTGCCGCTGACGCCGGGTGGCCTCGGCCTGGTCGAGGGGGTGCTGGTGCCGATGCTCGTGGGATTTGGGGTACCGGACCATGTGGCGGTGCTGGGCGTGCTGTCCTGGCGGGTGGTGCAGTTCTGGTTGCCGATTCCGGTGGGGGGCTTGGCCTATTTTTCGCTGCGGCTGGGGATTATGCGGCAGGAAGTCCGGCATCCGGAAACGCGAACGGCGGCCCGGGAACCTCGGTTCCGGAGCCGCCGTCGTGCTGGTTAGCCGGCAGTGCTGGTTGGCCGGCGGAGGTGCTGCTTAGCCGGCCGAGATGCTGCTTGGCCGGAGGTGCTGCTTAGCCGGCCGAGATGCTCTGGCCGGCCCCGCCCCAGATGTCGTCGCCGCGCAGGGTGGCGTCGGCGCCGCCGTCGGTGTAGATGGTCTGGCCGGTGGTGTGCGTGTTTTCCTCGCTCGTCAGCCAGGCCAGCAGCCGGGCAATGACAACGGGCTCGGAGTGGCCGTTCAGCGGCATGGGCACCGAGGAGTCCACCATCTGGCGGCCTTCCGGTGTGGACAGCAGGTCCTTGGTCATGGCGGAGAGGACGGTGCCGGGAGCGACGGCGTTCAGCGGGATGCCGGCGCCTGCCCACTGCTCGGTCACGGCGGCGCGGCGCACCCAGCGGCTGAGGGCGCGCTTGGAGGACGGGTAGTTGAGGTATCCGACGCGCGGACCCTGCTCGGCCAGTGCGGCGCCGATTTCCAGGGCGCGGGCTTCATCCCCGGCCAGCAGGGCCTCCACCAGCTCGGGGGAGTTCTGCTGCAGGGAAGCCATGGAGCTGACCACGGCGGCGCGCGGAGCGTCGCTCTTGGCCAGCACCGGTGCCAGCAGCTCGAGGAATTCCGTGACGCCGAAGAAGTTCACTGCGACGGTGATGGGCGCGGGCGCGGAGATGCCTGCGCAGGCGATCACGGCATCGACGCGGCCGTCGGCCAGCTCGAGTGCCTTGTCGGCGGCTGCGCGCCGGCCCTCCGGAGTGCTCAGGTCCGCTTCGACCTCAGCGCCGCGCAGGTCAACGCCAACCACTGTGTAACCGCGTTCGCGCAGCAGCTCGGCAGTAGCGGCGCCGATTCCCGATCCTGATCCAGTAACGATATATGTACGAGTCATAGCTCCAGCTTACGCTGTAAACATGGGAGTGTGCGGATCTTTGTGAGCTGCATGACGGCGCGTCGGCGCGTCCGGGCTCTGTGGGTTTGGGGTCCGGGGCCTGGGGGTCTGGGGTCTGGGGTTTCGGGTCTGGTTGTCGGGATCTTGGAATCCCGGGACGTGCGTCACCGGGCCAGCTTGGAGACCCAGTCCGGCGGAACCAGGCCCGCGGGACCGGGGACGCTCTGGCTCGGCGGATGGGATTCCGGCGGCGCCAGGACCGGGCCTTCGAAGGCCGAACTGGTCCGGTAGTCCCAGAACCAGTCTTCGCCCGGCTCAAAGCTCCGGATTACCGGATGGCCGGTCGAGGCTTCGTGCGCCGTGGCATGCCGGTTCGGGGATGAGTCGCAGCAGCCGATGTGACCGCACTCGGCGCAGCGGCGCAAATGGAACCACCAGCTTCCCTCCGCCGTGCACTCCACGCAGCCCGGCCCCGAAGGCGGAACGGAAACGTTGATGCCTGATGAGTCGTGCATGGACTTCGCCTCTCTGCTCGCCCGGATCGCACCGGTCCTTCCACGGTAGCCAGCGGGAAGCGCCGGTAACACCCGGCGGGCGGTTAAGAAGCAGCGGTCAAGAAGCAGCGGTTATGGAAGAGCCGTTAAGAAGCAGCGGTGAGGTGGCAGCACCGGGAAGGTGCCGGGCTAGGTCCGGGTGCTCTGCCTGGCCACGAGTTCGGGCGTAAAACGCACCTGGCGGGGCGGAGCCGGAGAGTCCCCCAGCTGTTCCTGCAGGAGTGCGACGGCGGTCCGCCCGATCTCCTCGGCCGGCTGGCGGATCGAGGAGAGGGGAACCACGGTGGACTGGGCGAAATCGATGTCGTCGTAGCCGATGAGTGCCACGTCCTGCGGCACGCGCAGCCCGTTGATCAGCAGCAGGGACTGCAGCACGCCCACCGCCAGGAGGTCGTTGGCGCAGAAGATGGCCTCCGGCAGTTGATCCCTGCCCCGCTCCACCAGCTCCTGGCCGACGGCCCGTCCGGCGAGGACTGTCATGTCAGCGGCCTCCAGTACCTCAAGGGTGGCTCCCGGAACCTTGATGACGGCGCTGCGGGCGCCGGCCAATCGGTCGGCGACCTGCCGGATGCCGGGGGAGCCGCCCACGAAGGCCAGTCGCCGTCGTCCGGTCTCGAGCAGGTGCTCCGCGGCCATGGTTCCTCCGGCGGTGTCGTCCACCGAGACGGAACTGTGGACCGACGGATCGCCTTCACGGTCCACCAGGACGGCAGCAACGCCGCGGTCCCGCAGGGAGCCGAGGCGGCTGCTGATGTCTCCGGCGGGCGAGATCAGCACACCCTGGACCCGCTGCTCCTCGAACAGGGTGACGTAGCGTGCTTCGCGCGCCGGATCATTGCCGCTGTTGCCGAGGATGATGTCTGCGCCGTGGCGGGTGGCCTCGTTTTCGGCCGCACGGGCGACGGCGGCAAAAAACGGGTTGGAGGAGTCAAGCACGATCAGGCCGATGGTGCGGCTCTGGCCGGCCCGCAGCTGGCGGGCCGCGTCGTTGCGGACAAAACCCAGTGCGTTGACGGCGTCCATCACCCGTTCGAGGGTGGGCGCAGACACCCGGTCCGGATGGTTCAGGACGTTCGATACGGTTCCCACGGCCACGCCGGCACGCGCCGCCACCTCTTTTATGCTCGCTGCCATAGTGATCCCCTGATTTCGTGCCGCCTCTGTCTTGACAGCCTATCGCGGAAACCCTATGTTTGAATCGTATTAATGAAACGATTCAAAGCCTCGCGGGCCGCGCCGTTCGTTCAGCTCCCAGCGTCCGCCGCTGTTCCGCATCTTTCGGTTCAGCAGCGGCCAGGGCGTGACGGCGTCCGCAGGAATCGCTTTCCACCTTCCCGCCCAGCTTGGAGTACAGCCAATGACGTCACTGACCGACATCCTTCCCGCCCTGGAGGGCCTGGGAATCGAGGTTCCCTCATGGGCCTACGGAAATTCCGGCACCCGTTTCAAGGTTTTCGCGACCCCCGGCACGCCGCGCACCATCCGGGAGAAGATCGCCGATGCAGCCAAGGTCAACGAACTGACCGGGTTGGCCCCCGCCGTCGCCCTGCACATTCCCTGGGACAAGGTTGACGACTACGCGGAGCTGGGCGCCTACGCCAAGGAACACAACATCGCCCTGGGAACGGTGAACTCCAACACGTTCCAGGACGACGAGTACAAGTTCGGCAGCCTCACGCACAGCAACCCCGCAGTGCGGCAGAAGGCCATTGACCACATGTATGACTGCATCGACGTCATGCACCAGACCGGCTCACGGGACCTGAAGATCTGGCTCGCGGACGGCACCAACTACCCCGGGCAGGGCAACATGCGCTCGCGGCAGGACTGGCTGGGGGAATCACTGCGGAAGGTCTACGACCGCCTCGGCGACGACCAGCGTTTGGTCCTCGAGTACAAGTTCTTCGAGCCGGCTTTCTACCACACCGACGTTCCCGACTGGGGCACGTCCTACGCGCACACCCTGGCCCTGGGCGAGAAGGCCCTGGTCTGCCTCGACACCGGCCACCACGCGCCGGGCACCAACATTGAATTCATCGTGGCCCAGCTGCTGCGACTGGGCAAGCTCGGCTCGTTCGACTTCAACTCCCGCTTCTACGCTGACGATGACCTGATTGTCGGCTCGGCCGACCCGTTCCAGCTCTTCCGGATCCTCTTCGAAGTGGTCCGCGGCGGCGGCTTCGGCCCGGACAGCGGCGTCTCCCTGATGCTGGACCAGTGCCACAACCTCGAAGAGAAGATCCCCGGCCAGATCCGTTCCGTGCTCAATGTGCAGGAAATGATGGCCCGGGCCCTGCTGGTCGATTCCGACGCACTGGATGCGGCACAGACCGCCGGTGACGTGCTCGGCGCCAATGCCGTCTTCATGGACGCTTTCTACACCGATGTCCGTCCGGGCCTGGCGCAGTGGCGCGAGTCCCGCGGACTGCCTGCGGATCCGATGGCCGCCTACGCGGCCAGCGGCTACCAGGACAAGATCAACACCGAACGCCAGGGCGGCCAGCAGGCCGGATGGGGAGCCTAAGAACATGACCAACGAAACCGTCAGCGCGCTGATCGCCCGTTCGAACCGTCTCGGCGCCGACAAGCGCAACACCAACTACGCCGGCGGAAACACCTCCGCCAAGGGCACCGCCACCGACCCGGTCACCGGGGAGGACGTCGAACTGCTCTGGGTCAAGGGCTCCGGCGGAGACCTGGGCACCCTGAAGGAGTCCGGGCTGGCCGTCCTGCGGCTGGACCGCATGCGCGCCATGGTCAGCACCTACCCGGGCCTGGACCGCGAGGACGAAATGGTGGCGGCCTTCGACTACTGCCTCCACGGCAAGGGCGGCGCCGCCCCCTCCATCGACACCGCCATGCACGGCCTGGTCGACGCCGCGCACGTTGACCACCTGCATCCGGACTCCGGGATCGCCATCGCCACAGCAGCCGACGGCGAAGCGCTGACGCAGAAGATCTTCGGCTCCAAGGTGGTCTGGGTGCCCTGGCGCCGTCCGGGCTTCCAGCTCGGCCTGGACATTGCGGCCATCAAGGAAGCCAACCCGCAGGCGATCGGCACCATCCTCGGCGGCCACGGCATCACTGCCTGGGGCGTCACGTCCGAGGAAGCCGAGGCCAACTCGCTGTGGATCATCGAAACCGCTGAAGCCTTCATCGCCGGAAATGGCCGGGAGGACCCCTTCGGCGCCGTGCTGCCGGGCTACTCGCCGCTGAGCGAAGCCGAACGCCGCGCCAAGGCAGCCGCCCTGGCTCCGGTCATCCGCGGCCTGGCCTCCACCGACAAGCCGCAGGTGGGGCACTTCACCGACGACGCCGTCGTCCTGGACTTCCTGGCACGTGCCGAACACCCGCGCCTGGGTGCCCTGGGCACCTCCTGCCCGGACCACTTCCTGCGCACCAAGGTCAAGCCGCTGATCCTGGACCTGCCGGCCAACGCCTCCATCGAGGACAGCATTGCCCGGCTGAAGGAGCTGCACGAGCAGTACCGCGCCGACTACCGGGCGTACTATGACCGCCACCGCAGCGAAGACTCGCCGGCGATGCGCGGCGCCGACCCCGCCGTCGTCCTCGTTCCCGGCGTGGGCATGTTCACCTACGGTGCCAACAAGCAGACCGCTCGCGTGGCCGGCGAGTTCTACACCAATGCCATCAACGTCATGCGCGGCGCCGAAGCCATTTCCACTTACGCTCCGATCGAGGAATCCGAAAAGTTCCGGATCGAGTACTGGGCGCTGGAGGAAGCCAAGCTGGCGCGTTTGCCGAAGCCGAAGTCCCACGCCACGCGCATCGCCCTGGTGACGGGTGCTGCCTCGGGCATCGGCAAGGCCATCGCCACGCGTCTGGCTGCCGAGGGCGCCTGCGTGGTCATCGCGGACCTGAACCTGGAGAACGCCGAAGCGGTGGCCGCCGAACTGGGCGGCTCCGACGTCGCCGTCGGCGTGCAGGCGGACGTGACCGATGAAGCGCAGGTGCAGGCGGCCATCGACGCCACCGTCCTCGCCTTCGGCGGCCTGGACCTGGTGGTCAACAACGCCGGCCTGTCCATCTCCAAGCCGCTGCTGGAAACCAGCGAGAAAGACTGGGACCTGCAGCACAACGTCATGGCCAAGGGTTCCTTCTTTGTCTCCAAGGCTGCGGCCAAGGTGCTGATCGACCAGGACATGGGCGGGGACATCATCTACATCTCCTCCAAGAACTCGGTCTTCGCCGGGCCCAACAACATCGCCTACTCCGCCACCAAGGCCGACCAGGCACACCAGGTGCGCCTGCTGGCCGCCGAGCTGGGGGAGCACGGCATCAAGGTCAACGGCATCAACCCCGACGGCGTGGTCCGCGGCTCCGGCATCTTCGCCGGCGGCTGGGGCGCCAAGCGTGCTGCGGTCTACGGCGTGCCCGAGGAAGAGCTGGGCAAGTTCTACGCCCAGCGCACCCTGCTCAAGCGCGAGGTGCTTCCGGAAAACGTCGCCAACGCGGTGGCGGTGCTGACCGGCGAGGACCTCTCGCACACCACCGGCCTGCACATTCCGGTTGACGCCGGCGTGGCGGCGGCCTTCCTGCGATGAACGCGAACACGCCGGACACGCGGACTGCGGCCGGCGTGTTTGCCGCCGTCGACATTGGTGCCTCATCCGGCCGGGTCATCCTCGGCCGGATGGGGCCCGGCGGTCCCGCCCTGGAGACCGTGCACCGGTTTCCCAACGGTGTCCGGGAAATCGACGGGGCGCTGCGCTGGGACCTGCGTGGAATTTTTGACGAGGTCCTCACCGGACTCTCCCTGGCCGCCGCACGGACGGCGGAGGGCGGCGAGCGGATCGTCAGCATCGGAATCGACACCTGGGCGGTGGACTACGGACTGATCGACGCCGACGGCGCCATGGCGACCCTGCCGCACAGCTACCGCGACGGCCGGACCGCCGCCGTCGTGCCGCTGGTGCACGAAAAGCTGGCGGAAGCGGCCCTGTACGCGACGACCGGCCTGCAGCATCTTCCCTTTAACACGCTCTACCAGCTGGCCTGCGAGTCCGAGCTGGCCGGGCGGCAGGCGCTCCTGATTCCTGACCTGCTGGCCTTCTGGCTCACCGGGAAAAGACGCACTGAGGAAACCAATGCCTCCACCACCGGCCTCTTTGATGCCGTGGCGGGGGAGTGGGCCCCGGAGTTCCTCTCCGCCCTGGGACTGCCGGCAAACCTATTTCCGGAGCTGATTGCGCCGGGGCAGACGGTGGGCGTCCTGCTGCCGGCGGTGGCCGAGCGCACCGGCCTGCCCGCCGGCACTCCCGTGGTGGCGGTGGGTTCGCACGACACTGCCTCGGCAGTGGCGGCGGTGCCCGCGCTGCAGCCCGGATTCGCGTACATCTCCTCGGGAACCTGGTCACTGGCCGGGATCGAACTGGCGCAGCCGGTCCTCACTGAAGCCAGCCGCAGCGCCAACTTCACCAATGAACGCGGTGTTGATGCCACCATCCGCTATCTGCGCAACGTCGGCGGCCTGTGGCTGCTGAGCGAATCAATGCGCACCTGGGCCGAAGCCGGCGTCGATCCGGAGCTGCCTGACCTGCTGGCCGCTGCCGCCCAGCTGCCGCCCGGCGGGCCGCTGATTGACGTGGACGCCGACGAGTTCATTGCGCCAGGGCAGATGCCCGGCCGGATCCGCGCCGCGGTGACGGCCTCCGGCGGGGTGCTGCCGGAGGATCCGGCGGCGGTGACCCGCTGCATCCTGGATTCCCTGGCGGCCGCCTACGCCCGCACCCTCTCCCGGGCGGCCGAACTGTCCGGCCAGGACATCGACGTCGTGCACATTGTCGGGGGCGGCTCGCAGAACTCGCTGCTGTGCCAGCTGACGGCCGACGCCACCGGGCTGCCGGTGATTGCCGGTCCGGTGGAAGCAACAGCGCTGGGCAACGTGCTGGTGCAGGCGCGGGCCGCCGGAGCCGTGTCAGGCTCCCTGGCCGATCTGCGCCGGCTCGTCGCGGAGAGTTCGCCGACGGTTACCTATCGGCCTGCAGCCCGACCATTGCGGCGCTTTGGTTCCAGAGCCGGGTAGCGAGCGCGGCGTCGTACGCGTCCTTGTTGGCAGTGGAGATCTTGCGCTTGTAGTAGTACTTGCCGGACTGCCAGTCCTCTCCGGGCACCGAGGTGGCCAGCCACACCAGTGTCTGGGCGCCCTGGTCCGGCGAGATCAGGAACCGGTTCAGCGCGGTCCGGTACATCACGCGCATGGTGCTGGTGGATCCTGCGGCGAAGGACGACGCCACGCCGCCCGGATGGAAGGCCGCAGCTGAAATGCCCTGCCCGCGGTATCTGGCGTCCAGCTCTCGGGTGAAGAGGATGTTCGCCAGCTTGGCATTGCCGTAGGCGCGGTTCGGGCTGTACTTGCGGCGGGCTTCCAGATCGTCGACGTCGAAGTGCGCGAAGAGGCTGTTGGCCACGCTCGAGGTGTTGATGACGCTGGCGCCGGATTTCGTCAGGCGGTCCAGCAGCAGGTTGGTGAGCAGGAACGGTGCGAGGTGGTTCACCTGCAGCGTCTTCTCATGGCCGTCGACTGTCTCTTCGCGCTTGCCCATGATGCCTCCGGCGTTGTTCGCCAGGACGTCGATCCGCGGATACCGCTCGAGCAGGGTTTCAGCGAGGGCGCGGACGTCGTCGAGCCGGGCAAAATCCGCCAGCAGGTAATCGCTGTCCAGCTCTCGGGCCACCGCTGCGGTTTTTTCCGGCGACCGGCCGACGACGACGACGCGGTTGCCGAGGCTGCGCAGGCTTCGGGCCGCGGCGGCACCGATGCCGTCACTGGCGCCGGTGATGACAATGGTTCGCTCTGACACGGAGGGCCTTTCGGGCGGTGCGGGACGGGGATGGGGGACCGGAGATGGGGGACGGGGGTGGGGGACGGGGATGGGGGACGGGGAAGCGGGAGGAACCCCGGCTTCCAGTATTGCCCCGCGTGCGCGATTGGCCAACGAAAGGGATGCTCCGGATGCTGGGCGGAGAATTTCCGCCTGCCGGGGCCAATGGCCGGCGTTTCAGCGCCGCGGGCCTTGGCCGCCGTGGAAATCGGCCGGTCCCCAAGGCGGCATAATCAAGGGGTGGCGCGGAGAACAGACGTGAGGGACCGGCTTGAAGCAGCTATCGATGAATCTGCCGCATTGGCGGGATTCACGTTGGACAGTGCACAGACGGTGGTCCGGGACCGGCTCCTGGCCCTCGGCGTCGAGCTGTTTGCACCCCGAATAAGACGTTCCAAGACACGGGGCGATAGTGCCGCGCGCCTGGATGTCCAGGGCCTCTACGTCTGGGGCGAGGCAGGCCGCGGCAAGTCCTGGTTGCTGAACGCCTATTTCCGGGCCCTTCCCACCGAGGCGAAACTCCGTGTCCACTTCCATGGATTCCTGGACCAGCTTCACCGCC
Source organism: Arthrobacter sp. zg.Y820 (assembly GCF_030125555.1). NCBI lineage: Bacteria > Bacillati > Actinomycetota > Actinomycetes > Micrococcales > Micrococcaceae > Arthrobacter > Arthrobacter sp. zg.Y820. The sequence continues at coordinate 289,163 of NZ_JASKLX010000006.1, forward strand.
GGATCCATGAGCTCAGGGGAGAGCCGAACGCCGTCGAGCGTGCCGTCCGGGAGCTCACCGCCGGACTGAAGCTCCTGTACTTCGATGAGTTCCATGTGCATGACCCGGCCGACGCCACCCTGCTGACGAAACTCCTGCGTGCGCTTTTCGACGCCGGCATCGTCCTGCTGGCCAGTTCCAATTACGCACCCCGGTCGCTGCTGCCGGATCCGCAATGGCATCACATGTTCGAACCGGGCATTGACCTGATTCTGGCCAACATGGAAGTCCTGAGGCTCGAGGGAACGGAAGACTACCGGGAACGGCCACGGAAATCCGTTTCAGGATTCCGGTCCGGACACTGGATTAGCCTGAAGTCGGACCTCCGACAGGACCCCCGGCCGGGCGCCGCCGGTCTTCAATTGCCGCAAGCTTCGGAAGCTTCGGAACTTACGGTCGGCAGCAGGCAGTTTCCGGTTGCTGCCCGGCGCGGCAACGAACTGTGGATCACCTTCGACCAGCTGTGCGGGACCCCAACCTCAACGATCGAGTACCTGAAATGGTCTCGGGAGTTCGACTCCTGGGTGGTTCTGGATCTTCCATCCTTTGCCGACACCGATGCGCAGGCTCAACAGCGGCTGATCAACGTTGTTGATGTCCTCTGCGATGCCGATGTCCGGATGACCATCACCTCGCCGCTGTCGATCGACGACTTCCGCTTGACCGTGGACAGGCGGCCGGACGCCTTCCGGATGGTGAGCCGCCTGCAGCTGCTGCAAAAGCCCTGACCGCGGGGGCCGATGCGCTCCGTTCAGGAAAGGGCTCGGCCGGTTGCCTTTTATCCGGCGTGCGGTTTCGGTTTCAGGATCCTGCAGGCAGCCGCAACGGCTGCGTCGCGCCGGCGCGGGGAGCCGGAAGCCTCCTCCGGCTCGCCGGTGAACAATGACTGGGGTGACTGCGCCCAGGCTGTCGCGAGCGACAGGAGCAGGACGACCAGGTCATCCGGATCCCAGCCCGGGTCGATGATTCCCTGCTCCTGGGCACTGACGATGTCCTCAGTGGTCGGTCCGGGACGGCCGCAGGGGGTTTGGGGAGCCAGCCCGGGTTCGTTTTCCAATCGCGCCCAGTCAAGCATGCGCAGGTGGTCGGGGTTCTCCGTCGCGTGGTCAAACATGGCGCTGACAAAGCCGGGCAGGTCGTGGGCGTCACGGGGAATCCGTTCCGTCGTCTCCTGCATGTTGACCTCCAGCACCGCGGTGAAGAGTGAGCGCTTGTCACCGAAATAGGCGTAGAGGCGCTCCTTGCTCGCCCGGGCCTCAGCGGCAATCCGGTCCACGCGGGCACCGGCCAATCCGTAGCGGGCAAACTCTGTTCGTGCTGCCGCAAGGATTCGGGCCCGGGTAGCTTCGCCGTCGGTTCTCATACCTGTAGTCTAGCTAAGCCAACCAACTAGTTCGTTTGATTGAGGATTTCCCCTACATGGACCGCACGACCACCGCCGGACTGCCTCCGGCCGTTGACCACTCCGCCCATCCGCACCGATGGATGCTTCTTGCCGTCCTGGCGCTGGCCCAGTTGATGGTGGTCCTGGACGGGACCATCGTCAACATCGCCCTGCCGGATGCCCAGCGCGAGCTTGGCATGTCCGACGGTGACCGCACCTGGGTGGTCACCATTTACGCCCTGGCCTTCGGTTCGCTTCTGCTGCTTGGTGGCCGCATCGCCGACTACTGGGGCCGCAAGCGCACCTTCATGGTGGGCATGCTCGGCTTTGCCGTCGCCTCCGCGTTGGGTGGCTTTGCTGAAAGCACCGAAGTCCTCCTGGCCGCCCGCGGCCTGCAGGGCGCCTTCGCTGCGCTTCTGGCTCCGGCCTCCCTGGCCATCCTCACCATCACCTTCCCCTCGGGCAAGGACCGCATCAAGGCGTTTGCCGTCTACGGTGCGATCGGCGGCGGTGGCGCCGCAATCGGCCTGCTGCTCGGCGGCGTCCTGACGCAGTACGCGTCCTGGAACTGGTGCCTGCTCGTGAACGTGCCGATCGCCGTCGTCGCCATTGCCGCCGGCCTGCCGCTGATCCGCGAGAGCAAGGCCCACGGCAATACGCGCTACGACCTGCCCGGTGCCATTCTCGTGGTCGCCGGCCTGGCTTCGCTTGTGTACGGATTCGCCCAGGCTGAAGAAGGCTGGGCCCGCCTGGAGACCATCGGTTTCCTCGTCGCCGGCGTCGTCATCCTCGCCCTCTTTGTGTTCGTGGAATCCAAGGTGGCCAATCCGCTGCTGCCCCTGCGCGTCCTCACCAACCGGGTCCGCGGCGGAGCGTTCCTGGTCTCGACCCTGACCGGCGCCGCGCTGCTGGGCGGCATCCTGTTCCTGGTCTTCTACTTCCAGATTGTCCTGGGCTACTCGCCGCTGAAGTCCGGCCTGGCATCGCTGCCCATGACGCTGGCCATCACGGCCGGCGCCGGCGTGCTGTCCAAGTTCCTGCCCCGCACCGGCGTTCGCCTGCCCATGACGCTGGGTCCGGTGGTCGGCGCCGTCGGCCTCTTCTGGCTGTCCTTCATTACGGTTGAAGGCAACTACGCCCTGGAGGTCCTGCCGGGACTGGTTCTCCTGGGCTTCGGACTCGCGATGATCTTTGTTCCGCTGCAGAACGTTGCGCTGGCGGGCATTGACGAGCACGACGCCGGCGTTGCCAGTGCCGCTGTCTCCGCCACTCAGCAGATCGGCGGTTCCATTGGTACCGCGCTCTTCACTGCGATCTACACCGCTGCTGTTTCGGACTACCTCAGCAACAGCGCCGAACGCCTGCCCGTCACACAGCTGGAAGCCCTGGTCAGCGGCTACTCGTCGGCCTTCATCTGGGCCGGTGCAGCCATCCTTCTGGCCGCTCCGATCAGCTACTTCATGATCCGGCTGTCCAAGAAGGACCTCATGGACGTTCCGGCCGTTCCGCACGTCGGCTAGTCCTGCAACAACTCATGTCCCGGCGTTTGGTCGCGGGCGTGGACCGGCTTCCGCTTTTGCGGGGGAGCCGGTCCACTGCTGGTTAAGTCGCGGGTTGGGGTGGGTTGGCGCGCCGGGCGGCTCGGCTGGCGTCGTCGGCTGTGCCCGTCGTCGGAGGTCGGCCGGCCGTTGTGGGAGGTCAGCCCGGTGCCTGGGCCAGCCAATCGTCGTTGTGGGCCAGCCAGGCGCGTGGGCCAGCCCCCGTCGTCGTCGGCCGTCCCCCGTCGTGGGCCGTCCCCCGTCGCGGGCCAGCCTCCGTCGTCGTCGGCCGTGCCCGCCGCTTAGTCGAGGTGGAAAACCTCGGGGATGGCGACCATTGCCTCATCGGGACGCCGGCCGTCCAGGGGTGCAAACAGGTCTCCCATGGAGGCCTGCCAAGTTGCGTTGATCTCGCGCTTGTCCATGGCGGCTTGGGCGGCGGCAAAGTCCTCGGTTTCCAAGTAGCCGATCAGCATGCCGTCCGGCTTCAGGAAGAGGCTGTAGTTGTGCCAGCCGGTTTCCCGCAGTGCCTGTTGCATCTCGGGCCAGACCTCGGAGTGCCGCTTCCGGTACTCGTCCATGCATTCGGGACGGACCTGAAGTGTAAAGCAAACCCGCTGCATGGGAACCTCCAAAATCATGACGGACGCTGTTTTAGCTTCCGCCGGGGGTGTGGTAATGCGTGTCGAGTCTAACATTGAATCGTTTTTATGAAACGTTCCAAAGACTTCGCCCGGGTCGGAAATACCGGGGGACCGCAAAGATCAGGCGACACAACGGCGTGCGTATAGGCAGCAAGGAAACCAAAGGTTGGAAGGCCACCATTCTCGGTGGCGATGTCCAACTACATCGAAGCGGGATCGATCATTGCGATGCTTCGAGCCTGTCCCTTTGGCAGGAATACCTCGGCATCGACAACTACCTTTGCCCGGAGGCCTTTGTGGTCTCGGAACCCGGCCGTCAGGTCGGGTTCCACTTTCGTTGAGGAGAGTGGCACTTCGGCTTCATCGTGACGTCTGAAGTCGCCTCTCGGCCACGCCGCCACGGTGCTTGACTGCCGGAGCACTCTGCCCGCGGGCACGGGACCTGCCGTTCGCCCTATCCCGCCCTACCGCTGCCCACGAACGGTCGGCTTCCAGATCGATAGACGTGCGCCCCTGTGCAATTTATGCACGAGGCGGCGCTGGCAGTTGACTGGCTGGTGCGGACCAGATCCGCTGGCTAGGTAGTCCGTCGAAAAAGCTGGCTAGGTAGTCCGTCGAAAAAGACGGGTATTTGTGGGCCCCCAAATCGGTCTGTTTGGGGTTGTTTTGGGCCTTTTCCGAGACGGAAATGTCAGTGCCGGGTGAAAGGCTTTAGTCATGGATCAGAACGGATCTTCGACCGGGACTCCCGGCACCGGCGATGAGGCTGCAGCTTGCAGCCGGTTCGTCTTTGTCGCCGAGCCTGGGGTGGCCGGAGGTGAGCCGGGTGATGGGTTTACCGGATCCCTGGTCCTGCAGGGGGTGGAGTCGTTGACTGAGGAGCAAACCGGGACGGTGTTGGCCCGGCTCAATCATTTGTCGCGGTGGGTGCAGGCGCAGCAGGCTCGGGTCCTGTCCCGGCTGCAGACCGTCTACGAGGACGAGACCCTATCCGTTACCGGGTTGCGGGACGCGGAGATGGCGTTCAGTCTCGCCGCGGAGGAAGCCGCGACCATTCTGGGAGTGCCCACCGGTACGGGAAGGCGTTGATGAGTCAGGCCGGTGATCTCTGCACCAGGAACACGGCCACACTGCAGGCGTTGGAGTCCGGGCACATCAGTTACGGGCACGCGGAGACCTTGGTGGAGCAGTGTGCGGGCGTGGTACCGGCGGAGCTGCCCGGGTTCGAAGCCGAGCTGCTGGGGATGGCTGCGGGCCAGACCAGAACCCAGTTCCGGGTGAAGGCGCAGCGGCTGCGGGAGCAGTACTATCCGGAAACCATCGTTCAGCGGCAGTTGACGGCGTTTGAGCAGCGGACGGTGTGGGTGCGTCCGGAGCCGGACGGGATGTCCTGGCTCTCTGCGTTACTGCCGGCCGAGAAAGCCCAAGCGATTTTTACTCAGCTTAGTGTTGCGGCCCGGGGTGAGCAGGCCGCCGGGGATCCCCGGTCGGTGGATCAGTTGCGCACGGACATTCTCACGGACTTACTCGGCGGCCACGACCATGAATGCGGGAACGACTGCAACAGTGGTGGCGGCCGTGGCAAAGGCAGCAAAGGCGGCCGTGGCCGGAAGGGCGGAGACAGCGGCGGCACTGGCGCAGGCGCGGGAGCAAAGAGGGGCAAGGGCCGTCGCAAGGGTTCCGGCTCCGGCAACAAGGCCAGCAGCCAAGGTGAGGGTTCCGGCTCTGACACCGGATCCGATACCGATACCGGGGCCGGATCCGGGAAGGGGTCCGGGTCCTGCCGTATTGGCCATGGTCCCCGGGCTCGGACGGAGATTCTGGTGCTGATCAACGCCGAAACCCTCTTCGGAGCCGATGACCAGCCGGCGGAACTGAACGGATACGGACCGATCAGTCCCGTAACGGCCCGGGGGATGGCTCGGGAAGCGGCGAAATGGACACCGGTGGAACGCGACCCGGACACCGAAGAGATCCTGCGGGTCGGAAAACGACGGAAGGTCCCCGACGGATTGAAGCGGGTTCTGCGGGTGCGGGACGGAACGTGCCGCTTCCCGGGGTGCCGGACCAATGCGGTGATTTCCGAGATCGACCACACCAAACCGTGGGCGCAGGGCGGGCCGACGGATCATGACAATCTGGAGCATTTGTGCCGGCGGCATCACATGTTCAAAACCGAAGGGTTCTGGAAAGCCCGGCAACCCAGCCCCGGGGTGATTGAGTGGACCTCACCCGGTGGCCGAAGGTACCGGACCGAACCGGACCTCACCCTGGCATCGACAACTACAGGCGACGACAGCTTGCGGCCTCAGGACGAGCAGATCAACAGTACGGTGAATCCGGACGACAAAGCTCCGTCCATCCCAGACGATCCGGATGACTACGGAGACAACCCGCCACCCTTCTAGCTGTAAGTCTCGCCGCCCCGCCGCCGTTGCGATCGGTGGAATCTCCTGCCCGCCTCAGGCAGCCCGCCTCAGTCAGCCAGCCGGCTCAGCGGAACCCGCCATCGGTGCTCAGCACCTGTCCGATCATCCAGCGGCCCTCGTCGCTGACGAGCCAGGCGATCAGGCGGGCAGGATCATCGGGCTCTCCGAATCGGCCGCCCGGAAAGCGGGAAAGCACCTCTTGTAGAACTTCAGGCGGACGGTCGGCAGTATCAATGTCCAGATAGCCGGTATTCACCGGACCCGGGTTCACGGTATTCAGGATGATGCCGCGGCGGACAAGATCCGCTGCCACTGACGGCGTGATCCCGGCAAGGGCGGCCTTCGACGTGGCATAGGCAATTTCGTTTTCCATCACCCCGCCGTTGACCTGCCCGGAGGTCATCCAGATGACTCGGCCGCCGATCCGTCCGTCGTGCTGCTCGGCGAAAGCGCGCGTGGCCAGGAGCGTTGAGCGGGCATTGACCTGCCAATGGCCATCCAGCTTCTCCGCGGTCATTTCCTCCAGCGGTCCATCGCTGCCGCTGCGGGCATGGTTGCAGATCAGAATGTCCAGATGCCCCAGCTCGGACACAGCCTTTTCGATCAGCTGCCCGGCGCCGTCGGCCTCCGCCAAATCGATGCTCTCGTGAGCCAGCCGCGCACCGTCCGTCAGCTGGGACCGCAGGGCGCCGACGACGTCGGCAATCGGGTCGGCACCCCAGGGCTGCTCAACATCGTGCGGGGAATAGTGTGCCAGGAACAGGTTTGCACCCATCTGTGCCAGTCGGGAGGCGACGGCAAAGCCGATGCCCTGCCGGCGGCTAACGCCCGTGATGACGGCGGTCCGTCCGGCCAACGGAAACGCGATGTTCATGAGATCCTCAGGGCTGGAACGGAACGGAAAAGTGAAAACGGCGGACCTGCATAGCCGGCGGTTTCTAGAGTTTGACGCACACCGCATCCAGCCATGCTTCAGCGATGGCCGCATGGCCCTGTGCCGTGGGATGGACGCCGTCGTCGGCCAGGGATTCGGGTGCGGCACCCGCTGCAACAAGCGAGTTCAGGACCTCGTCCGTCCGGACGAGGACGGCCCCGAACTCCTTGGCCAGACGCCGGACGGCCGCGATCTTGGGATCCAGATCCTGCCGCCAGGTCTGCTGCTCAGCAGTCACCGGCAGCAGGAACGGCTCCATGAGGACGACGACGGCGTCAGGCGCCAGCCGCTCCAGCAAAGCCCGGTACCTGGCCAGGAAAGTCGCCTCATCTGTCTTCTGGCCGGCATCGTAGCGGCGCCAGGTGTCGTTAATGCCGATCATGACCGACACCACCTGCGGAGTTTCAGCCAGTACCTCGGCATCCCAGCGCCGGGCGAGATCCTCGATGCGGTCTCCTCCGACACCCCGGTTGACGACGGCGGCTCCGGCCAGGGAGGCACTCTCGGCCAGCAGGCGGACATAGCCGTCACCCAGTCCTCCGCCGACACCAGCCAGCCGGTCGCAGTCGGTGACGCTGTCGCCTGCGAACACGATGCGGTGCCCGTCAAATAGCCGTGCTGCGTCTGCCATGGGTTCTCCTAGAGGTAGTGGATGTAATGCAGATCACTTACCTTAGTCGGCAAATCGGCGAGGGCCGACCTGCCCTGCCGCGAGAGTTCACGTACGGGGCGGAGCATCACCGGGGGAAGCGGAAACGGGTGACGTCCGAAAACCGCCGGTTATGTTGGCCCGGGGATGCTGTACTGGAGCTGTGATCACCGACTTGAGGCCGAAGCGTTCCGGACCAGACTCGTTCGGCGGACCAGCATGCACCCCGGGCGATCCGCTCTTCGCCCAGCGTTACCGCGCCATCGATGCGCGCGATACCCGCTTCGACGGCCAGTTCTTCACCGCCGTGTCCTCCACGGGCATCTATTGCAGGCCCTCGTGCCCGGCGCGCACTCCGAAACCGAAAAACGTCACGTTCTATCTGACCTCCGCGGCGGCGCACGGGGCCGGGTTCCGGGCCTGCAAGCGGTGCCTGCCGGACGCGGCTCCGGGTTCTCCGGAGTGGAACCTCCGACGCGACGCGGCCGGCAGGGCCATGCGTCTGATAACAGACGGCGTCGTGGACCGGGAAGGTGTTCCCGGTTTGGCTGCACGCCTTGGCTGCACACCCCGGCACATCCACCGGCTGTTGGTGGCGGAGCTTGGTGCCGGACCGCTGGCGCTGGCCCGTGCAGGGCGGGCCCAAACAGCCCGATCGCTGCTGGTGGACAGCGAACTGCCGATGTCACAGGTGGCGTTCGCAGCGGGCTTCGGTTCGGTGCGGCAGTTTAATGAGACCGTGCAGAACGTGTTTGCTGCACGGCCGGGTGAGCTGCGCACCCGGTTCCGCCGTTCCCGCAGAACGGCGCCGGGCACCCGGCAGGCGCCGGGCACCCAGCAGGCGCCGGGCACCCGGCCGGAGCCGGACGCCGGCCCTCGTGAACGTGTGCACCTCGACCTGGATCTGCCGGTGCGCCAGCCGTTTGACGCGCCGGGGATTTTCCGGTTCCTTGCGGTGCGCGCGGTTCAGGGGGTGGAGACGGCCGACCTCACGGACCCCAGGCAGTTGCGGTATGCCCGGACACTCGCGCTTCCGCAGGGCCCCGGAGCCATTGACCTCATCGCAATAAAGACATCCGCTGCCGGCTGGAGGCTGCGGGTGCGCCTGGAGCTCACATCGCCCGCCGACGTCGTACCCGCGGTGGCCCGGGTGCGCCGTTTGCTGGACCTCGACGCAGACCCGGCCGCCGTCGACGCCGCACTGGCGGGGGACCCCGCGCTTGCCGCGCTGGTTGCCAGCACCCCGGGCATCAGAGTCCCCGGGGCTGTGGATCCGCAGGAGCTCGTCGTGCGGGCGCTCGTCGGCCAGCAAATCTCGGTGGCCGCCGCCCGCACCCACCTCAGCCGGCTTGCGGCATTGGCCGGGTCGCCCTACAGCTCTGCGATTCCGGACCTGATCCGGCTGTTCCCCGCGCCGGCGGAAATTGCGGCAGCGGTGCCCGAGCCTGTTCCCGGAGCGGACCTTGACCCGGACCGTCCGCTGCGGCTTCCCGGGCGGGCCGTTCGCGCCGTCCTCGCAGCGGCGAGTGCCCTGGCCGCCGGAGAGCTGGACGTGCAGGTGGGGGCCGATCCGGAAGTTCTGCGTGCCCAACTGGTGTCCCGTCCGGGAATCGGCCCCTGGACTGCCGCCTACATCGCCATGCGGGTACTCGGAGATCCCGACGCGTGGCTGGTGGGGGACGTTGCTCTCATCGCCGGTGCGAAAGCCACCGGCCTGCTCGATGCGGGCGGATCGAAGGCAGCGGCCCACCGCGCGCTGGCCGCCCGTGCCGCGGACTGGGCTCCGTGGCGTTCCTATGCGGCGATGCACCTGTGGCAGGCAGCCGCTGGCAGGGCCAGCCGGTCGCCGGGGGAGGCGCCGTGAGTGGAGAGCGCCGAGGCAGCTGCGGCGACAGCCTGTTCGAATTCGCCGAAGGTGAGGCGGGTGCCGCCGTCCACTACGGGGGTGCGGTCCGGAAAACGATGTGCGGTGCGCCGCGGCAGGTCATCGAGGGAGGCTGCGGGACTCGCGGGCTGGCGGCGATGGAAATGGAAAAGCTGACACTGGACCCCCGGAGTTGAATGCTTCCCGCTGCGCACACCCGGTGCGGCTGCGGACCTGTTGGCCCACAATCTGCCGCACCGAGGTGGCGCCGGAAAAGATCTGCCGGAGTGCGTTTTGGCGGTCCTTAGGCCTTCTGCACCGTGATGGACCACTCCGCCGGGCCGATCTTGGAGAAGTCGGTGACCGGGTAGCCGCTTTCGGCTGCCCAGCGCGGGATGGCGTCAGTGGCCTGCGTGCAGTCAAAGTGGATGACCAGCTCATCGCCGGTGGCCAGGGTGGTCATTGCGTCCTTGGCTTCGACCAGGGGAAAGGGGCAGACCTGACCGTTGGTTTCGAGGGTTACTTGTGCCATGTTGATGTTCTTCCTTTCAGGAGGAAACGGTGGTTGGAACGGGAGAAGGTGTTCGATTGGCCGCCGGCCGGCGCTTCATGATGGTGAGCCGTGCAGCGAGGCCGGTGCCCAGGATCATGCAGACCAGGGCCGTCCAGCCCTGGAAGCTGAACTGTGCGGTCTCGACCATCGCGTTGCCGATGGTGCAGCCGCCGGCCAGTGCAGCGCCGACACCCATCATTGCGCCGCCGCCCAGGCTCTTGAGCACGGTGTTGGCGTCCGGAACGCGGATCCGGAATTCACCGCTGCCCTTGGCCGCGATGAAGGAGCCCACCAGGATTCCGAGAACCAGGAAGACGCCCCAGTCCACCAGTTCGGGGTCGCCGGTCACGAGGTAATTGACCAGGTTCGAGGACGGGGTGGTGATGCCCAGGCCTGCTTCGCGGCCGGTGGCCCAGCTCAGCGGCCAGGCGGCGATCGCGATCAGCCCGATGACCAGTGCCGTGGCGAAGGCATTCCACGGCTTCTCGAACAGCAGGTGTGCCAGACCGCTCTTCGACGCCGGAGGGGTTGCCATCTTGAACTTCGGCTTTTTCAAGTGATGGCGGACGGCCAGGGCGACGGCGCCCGTGAGAAGGGCCACCAAGACCCAGGGGGAGACATTCAGCACGGAATAGAAGTTGCTCTGCTCCACGGTGACCGACCGCATCGAGGTCGTGAATCCTGCCAGCGGGCCCGTCTTCATCACGGCGGCAAACAGGGCATACGTGATCAGGGCCAGCCAGCTGCCCACCAGGCCTTCGCCGGCACGGTAATACGTACCCGTTGCGCAGCCGCCGGCCAGCACGATGGCGTAACCGAAGATGAAGCCGCCCACAATGGTGGCAAGCCACGGGAAGGGCCCGGAATCCAGTGAGATGACGCCGGCGGCATCGAGGGCGAACACGCCGATGCTCTGCACTGCAACGACCACCATGAAGGCGGTCAGCCAGCGGGTGTTGCGCGTGACCCAGATGTCGCGGAAGGCGCCGGTGACGCAAAAGCGTCCGCGCTGCATCACAAAGCCCAGGGCAATGCCGATGAACAGGCCGGAAATAAGCATGGCAGTATTCCCCTTCCGGGGTGGGAGAAGAAGTGGGGCACGAAAGGTGCGGCGCAGCAGGCGGAAGTGGAAGGCGCCTGCAGTCCATCAACGCTAGTGCCCCGGGCCGGAGCCCGGCAAAGAATGTGGCGCCGCGTGAAGAGCAGTGAAGCCCCGTGACCCGGAGGGAATAAAATCTCTCCGAACATGCCCCTAGTAATTACTAGGTAGTCCAAGTAAATTGGGCGTCCACGGTACCAATGAAGGGCAGGGCATGTTCGAACTCACAGCGGATCAACAGGCAATCAGGGACATGGTGCGGAATTTTGCCGCGGATGCCCTCGCCCCCAACGCCGCCAAATGGGATGAGACCAAGCACTTTCCCGTCGACGTCCTTGCCCAGGCCGGAGAGCTCGGCATGGGTGGAATTTATGCCTCCGAGGAGCACGGCGGATCGGGTCTTTCGCGGACCGATGCGGTGGTGATTTTCGAGGAGCTTTCCAAAGCTGATCCCTCCATTGCCGCCTACATCTCCATCCACAACATGGTGGCCTGGATGATCGACACCTTTGGCAACGATGAACAGCGCGCCCGCTGGGTTCCGGAGCTCGCGTCCATGCAGGCGCTGGGCAGCTACTGCCTGACGGAACCGGGGGCGGGCTCCGATGCAGCGGCCCTGACCACCCGGGCGGAACGCGACGGCGACCACTACGTGCTCAACGGCGTCAAACAGTTCATCTCGGGAGCCGGTGCCTCCAGCTACTACATCGTAATGGCGCGCACCAGCGGCACCGGCCCGCGCGGCATCAGCGCCATAGTTGTTCCGGCCGACACCCCGGGCCTGTCCTTCGGCCCCGCGGAACGCAAAATGGGCTGGAACGCGCAACCCACCGGCCAGGTGATCTTCACCGACCTGCGGGTTCCCGTGGCCAACCGGCTGGGCGAGGAGGGAGCCGGGTTTGGCATCGCGATGAAGGGACTGAACGGCGGGCGCCTGAACATGGGGGCCTGCTCCCTGGGCGGGGCGCAGACAGCCCTGGACAAGACCGTGGCGTACCTGAAGGAACGCAGTGCCTTCGGCAAGCCGCTCATCGAGCAGTCCTCGCTGCTGTTCCGGCTGGCGGACATGGAAATGAAGCTCCAAACCGCACGCACCATGCTGTGGCGCGCCGCTGATGCGCTGGACCGCGGCGCTCCCGACGTCGTTACGCTTTGCGCCATTGCCAAGCGGGTGGCAACCGACAATGCGTTCGCTGTGGCCAATGACGCGCTGCAGCTGCACGGCGGCTACGGCTACCTCTCGGAATACGGCCTGGAAAAGATTGTCCGGGACCTGCGGGTCCATCAAATACTGGAAGGCTCCAACGAAATCATGCAGCTAATTGTTGGCCGGACGCTGGCGGAGGCCTGAAATGACCGAAACCCCCGTACCTGCCCAAACCCCCGTACCCACTGAAATTGCCGAGCCGGAGGTCCGCATCGAACGCAGCGGACACCTGGGCCGGATTATCCTGAACCGGCCCCGGGCCATCAACGCGCTGACCGCCACCATGGTCTCCCTGATCCGCAGCGCCCTGGACGAGTGGGAGCACGACGACGGCGTGGCCACCGTCCTGCTGTCCGGCGCGGGGGAGCGCGGGCTGTGTGCCGGGGGAGACATCGTGGCCATCTACCGGGACGCGGGCAACGGCGGAGCGGAATCGGCCCGGTTCTGGGCCGAGGAGTACGAACTCAACGCGCGGATCAGCAACTATCCCAAACCCTATGTGGCGCTGATGGACGGGATCGTCCTGGGCGGCGGCGTCGGCGTCTCCGCCCACGGCCGTTACCGGGTGGTCACCGAGCGCACCAAGGTGGGCATGCCCGAAACGGGCATCGGCTTTGTTCCCGACGTCGGCGGCACCTATCTGCTGTCCCGTGCGCCCGGTGAGCTGGGCACTCATGCAGCCCTCACCGCAGCGACCATGACCGGCCCGGATGCCCTGCTCCTGGGGCTGGCCGACATCTACATGGACAGCAGCCGGCTGGAGGACCTGACGGCCGCGCTCGCGGAAAAGCCGGCCGAGGAGGTCCTGCAGGATTTCGCACAGCAGGCACCGGAAGCACCGCTCGCCGCCGAGCAGCAGTGGATAGACGCCTGCTACGGGCACGACGACGTCGAGACCATCGTGGATGCCCTGCTCCGTTCGGAGGATGAGGCCGCGAACCGTGCCGCCGCCGTCGTCCTCGCCAAGTCCCCGTCCGCGCTGAAGGTGACGCTGCAGTCGCTGCGCCGGGCACGGGAGCTTCCCGACCTGGCCACCGTACTGGAGCAGGAGTACCGGGTGTCCCTTCATGCGCTTGCCGCGCCTGACTTCGCCGAGGGCGTCCGCGCGCAGGTCATTGACAAGGACCGCGAGCCGCGCTGGCAGCCCGCCACTCTGCAGGAGGTTCGGCAGGCCGACGTGGATGCCTACTTTGAGCCGCTGGCCGGCCAGGGGAGCCTCTTCACTGCCAGTTCGGAGCAGAAATGACCGGAGAACACGAGACCCGGATCGGATTCATCGGGCTGGGCAACATGGGCGGTCCCATGGCCGCCAACCTGGTAACCGCTGGCTACCCGGTCACCGGCTACGACCCGGTGCCTGCCGCAGCGGAACGCGCCGTCGCGAACGGTATCCGAATGGCAGCCACGGCTGATCAGGCAGCGGCCGGAGCCGACGTCGTCATCACGATGCTGCCCACCGGTCAGCATGTGCTCAACGCGCTGTCCGGCGACGGCGACAGCCTGGGCCTGCTCGCAGCGGCCCCCGCCGACGCCCTATTCCTGGAGTGCTCCACGATTTCAGTGGACGATGCCCACACCGCCCACGCCCTGATGTTGGAAATGGGCCACCGCGGCCTCGACGCACCGGTATCCGGCGGAGTGGTCGGCGCCGAGGCGGGAACCCTGACCTTCATGGTCGGCGGAGCGGCAGCCGACTTCGCTGCAGCCCTTCCCCTGCTCAATGTCATGGGCGGCCGCGTCGTGCACTGCGGCGATCCCGGAGCCGGCCAGGCGGCAAAAATCTGCAACAACATGATCCTGGGTGTGTCAATGATTGCCGTCAGCGAGGCCTTTGTCCTCGGGGAGGAACTTGGCCTGACGCATGAGGCGCTGTTCGACGTCGCGTCGGCCGCCTCCGGCCAGTGCTGGGCGCTGACCACCAACTGTCCGGTTCCCGGCCCGGTGCCGGCCAGCCCCGCGAACCGGGATTACCAGCCCGGATTCGCCGCTGCCCTGATGGCCAAGGACCTGGGTCTGGCCGCCGACGCGCTGGATTCCACCGGAGTGCGCGCCGAACTGGGCCGGCGGGCCGGAGAAATCTACCGGGATCTTGCGGCGTCCGGTGGCGGTGGGCAGGACTTTTCCGCCGTCATCAACGTCATCCGTGCCGCTTCATCCGGCGCGGAAAGCAATACTGAAGTGAACCAGCACACACCGGCGGCCGGACAGTCGCCGGCGGAACAGAGCGGAGCAGTATGAGCGAGTACGAGAACATCCTCCTGGAGCGCAACGGGCGGGTTGGCATCATTACCCTGAACCGACCCAAGGCCCTGAACGCCCTGAACTACGGGCTGATGCAGGATGTGGTCTCGGCGGCGACGGAGCTCGACGATGACCCGGGCATCGGCGCCATCATCATCACCGGATCCGAGCGGGCTTTCGCTGCCGGCGCCGACATCAAGGAAATGTCCGAAAAAAGCTACATGGACATGTACCTGGGGAACTGGTTCCGCGGCTGGGACACCCTTGCCGCCGTCCGCACCCCGGTGATTGCCGCCGTCGCCGGCCATGCCCTCGGAGGCGGCTGCGAACTGGCACTGCTGTGCGACTTCATCATCGCCGCTGACACCGCCACGTTTGGCCAGCCCGAAATCAAGCTGGGCGTCATCCCCGGGATTGGCGGCTCGCAGCGCCTGACCCGCGCAGTGGGCAAGGCCAAGGCCATGGAAATGATCCTCACCGGCCGGACCATCGGCGCCGACGAGGCCGAGCGGTCCGGAATGGTGGCCCGTGTGGTGCCCGCCGCCGAGCTGCTCGACGACGCCCGTTCCACCGCCGAGACCATTGCGTCGATGTCGGCTCCCGTCGCCATGCTCGGCAAGGAACTGGTCAACGCTGCGTTTGAGACCACCCTGGATTCGGGCATCCGGCTCGAGCGGCGGGTGTTCCATTCGGTCTTCGGCCTGGAAGACCAGAAGGAAGGCATGGCGGCCTTCATCGAGAAGCGGAAACCGGATTTCCAGCACCGCTGAGGAGCATCCGTTCCAGCACGAGAAGCCCGGCACGACCAGCCCAGCACGACCAGCCCGGCACGACCAGCTCAGCACTACCCGCCCAGCACCACCGGCCCAGCACGACCCGAGAAAACGAGGCATCATGACCCAGCTCAACCTTCCGTCGGACTCCGGACGCAGCACCGCCGGCACCTCGGACAGCTCCGACTACAGCTCGTTCCTGTCCGGCTTCGACCAGCCGATGTGGATCGGCGGCGCACCGGTCGAGGCCGCCTCCGGGCAGTGGCGTGAGGTGCTGAATCCGGCCCGACGGGAAACCGTCATCGCCCGGGTGCCGGCGGCCGGTCCCGAAGACGTGGACCGCGCTGTCGCCGCTGCCCGGGAAGCCTTCCCGGGCTGGCGCAGCGCCCATTTCACCGTCCGTTCCCGGGCACTGTCCCTCATCGCCGATGACATTGAGGCCCGGGCCGAGGACTTTGCGCGGCTCACCGCCCTGGATACCGGCAACGCCCTGCGCACCCAGGCCCGCCCGGAAGTGACCACCCTGGTCGCCTTGTTCCGCTACTTCGCCGGCATCGCCGGTGAAGTCAAGGGTGTGACACTGCCCGCCGGTGAGGGCCAGCTGCAGTACACGCGGCTGGAGCCGCTCGGCGTCGTCGCCTGCATCCTGCCGTGGAATTCCCCGCTGATGATTGCGGGATTCAAGCTCCCGGCAGCCCTGGCGGCGGGCAACACAGTGATTCTGAAGGCGGCCGACGACGCGCCGCTGACCATCCTGCTGCTGGCCGAAATCTGTGCCCGGCACCTGCCTCCGGGCACGGTCAACGCCCTGACCGGGCGGGGGAGCATCATCGGTGCTGCGCTGGCCGAGCACCCCGGCGTCGACAAGGTGTCCTTCACCGGATCCACCGAAGTGGGCCGCGGCGTCGCCCGCACCGCAGGGGAGCGGCTCGCCCATGTCTCCCTGGAGCTGGGCGGCAAAAACCCCTCCATCGTTTTTCCGGATGCCGTGGACGAGGACCTGATCGACGGGCTGCTGCTCGCCTCCCGGTTCACCCGCCAGGGCCAGAGCTGCACCGCCGGATCCCGTCTGTTCCTGCATGAAGACATTTACGACGAGGTCCTGGAACGGCTGTCGGCCAAACTCGGCGCGCTGACCGTGGGGGATCCGCTGGATGAGGCCACCGACATGGGTGCCGTCATCAACAACAGCCAGTTCTCCTCGATCAGCGGCTACCTGGAGGAAGGCCGCGGTTCCATGGCCACCATCCTGGGCGGCTCCGTTCCGGACGAGGGCCCGCTTACCGAGGGCTACTTCCACCTGCCCACGGTCTTCGGCGGCGGACGCAACGATTTCCGCCTGGCCCAGGAGGAAATTTTCGGCCCGGTGCTGGTCGCCATTCCGTGGCGGGACACCGAGGACGTCATCCGCATGGCCAACGAGTCGCACTACGGACTGGCCGCCTACGTCTGGTCGCACAACCTGGACAACGCGCTGAACACCGCGCACCGGGTCGAGGCCGGCTGGGTGCAGGTTAATCAGGGCGGCGGCCAGATGGTGGGCCAGTCCTACGGCGGCTACAAGCAAAGCGGCATTGGCCGCGAGGTGTCGCTGGAAGGCATGCTGGCCGGGTTTACCCAGACGAAGCAAATCAACGTCAAGCTGCGCGGCTGAGGTTCTGATGAGCAAGGGGACCCTGCGGGTCACACGGGACGGCCCGGTGGCGACGGTTTGGCTGGCCAATCCCGCGCGGCGCAACACCCTGACCGCTGACATGTGGCGGGACTTCGCCGTCGTCCTCGCTCCGCTGGAGCACGACGACGGCGTTAGGGTGGTCGTCATCCGCGGAGAGGGCGAGGACTTTTCCGCCGGGGCGGACATCAGCGATTTGCGGGCCATCCTGCACAATCCGGACAACGGACTGCACGACGGCGGCCACGTCACGGCCGGGGAGGAAGCGATTGCCGCCTTCCCCAAGCCGGTGGTTGCCGCCGTCGACGGTTATTGCCTGGGCGGCGCCTGGCAGGTGGCCGGAGCCTGCGATTTCCGGCTCGCCTCCGACCGCGCCGTCTTCGGGATCACTCCGGCCAAGATCGGCATCGTGTATCCGCTGTCCGGCATTGAACGGCTGGTCCGTCTCGCCGGACCCGGGGTCGCGAAGTATCTGCTGTTCAGCGGGGATTTTGTTCCGGCTGAACAGGCGCTGCGCCTGGGGCTGGTTGAACGGGTTATTCCGCAGGCCGACTTCTGGACCGATGTTGCGTCCTTCGCCCACCGTCTGGCCGGCCGTTCCCAGCTCTCGCTGCAGGCCATGAAGGAACTCGTGGACATTATTGCTGCCGGCGGGGCCGGGACGTCAGCCGAGAACGGGGCGTCAGTTGAGGCTGGAACTGCCGGCGAGACTGGTGCTGCCGGCGAGACTGGTGCTGCCGGCGAGGCTGGTGCTGCCGGCGAGCCGGCCTCACGCAGCCGGCGTGCCCTGGAGCAGGCCAGCAACCGCTGGCAGCAGGAAATGGCCGCTTCGCCGGATCCCGCCATCGGGGTTCGTGCGTTTTTGGCGAAGGAAGATCCTGTCTTCAGCTGGACCGGCCCCACCTGGAAAGACTCCGCCCGTAAAGACTCCGCCCGTGCTGACTCCGCCGTTGCTGACTCCGCCCGGGATGAACCCGCCGGTAACGACCGTGTCCCGAAAGAGGAACGATGAATTCGAACAGTGCCACCAATTTGTTCCGCGCCGCTCGCGATGAGCTGCTCACCCTTGCCGGCAGCTACGAAAAGGCTGTCGAGACCTTCGTCTGGCCTCAACTGGACGGTCCTTTTAACTGGGCCATTGACTACTTTGATGCGATGGCACGGGGGAACAGTGCGTGCGCGCTGTGGATCGTCGAAGAGGACGGATCGGAGCAGAAGTACAGCTTCGACGACATGGTGCACCGTTCCGACCAGGTTGCTGCCTGGCTGGCGGCCCAGGGGGTGGGCCGAGGGGATCCGGTGATGCTGATGCTCGGCAACCAGGTGGAGCTCTGGGAAACCATGCTGGCTGCCATGAAGCTGGGGGCTGTCATCATGCCCACCGCTTCTGCCGCCGGAAGCGCCGACCTGGCCGACCGGATCTCCCGCGGCGGTGCTCGGTGGGTGATTGCCAATGCCGCCGACGCCGGAAAGTTTGACGCCGTTCCCGGCGACTACGGAAAGATCCTGGTGGGCGCAGGACTTCAGGAAGAAAGCGACTGGCTGGACTACGGGAAGGCCTATGCGGCTTCACCGGTGCAGCTGCAAACAATCACTGATGCCGATGATCCGCTGCTGTTCTACTTCACGTCAGGTACCACCAGCCGACCCAAGCTGGTGGAGCACACGCAGGTCTCCTATCCGGTGGGGCACCTGTCCACGATGTACTTCCTGGGCCTGCAGCCCGGAGACGTCCACCTGAACATCAGTTCTCCGGGCTGGGCCAAGCACGCGTGGAGCAGCTTCTTCGCTCCGTGGAATGCCGAGGCGACTGTGTTCATCCACAACTACACGCGCTTCCGTCCCGAAGCGTTGCTGGAACAGATGCACCGGGCGGAAGTGACGAGCCTGTGCGCACCGCCGACCGTGTGGCGGATGATGATTCAGGCCAGCCTCGGCGAACGTCCGGCACAGCTGCGGGAGCTGATCGGTGCCGGCGAACCGCTCAATCCGGAAGTGATCTCCCGGGTCCAGTCCGCGTGGGGGCTGTCCATCCGGGACGGTTTCGGCCAGACCGAAACGACGGCGCTCGTGGGCAATACCCCGGGTGCCGACCTGCACCCCGGATCCATGGGCCGTCCGCTGCCCGGAGTTCCGGTGGTCATCATCGATCCGGCGACCGGCCTGCCGGCGGACGAGGGCGAGATCTGCCTTGATCTGGCGCGTCGGCCGCTGAACCTGATGACCGGTTACCACGGTGATCCGGTACGTACCGAGGAAGCCATGGACGGCGGTTACTTTCACACCGGTGATATGGCTGTCCGTGACGCCGGCGGGTACATCACGTACATCGGCCGCACCGACGATGTCTTCAAGGCTTCCGACTACAAGGTCAGTCCGTTCGAACTCGAGAGCGTCCTCATTGAACATCCGGCTGTGGCTGAGGCCGCCGTCGTGCCTGCACCGGATGAGTTGCGACTGGCGGTGCCCAAAGCCTATGTCGCCCTTGCCGAGGGGTGGGAACCGAATCGGGAGACTGCACTGTCGATCCTGTCCTACGCGCGGGAACATCTGGCGCCGTACCTGCGGGTGCGGCGGCTGGAATTCCACGACTTGCCCAAGACCATGTCCGGAAAGATCCGCCGGGTGCAGCTGCGGGCGCTGGAGAACGACGCCGACCCCGCCCGACGTGCCGAACGCGCCGGTGTGGAGTACCGGGATGACGAATTTCCGGAGCTGCGCCGGTGATGTCCGGGCGGGAATCTGCTGCGGACGATTCCCGCAAACCAACCGATCAGAAGCCCCTGCCCCATCCCTTGCCGCGGGATCCCATCGCCGAGGCCCGCAGACACTGGGAAGAACACGGCTGGGAAAAGGCTGCAGAGGGAATGACGGCAGTTACTGCGGTGATGCGGACGCACCAGATCCTGCTGACCCGGGTGGAGAATGTGCTGAAACCCTTTGGTCTGACCTTCGCACGGTTTGAGCTTCTTGCGCTCTTGAGTTTTACGGGCAGCGGCGCTTTGCCCATGGCCAAGGCCGGTGCCCGGCTGCAGGTGCACCCCACATCGGTTACCAACGCGGTGGACCGTTTGGAACAGGCAGGCCTTGCCGGTCGCCGCCGGCATCCATCTGATGGCCGCACCGTTCTTGTCGAGATCACGCCGGCAGGCCGGAAACTGGTTCCCCTTGCCGCTGCGGCTCTCAACAGCGAGGTGTTCGTCCATCCCGGCTTTGCTGCCGACGATCTGGCAACGCTCATCGACATCCTGACCCGCTTTCGCCGGGATGCCGGCGACTTTCAGGATCCTGCTGAGAATTTCCAGGAACCTGCCGAGTAGACGTGCAGCGTCCCGGCTAGAAGGGCGGCGGGTTGTCTCCGTAGTCGCCCGGTTCGGCATCAGACAAAGGAACCAGTTCGATGTCCCGTCGCAAGTGGACCGAGTCATCTTCACAGGTTTCCGGTGACGTTTCCGGTGACAGGGTGAGATCCGGTTCCGTGCGGTAACACCTGCCGCCCGGCGAGGTCCACTCGATCACGCCGGGACGAGGCTGCCGGGCCTTCCAGAACCCTTCGGATTTGAACATGTGATGCCGCCGGCACAAATGCTCCAAATTGTCATGATCCGTGAGCCCGCCCTGAGCCCAGGGCTTGGTGTGGTCGATCTCGGAAATCACCGCATTGGTCCGGCACCCCGGGAACCGGCACGTCCCGTCCCGCACCCGCAGAACCCGCTTTAATCCGTCGGGAACCTTCCGCCGTTTTCCGACCCGCAGGATCTCCTCGGTTTCGGGGTCGCGTTCCACCGGTGTCCATTTCGCCGCTTCCCGAGCCATCCGCCGGGCCGTTACGGGACTGATGGGCCCGTACCCGTTCAGTTCCGCCGGCTGATCATCGGCCCCGAAGAGGGTTTCAGCGTTGATCACCACCAGAATCTCCGTCCGCGCCCGGGGACCATGGCCAATCCGGCAGGACCCGGCCCCCTTGCCGGAACCGGAACCCTTAGCTCCGCTGCTGGCTTCTCTGCCGGAGCCGGAACCCTTGCGACGGCCCTTGCCCCTCTTTGCTCCCGCGCCTGCGCCACCTGCGTTGCGTCCACCACGGCTACCTTTGCTGCCTTTGCCACGGCCGCCACCACCGTTGCTGCACTCGTCCCGGCATTCATGGTCGTGGCCGCCGAGTAAGTCCGTCAGAATGTCCGTGCGCAACTGATCCACCGTGCGCGTGTCCCCGGCGGCCTGCTCACCCCGGGCCGCAACACTGAGCTGAGTGAAGATGGCTTGGGCTTTCTCGGCCGGCAGTAACGCCGAGAGCCAGGACATCCCGTCCGGCTCCGGACGCACCCACACCGTCCGCTGCTCAAACGCCGTCAACTGCCGCTGAACGATGGTTTCCGGATAGTACTGCTCCCGCAGCCGCTGCGCCTTCACCCGGAACTGGGTTCTGGTCTGGCCCGCAGCCATCCCCAGCAGCTCGGCTTCGAACCCGGGCAGCTCCGCCGGTACCACGCCCGCACACTGCTCCACCAAGGTCTCCGCGTGCCCGTAACTGATCTGCCCGGACTCCAACGCCTGCAGTGTGGCCGTGTTCCTGGTGCAGAGATCACCGGCCTGACTCATCAACGCCTTTCCCGTACCGGTGGGCACTCCCAGAATGGTCGCGGCTTCCTCCGCGGCGAGGCTGAACGCCAGGCCGGGGTCGAGCTTGCCGGTGACAACGAAGGCCCCGTCCTGATAGATGTCCTGCAGCCGGGCCAGGAGCCTGGCCTGCTGGGCCTGAGCCCACCGGATCAGCTGATCCACCCGGACGAGTGTGTCACCGGTTTGCTCCTCGGTAAGGGACTGCACATTCTGCAGGACCAAAGACCCGGTAAACCCATCCGGGCAGCCGCCCCGATCCGCGAAGCCAGAAACTCTCCCGCCTTCCACGCCGGAAACTTCCCCGGCCTCCATGCCGGGCCCCACCCCCGCTTCGGCAACACCCGGGTCGGCTATATAGACGAACCGGGTGCGCGCCGCAGCCTCAACGCCGGTGCCGTCGGCACCGGGAGTCCCGGTCGAAGATCCGTTCTGATCCATGTCTCAAGACTTTCACCCACCTCTGACATTTCCGGCTCGCAAAGAGTCCAAAACAGGCCTTAAAGGGCCCAAATATCGCTGGCCGGATACCCGTCTTTTTGAAGCCGCTACCTATGGAATTCACAGCCCTGCACGGCACCGCGAGAAGCATGGAAACGCAGGAGACATTCGAAGCTTCATGCCTTACTCCTGAGCGGGCCGGAAGGAAGGGACGGTCCGCAGATCCTTGAAATAACGCACCACCGGCCACCGCTCGAACCCGGCTGCCTCATAGGTGGCACGGGAAGCTGCGTGCCCCGGATCATCTCCGGTTTCAACCATGACCATATCCATGCCTGCGGTCCGAATCTCCTGAAACGCGTGGTCCATGAGTGCCCGGGCGACACCTTGTCGTTGGTGGGAAGGATCGACAGCCAGGACGTAGATTTCACCCATCCGATCCTCGGGGTGCAGCCTCACGCACACCCACCCAATTGCCTCGTCTCCATCGACGGCGACCCGGACATTCCCGGGCTCATTGTCAAGGATCAGTGAAAGGTCGGCAAGCTGCCGCTCCAGCCACCCATTGGGGTAGAAGGAGTCGTACACAAAGCCGGGAACAGTCTTCCGCAGCTGCGAGAAGACCGGCTCCCAGGACCGGACCGACAGTGAGAGGATTTCTGCTTTCCGCTCCGGCTCGAAGGGTGAGATTTCCATGTCGAACTCCTCAGCTCTGCCCGCCCAGCCAGCCGGCCCAGCCTGGCCCGCTCGGACCAGGCCCGCCCAGCCAGGCCCGCCAGGCACGCCCAGCCAGGCCCGCCCAGCCAGGCCCGCTCGGACCGGACAGGTCTTAGATATGCCTGTCCGGACCAGTCAGCCTAGATCTGCCCCTGCTCAGCCGTTCCGGCAGGATGCGGCTGCAGGATCTGCACGTCCATGTCGGCTGCCATCTTGCCCTCGAGGGCGGCAGTGAGGGCTTGGAACGCCGGGCTGGCCGAGTGTGCCTGCAGATCGTCCTGGCTGGCCCACTTCTCGATCATGACCAGACGGTCCGGGCCTTCGGCGAGGCTGTACTTCAGGCAGCCCGCATCTTCGGCATGCACCCGGCCAATTACTTCTTCCAGCGACTGGAGAACCTCATCGCGGAATTCCGGCTTGGGAAACATGGTGGCGACGACAACGAGGCTCATGCTTTTTCGCCCTTCAATCCGTCGAGGGCAGCATCCACAGGCACCGAACCGTTGTTGAACTCAATTGTCTGACCGATCGTTTCCGGGCGGTCCAGTACGGCTGCGGCCACGGTTGCCACATCCTCGCGGGAAACCTGGGTGCCTTCGATGCCGGGACCGGTTTCGATCTTTCCCGTGCCCGGATCCAGAGTCAGCGCACTGGGGCCCAGAATGGTCCAGTCCAGACCGCTGTTGCGCAGGTACTCGTCAGCCGTAGCCTTCGCATCCGCATAGGCAAAGAAGCCGTTGTCTTCGGGAACGCCGTGATCGGGTCCGGCGCCAAAGTACGACACCATGACGTACCGGCTCACACCCGCATCCTTGGCTGCGTCCATGGAGCGGATGGCGGCGTCGCGGTCCACCGCATAGGTGCGCTCGGGTGCACCGCCGCCGGCTCCCGCTGACCAGACGACGGCGTCCTGCCCGGCCAGTTTCTGCGCGATTTCAGCGGTGGAAAGATTCTCGACATCGGCGACGACGGCGGTTGCTCCCGTGGCCTCGACATCGGCAGTGTGCGCCGGGTTGCGGAACAGTGACGTCACCTGGTGGCCGTTGGCCGTAAGGTCCTTGGCCAGGTACAGGGCAACTTTGCCGTGGCCGCCGATAATGGCAATGCGTGACATGGTGAGTCCTTTCAAAAAGCGAGCTCGAGGGGATCAGTGTCCTGCCCACCCTAAGCACGCTGATGGTTGGTGTGCCTACTCGTTCCGCCAGGTTCCGCTGATGGCAGAGTCCGGCAATTTCCTTGCGTTCACGGGAATAAGTCAGCGGAACTAAGCCTGCGGGAAACAGGCAGGCCGCAAAAATAAACAGTCCGATCAAACAGCCCAACTCAGACCGGAAGACCCCGCAGCATTCCGGAAAGCCGCATGAGTTCCACCGGAGCGTGTTCGGTCAGGCTCAGGCCCACGACTTCCGCAACGGTGGAGACGTCACCCACCAGACGGACCAGATCGGACATCCGCATCCCGTCCGTCTGCCGGCCCATGGAGCTCGTGAAATCGCGCGGATCCAGAACATCCAGATCGATGTGGACGGCCAGTTTCGTCGCACCCGCGGCGGCGATCCAGTCCAGCACCCGCCGGCCGTCTTCGGTCGTGTCAGTGATGCCCACACTCTGGATGCCCAGGCGTTCCTTCACGGCAATGCCCTCATCATCCCAGTGGCGCAGCCCGACCTGCAGGATCTTCAGCGGGGGCACGAGCGCGGGCAGCTCCGAAATGATGCCGGCGTCGCCCTCTCCGGCGAGCGTGGCCAGGGCCATGGAACGGAAACCCGTATAGGACTGCCCCGGCACCCCGGTGTCGGGGTGGGCGTCAATCCAGAGGACGGCAAGATCATCCGCGTAGATGGAGGCCAGGTAGCTGAAGGGGGCAACGCTGACCGAGCACTCCCCGCCGAAGGTGACCACCGACGACGGCGCAGCCTCGCGCAGGAGCCTCAGCGCGTCCGTCAGCTGCCGGACCACGGCGTCGCGGGCGTAAATCCCGTTCACTGTGGCGAGCGCCTCGTCGCTGGTATCGGTGCTGACCGGAACGTAAGCCGTGGGGCCGTCGTGGTCCGGGGACATCAGTTCCAGCAGCGCAGGCCCCATGGAATAGGACAACTGGCTGTCGTGCGCGTCCACCCCCGGCAGCAGCTGGTGGGTCCGGGGGCCGGAAGCCCCCTGCCACTGCGGAAAGATGAGGCGCAGGGCGCCGGGACCGGAGGGGGAAATCTGGCTCATGAGCCCAACTTACGCCGCGGCGCCGGCACGGATAAGGGTCCGGGACCGATGGCGGCGGCTGGACCGGACAAAAGCCGTGACGGCACAAAATAGGATGGAAGCATGACTGCAACACTCGTCGCCCGGGATCTTTCCGGCGGTTACGCCCACCGCACCCTTTTCTCCCACCTGAACCTGACCGTCGCCCCCGGTGACGTGGTGGGGGTCGTGGGCTCCAACGGCGCAGGAAAGTCCACCCTGCTGCGGCTGCTGGCCGGCGCTGACGAGCCGCTGGCCGGCAGCGTGTCCACGGCACCGTCCGATGCGTTCATCGGCTGGCTGCCCCAGGAGCACGAACGGGTGGCCGGAGAAACGATCGCCGCTTACATTGCCCGCCGCACCGGTGCCGCGGAGGCCACCGAAACGATGGAAGCCACGGCCGAGGCCCTCGGCTCCGGTGCGAAGGGCGCCGACGACGCGTACGCCGTCGCACTGGATCGCTGGCTGGCCTGCGGCGCGGCGGACCTGGAGGACCGCATTCCGGCCGTGCTCGCTGAGCTGGGACTGGAAGTGGGCGCCGATGCGCTGATGACGTCGCTCTCCGGCGGCCAGGCGGCTCGGGTGGCGCTGGCGGCCCTGCTGCTGAGCCGCTTCGACATCGTGCTGCTGGACGAGCCCACGAATGATTTGGATCTGGCCGGCCTGGCCCGGCTGGAGGACTTTGTCCAGGGGCTGCGCGGCGGCGTCGTCCTGGTCTCGCACGACCGCGAGTTCCTGGCCCGCTGCGTGACCACAGTGGTGGAACTGGACCTGGCGCAGAACAAGGTTGCGGTGTATGACGGCGGCTATGACGCCTTCCTGGAGGAGCGCGACGTCGCCCGCCGGCACGCCCGCGAAGCCTACGAGGAGTTTTCCGACAAGAAAGCGGACCTGGTGTCCCGGGCCCGGACCACACGGGAGTGGAGCTCGCAGGGGGTCCGGAACGCGATGAAAAAGGCGCCGGACAACGACAAAATCCGCCGCCGGGCGTCCATGGAATCCTCCGAAAAGCAGGCGCAGAAGGTGCGGCAGATGGAATCGCGGATCGCGCGCTTGGATGAGGTGGAGGAGCCGCGCAAGGAATGGCAGCTGCAGTTCACCATCGGCGCCGCTCCGCGCTCCAGCTCGGTTGTCGCCACACTGAATGCGGCCGTGGCCCGGCGCGGTTCGTTTGCGCTCGGACCCGTTTCGGTCCAGGTCAACGCCGGTGAGCGGATCGGCATCACCGGCCCTAACGGCGCCGGAAAGTCCACACTGCTTGCCCTCCTGCTGGGCCGCCTCGAACCCAGCGAGGGAACAGCCTCCCTGGGCTCGTCGGTGGCTGTGGGGGAGATCGACCAGGCCCGCGGCCAGCTGGACCATGCCCTGCCGCTGGGCGATGCCTTCGAAGTGGCGGTTCCGGAAATGAACAGCGCCGAGATCCGCACTCTGCTCGCCAAGTTCGGCTTGAAAGCGGACCAGGTGAACAGCTTGGTATCGGCGCTTTCCCCCGGCGAGCGGACCCGGGCGTCGCTGGCGCTGCTCCAGGCCCGCGGCGTGAACCTGCTGGTGCTTGATGAGCCCACCAACCACTTGGACCTGCCGGCGATCGAACAGCTCGAGGAGGCCCTGGAAAGCTACGACGGCGCCCTGCTGCTGGTCTCGCACGATCGCCGGATGCTGGAAAATGTCCATCTGGATGCCCGCTGGGATGTCACCGAAGGAAACGTCACCATTTCCTGAAGTCCACCGGATTTCTGGTGCGGCGCTGAGTGTGATAAAGCTTACGCACGGCCTGCGTTGGAACAGCCTGCGCAACCCTACGGTCTCGGTCTCTCGGGGGGGAGTAGTTCCTATGTTTTCACTGCAGCTGCCTGCAAGGATTCGGTTATGAAGGCCCTGCGCATCATGGACGTGCCGGTCTTGATGTTTGTCTGGATCCTCTGCGTGACGACCGACTGGTCCAGCGGAACGAAAATGGCCCTGAACCTAGCCGCCGTGGCAGGGCTGTGCGTGAAGGAATTCCTGGTCCATCGCCACCTGCAGCGCGTCGCCGGTGGGACCCCGCACGCGGTAAGGCCCGCCGGCGTGCGGTCCTTCGCTGCAGCCACCGCCGCCGCCTGAGCCGTGCCGCCGTCCGCCGCCGCTGCGGGGGAGTAGTCTCGGTATCCCCGGCGCACCGCCGGGGCTGACATGGGGGTATGCATGAGCGGCACGGCTACGGACGACACTCTGATGACGCTTGGCGTGATCGGAACTTCGCGGAAGACTGACGAACGGCGCCTGCCTCTGCACCCGCGCCATCTGGAGCGGATCGACGCCGATGTCCGGGAGCGGATGATCCTGGAGCAGGGCTACGGCGAACGTTTCGGTTTCGCCGATGCGCAGCTTGCCCCGCTGGTGGCACGCCTGGCTCCGCGGAGCGAGGTGATGGCCGCTTCCGACGTCGTGCTGCTGCCCAAGCCGCAGGCCGCTGACCTGCAGGACCTCTCCGACGGGCAGATCCTTTGGGGCTGGCCGCACTGCGTGCAGGATCCGCTCATTACCCAGCTGGCCGTGGACAAGTCTCTGACGCTGATTGCCTTTGAAGCCATGAATCACTGGACGCCGGACGGCGGATTCGGACTGCACGTCTTCCATAAGAACAATGAGCTCGCCGGTTACAGCTCGGTGTTGCATGCCCTGGAGCTCGCCGGCTCCACCGGCGACTACGGCCGGCGGCTCACCGCCGTCGTCATTGGCTTTGGCGCCACTGCCCGCGGCGCGGTCACGGCACTGAAGGCGCTGGGCATCCACGATGTGCAGGTGCTCACGAACCGGGAGACCGCCGCCGTCGGATCCCCCATCCACTCCGCACGGATCCTGCGGTTGGAGCGCGACGACGACCAGCCGCACCTCAGCCACGTAGTCACCGACGACGGGCCGGAGCCGCTGGCGCAATTCCTGGCAGGCTACGACCTGGTGGTGAACTGCACCCTTCAGGATCCCAACGCCCCGCTGACCTATCTCCAGGAATCGGACTTGGCCGCCTTTGCTCCGGGCAGCCTCATCATTGACGTGTCCTGTGACGAAGGGATGGGTTTTTCCTGGGCGAAACCCACCTCCTTCGCCGAGCCGGTATTCGCCGTCGGTGCGGGCATCCTCTACTACGCGGTGGATCACAGCCCCTCGCATCTGTGGGACTCGGCGACGTGGGAAATCAGCGAAGCCGTCCTGCCGTTCCTGCGGACGGTGATGTCCGGTCCCGCGGCCTGGGACGCCGAAGCCAGCGTGGCGCGGGCCATTGAAATCCGCAACGGCCGCATCCTGAATCCCGCGATTCTGGCCTTCCAGGGCCGCTCCGCCGACTATCCGCACACCGTGACCGGCGGCTGACGGCAGCGCGGGCAGGCGGAAGGACCACTTCCCGGGCGGGAGGGATCGGAACCGCCCCGAGCCTAGGTGGCAGGAGCCTGCGGGGTCTATGGTTTTAGGGCCGCACCGTGTTTATGGCCGTACCTTGGCCACTGACAGGAATCGAGCAGCTCATGACCACCGACGTCGCCTCCCTGCTGGTTCCCACCGCCACCGGCCTGGTCCGGGGAATCGTCGCCGACGGCGTCCGCACCTGGCGGGGCATTCCCTATGCCGCGCCTCCGGTGGGCGATCTGCGGCTGCGGGCGCCGCGCCCGCCGGAGCGCTGGAATGGAGTCCTGAACGGAAGCAGCTTCGGAGCCGCCCCGCCCCAGTCCCGGAATCCCTCGCTGACCGGATTCCGGCGCCGGGCCCCCATGGATGAGGACTGCCTGACACTGAACGTCTCGGCGCCGCTGGAACCTGCCGCCGAACGGCTCCCCGTGCTGGTGTACTTTTACGGCGGTGCGTTCAGCTCCGGTTCGTCCACAGTCAAGACCTACCGCGGCTCCCATCTGGTCCGGACGGGTGAGGCCGTTTACGTCTCCCTGAACTACCGGATCGGGGCGCTGGGGTTCATGGACTTCAGCTCCTTCTCGACTGCCGGGCGGACCTTCGACTCCAACCTGGGCCTGCGCGACCAGGTGGCAGCCCTGGAATGGGTGCGGGACAACATTGCGGGCTTCGGCGGGGATCCGGACAATGTGACCATTTTTGGTGAATCCGCCGGGGGCATCTCCGTCACGTCGCTGATGTGCATCCCCGCCGCGCGGGGGCTCTTCCATCAGGCCTACGCCCAGAGCGCCGCTCCGTCCAGCGCTTACTCGCTCGAGCTGCACGCCGCCTGGGCCCGGGATTTGCTGGAGATCCTGAACGTGCCCCTGGCGGATGCCGCGGAGGCCCTGTCAGTGCTTCCGGCGGAAGCACTGGTCCGGGCCACCAACCGGCTGACGTCGAAGATCGGTCCGGCCGACAAGCCCGGATCCCTGAGCGTGTCTCCGGTGGTTGACGGCGACTTCCTGCCGGAGCACCCCATTGACACCTTCAAGAAGGGCCAGGCTGCGCCGGTGCCGCTGGTGCTGGGAACGATGGCCCGGGAAGGAGCGCTGTTCGCCAAAATCGTGGACATCCTGCCCTCCACGCCGGACCGCATCGAGAAGATGTTCGCCGGCACCGATCCGGACGCCCAGGCCCGTGTGCTGGCCGCCTATCCCGGCTACCCGTCGAAGGAGCGGTCGGTGGAAATCAGCGGTGACCTGGTGTTCTGGTATCCGTCAACGATGGTGGCCGAGTCCCATTCGCTGGTGGCCCCCACCTGGTCCTACCGGTATGACTTCGCCACCCCCATGATGAACCTCCTGGGGTTCGGAGCCACACACGCGATGGACGTGCCGGTGATGTTCGGCGAAACCCGGGAACCGATTACCCGGGCGTTGTCCCTGCTGGGCGGGGGCGGAACGCTGAGGGAACTTTCCGCCCGATTTCAGGGCACCCTCCTGAGCCTGGCCAAAACCGGCAGCCCCGGAGACGACTGGCCCCGGTACGAGCCGGTGCAGCGCCGCACCCGGATTTTCGACCGGGAGGACCGGATCGAGCTGGACCCGTTTCCCGAGCGGCGTGAGGCCTGGTCGGGCTATCGCGGATACCTGTGATGCTGTTCACTTAATCCAAACCGCAGCGCGCAAAAGGAGAGTTGGCCAGCATGAGTGAACATTACGACGTCGTGGTCCTGGGAGCCGGTCCGGGCGGCTACGTAGCTGCCATCCGCGCAGCCCAGCTGGGGCTTAGCGTGGCAGTGGTGGAGGAAAAGTACTGGGGCGGAGTCTGCCTGAACGTCGGGTGCATTCCTTCCAAGGCCCTGCTGCGCAATGCCGAGCTGGCCCAGATTTTCTCCAACCAGGCCAAGACCTTCGGGATCAGCGGAGACGTCAGCTTCGATTTCGGTGCTGCTTTCGACCGCAGCCGCCAGGTGGCTGACGGCCGCGTCAAGGGTGTGCACTTCCTCATGAAGAAGAATAAGATCACCGAGTATGACGGCCACGGAGTGTTTACCGACGACCACAGCCTTGAGGTCAGCCTCTCCAAGGGCGGCACCGAGACGGTTACCTTCGACAACGCCATCATTGCCACCGGAACCTACGTGCGGCTGCTGCCCGGGGTGGAGCTTTCGGACAACGTGGTGACCTATGAGGCGCAGATCCTGGACCGGGAGCTGCCGAAGAAGATGGTGATCGTCGGAGCAGGCGCCATTGGAATGGAGTTCGGCTACGTCCTGCGCAGCTACGGCGTGGACGTGACCATCATCGAGTTCCTGGATCGGGCGCTGCCCAATGAGGACGCGGACGTTTCCAAGGAAATCACCAAGGCCTACAAGAAGCTGGGGATACCGATCCTGGCATCGACCAAGGTCGAGACGGTCACCGACAACGGATCGTCCGTGACCGTGACGTATAAGGACAAGGACGGCAAGGACGGGTCCATCGACGCGGACCGGGTCATGCTTTCCATCGGGTTTGCCCCGCGCACCGAAGGCTACGGGCTGGAAAAGACCGGCGTTGCGCTCACCGACCGGGGTGCCATCGGCATTGACGACTACATGCGGACCAACGTCCCGCACATCTACGCGATCGGTGACATCACGGCCAAGCTGCAGCTCGCCCATGTGGCGGAGGCGATGGGCGTGGTGGCGGCCGAAACCATCGGCAAGGCCGAAACCCTGCCGCTGGGTGACTACCGCATGATGCCGCGGGCCACGTTCTGCCAGCCGCAGGTCGCCAGCTTCGGGCTGACCGAACAGCAGGCCCGCGACGAGGGCCATGACGTGGTGGTCAGTACCTTCCCCTTCACAGCAAACGGAAAGGCCCACGGCCTGGGCGAGCCGGTGGGATTCGTGAAGCTGGTGGCGGACAAGGAACATCTGGAACTGCTCGGCGGGCATCTGATCGGACCGGATGTCTCCGAACTGCTGCCCGAGTTGACCCTGGCCCAGAAGTGGGATCTGACCGCCCATGAACTTGCCCGGAACGTGCACACGCACCCGACACTCAGTGAGGCCCTGCAGGAGGCATTCCACGGCCTGACTGGCCACATGATCAACTTCTGACCCACTGTGCCCTTGACACCCCTTGACACCCCTTAACGCCCCGGAGAACCCTGTGAAGGACGGGGATAAGGGAAATCTCGGCCGGCCGGAAAGGCTGCACCATGAGAACTGGCAAAATCTTCATGCTTGTCATCGGGAGCCTGCTGATCCTCATCGGGTTGGGCTTGGCGGCCGGTGCTGCCGTGGTTGGAACGCTGAACGCCCAGCAGGGTGATGACCAATACTTCTCCGCTCCGCAAGAGGTGTACGAGGTGGATTCCTACGCGCTCACCGCACCGGAAATCGAGGTGAGCGAGGGCGTGAGTTCCCAGGACAACTTGGGAACGCTCCAGGTGGTGGGGGAATCCACCACCCCCGGGCAGGAACTGTTCATCGGAGTCGGGCCCCGCGCCGACGTCGACCGGTATCTTGCGGACGTGCAGCACAGCGAATTGGAGGAGGTAACCTTCCGCCCGTTCCGTCCCTATTACGAGGAGCGGCAGGGGACCGCGGCTCCCGCACCTCCCGGCGAGCAGGATTTCTGGACCGCCACGGCCAGCGGCAGCGGTGAACAAACGCTGGACTGGAACCTGGCCGAAGGCAACTGGACCGCCGTGGTGATGAATGCCGACGGCAGCCGCCCGGTGTCGGCCGAGCTGCAGATCGGTGTCCGCTCGGATCTGCTTGGTCCGCTGACCTGGACCCTGCTGATCAGCAGCATCGTGTTCCTCGCAGCGGGAATCGGCCTGGCCGTGGCCGGTGCCAGGGGGTTGAACCGGCAGCGCGGCGCCGGGGGCCCGGGCGGGCCCTACGACAGCTACGCGTCGGCAGGCGTGCCGGGGCCGGGGCAGCCGGGTCAGGTGGGACAGCAAGGGCGGCCCGGACAGCCGGGACAGCCGGGAGGGCCGCCGCAAACGTATGGGCAGATGCAGGACCGCTACGGGCGGGAACAGGAGCTGCCCCCGCCCGGGTCGGGCACCGGCGAATCCGCCGGCGCAATCGGGGCCGCCGGCGCCACTGCGGCTGGCATGGCCCGCGCACGTTCCTCGGCGGCAGCGAGCGGAACCGCATCGGGTGGAGCTCAAAGAAGCGCGACGGTAGCACCGGGTGCCGCCGGAGGAGGAGCGGCCGGGATGGCCGTCGGCGTTCGGGACCCGGGGCTCATGGGACCCCGGTATCCGGTGCGGCTGTACGGTGAGCTTGACCCGAACCTGTCCCGCTGGATGTGGCTGGTGAAATGGTTCCTCGCCATCCCGCACTACATCGTGCTGTTTTTCCTGTGGATCGCCTTTTTCGTCTCCACGGTCATTGCCGGCCTGGTGATCCTGTTCACCGGTCGTTATCCGCGGGGACTCTTTGACTTCAACGTGGGCGTGGTCCGCTGGAGCTGGCGGGTTACCTTCTACGCCACCCGGGTGCTCGGCACCGACCGCTATCCGCCCTTCACCCTGCAGCGCACCGACTATCCGGCCGATTTCAGTGTCGACTATCCGCGCGAGCTCTCCCGCTGGCTGGTCCTGGTGAAGTGGTGGCTGCTCGTCCTCCCGCAGGCCCTGATTGTCAGTGCCATCACCGAAGCCACGATGGTGGTGAATCGGTTCTGGGTAACAGGCAGCGACCAGGAATTCTGGAACGGAGAGTGGACGCGGTTGGGCCCCGGGGGAATGTGGCAGGGCGGCTGGAATGAAGACTGGAACGACACCGTTTTTACCACCGTCAGCTGGCAGGGCCTTTCCCTGCTGAGCCTTCTGGTCCTGATTGCCGCAGTCATTCTGCTGTTCACCGGCCGCTACCCGCGCCAGCTGTTTGATCTGCTGATGGGACTGAACCGCTGGACCTACCGTGTTCTCGCCTACACAGCCCTCATGCGCGACGAGTATCCTCCGTTCCGGCTGGACCAGGGCCCGGCGGACCGCCGGGACGAGGCCGCCGGACTGGGCCGGCCGGGCCCCGGCTGAGGCTAGGAGGCCGCCTCGGACGAGGAAGCGAGGATGCAGAACTCATTGCCTTCCGGATCGGCCAGAACCGTCCAGGAGACTTCCGGATCCTGCCCGACGTCCGCCAGCACGGCACCGAGTTCCAGCAGCCGGTCAACTTCCTCCTGCTGGGTGCAGCCGACGGCGCGCAGGTCCAGGTGCAGCCGGTTCTTCACGGTCTTTCCCTCCGGAACCGGCAGGATGTCGATCGGCGGGCCGGCGCCGTTTGAGGATGCAAGGCTAATGACGCCGTCCTCCTCCTCGGCGATGCGGTAGTCGAGGGCGCGGGTCCAGAAGTCCGCCATCCGGTGGACGTCCACCGCGTCGAGGGCGAGGGAAGAGAATGCACTGGTCATGACGCGGCTCCTGGCTTGGGTGTGGTTGGGCTGTGGGCCAATTTACTCGAAAACCGGCACCCCGTTGCGGACCAGGCGCCAATTGTTTTCAGCGAACGCGGCGGGGTCGACGGTTCCCTGGGCAACCACGAAGTCGATGAGCAGCTGGCGGATCTCCGTCTGCTGGTTCAGGAGTACCGGCGCGGTGGCGATGTGCGGGAAGTTCCCGCCGCCGGACTGGCGGTAGTTGTTGGTGGCGACAGCAAACCGCTGGCCGGGTTCGACCGGTGCGCCGTTGTAGCTCAGGTTGAGGATCCGCTCTCCCACGGGCCTGCTGATATCGATGTCGTAGGAAACCCCGGACATCATGTCGTAGTTGTAGTCAGGTGTTCCGCCCGCGTTCGTGAGCGTTTCCGGATCCACCGGCGAGTCCGGCGCAGTCTGCGCGAAGTACTTCGCTGAGTACTCGAGGTATTCCTTCACCTCAGCGCCCGTCATCTCGACAGCAAAGAGGGTGTTGGGAAAGACATAGAGGCCGGCCAAGTCGCGGATGGTGACGGGGCCGGCGGGGATTTCGGCCGTGCGGCTGAAGGGCGCGGCAATGGAGAGCACCGGAAGGTCGGCATCGGGTCCGCCGCTGAGGCCGGCGCCCACAGCCTGTGCCTGCACATGGTTCACGAAGTCCATGACTGCGGTGTCACGGTAACGTGATTCCACGGCCGACATCGTTTCGGTGGCGGTACCCACCGGTGTGTTGACGTAATTGATGACGCGCTGGTGCTGCTCGGCAACCAGCGCCGAGATTTCCGGGTCCGCTTCAGCCGTGTTGGCGTTCAGCAGGGTCGACGACGCCGAAGTCACGTCCCACTGGCCGCGCACCTTGGTCAGTTCAAAGTCCATCACGGAAAGCCGCATGCCCCAGTTCAGCGGCTCGGTCAAAAGCACCTGGTCTCCGGTCACTTTGTTGGTGATGAAGTGCTCCGGTATTTCCTGGTGCGCGTGGCCCACCAAAATGGCGTCGATCCCGGGCACGGTCTCGGCCAACTGCGTGGAGGCGTTCTCCAGCGGCAGGTCAGACCCGTAGGAGGAGGTCCCGGAAGTTCCTGAATGGGAACTGACAACGACGACGTCGGCTCCCCGGGCCTTCATCTCCGGTACGAACTTTTGCGCCTGTTCCACAATGCCGGGGAACTCCAACTTTCCCTCGACATTGTTCTTGTCCCAGATGGCAACACCGGGGTTGGTGAGGCCCAGGATGCCGATCCGAACCGGTTTGTTGCCCTTGGTTTTCACGGTCTTGATGACGTAGGGAGTAAAGGCCGGATTTCCCGTTGCCTGCTCCACGGCGTTCGCGCCGAGCAGCGGGAAGTCGAGCTGGCTTTCAAAAGTGCGCAGCAGATCCAAACCGTAATTGAATTCGTGATTCCCCAGCGCTGCGGCATCGTATTCCATCGCGTTCATCGCGGCGGCCATGGGATGGATTTCCCCGGTCTCCGTA
This sequence comes from Arthrobacter sp. zg.Y820, assembly GCF_030125555.1. NCBI lineage: Bacteria > Bacillati > Actinomycetota > Actinomycetes > Micrococcales > Micrococcaceae > Arthrobacter > Arthrobacter sp. zg.Y820. The sequence continues at coordinate 324,462 of NZ_JASKLX010000006.1, forward strand.
ATTGGTTCAGTGTTCGCGTAATAATCAGTCAGCGACGTGCCCTGGATCGTGTCGCCCGCATCGATGAGCAGGGTCGAGGCCGGTCCCCGGTCGGTGCGCACGGAATCCACCAGCGTGGAGATTTTTGCCAATCCGACGTCGTTGTGCGCGGCGTCGTCGTATTCACCGTCCTTGAAATAATCCCAGTTTTCGATGTACCCGTGCAGATCAGACGTACCCAGAACCGTGACCCTGGTGGTTTTTTCCTTGCCCTTGCCGGCAGGCTCCGGCGGTGCTGCGGCGGACGGGGTCACCCAGACGAGGCAGAGGGCCGCGGCGGCGGTCACGGCGACCGCTCCCCGTCGTCCGTGGGCAGATGTGAACGGCAATGAAACCAGCTCCTCAAAGGTGTTTGGAAATTTCTCCTTCAGAACGTCTACAGGTATCGGGCCCCTTCCGGAAGAGGCAAGGCGCCATTCCTGCAGCTTTTTCTTCCAGATGACAAAATGTGCCGAAGAATGAGGAAGGAAACGGTTGGCAGGGAAAGGAATCGACGGTGGTCTCAACCGGTCGACGCACCGCGGTCAAACCAATTCTATTGACGGCGCTGCGGCATGGCCGCGATTGCTCGTCGCTGCGCTCCAACCTGCTCGTACTCCACTCGTCGCTGCTGACGCGAAACTGCAGTTGGTGATGATAGTCGGGAATCTGGTCGTGGGACTGTTTGGGAGCTGGGGAATTACCTATCTCTCGCGGGGTTTGATCCTGAGTGCAGCGTTCCTTGGTTTCCTTTTGTACGTTCGTCATCATGACGGCCATTTCTGGCAAGAGGAAGAGGAGAGGAAGAGGAAGAGGAAGAGGAAGAGGAAGAGCAAGAGGAAGAGGCCAAGAGGGCCGATTGGGACCGGCGGGCGCGGGCACTCTGACCCCGGTGAAACCGCAGCGATCGACTGACCCTCGATCGCCGGCATCTCGTTGATATCTCTTCGTCGAGGTAGCCGAACGTCTTGCGAGACCTGAACATAGAGATAGCTCGGGTGTCGTGTGAAGCCGCCCCCAGAGGTGACTCGGAACAAGGGAGCAATACCATGAATCTCACGATCTCGATCCAGGTCAGCGTCGACGGCGTCATGCAGGCAAATGGCGGCAACAATGACGAGCTCGACCCCGGTTTTGCGCGCGGCGGCTGGGCCATCCCGACCGGCGACAAGGAGTCGGCCGCGTACATCGCTTCGACGTGGCAGCGCGCGGACGCGTTCCTGCTCGGCCGCAAGACGTTCGGACTGTTCGCGAGCTACTGGGGTGGTCAGGCCGACGACTCGAACCCGTTTTCGGGCGCGATGAATCCTCGGCCGAAGTACGTCGTGTCCAACACCCTGACCGACCCGGCGTGGAAGAACACGACGGTGATCTCGGGGGATATCGCCGCGGGCATCAGGGAACTGAAGGCACAGCCGGGAGGCGAGCTGGTGGTCGTGGGCAGCGGCGTGCTGGCGCGCTGGCTGCTCGAGAACGAACTCGTCGACGAGATCAACCTCATCGTGTGCCCGGTCATCGTGGGAGACGGCCTTCGGCTGTTCCCGCAGCAAGGCAAAGACTTCGGTCTCGAACTGGTCGAGACGCGGGCGTTCCCGACCGGTGTCCTCGCTCACACCTACCGGCTCACCGGCCGCCCCAGCTACGCCTGAGAGGACCAAGCCATGCAATACCTGGTCAATGTCATCGACTACCGCAGCGAATCGGGCACCGTCCAAGAGGCTGTCGCGATCGACGCCTTCAACGAGAAGCTGGTCACCGGCGGCCACTGGGTGTTCGCCGCCGGCCTCGCCGACCCGACGGTCTCGACCGTGATCGACGGGCGCGGCGACGGGCCGGTCTTCACCGACGGACCGTTCATCGAAGCCACGGAGTGGGCCGCCGGATTCTGGATCATCGACGCGCCTGACCTGGACGTCGCCCTCAAGCTGGTGTGCGAGGGCTCGAAAGCCTGCAACCGTCGGCTCGAGGTGCGGCCCCTCCTGTCGGATCCCTGATCGACGCGCAGGACGCCTTGACCCGCGCCCACCGAGACGAGTGGGCACGGGTCGTGGCGACAACCGCCAGGCGGTTCGGGAATCTCGACACTGCCGAGGACGCGGCCGCGGAAGCCTTCGCGATCGCCACGGAGCGCTGGCCGGTGGACGGCATACCGCCCAACCCTGGCGCCTGGCTCACCACGACAGCGAGCCGCAAGGCGATTGACCGGATCCGGCGCGAGAGCAGGCGCGACGCGAGACACACGGAGGCGAAGCTCCTGTACGACGCAGAGCCCGACCCAGTCGGCGTGATCGACGACGACCGGCTTCGGCTGCTCTTCATCTGCTGCCATCCGGCGCTTTCGATGGAGGCACGTGTGGCACTGACGCTGCGGATGATCGGCAGACTGAGCGTGCCCGAGATCGCCCGCGCGTTCCTGGTGCAGGACACCACGATGGGCGCCCGCATCACTCGAGCCAAGGCCAAGATCGCAGCCGCCCACATCCCGTACCGCGTGCCGGCGGCCGAGGATCTGCCCGGCCGAGTGTCGGGGGTGCTCGCAGTACTCTTCCTGATCTTCAACGAGGGCTATCTCGCGTCCGGCCCTGACACCGTCATGAACGAGACGGTCTGACGGTTTGGGCAAGTTCGGCGATTTTCAGCGCGTGCACCTGTGCGCAGTCGAATACACGGAAGCTCGGATTATCTCCCCTGAATGCCAGTACGAGGTCAGTCCCAGCGAGTAGAACAGCCTCAATGTTCTCGACACTGCCGAGGGAGCTCCATGCCAGATGCTCTGTGGGACCGGATGAAGTCAATGTCGGCGGTGATCACGCTGACAAATCAGGCCAGTGACTGCGACTCCTGATATCTATGGACTCGACTTCTGACGCACCCGCCCAGCTACGATTGCCGGGTGGGCGAGGAGAGCTGGGGTCTGGAAGAGTCAGGATGGGTCACTCAGGCGCGCGATTTCATCCCGGCAACGCATCGTGGACTATCGATACTGCGCCTTTACCTTCCATTTCGAGACCCCACTCTCGATGACGGCAAAGACATTGTGCGATGGTCCCGGTACGTCTCGGTAGAAGATCATTCTGCCTCGCTGGATTGGTTTGAAGCGACCGCAGGCATCGCCGAGGAACAGCCTTCCGTTCGCGGTCTCGTCTCCTGCATGGGTGTGTTGGATGAAGAAACCGCGAACGCCCTTCGTGATGCGATTGGTGTTGTCGAGCTTCAATGTCTCCGTTGGATGGGCTACGGAGAAGCCCCACACACCAGCTCGCCTAGGCGCGTGTTCGGGGAGGAATACTTCGAGGCACGCCTCAGTCCTGACGATGTCAAGGCCGGACGAAGGGTCCCGGAGTTTGCGTGGGATGCCGAACGGCGTCTCGCATGGGGTGGTCGGCTATACCCGGACTCGTTGATCGTTGCCGCCGAGCTACCCATCTTTCGGCAACTGATAAACGATCCCCGACTCGACACTGTGTCGGTGAGAGCCGATCGAGATTATCTGCCGCCGAGCGCGGGCGATTGACGAGTTGCCCGCTGACGGGTCCACTGGATACCGCTGTTCCGGTGAAGGACCCCTTTGCAGGACGCCTAGATGCCCCTTCGGTCATGGTCTTTGGCCACCAGCCATTGACCACCATCGATGCAGACCCGGTCATGTCCGCGATGGCACGTCGGGCACTCTGCAGTTGCTGACGGTTTTGAGTTTCTAGCTAATGTCGCCTGTGGCAGACAGGCTCCGAGCTGTTGGCTGAGGGAGCGAAACGAACCTATGTCTGTTCTGGCTAAGCAAAGCCGCCAAATTTAGCATCCGGCCTGGCTATGGAAGGCACGGGCGTCGGAGAAGAACTCATTGGCACTTGATGATCCGCAATTGCTGGAAATTAAGTAGCTGTAGCTGACGGCCGCTACCGCGAGACCGACGATGGTAATGGCGAGCAGGATCCAACGGGCATGCCTACGGTTGATGTGGTCGGTCATTGGTCTCCTTGGTCGGTGATTCTGTCCGTTCGGAGTGCTACACCGTAGCAGCACCGTGCATTGTGGCCCGCGATATTAGTCGCGCATCCAGCCGTGTCAGGAGGATGCGTATCGTTCTTATGTCCGTAAGCCGATCCTTTCTAAGGTCACCACGCGGGGTTAGCAGGGGGCCGGCCGCGTACTACTTACCTAAATGCGTCCAGCCTGACGGTAAAGGCCCCCAGACGGTCCCCCGGGGAGGAACCCGTTCCGTCCTGAACGGGTGTTTTCGCTCACCGGCTGGAGTGTCGACGCGCGCCACCGCCCGGCGGCAGCCGGCGCCTTCCCCACCCGGTGTGACCTCGGTCCATCTGCTCCGTCACACCCGGCCAAACCCGGCCCGGCCGCCTCGATAGTCTTGAAATATGGACCTCGAAAACATTAATTTCAACACCCGGAAGTGGGTCCGTCCCGAAGACCTCAACGCGAACGGCACACTGTTCGGCGGCAGCCTTCTGCGATGGATCGATGAAGAAGCAACAATTTACGCCATCCTCCAAATGGGCAACGGCCGCGTGGTCACCAAGTTCATGTCGGAGATCAACTTCGTCAGCTCCGCCCAGCAGGGCGACATGATCGAGATGGGCCTGCGTGCCACGAAGTTCGGCCGGACGTCACTGACGATGCGGGCCGAAGTGCGCAACATGGTCACGCGTCGAAGCATCCTGACGATTGACCGCATCGTGTTCGTAAGCCTTGACGCGGAAGGCGCACCCGCCCCGCACGGCTTCACCGAGATCACTTACGACCGGGACCGGCTGCCCAGCGGCAACCTTCCCCCGCTTGAAGGCGGACGCCTAGAAAGCGCCAGGTAAGACCCGGGGAACGCCTGAGGAGGAGACCTAAGAAACGCCGGGTTGCGGCGTCGTTTCCCCTGCCTTTTTGGCCCGGTGGACCCCTGAACGGACCCGCAGGGCAGGCAGGGAAAGGCCCCCTGTGAAATACTCGACGGAGCAGCAACGCCACTCAAAGCAAGTCCGGCAGCGCCGGGCAAAGCTCGCGCCGGGCAAGCTGGCACCGCACCACTGCAGCCCGCTCCGCGGCCGGTACGGAACGGAGCCTGCATGCCGAACCCCCGTCACCTCGGTACCGAATCCCTGATCGGCGAGTGGCTGGACGATCCGGCCGGCCGCACCGTCCTTATCGACCTGCTCGCCCGCCGCAGCCCTGACGCCCGTGCCCTCTACGCGATCCGGAAGCTTCCGCTTTCCTCCCTGATGTCGCTGAGCCACGGCGCGGTGACGCCTGAGTACCTGGACCTGATGGTGCATGCGGCCAACCGGCTCAGGGATGAACCAACCGTGCCGCCGGCTACCTCGCACCTGTTTCCATCCGCGGCGCCGCAGGCACCCAACGATTGGGAAGAGCCCATCATCGAGGGCCGGTTCGACGGCAAAACCGTGGTGGTGACCGGTGCTTCCTCCGGGATCGGCCGTGCGACTGCCCTGCGGGTGGCCCGTGAGGGGGGACAGGTACTGGCGATTGATCTCAGCACGCTGCGGATGGAGGCCCTCCTGGAGGAGAACCCGGAGCTGGGCATCACCGGCATCGTCGCTGACATCTCCAGCCAGTCAGATGTCAACAAGATAGCGGTTCAGGCAAGGGGGCGGGTGGACTGCCTCGCCGTGGTGGCCGGGATCGCCGACAACATGGTGGCCCTGCACGAGGTGGAGGACGAACTCTGGGAGAGCGTCTTCCGCATCAACGTTGACGGCCCGTTTCGTGTGTCCCGGGCGATCATCCCGCTGATGCTCTCCCGCGGCGCCGGCTCGATTGTGAACGTTTCCTCCCAGGCGGGGTTGCGCGGCTCCATCGCCGGTGCGGCCTACACGGCGTCCAAGCACGCTGTCATCGGCATGACCCGCAGCGCGGCCTTCATCTACAGTCCGCGCGGCATCCGCGTGAACGCAGTGATTCCACGGCCAACCAAGACCGCATTGGAGTCCAACTATGGCTCACTCGGCGGCGCCGGGCCGCTGCCGACCGCTTCGCTCACCTCACCCGAGGTGGAGGCAGCGCAGATCGCCTCACCCATGACCTACCTGCTCAGCGACGACGCCGCCAACGTCACCGGCGCCATCCTGCCGGCTGACGAAGGCTGGGGCGTCGCCTGACGTCACCCGCCGCGGCGCGCCCGGAGTTCAGCTTCGAGCCGTTGGAGCAGGGCCGGCGTGATCGGGCTGCCGGGGAACCGGGCCAGCCGGTTCAGCGGCATGCTTCCCACCAGGGCCAGGGACGCGGGGAGTCCTGCGGCGCCGGACTCCGGTGCGGAATCCGACACAGACGCCGACGCCGGAGCGCTGAGCGCGTCCACCAGAACTGCCGCCGCATCCGGATCGGCCAGCCACTCGGCGATCGGGGAGCCGGTGGTCAGTTCGGACACCGGCACCGTGCCGTCCAGGGCGGCGGCTCCGGACAATCGGATGTCCCTGGAGGAAGCACCCACTTCAAGCCGGTATTCACCGGCATCCGCCACCCAGGTCCCGGTGCCGGGATCCCACCGGGAGAGCGTCCGGACGTCAAGGCGAAATGACACGCGGCGCGATTCGCCGGGCTCCAGCTGCACCTTCTCGAAACCGCGCAGTTCCCGCAGCGGACGTTGCCGGCCGTCGTCGTCGGGCGCTCCGGCATACAGCTGCACCACTTCGCTGCCGCTGCGGCTGCCGGCATTGGTGAGGGTCAGATCGGCATGGACCAGCTGGCTGGCGCCGGCGCCGACAGTGCTGACCTCCAGCTCCGAGTACTCGAAGGTGGTGTAGGAGAGCCCGTGGCCGAAGGGAAAGGCCACTGCGAAACCGCGGGTGTCGTACCAGCGGTAGCCCACCAGCAGGCCCTCGCCGTACCGGACCGCCCCGTCCTCGCCGGGGTAGTTGCCGTAAGCCGCGGTGTCAGCCAGCCGGTGCGGAATCGTTTCGGCCAGCCGCCCGCCCGGCTCCGCCCGTCCCAGCAGCACATCGGCCACGGCGCTTCCGCCGGCCTCGCCCGGCAGCCAGGCCTCGAGGACGGCCGGCACGGCAGCCGCCCATTCCGTGGTCACCGCGCCGCCGTTCGAAAGCACCACAATGGTCCGCGGATTCGCTGTGACAACAGCGTCCAGCAGCTCCAGCTGGGGACCGGGCAGCTCCAGCGTCGTGCGGTCAAACCCCTCGGACTCGGCGGTTTCGGGCAGGCCCAGGAAGACGACGGCGGTGTCAGCCGCCGCTGCGGCCGCCGCGGCCATGTCCGCCAAATCCTCCTCGGCGCAGGGCGAGTCCGCGGAGAGGACATAGCCGGGCTCGAAGAGCAGATCCGGCACCTGGTCCGCCAGCGCGGCCAGGGGCGTCACCAGATGCACCGGATGGACCCGCGAGGACCCGCTGCCCTGGTACCGCGGTGTGCGGGCCAGCTCGCCGATCACCGCCAGGCTGCCCCCGGGGGAGAGCGGAAGGATCCCGCCGTCGTTCTGCAGCAGGACCATGGAAGCGGCAGCTGCCCGGCGGGCCAGCTCGTGGTGGGCGGCATAGTCAGCAGCTGCGCTGCCTGGCTGCCCTGAATCTGGCTGCCCTGAATCGTGCTGCGCCGGACCGGGTTGGACCGACGCGCGGCGCACCAGCGCCAGGATCCGCTCCACCGCCGTATCAACCTGCTGCTCAGTGACGGTGCCGGCATCGAGGCCGGTGGATAGTTCCTGAGCGCCCAGGCCACCGCTGGCCGGCATCTCCAGATCCAGTCCGGCGGCGAGCGCGGCCGCACGGTCGGTCACCGCACCCCAGTCCGATATCACTGCCCCCTCGTAGCCCCAGGTGTCGCGCAGCACGGTTCCGAGCAGCCACGGATTCTCGGCGGCATGCAGCCCGTTGACCTTGTTGTACGCCGCCATGACAGTCCACGGTCCGGCCGTGCGGACCACGATCTCGAAGGCGCGCAAATAGATTTCGTGCAGGGTCCGCTGGTCAACCACGGCGTCCACCCGCATCCGATCCGCTTCCTGGTTGTTCGCAGCGAAGTGCTTGGGGCTGGCGCCCACCCCGGCCGCCTGAACGGCAGCCGTCCAGGCTGCACCGAGTTCACCGGCGAGCAGCGGGTCTTCTGAGAAGTACTCGAAATTCCGTCCGCACAGCGGGGTTCGCTTGATGTTCAGGCCCGGTCCGAGCAGGACATCCACGCCCTGGGCGCGGGCCTCGCGTGCGACGGCGGTGCCCAGTTCCGCGAGCAGGCTGCGGTCCCAGGAGCACGCCGTCGCGCATTCCGCCGGAAAGCAGGTGGCGGGATGGGAGTCGCCCGGTTCCAGGCCGTCGGCGGTGCCGGCCGGCCGCCGAATGCCGTGCGGGCCGTCGGACAGAACCAGGGACCGGATGCCGTGCCCGGGAAGCGCAGCGGTTTCCCAAAACCCGGCCCCGGACAGCAGTCCGATCTTTTCCTTCAGCGTCAGGTCCGGCATGGCTGGAGTTTCCATGTGCCTCCCTCATCGGCGGGCTTCGAGTCTAAGCCGCCGCCCGGACCGGCGAAAGGGTCGGCAAACCCTGTTCCATCCACCCGGGCGGCCGTAGGGTTTCAGTACGGCCGCAGTGCTCACGGCACGCCGCCGGGAGGGAGCCAACGTGTGAAGACCCACCTCGACCGCTACAAGCAGATTGCCGAAATCCTGTACCGCAACGGACTGGGGTACCTGGTCTCCGCTTCCGGTTTGGAAGCCCGTCTTCCGTTCCGGCGCAAGGCTCAGCCGGGGGACCGGCCCGAGCAGCCGGCCAGCAGCCCCGAGTACCTGCGCCGGGCGTTGGAGGAGCTGGGGCCCACCTTCATCAAGCTGGGCCAACTGCTTTCCACCCGTCAGGATCTGCTGCCCCCGCGCTACCAGAAGGAGCTGGCCAAACTGCAGGACAGCGCCGAGCCCGTGCCCTGGGAGCAGATTCACCCGGTGCTGCAGGGAGCGCTGGGCGAGGACGTGCTGGCACGGTTCGCGTCCTTCGACACCATCCCGCTGGCCAGCGCCTCCATCGGCCAGGTCTACGCTGCCCGGCTGCCCGGAGACATCGGCGTCGTGGTGAAGATCCGCCGGCCCGGCGTCGATGAAGAGGTGAACGAGGACCTGGATATTCTGCAGAGCCTGGCCGGGTATGCGGGAAAGCACTGGGAAGCGGCCCGCGACTATGACGTCCAGGGCCTGATGGATGAGTTTGCCGATACGCTGCGCTCGGAACTGGACTACGCCCAGGAGGGCCGCAACGCCAGGCGGTTCGCCCTGAACTTCGAAGACAACCCCGCCGTGACAATTCCGGCTGTTTATGAGGAGTTCAGCACCTCGACCGTCCTCACGCAGCAGCGGCTCCACGGGCTGAAGGTCACCGACACCGCGGCCCTGGATGCGGCCGGGATCGACCGCAGGGCGCTCGCCGTAACGGCCGCCGACGCGGAAATGAAAATGGTTTTCGACGACGGTTTCTTCCATGCCGATCCGCATCCGGGAAACATTTTCGTGCAGGACGGCGGCCGGATCGGGCTCATCGACTTCGGCATGGTGGGGGAGGTCGATGACAAGTTTCGCGCGCAGCTCTCCGCCCTCTTCATCGCCGTTATCCGGAAGGATCCGGACCGGATGGCCTCAGCGCTGATCCGGATGTGCGTCAGGACCCGCCGGGTGGACCGCCTGCGGCTGCGCCTTGACCTGCAGCAGCTGATCCGTCTGTATGCGGGGCGGACGCTGGGAAACGCGCCCGTGGGCCGCATCATCAACGGGGCCCTGGGCGTCGTCCGGAGCCATCACCTGCAGCTGCCGCGGGAGATGGCGCTGCTGCTGCGCATGCTGATCATGACCGAGGGCATGGGGGAGGTGCTGGATCCGGACTTCAGCATGGGCCAAACCCTCGGCCCCTATGCCCGGCGGATGACGCTGCAGCAGCTGAATCCGGTGGCCTTCGCCCGGCGCCTGGGCCAGGCAGGCGCCGAAACCCTGGAGCTGGGCGCCGAGTTGCCGGACCAGCTGCGCCGGCTGATGAACACCCTCGATTTTGAAGGACTGGAGGTGCACTTGCGGGCGGAGGAACTCTCTCCGCTGGTGGGCCGGCTGGAGCGGGTCGGCAACCGGATGGTGGCTGCCGTTTTTGCGGCGGCCTTCATCCGGGGCGTGGGCGAGCTGACGCTGGGCGACACCGAACGCTGGAAATCCTGGCAGGCCCCGCTGATGACCGCAGGACTTGCCTCCACCGGCGCCCTGGGCGGATATCTGGCCTGGACCGCGCGCAAGCAGCGGATCAGGGGCTACTGATGGATCTGTCGCTGGCCGGCCTGACGGTCCTGGTGGCGGGCGGTACCAGGGGAATCGGCCGTGCCGTGGTGGAGGAATTCGCGAGGGAAGGCGCCAACGTCGCGTTTTGCGCCCGCACGGGCTATCAAGTGGGGGTGCTTGAAGAACAGCTGTCGGAATCGGCCGGGGGTGTTGAAGGCTCCGTCGTGGACGTGATTCATCCCGGGGCCGTGGCCAAGTGGGTCAGCGAATCGGCGGTGATTTTCGGCGGCATCGACATAGTGGTCTCCGCCGTGAGCGCCACGGCCCTGGATGACACGGATGAAAACTGGGGGCTGTCCCTGACCGTTGACCTGATGGGCACGGTTCGGCTGGTCAAGGCGGCACTGCCGCACCTGGAACTCAGCACCGCGCCGTCGATCGTTGCCCTTTCCAACGTCTCGGGGCGGGAGGTCGATTTTGCGGCCGGCCCGTATGCCACGGCCAAGACGGCGGTGGCCGGGTACATTGCGGGCCTCGCCGTCAGGCTCGCGGGACTGGGCATCCGGGCCAACACCGTGAGCGCCGGCAACACGTACTATTCGGGCAGCTACTGGGCTGCCATGGAGGAACGGGACCCCGCCACCTTCGAGGCCGCGCTTGCCCGGAACCCCAGCGGGCGGATGGGCACCCCCGCGGAGGTGGCCGACGTCGTCGCCTTCGTCGCCAGCCCCCGCGCCTCACGGGTCACGGGGGCTAACATCCTGGTGGACGGCGGACTGTCCCGGGGCATCCAGCTTTAGCGCTTGCCCAGCTCCGCCGTCGGCGTCTTATAGGTCTCCTTGGCCGTGAGGGCGGAGATCGAGGCGATCAGGCTGATCGCGGCGGTGAACATGCTGATGACAACCCAGCCGCCGGGTTCCAGTCCGCCCAGCGCAGCCACGATGGACGGGGCGAAGCCCGCCATCAGGAAGCCGAGCTGGGTGCCGATGGCCAGGCCTGAGAAGCGGACCTTGGCGCTGAACATCTCAGCGTAGAAGGACGGCCAGACGGCGTTGGCCGCAGCGTAACCGCCGGAGAAGACAGCCACGGAGAGCGCGAACTGCAGGAGGGTGTTGCCTGACTCCATCGACAGCAGGTAGAACGGCATGATCGCCGCGGAGGACAGCGCGCCGTAGATGAACACCGGTTTGCGGCCGATCCGGTCCGACAGGTTGCCGAAGAGCGGCTGCGTGCCCAGGGCGACGACGTTGCCGGCCACCACGAGCCAGAGCGTGATGCTGGCGTCGACGTTGCCCACTTCCGTGCCGTATTTGATCGCCAGCGTTCCGTAGACCGTGGACACCGCAGCGATGAACGCGCAGCAGATCACGCGGAGCACGTCGCGCCAGTGGTGCGCCAGCAGGTCCTTGACGGGGAGCTTGGAGATCTCGTTGTTGGCCTTGGCTGCGGCGAAGGTGGGGGTCTCGTGCAGCGAACGGCGGATGAAGTACGTGACGACGACAACGACGGCGCTGAGCCAGAACGGAATGCGCCAGCCGATGCCGTACTTGATCTCGTCCGGCAGCGTCAGCACGGGGATGAAGACCAGGGCGGCAAGGATCTGTCCGCCCTGCGTGCCGGTGAGGGTCCAGGAGGTGAAGAAGGAGCGGCGGTTGTCCGGTGCGTGCTCAAGCGTGAGGGAGCTGGCTCCGGCCTGCTCGCCCGCTGCGGACAGGCCCTGCATCAGCCGGCACAGCACCAGCAGGACGGGGGCCCACCAGCCGATGACGTCGAAGCTGGGGAGGCAGCCGATCAGGAAGGTGGAGGCGCCCATCAGGACCAGCGTGAACATCAGCACCTTCTGGCGCCCCACCCGGTCCCCGAAGTGGCCCAGCACCACGGCGCCCACCGGGCGGGCAATGTAGGCAAAGCCGAAGGTTGCCAGCGACATGACGGAGGCCTGCGCGCTGGAGTCCGGAAAGAAGACCTGCGGAAAGATCAGCGCGGCCGCTGTTCCGAAAATAAAGAAGTCGTAGTATTCGACGGCGCTGCCCATGAAACTGGCGGCCGCTGCCTTTTTGGGTGTCTTGGCCTGCGTCTTGCCGGCCGGGACGGTCTCGGTCATGGGGTCTCCTGTAGATGGGATGCGCTGTCGGGTGACGGTGCTGTGCGCAGGTTCGTTCAGTTGCTGATGTGCGCTAGGCGCACAGGTGTGCAGAATTCGAACATCTCCAGTAATGTAGCTCACAACGGCAGGGTGCGGCAACGTGGTTACTCTGCAACATGACGAACAGCAACACGACGAACAGCAACATGACGAATAGTCACACGACGAACAGCGCGGGCAGGTGCCCGTCCCGCAGCGCGGAAGGATGCAACCTGTGAGCAGCCCCTCGGAATCCTATTTGGTCGGCCTCATCGGCGAAGGGGTTACTCCGTCCCTCTCACCGCCCATGCATGAGCAGGAGGCTGACCACCTGGGCCTGCGCTATCTTTACCGGCCCGTTGACCTCTCCGCGCTGGCGCCGGACCCGGCGAACCCGGAGATCGACCCGGGCGTCCAACTGCAGGAGCTGCTGCTCCGCGGCCGGGACCTGGGCTTCAACGCCTTTAATATCACCCACCCCTGCAAGCAGCTGGTCCTGCAGTACCTCGACGAGGTGTCCGACGACGCCCGGAGCCTTGGCGCCGTGAACACCGTCCTGATCCGGGACGGCAAATTCGTCGGCCACAACACCGACTTTTCCGGCTTCGCAACGGCACTGGCCTCGGGACTGCCCGATGCGGTCCTGGACCGCGTGGTGCAGCTGGGAGTCGGCGGTGCCGGCGCCGCCGTCGCCTATGCGCTGCTGAAGGCCGGGACAACTCACCTGACCCTGATCGACCTGGACTACGGGCGGGCAAGTGAACGCGCCGCCGCGCTGGGCCGGCTTTTCCCCGATCAAACCGTAACCGCCGCGGAGAGCTCCAACCTCCCGGAGGTCCTGGCCGAAGCTGACGGGCTGGTCCATGCCACGCCGGTGGGCATGCACTCCCACCCCGGGCTGCCGCTGGATCTGGACCTGCTGGCGCCGCGGCAGTGGGTGGCCGACGTCGTGTACCGGCCGCTCGAAACTGAACTGGTTCTCGGCGCCCGGGCCAAGGGCTGCGCGGTGCTCGACGGCGGTTACATGGCGGTGGGCCAGGCCGTGGATGCCTTCGAGCTGATCACCGGCATCCGCCCCGATGCGGACCGGATGCGGACCCATTTCCTGGATCTCATCGAGCGCGGACTGTAGGGGAGAGGCAAACATGCGGACATCCATTGCCACGGTGTGCCTGAGCGGCACGCTCGAAGAAAAGATGCGGGCCTGCGCGGAGGCGGGGTTCGACGGCATCGAGATTTTTGAACAGGACCTGATTGTCTCGCCGGCCAGTCCCGAGGAGATCCGCGACCTGGCCGCCAGGCTGGGCCTGAGCCTGGACCTGTTCCAACCGTTCCGCGACTTTGAAGGCGTCAGCGAGGACCTCCTCGAAGACAACCTGTACCGGGCCGAGGCCAAGTTTGAGCTGATGAACCGCCTGGGCATCGACACCATGCTGGTCTGCAGCAATGTCGCCACGGCCACTGTGGACGACGACGACGTCGCTGCCTCCCAGCTGCGCCGCATGGGGGAGTTGGCGGCCCGCTACGGCGTCCGGCTCGCCTACGAAGCGCTCGCCTGGGGCCGGTTCGTGAACGACTTCGAGCACGCCCAGCGGATCGTGGACCTGGCCGACCATCCCAATGTCGGCACCTGCCTGGACAGCTTCCACATTCTCTCCCGCCGCTGGGATCCCGCCGGCATCGAGAAGATCCCGGCTGAGAAGATCTTTTTCGTTCAGCTGGCGGACGCCCCGGAGCTGTCCATGGACGTGCTCTCCTGGAGCCGCCACTACCGGGTGTTCCCCGGCGAAGGCGCCTTCGACCTCACCGGCTTCATGGCGCATCTGGTCCGCAGCGGCTATGACGGTCCGGTGTCCCTGGAGATTTTCAACGACGTGTTCCGGCAGACGGCCGAGCAGCGCACCGCCGTCGATGCCATGCGGTCCCTCATTTGGCTGGGCGAACGGACGTCAGTCCATCTGGCGGAGCATGATGCGGCGGAGCACAACCCGGCCTCCCGCAGCTATCCCATGGACCTCGCCACGCTGCCCGCCGTTGCCGAGCCGACAGGCTTCAACTTCGCCGAGGTCAAAGCGGAGAATACCGGCGCCGTGGAAGAGCTGCTGCACCAGCTGGGCTTCCGCTGCGAAGGGCGGCACCGCACCAAGCCGGTCCAGCTGTGGAGTGCCGGAGCGGCACGCGTGATCATCAACCAGCAGCAGGCCAAGGGCATGGCGCCGGGGATCTCCGCCCTGGGGCTTGATGTGCAGGATCCGCTGGCGGCGGCCTCGCGGGCGGTGCAGCTGAAGGCCGTGCCGGTCAGCCGGCGCAGCCAGGCCGACGAAGCGGTGCTCCAGGCAGTTTCAGCGCCGGATTCCACCGAGATTTTCCTCTGCGAGAGCACCCCGGACGGAACCGTCGCCTGGGCGGAGGAATTCGGTGTTCCGCAGGATGCGCGGGAGTCGGCTGCCTGGGGCGCAGGACCCGCTGCCGACGGACTGATCACCCATGTTGACCACATCAACCTCTCCCAGCCCTGGCAGCACTTCGACGAAGCGGTGCTCTTCTACGAGTCCACGCTCTCCCTGGTGCCCCGCGCGTCGCAGGAGGTGCCCAGCCCGATGGGACTGGTGCGCAGCCAGGTGATGTGCAGCAGTGACGGCAGGGTTCGCCTGGCCCTGAACATCGCCCCGCTGGCGCTGGAGGGCGGCGGGCCCGACGGCGGCGCCGACTATCCGCAGCACGTCGCCTTCGCCTGCAGCGATGTGGTGTCCCTGGCCCGGATGGCCCGGCAGCGGGGGCTGAAGTTCCTGCCCATTCCGGCCAACTACTACGAGGACCTGCGGGCCCGGTTCCGGCTGGACCCGGACCTGCTGCGGACCCTGCAGTCCCTGAACCTGCTGTACGACCGCGACGGCGACGGCGAGTTCCTGCACTTCTACACGGCGACTGTTGGGAACGTGTTCTTCGAGGTGGTGGAACGCCGCCGTTCCTACGACGGGTACGGCGCGCCCAACGCCCCCGTGCGCCTGGCCGCCCAGTACCAGCGAGCCCGCAGGGGCGGCGCATAGGAGCGTATAAGATGGGCGGCATGGGGGCGGAAGACGGATACTACGTAAAGTCGGTGGAGAAAACCCTTGCCGTGCTGCAGTCGTTCACCCCGGAACATCCGCAGCTGAGCGTGAGCGCGGTGGCTGCGGCTGCCGACCTGAGCCGGGCCTCGGCCCGCCGGTTCCTGATGACCCTGTGCGATCTCGGGTATCTCAGCTGCGAGGGGCCGCTCTTTGCGCTGGCTCCGCGGTCCCTGGACATTGGATCGGCTTTCCTGGCCACTCTCTCGCTGCCCTCGCTGGCTGAACCCCACCTCAAGACGCTGGCGGCCGAGCTGGGCGAAACCACCTCCCTGTGCATTTTGGACGGCATGCATGTGGTGTACGTGGCCCGGGTGGCGCCGCCGCGCCTGGTGCATGTTTCGGTGCATGTCGGGACGCGCTTTCCTGCCTGGGCCACGTCCATGGGCCGGGTGCTGATCGCCGCCCTGGAACCCGAGGCACGCGAAGCCCATCTGAACGCCGTGGAATTCCAGGCCTTCACTCCGCACTCAGTGTCGACCCTGGACGAACTCCGGGCCGAAGTGGAGCTGGCCGGCCGGCGCGGCTGGGCCCGGGTCGCCGACGAACTCGAGGGCGGGCTGCGCGGCGTCGCCGTGCCCGTCTCGCGTGCCGGGACCGTCGTGGCAGCCGCCAACGTGTCCCTGCAGATGCACCGGGACCCGCACCTGTCGGTGGAGGAGAGCGTGGTGCCCCGGCTGAAGGCGGCGGCGGAACGGATCACCGCCGACCTCAGCATCCGCTAGGAAGCTGCTGTGCGAAACACGCTATGGCGCAAAATCCGTCGCGTTGTAAATGTTCAGCTTCAGCGCCGCCGCCACTGAGGCCACCGCTTTCTGCGCCCGGACGCTGTTGCCCGCCGGGTCCAGCGGCGGAGAGAAGGCCGCGATGGCGAGGGTGCCGGGCATGATCGCCAGGACGCCGCCGCCCACGCCGCTCTTGCCCGGCAGTCCTACCCGATAGGCCCAGTCTCCCGAAGAGGTGTACAGGCCCTCCATGGTCATTTCCGCCAGGATCGGCGGAACCAGGGACGGGTCGAACACCTGCTTCCCCGTGACCGGGTTGCGTCCGCGGGCGGCTACCGTCGCGCCCATGACGGCCAGGTCCCTGGTGGTCACCAAGGTGGAGCACTGCCGGGTGTAGACCTCACACGCTTCCATTGGATCCGAGTACATGGAACCGCTCGAGTAGAGCAGCCACGCGATCGCCCGGTTGTGGAAATTGGTGGACTGCTCGGAGTCGTTGACGGCGTCGCTGAGCAGGATGTCCCGGCCGGCAAAGGCACTTTGCATGGCCAGGATCTTCTGCCACCGCTCATCTGCGGAGGCCGCCGGGATGAGCGACACTGTGGACATGGCACCGGCGTTAACCAGCGGCGAGAGCGGTTTGCCTCCATGCAGGGCTAACGCAATAACGGAGTTGAACGGTTCACCGGTGGGATCCGCCCCCACCTTGTCATGGAACTCGGGCAGCCCGGTGTGCTCCATGGCCAGAGCCATGGAGCACACCTTGGAAATCGATTCCAGGGCAAACTCGAATCCGGCGTCCCCCGCCTCGAACACGTCGCCGTCCGCCGTTGCCACGCACACGCCGAACAGCGAGGGATCCACCGAGGCCAGGTACGGAATGTAACTGGCGTTGGCACCGCCGGTGTCGCCGGCGTGGTCCGCATGGGCCGTCCGGACGGCGGACGCGATGGCTGACTTTTCCGGCATCATGGTGCTCCGCTCCCTCCAAGGGCGGGTCCCGGCCGGGGCCGAAGGTTTGGTTTGTCTCCGGCGGCGGCTCCCGGCCGCGGCTCGGTCTCTCCCGCGGGGGCACCGGTCTCCGGAATGGCGCCGGAGGCCAGCGCCTGCTCCGTCAGGACCGAAGTCGCCACCGAGGACTGGGTTTGGACGCCGGGGTGACTGTGCTCCAGCTGCCAGGTAAACGGCACAAAGGTGCTGTTCGGATCCCGCCAATGCGGCTTGCGCACGGCGTAGATCACCAGCGGCAGAATGAAGAACAGGGCCGCTCCGCCCGCCAGGATGCCCACGTACAGGACGGGCGACCCGACGGAAATCTGGTCCGGGGGAATGAAGCTGAAGACAAACGCCATCAGCGAACCGAGGAAACCAAGGCCGCCCACCACCCACATGCCCGCTTCACCGCCGGGTACCCGGTAGGGCCGGGGCCGGTTGGGCTGGGTGTACCGCAGGTACATGGCGGCGCCGAACATCAGCATGTACATGATCAGGTACAGGATGACGGTGAGCTGGCTCAGGATCTGGTAGGCGGCCTGCACTGACGGCAGCACCACGTAGACCAGTCCCAGAGCCGTGACCACAAAGGCCTGGAAGAGCATGATGTGCGTTCCCATGCCGTGCTTGTTGGTGCGCTGCCAGAACCGGGGCAGATAGCCTGCCTTGGCCACGGCCAGCAGACCGCTGGACGGACCGGCCACCCAGGTCACCACGCCGGCGAGGACCCCGATCAGCAGCATGGCCGCAATAATCGGGCCAGCCCAGCCGATGCCCGCCCACTCGAACATGTCGTTGTAGGACGTCAGCAGGGACTGGGTGAGGTTGATGTCCGCCTGCGGCACCACAAAGGCAATGGCCAGGGTGCCCAGGACAAAGATCACCACCGTTCCCAGGGCAGCGATCAGCACTGCGATGGGATAATCGCGGGTCGGATTCTTTACTTCCTTGACGTGGATGGCGTTCATTTCCATGCCGGCGTAAAACAGGAAGATGCTCGCGGCCAGCACCACGTTGGAGAAGTTGGAGAAGTCCGGAACGAGTTCGCCCCAGCCCATCTGGATCTGCGGGGTGTTGCCGGCGAAGTAGTAGGAGAACCCCAGCACGATCAGGACGGCGGCCGGAATGATGGTGCCGATGATGCCGCCCCACTGGGCAACCTTGGAAAATGCGGCGGCGCCCCGGAAGGCAATGAAGGTGGCCAGCCAGTAGACCACCAGCACCACTGCCAGGACAAAGGCCTTGTTGCCCGAGAGCTGGGCGTCCAGGTTTTGGTCGGTCCCGGTGTACGCCAGAGACACCGCCCCGAAGGTAAGGACCGTCGGGAACCAGATGCTGACCTCGATGAAGAGCATGAACATGGCAACGAAGGCCCAGCGCGGGCCGAACGCTTCACCCACCCAACGGAACACGCCGCCCTGCTCCGGCCAGCCGGTGGCCAGCTCCGCGGCAACGAGGGACACGGGAATCAAGAAAACCACGGCGGCCAGCACGTAATAGAAAATGGAACTGAGTCCGTACTCGGCCTCGGCCGGCAGGCCGCGGAGGCTCACCACGGCCACGATGTTCATGACGGCCAGGGCCCCGATGGTGATCTTGGCGGTCTGCTTCGCTTTGGCGTTCGAGGATCGACCTGGTGGAGTTGCTGAACCGTTTGCTGCGGAAGAACCAGATGCTGCGGAAGAACCGTTTGATGCTGTGGAATCACTCATCCCACTCACCTCCTCGGATTAGTGGTGGAAGCCGGGATGTGAGGCTTCCTGCGGCATTGGCGCCTCAAGCCGGTCGAGGTATTCGGTTTCCGTCCTGATGTCCTCCAGAAGGCTGTGGGCAAGATCCATGCTGAGGCCATTGCGGACCACGATCCGCTCCACCGTCAGGTGTTCCAGATTGGCGGGCATGGGGTAGGCGGGCACCAGCCAGCCCTTGGCACGCAGCCGGTCGGCCAAGTCGTACAGGGTCCATTTGTCGGTGTGGCCCTCCTTGAGCTGCCACGCGAAGACCGGAATGTCGGAGCCGTCATTCCAAAGATTGAAGGCTCCGATGTCGTTAATGCCCGAGGACAGGTACAGCGCCACGTTCTGGCTTGCCTGCTGGACCTGCGCGTAGCCTTCCCGGCCAAGCCGGAGGAACAGGTAAAACTGCAGGACAACCTGCGCACCGGGACGCGAAAAGTTCAACGCGAAGGTGGGCATGTCGCCGCCAAGGTAGCTCACGTAGAAAATCAGGTCCTCCGGCAGCCATTGGCGCTCGCGCCACACCACCCACCCCAGTCCGGGATACACCAGCCCGTATTTGTGCCCGGACGTGCTGATCGAGTGCACCCGGTCTATCGAAAAGTCCCACTCCAGCTCCGGCTGGATGAACGGAGCGATCATCCCGCCCGAGGCGGCGTCAACATGGATGTTGAT
This sequence comes from Arthrobacter sp. zg.Y820, assembly GCF_030125555.1. NCBI lineage: Bacteria > Bacillati > Actinomycetota > Actinomycetes > Micrococcales > Micrococcaceae > Arthrobacter > Arthrobacter sp. zg.Y820. The sequence continues at coordinate 344,057 of NZ_JASKLX010000006.1, forward strand.
GTCCAATCCGGTGGAGGCCTGGATCTCGTCGAGCTTCGCGGCGATCTGTTTCACCGGCTCGTACATGCCGGTGTAGGTGACGCCCATGATGGCCACCACGCCGATCGTGTTTTCGTCCACGTAGTTCTCCAACTCGAACCCGTCCAAGCACTTGTGCTCTTCACTGATGGGAACGAGCCGCACTTCGACGTCGAAATAGTTGCAGAACTTCTCCCAGCAGACCTGGACCGCCGAGCTCATGACCAGATTGGGTTTGTCCGTCGGTTTGCCGTCAGCCTTGCGGGCGTTCTGCCAGAGCCGTTTCAGCGCCAGGCCGCCGAGCATGCAGGCCTCCGACGAGCCGACCGTCGACGTGCCGATCGTTCCCTCGGGATCCGGAGCGTGCCACAGGTCCGCGAGGATCTTCCAGCAGTTTTGCTCGATCTGGGCGGTCTGCGGGTACTCGTCCTTGTCGATCATGTTCTTGTCGTACGTCTCGGCGTACAGCCTGTTGGCGTGGTCGTCCATCCAGGTGGTGACGAAGGTTGCCAGGTTCAGGCGGGCATTTCCATCCAGCATTGTTTCGTCGTGGACAATTTGATACGCCGTTTCCGGGATCATCGATCCGGCGGCAAGCTTGGTCTTGGGTGCGTCGGTTTCCTCGCCCGGTCGGGCGAAAAGCGGATTCACACTCAGGGAATCGGTGTTGGAGAAGTTACTGTCTGGATGCTGCGGCATGATTTTGACCTTTCATCGGCGGTGTCAAAAACCGACACCGGGCCGTTGGAAACGGGGGTCAGGGAGTCCCTCATGTGGCTGCGCGCACCCAAAACTATACGGGCGGCAAAACTGCGTTACTAGGCTCCGGGCGCCATACCGGGCTCAGGGACAAAAACCATGCCGGTTCCGGCAGCGCGGGCCGCCGGAGCGCCCCCAACCGTTGAGGCCGGGACGGTCTCCGCGTACTGTGTGAACGATCAACTGAGCGTGACCGAGAAACACAGCGTGACCGAGAAACACAGCGTGACCCACAAATGTGAGCCCCAAAGCCCGGCACCGCAGTGCCGCTGAGCACCTGAGCCGGGCCAATCCGCGAGGAGATACCCCATGGCTGGACTTGCGCGGCGTGACCGGTTCGAACTGCCCGAACCCGTCCGCAAATTCTTTGAAGGTGATTGGGATGTGCCGGCGTTCCCGGTGGAGGAGTACCGGGACGCAGGGTTCATGGTGGTGAAGGCCGAGCTGCCCAACATTGACCCTGATAAGGACCTGGACGTGTCAGTGAGCGACGGCATCCTCCGCATCAAGGGTGAGCGGCGCGAGGGCACCGAACACAAGGACAAGAACGGCTACCGCAGCGAGTTCCGCTACGGCTCCTTTACCCGCGACATTCCGCTGCCGGCGGGATCCAGCCAGGACAACGTCACAGCTTCCTACAACGACGGCGTCCTTGAAGTCCGGGTACCGGTGCCCGAGGTGGGGTCCTCCTCCACGAAGGTGCCGATCTCCCGGCGCTGACGGCCGAAGACCGATGGTCGAGGATTGAGGGCACGGATGACTGAGGCCGGCCCCATGACTGAGGGCACCGGCTCCGGCGCTGTGCGCCGCCGCCAATATCCGGACTGGGTGGTCATAGCCACCCTGGCGAGCGGCGGCGTCGTCGTTTCCCTGGAGAAAACCGCCGTGGTTCCGCTGCTGCCGGAGTATCCGCGGATCTTCGGCGCCAGCAGCGACGATGTCTCCTGGATGGTGACGATCACCCTGCTGAGCGCTGCTGTGGCCACCCCGATCGTCTCGCGGCTGGCGGACATGTTCGGGAAGCGGCGGATGCTGCTGATCGCCATGGTGATGATGGTGGCGGGTTCGTTTGCCGCGTCGATTGGCGGAACCTTCTTCTGGGCCCTGGTGGGCCGCGGACTGCAGGGCTTTGCCGGAGCGGTGATCCCGGTGGGCATCAGCATCCTGCGCGACGCGCTGCCGCAGCGAAAAATTGCCGGGGCAGTCTCGCTGATGAGCGCCAGCTTCGGCATAGGCAGCGCACTGGGGCTGCCCATGGCCGGACTGATCTATGAACGCCTGGGCTGGCGGGCCACCTTCTGGGGCGTCGGCGTTATCGGTGCCGCGCTGATCGCCGCCATCGTTGTGGTCGTCCCGGAATCCCGGGTGCGCGCGCCCGGCCGCTTCGACTATGAGGGTGCCCTGGTGCTCTCCGGAGCAATGACGGCGCTGCTGCTGGCAATCAGCAAGGGCGGGGTCTGGGGTTGGGGGAGTTATCCCATCCTGGGACTTTTCGCTGCTGCCGCCGTGCTCCTGGCAGTCTGGTTTCCCCTGGAACTGCGCAAGGGGGACCCGCTGGTGGACCTGCGCACCTCGGCCCTGCCACCCGTGCTGCTGACCAACGTCGCCGCCGTCCTGGTCGGCTTCTCGATGTATGCCAACATGCTCGTCACCACCCAGCAGCTCCAGCTGTCCCGGGAGACCGGGTTCGGCTTCGGGCTGAGCGTACTGGTCGCCGGGCTGACGATGATCCCCGCGGGCCTGGCCATGGTGGCGGCAGCGCCGGTGTCCGCCCGCCTCACCAATACCTTCGGCGCGAAAGTAACGCTGGTGGCCGGCTGCGCCGTGATGGCCGCCGGGTACCTGTCCCGGGTGCTGCTGGTGCACTCGGTCACGGGCATCATTCTTGGCGCGGTCATAGTTTCAGTGGGAACGGCAATGGCGATGGCGGCCATGCCGACCATCATCATGAGCAATGTGCCGCTCACCGACACTGCCGCGGCGAACGGGGTAAACACCCTGCTCCGCTCCGTCGGTACCTCGACCTGCAGCGCCGCCGTTGCCTCCATCCTGGCGTCCCTCACCATCCAGGTGGGGGGAGCGGTCTTCCCCGGCCTGGATGCCTTCCGCACCATCTTTGTCCTGGCCGGCTTTGCGGCCCTGGCAGCCACCGGCGTTTCCTGCCTCATTCCCCGCTCCAGGCGCAGGGAAGCAACGCATCCGCGGCTGCATGCGGCGCCAGGCGAGCCCCGGCCCGCCCCTGCGGACAGGAAGGGCGAGATCATGATCACCGGAACCATGCTCGCCGACGACGGCCGCACGCCCGTCCCGGGGGGCCTGGTCACGGTTCTGGACAGGGGCGGAGTGCCGGTGGACTGGGACCGGGGCGACGACGGCGGACGCTACGCCGTCGTACTCCCCGGAGACGGCCGCTACGTGCTGGTGGCAACGCAGCAGCAATGGCGCCCGGTTTCGGAGGCCGTCACGTTTTCCGGTGCACCCGGCAGCCATGACATCCGCTTTCCCGGGCGGCTTATGCTGACGGGACAGGTGCGGCACGGCCGGCGAGCGGTTGCCGGCGCCCTGGTGATCCTGGTCCAGCCCGCCGGGGAAAACCACGGTGCGGCGCGGTCGGATCGCCAGGGCAGATATGAGCTTCCGCTGCCCCGCCCCGGGACCTACATCCTCACGGTCGTGGAGCCCGACGGCGTCACCACCCACACCCGCCGCGTCATCCTGCCCGCCCCCAACACCGTGATAGACGTGGAACTCGGCGGCAAGCCGCCCCCCACGGGCCTGCGCATCTGAGGATCTGCCCCTCCGGGGATCAACGCATCAGCGGATCGACCGAGACCAAGCGCACACTCCTGCCTTTGGTGCCTGAATGGTTCAGCACATAGGATCAATCTGGCGCGAAATGGGTGCGCTTTCCGGCGGTTGATCCCCGGATCCCTCATCCCGCTGGTTTGGCGCTCCCTTTGTACAACTGTTCAACATTTCCGATGAACCGGAAGCACACTTGCTGCGCTGCCGTCTGCCGGCTTGAAGCCGCGGAGGCAGCTGCCCTGTGCGGACGGAACTCCTTTTTCCTTTTGTCTTTTAGTTAGGGTACGTGGTGGATCTCACCCTCATGGTGGCGCTGGTGATCGCGCTCGCATTATTCTTCGACTTCACCAACGGCTTTCACGACACAGCCAACGCAATGGCAACCCCCATTGCCACAGGTGCGATCAAGCCGAAGACGGCTGTTGCTCTGGCAGCAGTCCTGAACCTGGTGGGCGCTTTCCTGTCCACCGAAGTCGCAAAGACCATTTCCGGCGGAATCATCCGGGAGGGCGAAGGCGGCATCCAGATCACGCCGGTGATGATCTTCGCCGGCCTGCTCGGTGCCGTTATCTGGAACCTGATTACCTGGCTTCTCGGGCTGCCCAGCAGCTCCTCGCACGCACTGTTCGGCGGCCTGATCGGAGCCGCCATTGTCGGCGCCGGTTTCGGTTCCGTGGACTACTCGGTGCTGATGTCCAAGGTCATCCTGCCGGCCTTCATTGCGCCGGCCATCGCGCTGACCGTGGCATTGCTGGCGACCAAGCTGGCGTATGCCATCACCCGGCGGCACGATGCGGACTCCGGCGACAAGCTGCCCCGCAAGCGCGGCGGGTTCCGTTACGCGCAGATCTTCTCATCCTCCCTGGTGGCGCTGGCTCACGGCACCAACGATGCGCAGAAGACCATGGGCGTCATCACCCTGGTGCTGATCTCCGGCGGCTTCCAGACCGTGGGCTCCGGGCCGGTGTTCTGGGTTGTTGCAGCCTGCGCCGTCGCGATCGCTGCCGGCACGTACGCCGGCGGCTGGCGCATCATCCGGACCATGGGCACCGGCCTGACGGACGTCAAGCCGGCCCAGGGATTCGCGGCCGAGACCAGTACGGCCGCAGCCATCCTGACCTCGACGCACCTCGGCATGGCCCTGTCGACAACGCAGGTTGCCTCGGGTTCGGTAATCGGTTCCGGTTTGGGCCGCAAGGGCGCTGAGGTCCGCTGGAGCACGGCACGCCGGATCGCCGGCGGCTGGTTCCTGACCCTTCCCGCTGCGGGCATCATGGGCGCCGCGGCGGCCCTGCTCGCCAGCACCGGGCCGGTCGGCGTGGCCATTGACGGAGTCCTCGGCCTGGCGGTCATGCTCTTCATCTACTACCGGTCCCGCCAGAACCGGGTCGGTCACGACAACGCCGTGAGCGACATCGACAATGCCGGCGGCGCCGTCCGCATCAACAAGCGCAAGGCCCGGTCCCAGGGCATTGCATCTGCCCGCACCAAGGTCAAGGAAACGTCAAAATGAGCATCAACTGGGTTGCTTACCTCATCGTCGCCGGCATTACGCTGCTGGCCACGCTCGTCGTCGTCGGGCTGTATTCCACCGGCGTCCGGCTCTACGCGGTTGCCTCCGACCGCAACCCGGGTCCGGAAGCCACCGACCGGCTGATGCTGGTCAAAGTCGGCGCCTACGCCTGCTTCACGGTGTGCGCAGCAGCGGTGCTGTTCGGCATCTACCTGATTGTGCCCGCGCTCCACGGTTGAATCTCGCTCCACAGTTGAATCTGCAGAGCTGAATCCAGTCCTGCCCATCCCGCAGGACATCCAAAAGCCCGGCGACAAGCGGCCAGTAACGGCCGCCGTCGTCGGGCTTTTGCGTGCCTGTCGCCGGCCCGGAATGCCGGCGGCAAGCGGCGCGTGCTACGAAGCTTCGGCGTACTCCGCGTAGTCCGTGTAGCCGGCGGCACCGTGCGAGTAGAAGGTGGAAGGATCCGGGGTGTTCAGCGGCAGGTCTTCCTCCCAGCGGCGCACCAGGTCCGGATTGGCAATTACGGGGCGGCCGACGACGACGCCGTCGCCCAGGTTGTCTTCCATGATCGAAAGGGCTTCCTCACGCGTGGTGATGACACCGAAGCCCGAGTTCAGCAGCACCGGGCCGCCGAACTGGCTGCGCAGCTCCTGCACAAGGATGTCTGACGGGTCCCGGTGCAGGATGCTGAGGAACGCCGGCTTCAGCGGTGCGATTCCGGCCAGGAGGGCGGTGTATGTCGCCAGAACGTCGGCCGGATTGGTTTCCAGTACGCCCTGGATGTTGTTCTCCGGGGAGATGCGGATGCCGGTCCGGTCAGCGCCGATGGCGTCGGCCACTGCGCGGTACGCCTCGATCACGAAGCGCGCCCGGTTCTCGGGTGAGCCGCCGTAACCATCGGTGCGCTGGTTGGAGTCCGGGGAGAGGAACTCGTGCAGCAGGTAACCGTTGGCACTGTGCAGTTCAACGCCGTCGAACCCTGCCGTGATCGCCGCACGGGACGCGGCGACGAATTCGGCGATGATGTCCGGCAGTTCAGCCGTGGTGAGCGCGTGCGGGACCGGGTAGGCCTGCTTGCCCTCGTAGGTGTGGGTCAGGCCGTCGATCGCAATGGCGCTGGGGGCCACGACCCTGCGGCCGCCGTTGATGCCCTGATGGGTCACCCGGCCGGCATGCATCACCTGGGCGACGATTCGGCCGCCGGCAGCGTGGACCGCGTCGGTGACGTTCTTCCAGCCGGCGATCTGCTCTTCAGTGACCAGCCCGGGCTGCCAAGTGAATCCCTGTCCTTCGTAGGACGTGTAGGTGCCCTCGCTGACGATCAGGCCCATCGAGGCGCGCTGGCTGTAGTGTTCCGCCATCAGCGCGGTCGGGACGCCGTGGCGGCCGCTCCGTGTCCGGGTCAGCGGTGCCATGATCAGGCGGTTGGGCAGTTCAAGGCAGCCAACAGTGAGCGGGGAAAAGAGGTTCAAGGAGGAAGTTCTTTCTGTAGAGCGCGTCCGGTGCGTTCCTGCCGGCACCGGACGCAGGCGTTCATGCATCCACTTGGCCCAACCGGGTGAACGTCCTGAGTATTCCGCAGGCGCTGGGAGGGCGGGGGCGCCGGGGCGGATCTTGGGCATTACCGGGTGCCGGGTGGGACTGCCGGTGTTTTTCCCGCACTGCCGGGCTAGCATGAGCGGCATGGTCAGGACTGTCTACTATGTTGCAGCGTCGATGGACGGTTATATTGCCGACGCGGACAACTCGCAGGAATGGCACCGTGACTTCTCCGGTGCCGAAGGCCAGGACACGCACTTTCGGGAATTCCTCGACCGTGTTGGGGCGCTGGTGATGGGTGCTGGCACCTATGGTTCCTTCCAAGCAGCCGGTCCTGAATCGTGGGCGTTCGGCCGCACTCCGACATGGGTCTTCACCCACCACGAATTTCCCGGTATTGCCGGTGCCGACATTACCTTTGTGCGCGGCGACGTCGCCGAATTCCACCCGGATATTGTTGACGACGCCGGTGACAGGGACATCTGGGTGGTCGGCGGAGGGAATCTTGCCGGCCAACTCATGGATCAGGGGCTGGTGGACGAAATGGTCCTCACCGTGATTCCTGTCGCCCTGGGCAGCGGGCGGCCGCTGATGCCGGTAACGAAAGCCACGGAACCGGCGGCTCTTGTGGCATCCCATGCCCTGGGGCAGGGCCTGATGCAGCTGCACTATGACTTCGGCCGGCGGTGACTTGGGATGCCGGGGGACTTGGGCTGGCGGTGACTTCACCCTCAGCTGTAGAACGCTGGAGCCTCAGCCGCAGTCAGCCGCCCCGGCAGGAAGTCAGCGGACGTCGCGGATCATGTTGGTCATCCGGGCCGTGCTCAGCCGGCGTCCCTGCTCATCGGTCATGACAATCTCATGCGTCACCAGGGTCTGCCCGCGGTGGATGGCCGTGGCAGTTCCCGTCACTGTGCCGGAGGCAATGGAACGATGGTGGGTCGCGCCGATCTCAATTCCGAGGGCCTGCCGGGACGGTCCGGCATGGATGGCGGCACCAAAGGAGCCCAGCGTTTCGGCCAGCACCAGATGGGCTCCGCCGTGAAGGATGCCGGCTACCTGCTCGTTGCCCTCCACCGGCATCGTCGCCACAATGCGTTCCGCGGACATTTCGGTGAAACGGATGCCCAGCTTCACCACCAAGCGGCCGACGCCGTGGGAGCTCAGCCAGCTGTGCATCTCCGGCGGGATCCCCGCAGCATTCAATTCGTCGGTGTAGTCCGCAGTGGTCTCGGACTGGGCGCCGTTGCCCGGCGTGAAATTGTCGCTCATGCCAACTAGGCTTACATCTGTGAGTGAATCTACCAAACTGGCCGATATTCAAGCAGAAATCCCTGCCGAAACCGTACTCGAGGGGGCCGTGGAGCCGGCGCCCGAAGGTCTCGGAACCGCTACGGCGGGAGGACACAACCGGCTGCTGGTCATCGACGGCCATTCAATGGCGTTCCGCGCCTTCTACGCCCTTCCGGCCGAAAACTTCTCCACGGACACCGGCCAGCACACCAACGCCGTGTACGGATTCACCTCCATGCTGATCAACCTCATCAAGGAGGAGAAGCCAACCCATCTAGCGGTTGCCTTCGACCTTGACACCCCCACTTTCCGGTCCGAGGAGTACACGGAGTACAAGGGAGGGCGCAACAAGACCCCCGAGGAATTCCACGGGCAGATCGACCTCATCATCAAGGTGATGGAAGCCATGCGCATCCCCACGCTCTCCCTGGACGGTTACGAGGCCGACGACATCCTGGCGACGCTGGCCGAGAAGGCCTCAGCCCGGAACTGGGACGTCATGATCGTCTCCGGAGACCGGGACGCCTTCCAGCTTGTTGATGACCGGGTCACCGTCTTCTACCCCAAGAAGGGTGTCTCCGACCTGCCGCGCATGGACGCAGCGGCGGTCGAAGCGAAATACCTCGTGCCGCCGGACAAGTATTCGGACCTGGCCGCCCTGGTCGGAGAAACAGCCGACAACCTTCCCGGCGTCCCGGGCGTCGGACCCAAGACCGCCGCCAAGTGGATCAAGCAGTACGGCGGCCTCGAGGGCATCCTGGAGAACCTGGACAGCATCAAGGGCAAGGTCGGCGACTCGCTGCGCGCCAACATCGAGGACGTCAAGCGCAACCGCCGCCTGAACCGCCTGCTGCGGGACCTGGACCTGCCGGTGGACCTGGACGCCATGTCAGCGCGCCGTCCGGACCGCGAAGCCATCGAGGAACTCTTCGACGCCCTGCAGTTCAACGCGCTCCGCAAACGGCTGTTCGATGTTTACGGCGAGGAGGAGACGGCCTCCACCGGCAACGAGCTGACGCCGCCGGAACATGTCGTCATCACCGAGGCGGCAGCGCTGAAGGACTGGATCGCCTCCACCAACCAGGCCAAGACCGCCGTGCAGCTGGTCACCGAGGGCGCAGCGGCGGGGCGCGACGTCGTCGGGCTGGCCCTGGTGACCAACACCGTTGCCGCGTATGTGCCGCTGACCGAGATCGACGCCGAAACGGAGCAGGTGCTCGCCGGGTGGCTGGCGGACCTGGATGCCCCGAAGGTGGTGCATGACTTCAAGGAGGCGTACAAGGCGCTCGCCGCACGCGGCCTGCACCTGGCCGGCGAGGTGGACGACACCGCTGTGTCGGGCTACCTGATCCAGCCGGACCGGCGCAGCTACGACCTCCCGGACCTGAGCCAGCACCACCTGCGGATGTCGCTGGCACCCGCAGCCGCAGCCAGCAACCAGCTGCAGCTCCAGCTCGAGGAAGAAGACGTTGCCTCGCCCGCGGTGCTGGAGGCCTTCGCCGCCCTGCAGCTCAGCGACCACTTTGCCGGGCAGCTGGTCGAGCGAGGCGCCAACCAGCTCCTGGGCGGCCTCGAGCTGCCGCTGTCCGAGGTCCTGGCCGAAATGGAACTGGCCGGCATCGCGGTGGACACCAACAAGCTGGACCGGCTGCTTGACGACTTCAGCACCACCATCGCCAATGCCAGCAGCGAAGCCTTCAGCATCATCGGCAAGGAAATCAACCTCGGCTCGCCCAAGCAGCTGCAGGTGGTCCTCTTTGACGAACTGGGCCTGCCCAAGACCAAGAAAATCAAGACCGGCTACTCCACCGACGCAGACGCGCTCGCAGACCTGATCGTCAAGACCGGGGGACATCCCTTCCTCGCCCACCTGATGGCCTACCGTGACGCCACCAAGCTGCGGCAGACCGTGGAGGGCCTGCGCAAAGCAGTGTCCGACGACGGCCGCGTGCACACCACCTACGTCCAGACGGCCGCGGCCACCGGCCGGTTGTCCTCCACGAACCCCAACCTGCAGAACATCCCGATCCGTTCCGAAGAGGGCCGGCGCATCCGGGAAGTGTTCACCGTGGGCGAGGGCTACGAAACCCTGCTGACGGCCGACTACTCCCAGGTGGAAATGCGCATCATGGCGCACCTCTCCGGCGACGAAGGCCTCATCTCCGCGTTCCGGGCGGGCGAGGACCTGCACCGGTTCGTCGGCGCGCACATCTTCGGTGTTCCGCCAGAGGACGTCACCAGTGCCATGCGGTCCAAGGTCAAGGCCATGTCCTACGGCCTGGTCTATGGCCTGAGCTCCTTCGGCCTGTCCAAGCAGCTGGCCATTCCGGTGGACGAGGCCCGCACCCTGATGCGCGACTACTTCGACCGGTTCGGTGCGGTGCGCGACTACCTGCGCGGCGTCGTCGAGCAGGCCCGCAAGGACGGTTTCACCTCCACCATCGAAGGCCGCCGCCGCTACCTGCCGGACCTCTCCAGCGACAACCGGCAGCTGCGCGAAATGGCCGAGCGCGCGGCCCTGAACGCTCCGATCCAGGGTTCCGCCGCCGACATCATCAAAAAGGCGATGCTGGGCGTGGACGCCGAGCTGAAGGCGCAGGGCCTGAAATCCCGCATGCTGCTGCAGGTCCATGATGAACTGGTGCTCGAAGTCGCCTCCGGGGAACAGGACGCGGTGGAAAAGCTGGTGCGCGAACAGATGGCCTCCGCCGCTGACCTGTCGGTTCCCCTGGACGTCTCGGTCGGCATCGGCGTCAGCTGGCACGAGGCCGGCCACTAAGCGAGTATTCAGCCGCGCGAAACAGGGGGAAACATGCAGCAGGAAGCCGGCCTGCGGTCCGCATCGTTCGCGCCGGGATACGACGGCGCCGATCCCGCCGTCGATGCCCGGACCGCCAACTGGCTCGACGCCGTCAAGCTCGGGTTCCACGAGCAGCGCGCCGATCCGGCGCGCCTGCCGGCGCTGGTGGACGCCTATCAGCGGGACGGCCGCACGCTCACGGCTGTCTATGACGACCTGGCGCCCGAAGCCGCCTGGGATCCGGCCGTTCCGGTGGCCACCTACGCCACCATGGTCAACACCCTGAACGTGGGCGGCGGGCGGCTGGTTCCGGCCCACCTGGTCACCGCGGTGACGGTGCGCCCCACGCACCGGCGCCGCGGCATCCTGCGCCGGATGATCACCGCCGACCTCACCGGTGCCCGGAAAGCCGGGTTGGCGCTGGCGGCGCTGACGGCGTCGGAGGCAACCATCTACGGCCGCTTCGGTTTTGGCGCTGCCACCTCCACGGCGGAAACCAAGGTCGACACCCGGGGCGGCCTGGAGTTCACGGCACCGCCCAGCGGCAGCGTCGCAGTGGCGGACAGTGCCAAGCTGAAGGTCCTGGCACCGGAAATCTACCGGGCCCATCTTGCAGGCACCCTTGGGGCCCTGGGCCGCCAGCACGGCTACTGGATGCGGGCCTCCGGCACCTGGAGCGAGGAAGGCTCCGAACCGGACAAGGCCCTGCGCGGGGTCATCCGTTACAACACCGACGGCGTTCCCGACGGCTACGCCGCGTACAAGTCCCAGGGCTGGGGGACCGAACCGCACACGGTGAAGGTCACCGACCTGATTGCCGCGACGGACGAGGCATACCGCGAACTGTGGCGCTACCTCGGCTCCCTCGATCTGGTGGACCGCCTGACCTTCAACCATGCGCCGGTGGCCGATCCGCTGCCCTGGATGCTCGCTGACCGCCGCCGGTACCGGGTCGCCGGCGTTGATGACGTCCTGTGGCTGCGGATCCTAAACACCCAGGCTGCCCTGGAAGCGCGCCATTACTCGGGCAGCGGTGCCATCGTCCTCGCCGTAAAGGATTCGCTGGGCCTGGCCGGCGGCAGCTGGCATCTGCAGGCCGACGGCGGAACGGGGACCGCCGCTGCACTGGACGGAGGGCCGGCGCCGTCGGGCACTGCGGCCGTGGAAATCGACGTCGACGCCCTGGGATCCCTGTATCTGGGCGGTGTAAGCGCGCGGACACTGGCGGCTGCGGGGGGAATACGCGGCAGCCGGGACGCGTTGGAGATCCTTGACGCCCTGTTCTCTGCGGGTGCCGCACCCTACTGCAGTACCCATTTCTGACCGGGCTCCGGATTACTTCCCTCAAAGTGTCCCGGGTGCTTTGACCTGAGTTGCGCCCAGCCGCTAGACTGATCTGGCGCGTAATTGCGCGATGAGTAAGCAATTGATTATCCCATTTGTCCATCTCCGGACACACAAGCACTGTCTGAGGCAGGCCGCTACGGCTGCACTGAGTTCGGTGGGAGCGCTTCCGGAATACAAAACAACTTCCACATCGGAGTCCCAACTACATGACCATCACCACCACCGAGAAGTCCGGTACCCCGCAGGTCGCTATCAACGACATCGGTACTGCCGAGGACTTCCTCGCCGCCATTGACGCAACGATCAAGTACTTCAACGACGGCGATCTCGTCGAAGGTACCGTCGTCAAGGTTGACCGCGACGAGGTCCTGCTCGACATCGGTTACAAGACCGAGGGTGTCATCCCTTCCCGTGAGCTTTCCATCAAGCACGACGTTGATCCCGGAGACGTAGTTTCCGTCGGCGATCTGGTCGAAGCTTTGGTTCTCACCAAGGAAGACAAAGAAGGCCGCCTGATTCTCTCCAAGAAGCGCGCACAGTACGAGCGCGCCTGGGGCGACATCGAGAAGGTCAAGGAAGAAGACGGCGTCGTTACCGGTACCGTCATCGAGGTTGTCAAGGGTGGTCTCATCCTGGACATCGGCCTGCGCGGCTTCCTGCCGGCCTCCCTCGTCGAGATGCGTCGTGTCCGCGACCTGGCTCCGTACATCGGCCAGCAGATCGAAGCCAAGATCATCGAACTGGACAAGAACCGCAACAACGTTGTTCTGTCCCGCCGTGCCTGGCTCGAGCAGACGCAGTCCGAGGTTCGCTCCACGTTCCTCAACAAGCTGGAAAAGGGCCAGGTTCGCCCGGGCGTTGTTTCCTCCATCGTCAACTTCGGTGCATTCGTGGACCTTGGCGGCGTAGACGGTCTCGTCCACGTTTCCGAGCTCTCCTGGAAGCACATCGACCACCCCTCCGAGGTCGTTGAAGTTGGCCAGGAAGTCACCGTTGAGGTTCTGGAAGTTGACCTCGACCGCGAGCGTGTCTCCCTGTCGCTGAAGGCTACGCAGGAAGATCCGTGGCAGACCTTCGCCCGCACCCACGCCCTGGGCCAGGTTGTGCCGGGTAAGGTCACCAAGCTGGTTCCGTTCGGTGCGTTCGTTCGCGTCGAAGACGGCATCGAAGGCCTGGTCCACATCTCCGAGCTGGCAGTCCGCCACGTAGAGCTGGCCGAGCAGGTTGTCTCCGTTGGTGACGAACTGTTCGTCAAGGTCATCGACATCGACCTCGAGCGTCGCCGCATCTCCCTGTCGCTCAAGCAGGCCAACGAGGGCGTCGACCCCGAGGGCACCGAGTTCGACCCGGCTCTGTACGGCATGGCCGCAGAGTACGACGAAGCCGGCAACTACAAGTACCCGGAGGGCTTCGACCCCGAGTCCAACGAATGGCTCGAAGGCTACGAGACCCAGCGCGCCGCTTGGGAGCAGCAGTACGCTGACGCCCAGGCTCGTTGGGAGTCCCACAAGAAGCAGGTTGCACAGCACGCTTCTGAGGACATCGCAGCTGCTTCGGACACGTCCGAGTCCGCCTCCACGAGCTACTCCTCCGAGCCGGCCGTTGCTGAGACGGGTGCCGGCACGCTGGCTTCCGACGAAGCACTTGCCGCTCTGCGCGAGAAGCTCACGGGCAACTAATTTCCCCTGGTTGAACTAACCGGTTGAAATAGCTCAACAAAGCGGGCCCCCACTTCGGTGGGGGCCCGCTTTGTCGCATCCGCATCCTTCATACTTCGGCAGGAGACATCAGGGGCCCTTGCGTCCCCAACGCTGCCTTCAGGCGCGGGAATCGTTGGCGTAGCGCAGGCCCAGCTGGGTGCGCACGCCGTCAAGCAGTTCCAGGGTCCGCAGGGTGTCGGCCAGCGGCATGGTCGGGCTCTCCGTGAGGCCCTGCTGGATGCAGCGCGTCACCTCCCGCAGCTGATACGCGTAACCGGCACCAACGTGGTCGAAGGTCTCGACGCGCGCGCCGTCCGGGCCGTGCACGTGCAGCTCCTGCGGGTTGGGAATGTCGCCGCCGCCGGTGCGGAGCCAGCCGGCACTGCAGCTGATCGTGGCGCTTCCCGGCCCCGAAGCGGCAAGCGAGGACGTCAGCTGGGCGTGGCGTCCGTCGTCGTACCGCAGGGTCAGGGCGTTCTGGATGTCCACGCCGCTCCGGTTGAGGACGCCCGAGGCGGTGACGCCGTCGGGGAATCCCAGGGCTCCCATCGCCCAGGTCAGGGTGTAGACGGACAGGTCCAGCAGGGCTCCGCCGCCGGCGGCCGGATCCCACAGCCGGCTGGCAGGATCCTCCGGCGCGGGAAAGCCGAGATCCGCCTGCACCCATGCTGGAGTGCCGAGTTCGCCGGAAGCGAGGACGTCCCAGGCCCGGTTGGCGCTGGGCAGGAACCGGGTCCACAGCGCTTCCATCAGGAACAGGTTGCGTTCCCGGGCCAGCGTGACGAGCTCCGCCGCCTCCGCGGCGTTCACCGTGAACGGCTTCTCGCACAGGACGTGCTTGCCGTGCTCCAGGGCGCTCTTGGTGACCTCGTAGTGCTGGGCGTGCGGCGTGGCCACGTAGACGATGTCGACCGCCGGGTCGGCGAACATGGCCTCGAACCCGCTCGCGCCGTCCGTGCCGTCGGAATTCGTGCTGTCCGAATACGAGGCGGCGAATCCGAAGCGCTCGGCGAAGTCCGCCGCCTTCACGGCACTGCGTGAGCTGACCGCGTGCAGGACGGAGTCCTCGAGCAGGGCGATATCGGCAGTGACCGTGGCGGCAATGCCGCCGGTGGCCACCACCGCCCAGTGCAGGGGGCGGCCGGTCGCGGCCAGGGGAGGGGGTGCACCGGCGGCGGCGCCGGGCGGACGGACAAAGTGCCGGGGCGCGGTGGAAAGAGACATGCGGGGAGCTCCTTAGGCGGATTCTCGGACAACCAGGGACGTGGGCAGCCGGTGAACGCGTTCCGCCGGGCGGCCTTCGATCAGCTCAACCAGCAGCTCGGCCATTTTCTCGCCCAGGGCGGCGATCGGATGATGGATGGTGGTCAGCGCCGGGCTGAGGCTGGTGGCGTAGAAGTCGTCATCAAAGCCGACGACGGCGATGTCCTCCGGAATGCGCAGCCCGCGTTCCTTGATGGCCGAGTAGGCACCGGCGGCCATCTGGTCATTGGCGGCAAAGAGACCGTCCAGGGGTTTGCCGCGGTCCAGCAGCCGGCGCATGGCCGCGGCACCGGACGTCACGGTGAAGTCGCCGGTTTCCACCAGCGCATCATCGAGGCCGGCCTGCTGCAGGGCCGTGCGCCAGCCGGCGAGCCGGTCCACGCCCGGCGGCATGTCCTGCGGGCCGGCGATGGTGGCGATGTTTCGCCGGCCGGCCCGGATCAGGTGCGTTGTGGCGTCAAACGCTCCTTCCTCGTTGTCGACCTCCACAAAATAGCTGTCCGCCAGGCCCATCAGGGGGCGCCCGGCAAAGACCAGGGGCAGGGACGCGTTCAGATCCGACCAGGAGTGGTCGCCGCTGTGGTGGGACACCACGAGCACGCCGTCCACGTTGCCGCCCAGCAGGTAGCGGCGGGTCTTTTCCGGGTTCGCTTCCGACGAGGTGACCATGTTCAGCATGTACTCGGTGGTGTTCAGGTACCTGGCGACGCCTTCCACCACGGTGGCAAAAAACGGATCCGCGAAGACCTTGGAGGTGGATTCCGGAACCAGCAGCGTTACTGTGTTGGTCCGCCGGCTGGCCAGGGTCCGGGCCGCCCGGTTCGGCACGTAGTTCAGGGTCCGGACGGCCTTTTCCACGGAACTGGCCAGATGCGGGTCCACTGACGCCGCGCCGTTGACCACGCGGGAGACAGTGGCCCGGGACACGCCGGCCAGGGCCGCCACCATCTCAAGCGTGGGGGCGGGCCTGGCGGAGCCGGATTCGGTGCTCACTGTGTTCTTCCTGCGTGGTTGGACCGGGACTGCGGCTGGCTTTCCACTGTACCGTCACTCACACAGCGGGCGCCGCTGCACGGCTGGCTGCGATCAGCCGGCTGTACGCATGGCCGCTGTCCTTGACGGTCCGTTTCTGGGTGTCGTAGTCGACGCGGACAATCCCGAAACGCTTGCTGTAGCCCCAGGACCATTCGAAGTTGTCCAGCAGTGACCAGACGAAGTAGCCGCGGACATCAGCCCCGGCGTCGATGGCACGGCCGACGGCGTCGATGTGGTCGAGGATGAACTGCGTGCGCTCGGGATCGGGAACGCTCCCATCGGCGGCGACGACGTCGTTGTACGCGGCGCCGTTTTCGGTGATGTACAGCGGCGGCAGCGCCGGATACTCCTCGCCCAGGCGGACCAGCAGCTTGCGCAGGCCGTCGGGATTGACCTCCCAGTCCATGGCGGTGCGGGGGAGGCCCCGGCTCGGGAAAGCGATCTGGTCGGCGCCGATCCAGGGTGAGGCCGACGGGCGCCCCGACCCGCCGGAGTGGCCGTCCGCCCCGGAGGTGTCAGGATGGCCGCTGATCAGGTCGTCGTGGTAGTGGTTCACGCCCAGGAAGTCGATCGGCGCCGCGATGATTTCCAAGTCTCCGGGACGGATGACCTCGCCCAGCCCAAACGGTTCCAGGTCCGCCAGCGTGTCCTGCGGATAGGCGCCCCGGAGGATGGGGTCGAGGAAGATGCGGTTCTGCAGGGAATCGAAGAGGCGGGCAGCTTCCAGGTCCGCGGGATCGGCGGAATCCCGCGGAATGGAGTTGCTCAGGTTCAGGGTGATGCCGAGCTGCTGGGCTCCCCGGCTGCGCAGCTCGGTGACAGCCAGGCCGTGGGCCAGATGCTGGTGGTGAACGGCGGCAATGGCAGCCCGGGGTTCCTGCCGGCCGGGTGCGTGCACGCCGGAGCCGTATCCGAGCAGCGACGAGCAGAACGGTTCGTTGAACGTGGTCCAGTGCTGCACCCGGTCGCCCAGGGCGGAATAGACATCGTTGGCGTAGTCAACGAACCGGTGCGCGGTGTCGCGGTTGGCCCAGCCGCCGGCCTCTTCCAGGGCCTGCGGCAGGTCCCAGTGGTAGAGCGTCAGCCAGGGCAGGATGCCGGCTTCAAGGAGCTCATCCACCAGCCGCGAGTAGAAGTCCAGCCCCTTGGCGTTGGCGCTGCGGCCGCCGGGCCGGACCCGGGCCCAGCTCGTGGAGAAGCGGTAGGAGTCCAGCCCCAGCTCCTTCATCAGGGCCACGTCCGCCGGCATCCGGTGGTAGTGGTCCACTGCCGTTGCGGGGGTGTCGCCGTTGAGGATGTTGCCGGGAGTGCGCGCAAAGGCATCCCAGACCGATTCCTCCTTGCCGTCCTCCGCCGCCGCACCTTCGACCTGGGCGGCTGCGGTCGCCGATCCCCAGATAAAGCCGGCCGGCCAGTTGGTCTCCACCGAAGAATTGATAGTCATTAGCCCTTCACTGCTCCCTGCATAATTCCGGAAATAAGTTGTTTGCCTGCCACTACAAAGAGAATCAGCAGGGGAATGGTCGCCATGACGGCGCCGGTGAGGACCACCGAGTAGTCCACGTAGCGGTCCGACTGCAGCTGGCTCAGCGCCGTCTGCAGCGTGGGATTGCCCGTGCCGAGGACCAGCAGCGGCCACATAAAGTCGGTCCACGCCATCATGAACGTGAAGAGGCTCAGAATGGCCATCGCCGGCTTGGCGGCCGGGAGCGCCACATGCCAAAAGGTCCTGATCATGTTGGCGCCGTCCATGCGCGCCGATTCGATCAGTTCGTCGGGGATCACGTCCACCAGGTACTGGCGCATGAAGAAGACGCCGAAGGCCGTGACCAGGCTGGGCACGATCACCGCTCCGATTTCACCGGTCCAGCCAAGCTTCTGCATCACCATGAACAGCGGAATGATGCCGAGCTGGGTGGGGATGGCCATGGTGGCGATCACCGCGACCATCAGGACGCCGCGGCCCCTGAACGGAAGTTTGGCGAAGGCGTACCCGGCGAGCGTGGAAAAGACGACGACGGAAACGGTGATGGTGCCGGAAATGAGGAAGCTGTTGCCCAGTGCCTTCCAGAACGGCACGGTGTCGAACACCTCACCGACGTTGATCCAGAAGTTTCCGCCCGGCAACAGCGGGGGCCAGTTCGTGCCGAGGGCTTCGTTGGAACGGGAACCGACGACGGCGGACCACCACAGCGGGTAGGCCGAGCCGGCCAGGAAGGCCAGCAGGATGCCGTAGGCGAGGAAGCCGGGTCGGCGGTTGTTGCCGAAAAACCTGCCGGTCCGGCGGCCGCCGGCGGGCTTTCCGGAGCCTGACGTGATGCCCGTTCCGGGGACGGCTCGGGCTTTTTGCAGGACGCTCATCGCGTGCTCCTAACCCGGCGGGGCTTGGCATCCGCCGTGGCGATTTTTTTGGAGATCAGGAAGTTGACGACGCCAACCAGCACAATGATCAGGAACAGGATCCACGCGATGGCCGATGCTTTTCCGAAGTTCTGCCGCTGGAATGCCATCTCCCAGAGGTAGAGCACAGTGGTCTGGAACTGGCGCTGGCTGCCGCCCGCGGTTACCGAGTCGAAGAGCCGGGGCTCAGCGAAGATCTGCAGTCCGCCGATCGTGGAGGTGATGACCACGAAGATCATTGTCGGCCGGATGCTGGGCAGGGTGATGCTGAAGAACCGCCGGAACGGGCCGGCGCCGTCGATGGCGGCGGACTCGTAGATGTCGCGGGGAACCGCCTGCATGGCGGCCAGCAGGATCAGGGCGTTGTAGCCGGTCCAGCGCCAGTTGACCATCGTCGCGATGGCAAAGTGGCTGGGCAGGGTTTCGGTCTTCCAGAGGATCGGCTCGATTCCCAGGTTGCCGAGGATGTTGTTGATCAGCCCGTACTGCTCACCGAACATGCTGGTGAAGATCAGGGCCACTGCCACCGGGGTCACCACGTAGGGGAGGAGCACGCTCATGCGCCAGAAGGTCTTGGCCCGCAGGTTCTGGTCCAGGACGGCGGCCAGGAACAAGGCGACGGCGAGCTGGGGAATGGCGGAGAGCAGGAAAATGCTGAAGGTGTTGAAGAGTGAGTTCCAGAAGTACCGATCGGTCATCACGGCAGTGAAGTTCTGCAGCCCGATGAACTCACCCTGCCCCTTGAGCAGATGCCAGTCATGCAGGGAGACGTAGAAGGTGAAGAGCAGCGGGAAGAGCCCCACGACGGCGAACACAATGAAGAACGGGGAGATGTAGAGGTAGGGGGAAGCTTTGACGTCCCAGACGTTCAGGCGTTGCCGGAACGTTGGCTGGGGCTTGGCCGGCGGTGTCGCCTGCGGACGGTTAATTGTGGTGGTCATGGGGTTCTCGCGCTCCCTAAGGGGGGGTCCCCAGCCGCAGCTGGAGACCCCGCAGCGGTGGATGCTAGTTGTTGACAACCAGCTCGTCGAGGAGCTTGAGCGCTTCAGCCCAGGCCTCATCGGTGTCGGCGCTGCCGGTTTCCAGCAGGTCCAGGGCGGGGCCGAAGACATTCTCCTGGATGACGGAATCATCCGGACCCTTGAACTGTGCGACTACGCCCTCGGCGCGGGAAGCCAGGATGGCGCCGGTGGGCGCATCGTTGAAGTACTCGTTGGGCGTGGCGTCGGCCGCGAGCTTCTCCTGCGCCTCTACGGTGCTGGGGAAGTTGTTGGCCGCTGCGCTCTGCTTGACCTGCTGCTCCGGGGCGGTCAGCCAGGTTGCCAGTTTCGCGGCTTCCTCGGGGTGCTCGGACGTTTCGGGAACGGACAGGAAGGCTCCGCCCCAGTTGGACGCGCCGCCGGGGAAGACGTCGGCGAAGTCCCAGCCGCTGTCAGTGCCGCCGCCGGCTGATTCGATCGAGCCCTGAATGGTGCCGAGCATCCAGCCGGGGCAGACGAAGGTGGCGAAGGAGCCGTCAAGGAAGGCCTGGCCCTTGCCCCAGTCCCATTCGGTCTGGTTGCCGGAGAGTCCGTCGGAGGTGGCGGACGCGAGCTGCTCGAACTTTTCCTTCATGGCAGCGTTGCCTACGACGTTCAGTTCGCCGTCCTTGGTGTAGTAGCCCTCGTCCATCTGGTTCACCATGGAGTTCCAGACGAAGCCTGACTGGTCGTACCAGGCCTTGCCGGTCTTCTCGTGGTAGGCGCGGCCGGCTTCGAAGTAGGTGTCCCACGTGGCGTCGTCGCCGCCGAAGTACTCGGCCACGGCTTCCCGGTCGCTGGGCAGCCCGGCGGCTTCAAAAAGCTTGCCGTTGTAGCACAGGCCCTGCGGTCCGATGTCGGTTCCGTAGCCGATGACCCGGCCGTCGGCGTCGGTGCCCTGCTTGTACTTCCACTCCACCCAGTTGTCCTTGACGTCTGCCGCACCGTACTCGTTGAGGTCAACGAACTTGTCGGAGACCTCCATGATGGCGCCCAGCCAGCCTTCCTCAATGGCCACCACGTCACTGACGCCCGAGCCTGCACCCAGCTTGGTGAAGAGATCGGTGCGGGCGTTGCCGCCGGTGTCGATGTTGGTGGGCTCGATGTCGATGCCGGGATTGGCTTCTTCATACTCGGCGTACAGATCGTCGTAGCCGAAGGTTCCGAAGGTGGTCACCGTCAGCTTGACGGGATTGTCTTCGCTGGCGGCTTCCTGGTCGCCGCCGCCGCAGCCTACGGCGAGCAGGGCCACTACGGCGGCACCTGCCACAGCCGCTGCGGGATGTCGGAAATTCTTCACGGTCACTCCTTTGTGTGTGGATAGAGCAGTAAATATCCCGGGGCAGTGGACCGTGCCGTGTGGTTCTCGTGAGGCCTGATCGACGGAAGCGGGAAGCGAAGGGGAGGGGAAAGCTGGTACAGAGTCGTACGCTCCGTAGAACCTGACGGATATCGGGTCTGTGAGAGAGCGCTCTCTTGACGTTCCAATCACACTAGAAGTGATACGGGTCACTGTCAAGAGAGCGCTCTCTGAGTTTTTCCGGCGGGGCTGCGGGAGAGTGGCCAGGTCAACGCTGCGGCTGATTCCAGGGGGCGCCGTAAAAGGTCCTTCCGCGAACTATCAGCGGTGTGCTGGACCGAGGGATGCCGTCCCCGGTTCGCTGCGCGTGGCGGCGTCTGGGGTTCCCCTTGACCTAGAGTCCCGTCAGGGCTTCCTTCACGAGGGACAGGACTTCGGCGTCCAGGCCCCGGAGCGCGAAATCAGTGTCAGTGGTGGCGTAGGACGCGGCACCTTGCCAGTCTGACTTCACCGGTGCTCCGTCGATGCACCAGAATGTATTTCCTTCGTGTCCGTCGACCTCCAGGACAATCTTTACGGCGTCCCGCGGGCCACGGGGGGTCTGAATGGTTTCGTGTCCATGGCGGACGAAAGAGGCCGAAGCTGCCGTCGAAGGATTGTCTTCGTGGAACTGGTGGAACTCTCGTGTGGGAGCGGTGGTGGACAGAAAGTCCGTCAGCACCAGATGCGCGGCATAGCTGGGGATCGGGGTGCGGGTGTCTCGTTGTGGCCCCGGTTCCGCAGCCCGGACTTCGACGTTGGTGTTCTGGAGATGATCGACGTACCTGTAGGCGGTCCAGTTGAACACATTGGTGGTGAAGCGGGTTTCCTGAAACAAGTGGACGACAGGTCCGCCTTGGGTCCTGAAGGCAAGCGTTGTCTGAATCCGGTCTTCTGACACATGGCGGATTAGTGCGCCGATCTTGGCGCCACCTTCATGAAAGGAGTTGATTTCCGTTGTTGTCATGGATGCAAAGTAGCACCATCGGGGAGGATATGGATTACGAAGTGTTGACGGAAATGTTGAAGCTGTGAATCGGGTGGCCTCATATGAGATTTGTGCGGGAAAACCCCGGTTTTTCAGTGCTGTGGGCGATTAACTTCGCCTCCTCCATGGTGGGTTGGTCGATGGGAATTGCCCTCAGCGTCCATATCTATCGGCTGACCGGGTCAGCCCTGTGGACCGCCGTGTTCGCCGCCACTCCTGCGCTAGCAGGACTTGTATTTGGCCATGTAGCCGGAACGGTGGCGGATCGCTGGAATCCGCTTCGGGTGGTGCAACTCACCCTGGCGTTGCGGGTCGTCGTTTTGTTGGGGTTGTTCGTGGTTGCTGAAGCGCCGTTCAAATTGGCACTTCTGGTCTTCCTGCAAGCCGTCATCCAACAGATTTATCGACCGGCAGAACAGGTACTGATCGCTGATTTAGTGTCGGCTGATAACCTTCCTCAAGCCAACGGCCTCAATTCGTTTGCATCGAATGCCACTCGGCTTGTTGCTCCGGCGCTTGGTGGCTTCATTATGGTTCTCGTCGGGTTTAGCGGGACCGCGCTCGGCTTGACTGTCTTCATGACATGTTCGGCTATCTTGAGCCTTACACTGGGTCGCTGGTACCGTCCGAAGCCGCCGCGGGATGATAACGAAGGGTCCGACGGCACAGCGCCCAGTGGTATGCAGCCTGTCGGCACCTACCTAAAATTGTTGCGGCGGAATCCCCGGGTGAGGGGTTTAGTTCTTCTCCAAATCCTCGACGCCGTCAAAGAGGGGCCGCTCACCGCTCTGTTTCCCGTCTTAATGTTGGGGGTAGTGGGCGCCACGGCTAGTGAAATGGGACTGGCCAGCAGTGCGTTCGCCGTGTCGGCCGTCTTGGCAGGTCCGCTGATGGGAACAGCCATCAAGCGGGCTGGCTATCACCTGCCGGTTATCGCCGGAGCGGCCGTGGCTCAAAGCCTGATCGTCGTTCTGGTGATCTGGCCCTCCTTCCCGATGGCCCTCATTGTATTTTTTCTATCCGGACTGCCTTTCACGGTGTCCTGGGTGGGGAGCCAGACCTGGCTGTTGTTGACGGCGCCGTTAGCTATGAGAGGCCGCGTTATTGGTACGAGTGGAGCTATCTACTCGGGTGTTTTGTTAACCACAATGCTGGGCAGTGGTGCTCTGGCCGACATCGTGGGTGTCCAGTGGGCGATAGGGGCCGCCGCAGCTGTCGCCGTCCTTGGTCTCATTCCCGTCCACCTCCTGTTGCGGTCCGGGGTGAGCTCTATGGACGCCGGTGCCGTTCCGCAAACGCAGAATTGATTGTCATGCCACCGAGCTCGCGGCCTCATCTCTTACGCGACCAGGAAGAAGTAAAAGGAAAGATGGAGGGCGAGATTCAAATGAAGAGTTTTCAACGCCAGGCGTAGCGATGCGAGGACGAATCCGAGAGCGAGGATCGACAGGCTCGGTAGGACGTGAACGGGTGCGAAGCTTTGCGGAAGGAACACTGCGTGGCCGATCCAGAACATGACCGCACTGGCGACGAGCACACCCCATAATGGCATCCGTTCTCGCAGGTAGCTCTGCAACAGCCCGAAGGTGAGGTAGTTCTGCCAGAACACGGAGACAGTCATCCAGAACATGTACAACGCCACGGGAGCCTCCAGCTCGTAGCGAAACGGCACCGTCAAGGCCAGCGCGAGCGGCAGCGCGTACAGCCACCCCGACCGCGAGTGTGCAAAGAGGACCCGGTTGTACCGAGGATGCGCGAGGAGAAGGACGATGACAATGATGAGCGCCATATTCGTCTCGATAAGTATCGACACGTCAGCATCACTGGTGAAAAATTTGCCGGCACCATTGGCAAGAAGTCCTGGCGTGAGATACCAAAGGCCGAGCCATAGTGCAGCTGCCAGAACGAGCATCGTCCATGAAAGACGAGGGCGGGCGCTGGAGATCGTTGCACCCGTTTTTTGTGGCACAGTCACGACGGAAACCTGGAAGTCATGGGCCCACACTACCGACCTGGGAATTCTTGGCCAGCGCGTATGGATGTCAATCCGGTAAATCAGCCACAACCGGCCCGGCCGGTAATGCAGCCAGTTGTCCTGAATAGAATCAGGTCAATGAAAGGGCGGGATACGGATGAGAAACAGGATAATAAATCCACGATCTGACGGACAAAATCACTCGGGACGTCTCATCGTGAGTATCGGATGACACCCGCAACACCTGGGCCGCCCGGTGGCGTGCCGAGCCTGCGCCTGCTGTTTTCCCCCGAGAGCTACAACCTTGGTGAGACAACGCGCGGGATCGAGGTAGCTGCCGAGGCGAACTTGCGTGGCCATGAAACAAGATTCCACATCTACTCGCGGCGTTACCTCTCGACGATTGAAGATGGTGGACAACCGGTCCGCCTCACCCGGCCGATCATGTCGGACCGCGAAGCTGATCAGATCATGGCGCTCGACCAGGGGCGGGGGGATCCGGCATCCCTTCACCCGCGATCTGATTCGTCGACGGGTCCTGTCCGAGATCGCGGCGATCCGACAGTTCGGCGCTGACGCCGTCGTCGTAGGCTCTAACCCGACCATGTTCCTCGCTGCCCGGATTGCCGGTGTAACGCTTTTCTACATACGCCCTATTACCTCTCCACCACACATCTGTCCGTAGGTACTGCCACTGGTACGGGGAGGGCCCCGTGGGCCCTTCGAATGCTCGCCCGGGTCAGCACCTGGAAACCACGAGCATTCTCCCGGATAGCCCGCGAGTTCGGACTGGAGCTACCGCGCCGGACGGTCGATGCACTCTCCGCAGACGTGAACCCGATCGCCTCACTGTTTCCAACGTTACGGGAGGACCCCACTACACCGAGCCCAAGAACTCGGAGTGCGAATGCGCGGGCTCGATGGCCCTGCCCGCGCCGTCGACGCTATGGAGAGGCACTTGGAAACTCATGCGGAGGCCAGGAACGTCAGCACAGGTTAAGGCCGGTGAGTGCGGATGGCGGAACAGGATGTGCCGGCTCCTCCGGATTCGTCCGGCCCCAATAAACCTTACCGGCGCGTGCTGACCGTCACCGTGAACTTCGGGTTCCGGGCCACTTCCCGGGTGGGGCCCACCAGCCGGTTCAGCGCCGCCTTGTAGGTGAGGTGGCTGTTCCACACGGTCCACAGCTCACCTCCGGGCCGCAGCACGCGGCCGGCGTCGGCAAAGAGCTTCAGGGCAATTCCGGCGTGCACGCTGGCGCCGATGTGGAACGGCGGGTTCAGGACCACCAGGTCCTCCGAGCTGTCCGGCAGCCCGGCGAGGGCATCGTCGCGGCGCACCTCCACCCGGTCGGCCACGCCGTTGGCTTCGGCAGTGCGCGCTGCCGAAGCCACCGCCGCAGCCGACTGGTCCGTCGCCACCACGTGCAGGTTCGGGCGGCTCAGCGCCAGGTACGCGGCAATGGCGCCGGTGCCGCAGCCCAGATCAACGGCGCGTTCCGCCGGCCGGACTCCGGCCAGGTGCGGCAGGAGGAACCGGGTGCCGATATCCAGGGCCGGACCGGCAAAGGCAGCACCGTGGGCCCAGAGTTCCAGGGGCGCCGCCAGGCCGACGTCGTGCCGAGAGGACACCGGAAAGCGGGCCGCCGGGCGCTGCTCCGGCGGCAGGGGAGCGCGGACGGTCAGGATCCGCGACTTCTGCCGGGCCAGCCCGGCCGTCACGGAGGCGAAATAGCGTCCCAGCACGTCGTTCATGGCGGTGGACATGTGCTTGAGCCGGCCGCCGGCGTACACCACCACCTCGGGGGACGCGTGCGCGGCGATCAGCTCGGTAATCTCCTCCAGCGCGTCCAGCGACCGGGGCAGGCGCAGCAGCACCACGCGGGCGCCCGTCACGAGTCCCGGCTCCAGGCCATGGTGCGCAAAGGCGCCCTCCAGGCCCAGCTTCCGCGCATTCCGCTCCAGCGCCAGCTCGCCGCTCAGCGGGTCCTGGTGCACCCTCAGGCCCGACAGGCCGTGCCGGGCTGCCGCTGCCAGCGTCAGGGCACCGTAGGAATCCCCGATGACGACGACGGCGCCCGATGCCGCGGCGGACAGGTCATCCGCTGCAGTGTCGAGCAGCAGCCGGTCGGCGGCATCCCAGGCCTGGAGGTTGTCGGCCTCCACATCGGGCCTGCGGCTCAGCCGGGCGAAGTCGAAGCCGGCAGCGTCGAAGTCGGCAGCGTCGAGGCCGGCGCCGCCGGTGCCGGCATCGCTGCCGGTGGGGAAGTCAGTCAAGGTCGATCCATTTCGTTCCGAGGGGGACCGGGTCGGAGGCTCCGGCGGTCAGGGCGGCGAGCCGGGAGTGGAAGGCCGCCAGGGCGTCCGGGGTGTCGGGCAGCGCGACGCTAAGCTGCGCGCCCGCGGCCGAGTACTCGGTGCCCAGGACGCTCACTCCGGCCGAACGAAGGTCATTTTCCAACCGGCCGGCCGCGGAATGCCCGGCCGGAATGCCGTACAGCTGCATCCGACGGCGCCGGACCAGCGCAGCGCCGGCCACCGCTGAGGACACCGATTCCGAATAGGCGCGCACCAGGCCGCCGGCGCCGAGCAGGATGCCGCCGAAGTAGCGCACGGTGACCGCAGCGACATCGCTCAGGTCCGCGGCGCCGTCGAACGTCTCCCGTTTGGTCAGCGCTTCCAGCATGGGAATGCCGGCGGTGCCGGAGGGTTCGCCGTCGTCGCTGGAGCGCTGCACGCTCCGGTCCGGGCCCAGCACAAAGGCGCTGCAGTGATGGCGGGCGTCGTGGAATTCGCGGCGCAGCCCGGCGACCAGTGCCCGGGCCTGTTCTTCGGTTTCAACCCGCCGCAGGACGGTAATGAAGCGTGAACGCTTGATCTCCAGCTCGTGCCGGTGTTCGCCGGCAACGGTGGTGTAGCGCCCCGTTGTTCCGACCTGTTCATTCACCTGTCCAGTTTAGGCGCTGCCGCGGGACTGTCCGCTCCGGGCGCCGGCACACGGTAGCCTTGGGCGCATGCTGAGAGTAGGACTGACCGGCGGGATCGCCGCCGGAAAATCGCTGGCCGCCCGCACCCTGCAGGACCTGGGAGCGCTGGTGATCGATTCCGATGCCCTGGCCCGGGAAGTGGTGGAGCCGGGCACCGAGGGGCTCACCGCCGTCGTCGACGCCTTCGGGCCCGGAATGCTCGACGGCGAGGGCCGGCTGGATCGCCCGGCGCTGGCCGCCGTGGTGTTTTCCGACGCGGACAAGCGGGAAATCCTCAACGGAATCGTTCATCCGCGGGTCCGGGCGCGCGCGGCGGAACTGGAGCGGCAGGCCGCGCCGGAGACGATCGTGGTGCATGACATCCCGCTGCTGGTGGAAACCGGCCAGCACCGCAGCTTCGACTTCGTGCTCGTCATCGACGCGCCCGAGCAGGAGCGGATCCGCCGGATGGCTGCGGACCGCGGCATGAGCGAAGAGGCGGCCCGGGCGCGGATCGCCGCGCAGGCGGGCGCCGCCGAACGCGCCGCTGCGGCCGACGTCGTGCTCGTGAATGCGGGCAGGGCCGGGGAGCTGGTGGGCGCGGTGCGGGAACTGTGGCGCAGCCGGCTGGTCCCGCTGAACGAGGCCCTGCTGCGGACCGGAAAATGACGGCCGGCGCCGCTGTTCAGCCCTCAGCTAACCGGGCGCGCTGCGGACACGTCCTGACCGCAGCGCGGAGTAGCGTTTAAGCATGAGTCTTGCGCAGGACATCAAGAGAGTCGTCGCCCCCTTCGAAGTAATCAGCGATTACTCACCCGCGGGCGACCAGCCCACAGCCATCAAGGAACTCGCCGAACGCATCAACGCCGGCGAAAAGGACGTGGTCCTCCTCGGTGCCACCGGTACCGGTAAGAGTGCGACGGCGGCCTGGCTGGTGGAGCAGGTCCAGCGGCCCACGCTGGTGATGGTGCAGAACAAAACCCTCGCCGCACAGCTGGCCAACGAGTTCCGCGAGCTGCTGCCCAACAACGCGGTGGAGTACTTCGTTTCGTACTACGACTACTACCAGCCCGAGGCCTACGTTCCGCAGACCGACACCTTCATCGAAAAGGACTCCTCGGTCAACGAAGAGGTGGAGCGGCTGCGCCACTCAGCCACCAACGCGCTGCTGACGCGCCGCGACGTGATCGTGGTCGCCACCGTGTCCTGCATCTACGGTCTGGGTACCCCGGAAGAATACATCGAGGGCATGGTGACCCTGCGCCGGGGCCAGCAGATGAACCGTGACGACCTGTTGCGCAAGTTTGTGTCCATGCAGTACGCCCGCAACGACATGGACTTCCACCGCGGCACCTTCCGGGTCCGCGGCGACACCGTGGAGATCATCCCGATGTACGAGGAAAACGCGCTGCGGATCGAGTTCTTCGGCGACGAGGTCGAGAACATTTACACCCTGCATCCGCTCACCGGCGACGTGATCCGCGAGGAAGAGGAGATGTACGTCTTTCCGGCTTCGCACTACGTGGCCGGCGAGGACCGGATGCACCGGGCCATCCGCCAGATCGAGGATGAACTGCAGGTCCGGCTGGCAGAGCTGGAATCCCAGAACAAGCTGGTCGAGGCGCAGCGGTTGCGGATGCGCACCACCTACGACCTGGAAATGATGCAGCAGATGGGCTTCTGCAACGGCATCGAGAACTACTCCCGGCACATCGACGGCCGCGGCCCGGGCACCGCTCCGCACTGCCTGCTGGACTACTTCCCCGACGACTTCCTGCTGGTGGTTGACGAATCCCACGTCACCATTCCGCAGATCGGCGCCATGTACGAGGGGGACATGTCGCGCAAGCGCACCCTGGTGGACCACGGCTTCCGGCTGCCCTCGGCGATGGACAACCGGCCGCTGAAATGGGACGAGTTCCTGGAGCGGATCGGCCAGACCGTGTACATGTCCGCCACGCCGGGCAAGTACGAGCTGTCCAAATCGGACGGCTACGTGGAGCAGATCATCCGCCCCACCGGTCTCGTGGATCCGCAGGTGATCGTCAAGCCCAGCAAGGGCCAGATCGACGATCTGCTGGGGGAGATCCGGACCCGGACCGAGCGCAACGAACGCGTGCTGGTGACCACGCTGACCAAGCGGATGGCCGAGGACCTGACCGGCTACCTGCTGGAGCACGGCGTCAAGGTGGAATACCTGCACTCCGACGTCGATACGCTGCGCCGGGTGGAGCTGCTGCGCGAGCTGCGGATGGGCACCTTCGACGTGCTGGTGGGCATCAACCTGCTCCGCGAGGGCCTGGACCTGCCCGAGGTGTCGCTGGTGTCGATCCTCGACGCCGACAAGGAAGGCTTCCTGCGCTCCTCCACCTCGCTGATCCAGACCATCGGCCGTGCCGCCCGCAACGTCTCCGGCGAGGTGCACATGTACGCGGACCGGATCACCGACTCGATGGCAAAGGCCATCGACGAGACCAACCGGCGCCGCGCCATCCAGGTGGCGTACAACAAGGACCACGGCGTGGATCCGCAGCCGCTGCGCAAGAAGATTGCCGACATCACCGATTCCCTCGCCCGGGAAGACGCCGACACCAAGGCGCTGCTGGCCGAGGCGGCGGAGAAGAAGAACCGCAAGACCGCGGGCAAGGGCAAGGGCGGCATCCGCAAGGACGGCCTCGCCGCTGCTCCGGCGGAGGACCTGGCGGGACTCATTGCGTCGATGACGGAGCAGATGCACGCCGCCGCCGCCGAACTGCAGTTCGAACTGGCCGCCCGGCTGCGTGATGAAGTCGGTGACTTGAAGAAGGAACTGCGGCAGATGCAGAACGCCGGGCACGCGTAGGGGCTTTTCCTCCGCTAGAAGGGCTTTCTGTCCGGAAGGGCTTTCTCTCCGCGAGCGCGCGCTGCGATAGACTTCTTGGCAGCGCAGGGGAGTATCCGCCCGCGCTGTATCCGTCAGCACGCGGGGCATCGTCGTCCCGCCGGGTGCAGCGGGCAGCCGTTCGAACGTCGCGTTCGCGGATGCCGGAGAGACTTGCGTTCACTCCCGCGCCCGAAAGGTCCCCCTACATGCCCGAATTACCCGTGGTCTTTGAGGTCGGCACATTTGTCGTCCTCGGACTCGTCCTGCTTTTCGACCTGCTCCTTGTCGTTAAGCGTCCGCACGAGCCGTCAATGAAGGAAGCCGGCCTGTGGGTCGGCTTCTATGTCGGGCTTGCCCTGGCCTTCGCCGGTGCCATGTTCGTGTTCACCGGACCGGAGTACGGCAGCCAGTTTGTGGCCGGCTGGGTCACCGAATACAGCCTGAGCATCGACAACCTGTTTGTCTTCATCATCATCATGGCCCGCTTCTCGGTACCGCGTAAGTACCAGCAGGAAGTGCTGATGTTCGGCATCATCATCGCGCTGATCCTGCGCGGCATCTTCATCATCATCGGCGCCGCCGTGATCGAGAACTTCAGCTGGGTGTTCTTCATCTTCGGCGCCTTCCTGCTGTGGACTGCCTACAAGCAGGCCACTGACAACGGTGAAGACGAAGAAGAGGGCAGCGACAACAAGCTGATCGGCAAGCTGCGCCGCGTCCTGCCCATGACCGACAAGTTCGACCAGGGCAAAATCCGCACGGTGGTGGACGGCAAGAAGGTCTTCACCCCGATGCTGATCGTCTTCATCACCATCGGCGTTACCGACCTGATGTTCGCTGTGGACTCCATTCCGGCCATCTTCGGCCTGACCCAGAGCGCCTTCATCGTCTTCACCGCCAACATCTTCGCCCTGATGGGCCTGCGCCAGCTCTACTTCCTGCTGGGCGGCCTGATGGATCGCCTGATCTACCTCAAGCACGGCCTGTCGGTCATCCTGGCGTTCATCGGCGTGAAGCTGATCCTGCACGCCCTGCACGTCAACGAGCTGCCGTTCATCAACGGCGGCGAACATGTCGCCTGGGCTCCGGAGATCCCGACCTTCGTCTCCCTCGCCGTCATCCTCGGCACCATCGTGATCGCCACCGTTGCCTCGCTGCTCAGCCCGAAGGCCAAGGCCGTCCAGGCCGTGGCGTCGCTGGAAAACGCACTGAAGGTGTACCGGAACCTCGGGGAAGACGCCCCGCACGAGGAACGGGTGGAAGCCTACGACAAGGTCACCAAGTCCTACCAGGCAGCCACCACCGTTGCCAAGGACCGCGACGACGTGAAGCTTCCGGAAGTCACTGATGAGGCCCGGGCACACTTCCTGGCCAACGACCCAAGGTCACAGCGCGGGCAGTAATACCGAGCAATAGCAACACCAAGCAGCAACACCCGTAAACGAGAGCAGGTCCCCGGCAAATGCCGGGGACCTGCTCTCGTTAATACCTCGGTGGAGGCGGAAGCCTTAGATGGCGCTCCATCCGGCGTCGGACGCCAGGATCACACCGTTGACATTGGTGCCGTCCTTGCTGAGCAGGAACGTGATCGAGGCGGCGAGCTGCTCGGCGGTGGCCTGGCCGGGCACCATCGACATCAGCGGCTGGATGCGTGCGGCACCCATCTCGGATTCCCACTTGGCCTCGATGTTGGTGATGGTGGCACCGGGGGCCACGGCGTTCACGCGGATACCCTTCTGGCCGTACATCACGGCTGAGCTCTTGGTAAGCCCGACGACGGCGTGCTTGGACGCCGTGTAGGCGGCACCGGCGGCGGAGCCGCGCAGGCCGGCCTCGGAGGTGATGTTGACGACGGAGCCGGAGCCCTGCGCCAGCATCAGCGGCAGGACAGCGCGGCTCAGGCGCATCGTGGCCGTGACGTTGACCGCGAACACCAGGTCCCAGAGCTTGTCCTGGACCTCATGCACCGGTGCGAAGTTGTCCATGATGCCGGCAACGTTGGCCAAACCGTCAACGCGGTCACCGGCGGCCTCAACGATCTTGGCGACCGACTCTTCCTTGGTGATGTCACCGACAACCGGAACGATGTCCAGTGACGGGTTCTCGGACACGAGGGCGTCCAGGCGTTCGGAGCTCATGTCGGCGGCGATGACGCGGCCGCCTTCCTTGGCCACGCGCAGTGCGGTGGCGAGGCCGATGCCCGAACCGGCACCGGTCACAATAACGGTCTGGCCCGAGAAACGGCCTTCGGTGATGGATTCCTGCCAGGATGCTGCAGCGTTCAAAGGGTCCTCCAAAGAAGTAAATAACTGATCTTCCGATATTATGACACTTTGTGTCTTAATTGAAGCTGGGAGGCACCAATGGATGACGGCAAAACTTCGGAAACCCTAAACACGGAATCCGAAAAGTCGAAAATACGGGGCGGGCAGGGCAGCACCGCCGGAAGAGGCGTGCGCGCTGCAGGCCGCCCGGTGAGTATTGACCCGGACAGAATCGCCGCCGTCGCGCTGGAATTGTTTGCCGAGCACGGCTACGAAGGAGCGTCCATGGAGGACATCGCCCGGGCGGCGGGGATCGGACGCAAGAGCCTTTACCGGTACTTCTCCTCAAAGTCCGCCCTGGTCTGGGGCGGAACCGAACCGGTGCAGCAGGCCATCGCGGCCGGGCTGCGGACTGCGGCGGTGCCGGCGGAAGCCGCCGGCGGGAGCATCTCGGAACCCGGGATACGCGCGGCATTGATCATGGCTGTCGCCCAGGGAGCGAAGGTGCTGCCGGACCTGGCAGTGACGCGCGGCCGCCTGCGGCTGATCAGCAGCCACCCTGAGCTGGCCGCCGAGGCCTACCGCTATCTGGGACAGAAGGGATCTGCCCTGACGGCATATCTGGAGGCCGCGGGTTTGCCGGCTCCGCGTGCGGCACTGACCGCAGCGGCCATGGGCGCTGCCATGGTCACGGCGTGGATCCAGTGGGCCAACTCGGAGGAACCGGACCCGGCACCTTACCTGGCCGCAGCAGTGGACGTGGTGCGGTTAGGCGCCTGAGGCGGCCGCTGCCTCCGCTGCCTCCTGGTGCTCCGGCTCGCCCCGCACCATGGCCAGGAGCCGGTTAAAGATGCCCTCGCCGTCGTCGGCGATGCCGTCGTGGTGGAAGTCCGGGCTTTCCCAGACCCGCAGCCCGCGCACGGCAGCTGCCGTCTCCAGGGACAGGTCCCGGTCAACGTAAATGTCGTCGCTGTAAACGGCGGCTGCCACCGGGACCGTGTTCCGGGCCAGCTGCGCCGGATCGTACAGCGCGGGCCAGTCCTTCCTGGCGGCGAGCAATTCGGCGGTGTCCTTCAGCGGCACCAGTGCCGGATCCTCGTCGAAGTACCAGGGGTAGACCATCTCCCCGGTGTAGAGCGGTTCCTCCGCGTCGGGCCGGAACTCCGGAAAGTCTTCGAGAACCCGTTCCGCCGCCCAGTCCGTGGCCTTCCCCTGGCCGTAGATGGACTCATGGAGCAGTGCGTACAGCGGGTTGGCGGCGCGGCTGACCAGCCCGTGGACCGTTTCCAGGAAGGTGTCGGAGAGGCGGTCGCCGTCGGGCGTTGAAACGAACGCTTCCTCCAGCAAATGGTGCAGGCCGTCCATGCGGGTGTTCCCGCCCAGATAGGAGCCTGCCATCTGGAAGCGCTGCACGCTCAGCCGTTCCCCGGAGGGCAGGAACTCCGGGACGTCCTTCAGATGCCGGGCGATCCGGGTGGTAATGGTCCGGTCCTGCGGATACTTGGCGAAGTATTCGGCGTTGCGGGCGGCAACCCGCCGGAAGGTCGCGCGGTACACCCGGTCCGCCGGGCCGGTCAGCGGGGCCAGGCCGCCGGTGATGAGCGATTCGCGCAGCCCGTGCGGAGCGAAGGACAGGTAGGTCAGGGTGCAGAAGCCGCCGTAGCTCTGTCCGTAGGTGGTCCACGGGGCGGAGCCGAGGGCCTCCCGGATCAGTTCGGCATCGGCCACGATGGAGTCGGCCCGGAAATGCGCCAGGAACTCGGCCTGGGCGGCGGCATTCCCCCGCACAGCCAGGGTCTGCCGGGTGAGCGGCGTGGAGAGCCCGGTGCCGCGCTGGTCCAGCATCAGGAGGCGGAAGCGGGAGGAAGCGGCCTTGGTCCAGCCGCCGAACTGCAGCAGCCGCGGCCCCTTGCCGCCGGGACCGCCCTGCAGGTACAGCAGCCAGGGCAGCCGCTCCGCCTCGGCCTGCGGCAGCTCGGCGTCGGTGTATTCCCGGGCAAAGACGGTGATGGTTTCACCGTCCGGGTCCGCGTGGTCCAGCGGCACCGTGAAGCGGTGGTCGGTGACCCGCATGCCGCGGACCGTGCAGGACGCCGAGGCCGTGTGCGGCGCGCTCATGCGGAGGTGTCCGCGGCCGCTGTTCCGGAGGCGCCGAAGGTCTCCAGGGGACCGCCGGTCAGCCGGAAGGTGGTCCAGTCGTCCTGCGGGACGGCGCCCAGGGACTTGTAGAAGCGGATGGACGGCTCATTCCAGTTGAGGACGCACCATTCCACCCGGGCATAACCGCGCTCCACGGCGATCTCGGCCAGCGTGCGCAGCAGCGCCTTGCCGCAGCCCTTGCCCCGGGTCTCCGGCCTGACGTAGAGATCCTCCAGATAGATCCCGTGCGTGCCCTCCCAGGTGGAGTAGTTCAGGAACCAGAGCGCGAACCCCTGAACTGCCCCCTGCTCCACGGCGACGTGGGCGAAGATGGCCGGGTTGTCCCCGAACAGGTTCCGTTCCAGGGCCTCGGCGGTGTTTTTCACCGCGTGCGGCTCTTTCTCGTAAATCGCGAGGTCGTGAACGAGCTCGAGGATTACGGGGACGTCTTCTCTGCGGGCGGGGCGTATTTCCATGCTGCCCAGCCTAATCGAGGCGGCCGGCGTGGATCACCTTGATGACGGGGTAGCCGGCCTCGTCCGAGGCCGCCAGGTCGACCTCTGCGTTGATGCCCCAGTCCAGGTGGTTGGCCGGGTCCTTGAAGATCTGCCGGACCTCCCACTTTCCGGGCAGCTCCTTGATGATCAGCAGGTTCGGCCCGCGGCCGTCGGGGCCGTCATCGATGTCTTCGTGCTCGGCGAAGTAGGCATCCAGCACGTCGGCCCAGCGGTCGGCATCCCAGCCGGCGGCGCCGTCGAGCTCGCCCAGGGCGCGGTCGTCCTCATCGGCAAAGAGCTTCACCCGGGAGAACATTTCGTTGCGGACCATGACGCGGAAGGCGCGGACATTGGCGGTGAGCTTATCCGGCACCGGCGGCAGCACCGGTTCGTCGGTGGCGTCGGGATTGATGCCGTTGGTCAGTTCTTCCCATTCGTCCAGCAGCGAGGAGTCGGTCTGGCGGACCAATTCACCGAGCCATTCGATGATGTCCTCGAGGTCTTCCCGCAGCCGCTCCGGGGGAACCGTGTGCAGCAGGGCCTTGTAGGTGTCAGAGAGGTAGCGCAGCAGCACGCCCTCGGACCGGGCCAGCGAGTAGAACTGGACGTATTCGCCGAAGCTCATGGCCCGCTCGTACATGTCCCGGACAATTGACTTGGGGCTCAGCTCAAACTCGCCCAGCCAGGGGGCGCCGGAGCGGTACACCTCGAAGGACTGGTGCAGCAGCTCAGCCAGCGGCTGCGGATAGGTGACTTCTTCGAGCAGGGCCATCCGCTCGTCGTACTCGATGCCCTGGGATTTCATGGCCGCGATGGCCTCGCCGCGCGCCTTCTTCTCCTGCGCGGAGAGGACCTGTCGCGGCTTTTCCATGATCGCCTCGATCACCGACACCACGTCCAGGGCGTAGGAGGGGCTCTCCGGGTCCAGGATCTCCAGGGACGCCATCGCGAACGGAGACAGCGGCTGGTTCAGGGCGAAGTTCGGCTGCAGGTGCACCTTGAGGCGGACGGTCCGGCCGTCGACGTCGGGCTCGGGCAGGACTTCCACGATGCCCGCGGTCTTGAGCTCCCGGTAGATGCCCAGCGCCTTCTTCATCAGCGCCAGCTGCGAGGACCGGCTCTCATGGTTGTGGGTGAGCAGCTTCTTGGTTGCGGCGAACGGGTCGCCCGGACGCTCCAGCAGGTTCAGCAGCATGGAGTGGGTGATGTTGAAGCTGGAGGTCAGCGGCTCCGGGGTGCCGTCGACCAGCTTTTCGAAGGTGGGCTTGCCCCAGGACACAAAGCCGGCCTGCGGCTTCTTCTTCACCACCTGGCGCAGCTTCTTCTGGTCGTCGCCGAACTTCGCGTGGGCCTTGGCCATGGCCTTGACGTTTTCGATCACGTGTTCCGGTGCCTGCACGACGACGGTGCCCGCCGTGTCGTAGCCGGCGCGTCCGGCGCGTCCGGCGATCTGGTGGAACTCGCGGACCTTCAGCGGGCGGGTGCGGGTGCCGTCGTACTTGGACAGGGCGGTGATCAGCACGGTGCGGATCGGCACGTTGATGCCCACGCCCAGGGTGTCGGTGCCGCAGATGACCTTCAGCAGGCCGGCCTGGGCCAGCTGCTCCACGAGGCGGCGGTACTTGGGCAGCATGCCGGCGTGGTGCACGCCGATGCCGTGCCGGACCAGCCGGTTCAGGGTCTTGCCGAAGCCGGGGGCAAAGCGGAAGCCGGCGATCAGCTCGCCGATTTTATCCTTCTCCTCGCGGGTGCAGACGTTGATGCTCATCAGCGCCTGGGCCCGGTCGATGGCCTCGATCTGGGAAAAGTGCACCACGTAGACCGGCACCTGCTTGGTGGCCAGCAGCTCCTCGAGGGATTCCTGGACCGGGGTCTCCACGTAGTAGTAGTGCAGGGGGATGGGCCGTGACACCGAGGAGACGGTGACGGTGTCCCGGTTGGTGAGTTCGCTGAGCTCGTTGGCGATCCGGGTCATGTCGCCGAGGGTTGCGGACATCAGCAGGAACTGGGCCTGCGGCAGCTCCAGCAGTGGAACCTGCCAGGCCCAGCCGCGCTGCGGGTCGGAGTAGAAGTGGAACTCGTCCATGATGACGGTGCCCAGGTCCGCGTCGGCGCCTTCGCGCAGGGCGATGTTGGCCAGGATCTCCGCGGTGCAGCAGATGATCGGGGCGTCCTTGTTCACGGAGGAGTCGCCGGTGACCATGCCGACGTTCTCGGCGCCGAAGATCTCGCAGAGCGCGAAGAACTTTTCCGAGACCAGGGCCTTGATGGGCGCCGTGTAGTAGCTGCGCTCGTCGTGCGCCATGGCGTAGAAGTGCGCGGCGATGGCCACCATGGACTTGCCCGAGCCGGTGGGGGTGGCGAGGATGACGTTGTTGCCGGTCACCAGCTCCATCACCGCTTCATCCTGTGCCGGGTACAGCGACATGCCCCGGCTCTCGACCCATTCCAGGAAGGACGTGTACGTCTCATCGGGGTCGATGGTGCGGGTGTTGGCGGGGCCGGAAGGAAGCTGTTCAAGAAGTTTCATGTCCCTACCAGACTATCGGGCCGCGCCGGGCGCTCGGGACGGCACGTTTCCCGCCCTGTCTGTTCCGGATCCTTCACCGGTCCTCAGCGCGGGTTGCCGGGTGTGTCCGGGGGCGGCAGCTGTCCGTAGTCCTGCTGCCTGCGCCGGAGCACGGTTGCAACCTGCTCAGCGGCGTCCTCGCCGATGAGGAGCCGGAGGCGTCCGTCGTCGGGATGGTGCACATAGCGGATCACGGCGGCAGCCGCCTCGGACGGGCTGGTGCCGCCGCCGGTGGCTCCGGGCTCCACGGGCCAGGGAACCGCGGAGGTCCCGAACAGCGAGCGCCGGAGGTCGTCATAGGCAGCGACCGGTTTGCTGAACCGCATGCTGCCCGTGGCCCAGCCGGTGTCGAGGCCGCCGGGCTCAACGATGGTGACGCGGATTCCGAACGGCGCGACCTCAGCGGCGAGAGCCTCGCTGAAACCCTCGAGGCCCCATTTGCTGGCGTTGTAGAGGCCGAGGGTGGGCATGGCGCCCACGGCTCCGACGGTGGAGATCTGCACAATGTGCCCGGCCCCCTGTCTGCGCATTGTGCGCACCGCGGCTTGGGAGAGCCACAGCGCCCCGAGCAGGTTGGTGTCCAGTATGGCCCGGGCGTCCTCTTCGCCGACCTCTTCGACGGCTCCAACCAGACCGTAGCCGGCGTTGTTGATGAGAACATCCAGCCGCCCCGTCCGCCGGACGGCGTGCTCAACGGCGAAGTTGGCCTTGGTCCGGTCCCGCACATCGAGTCGCTGTACCAGCAGCCGGTCGTGGGGTTGGAGGGAATGGTCGCCCCGCACGGCAGCGACGACTGTGTGGCCGGCCGCAAGCGCCTGCTCGGCCAGCGCCAGGCCGAGGCCCCGGCCCGCTCCCGTGATGAACCACGTCTGCCTCACCATGTCTGCACCACCATGGACAGGATTCAACCACGGCCCGCGCCGCACCGGCACTGCCCGGCCCGGGCATGCGGGCATGACCCCGGATGAACGCGGCCAGCTGCACGCGCCGCTGACGCTGCTAGGCTCGGCGGCATGAAATGGGATCCCCGGAAATACACACAGTTCTCCTCGCACCGCGACCGCCCCTTTTTTGATCTCACTGCCCGCATCGCCGCCGACAACCCCCGACGGGTGGTCGACCTGGGCTGCGGGCCGGGAACCCTGACGGCGGCGCTCGCCGCCCGCTGGCCCGAAGCGCACGTCACCGGCGTCGATTCCTCCCAGGCGATGGTGGAGCAGGCCAGGGCAATGGAGCGCGCGCCGGGAAACCTGGACTTCGTGCAGGCCGGCATCGAGGAATGGGAGCCGCAGCCCGGTACCGACGTGGTGGTCTCCAATGCAGCCCTGCAGTGGGTGCCCGGCCATCAGGAGCTGATGCGCCGCTGGGCCAAGCGGCTCGACGGCGGCGCCTGGCTGGCGGTGCAGGTTCCGGGCAACTTCGGAGCACCCTCGCATGCCCTGATGCGTGACCTGGCGGCGAGCGCCCCGTGGTCGGCCCGGCTGGACGGAGTGCTGCGGCATGCCGATGCCGTGGACGAGCCGGACAACTATCTGGGCCTGCTGACCGAGGCCGGCTTCGAGGCCGACGTCTGGGAGACCACCTACTCGCAGGTCCTGCACGGCAGGGATCCGGTGTTGGAGTGGGTGCGCGGGACTGCACTGCGCCCGATCATGGACGCCCTGGATCCGGAGGCCTTCGCCCGGTTTGAAGCCGAATATGCGGCCCTGC
Source organism: Arthrobacter sp. zg.Y820 (assembly GCF_030125555.1). Taxonomy (NCBI): domain Bacteria; kingdom Bacillati; phylum Actinomycetota; class Actinomycetes; order Micrococcales; family Micrococcaceae; genus Arthrobacter; species Arthrobacter sp. zg.Y820. The sequence goes on from NZ_JASKLX010000006.1 coordinate 382,861, forward strand.
TGCGCGCGGCATACCCGGAGCGCTCCTGGGGTACCGTTTTTCCGTTCCGCCGCATCTTCATGGTCGGGCAGAAAACGGCCTAAGGCCGCCCGGACGGATGCCGGCGGGCCGCCCGCATCAGCGGCGTGCTCAGGTTGTCGATCTGCCGGTTGGCGGAGGCCCGGGTTCCCCGGCCGCCGCGGTCGTAATGCCGGGTCAAGTACAGCACCCCGCCGACGGCGGTCAGCAGGACTCCGGTAAGCAGGGCGGCAGGGTCCAGTGAGGGCAGCTGGCTGGCGGCCGCCAGGACCGCAAGGACGGGAATTGCAGGACCCCACGGCAGCCTCGCACCCTCTCCCGGCCATTTCCGGAAACCGAGGACGGCCGCGGCAATGCTCACCACGATCATGGCAATGATGGCCGCCACGTTGGCGACGGACACGACGAAGGTGGTGTCGTTGAGCAGCACCAGCAGCACGGTGATTATTCCCAGCAACAGCACGCTCACATACGGGTGCCCCTTGCGGGTGTGCCGGCCCAGCGCCGGCGGCACATCGCCGCGCGCCACCATGCGCAGGATCACTTCGGAGGCGCCGAGCACATTGGCGTTGGCTCCGGACAGGGTGGAGAGGCAGGCTGCCAGGGCCACCAGCACTCCACCCCATGGGCCCATGACAATCTCGGCGGCCTGGGAGACGCCGGTTGCCGTGAACGTGGTGATTCCGCTGGCGATCATGGCCAGGACCGTGCCCAGGTAAATGGCTCCCGAGACCAGGATGGTGAGCAGGATGGCACGGGGAACCGTTTTGCGCGGGTTTTTGACCGAGCCGGCCATGTTGGTAATGACGTTGAACCCGGTGTAGGCAGTGAACAGCAGGGCGGCGGCAGAGAACACTCCGCCGGTTCCGTGGGGCAGCGGCCGGGCCAGGTCGTCCGGGCGCAGCTCGGTGAGGCCCCACACGGCAAAAAGCAGCAGCAGGGCCAGCTTGATCCCCACCACCCAGGTTTCCGCCCTCGCCACCACCGCCGTCGGGCCCAGATTCAGCAGCGTGACCAGCGCGGTGGCTGCCAGGGCCAGCACCAGTGTGCCGGCGGCCGGCAGGAAATAACCTCTCAGATACTCGCCGAAGGAGGTCACCAGGTACGCGATGATCGTGGCACCGTTGAGATAGAACGCCCACATCACGACGAACCGCCAGAGCGGACTCAGGATGGTGCCGATGGGCCCGTAGCCCGATTCGCCGTCTTCCGCCCGCGTGCACACCACAATGAATGACAGGGCGCACAGGGACATGACCAGGCCCGCAATGATGTAGCTCAGCACGGCCCCGGGGCCGGCCAGGTTTACGGCGGTGCCGGAGAGGGTGAAAACGCCGCCGCCCACCGTCGTGCCCACGCCGAAGGCCACGCAGGCCACAAGGCCGATCTGCGGTTTCTGCGGGGATGCCGGGGTGGACGACGACGAGGACGGTGATTTTGCCACGGCTGCACGCTCTCATCCGGTTCGGCGGTTCCTAGGAGCCTAGAGGCGCTGCGAGGAGCCGGTCAACGGAACAGGGCAATCGGGACCGCTACCAGCCGCGTTGCTTCCACTCCGGCAGGTGCGGGCGCTCGGCGCCGAGGGTGGTGCCGGCACCGTGTCCCGGGTGCACCACCGTGTCATCAGGAAGGTATTCGAACACACGTTCTAATACGTCGGCATAGAGGGAAGCGAAGCGCTCCGGATCCTTCTGGGTGTTGCCCAGCCCGCCGGGAAAGAGCGAATCCCCGGTAAACAGGTGCGCCGGACCGCTCGGATCGCGGTACAGCAGGGCCACGGATCCCGGGGTGTGCCCTCGAAGCTTGATGGCTTCCAGTTCGAAACCGTCGAAGCGGCCGATGTCTCCGTGTTCCAGCGGCACGTCGGTGCGCACCATGATGTCCGGAATGTCCTCGCTGCCGGCGGCGGTCCGGGCTCCGGTGGCCTGCACGGCGGCGGCAAGCGCCCGGACATGGTCCCAGTGGCTGTGCGTGGTGATGATCAGCTCCACCTTCGCGGGAACAGCGGCATCGGCGGCTGCTTCGTCCAGCAGCTCCCTGATCGCGGGCAAGTCATCGGCGGCATCAATGAGCACCTGCGCCCCGGTGTCCTTGGCGGTGATGACGTAGACATTGTTGTCCATGTCGCCCACGGACCGGCTGCGAATGGTGACGTTCTCCAAATCAATCATGGCGCCAGTCTAGTTCCGGCCCGCTCGCCGGCAACTGTGCGGGAGAGGGCGGGCTGCCCGCGCTGCCTGCTCCTCGTCCTGCGCTCGCGGCTTGCGCTCCCCGCTCGCCGGGGCTCGCTCCATCCACCTGCGCTCGCGGCTTGCCGGCCCGGCCGACCCTGGTCGCCCCAGGCCCTCCTGCCCTGCACTGGTTCCCACTGTTTGGGGCTGCTGAGACACCTGGGGTTCCAACAGCCCCATCAGGCAACAAAGACTGGGAACCAGTGCGGGAATCGCGGCCGCAATGCCTCGCGCGGTCTGGCCCTGCCTGCCGATTCCGCGCTCGCCGGCTGGCAGGCCCGCCCGGGCAGCCCATGGGTATTGCCTGCCCGGAGGCCGCGGCGTAGGTTCGGATGGTGCCGGGCATCCTCCCGGCAGTTCCAGGAGGAAACGTGCTCCTACGGCTCGTCCGGCAGAACCTGGCACCCTACAAGGGAGCCGTTGCCGCCGTCGTCATCCTGCAGTTCTTGTCCACCGCCGCCACGCTGTACCTGCCCACCCTGAACGCCGGCATCATCGACCGCGGCGTGGTCCGGGCCGACACCGGCGTGATCCTGGACATTGGCGGCTGGATGCTCGCCATTACTGCCGGCCAGGTCCTTTGCGCGGTTACGGCCACCTACTTCGCCGCCCGGGTGGCGATGAGCGTGGGCCGGAACATCCGCGATGACCTCTTCACGACGGTGGAGTCCTTCTCCTCGCGGGAAGTCGGAGTCTTCGGCGCCCCCTCGCTGATCACCCGCACCACCAACGACGTGCAGCAGGTGCAGATGGCCCTGCTGATGACGTTCACCGTCATGGTCTCGGCGCCGATCATGGGTGTGGGCGGGGTGGTGCTGGCGTTGAACCAGGATGTGCCGCTGTCGGGGGTCCTGCTGCTGATCCTGCCGGTCCTGTTCGCCGTGATCGGGCTGGTGCTGCGCCGGCTGATCCCGCTGTTCCGGCGGGCGCAGAAGCAGATCGACCGGGTGAACTCGGTGCTGCGTGAACAGATCATGGGGGTCGCCGTGATCCGTGCCTTTGTCCGGGAGCGCACGGAGGAGGCCCGGTTCGACGCCGCCAACCGCGACCTGACCGGAACCCAGCTGCGGACCGCGCAGTACATGGCGCTGCTGTTTCCGGCCGCCATGCTGGTGGCCAACCTGGCCTCCGTGGCCGTGGTGTGGTTCGGTGCCTACCGGATTGATGCCGGGCAGATGCAGATCGGCGCGCTCACCGCGTTCCTCGCCTACATCATGCAGATCCTGATGGCCGTGATGATGTCCATGTTCATGATCATGATGCTGCCCCGCGCCGCGGTCTGCGCCGAACGCATCTGCGAGGTCCTCGACACCGAGAGCACCGTGCACGACGCCGAGGGGGCGCCGCCGCTGGTGTACGACGGCGGCACCCTGGCGTTCGACGACGTCGGCTACACCTATCCCGGGGCGGAGGCGCCGGTGCTTTCCGGAATCAGCTTCACCGCGGAGTCGGGGCAGACCACGGCCATCATCGGATCCACCGGCGCCGGCAAATCCACACTGCTGAACCTGGTCCCCAGGCTGCTGGACGCCACCTCGGGGGGAATCAGCATTGACGGCCAGGACATCGAGGAAGTGACGCTGCATTCGCTGCGCAGCGGCATCGGCCTGGTGCCGCAGCGCGCGTACCTGTTTGCCGGCACCATCGGCTCCAATCTGCGCTTCGGCAAGCCGGAGGCCACCGACGCCGAGCTGTGGGAGGCCCTGGAGATTGCGCAGGCCGACGACTTTGTCCGCGCCGCCGAGGGGGCGCTGGAGCACCGGGTGGAGCAGGGAGGGGGCAACTTCTCCGGTGGACAGCGGCAGCGCCTGGCGATTGCCCGCGCCCTGGTCGTCCAGCCCTCGATCTACCTCTTCGACGACAGCTTTTCCGCCCTGGACTTTGCCACCGACGCCCGGCTGCGCGCCGCACTGAAGCAGCGCACCCGCAGCTCCACGGTGCTCATCGTCGCCCAGCGGGTCAACACCATCACCGATGCCGCGCGGATCGTGGTGCTGGAGGAAGGACGGGTCGCCGGGCAGGGCACACATGCGGAGCTGATGGCGGCCTCGCCCACCTACCGCGAAATTGTTGAATCCCAGCTCACGGCGGAGGAAGTGCAGTGAGCGGCCCCGGAAGGCTTGCACACGGCGGACCCCGTGCCGCGGGAGGTGCCGCTCCCGCCGCGAAGCCGCTGAACTTCCGGGCCAGTGTCCGGCGGATCGTGGCGCTGACTGCCCCGGACCGGCTGCGGGTGGCACTGGTGCTGGTGGCCGCCGTCGTCTCGGTGGCGCTCGCGGTCAGCGCACCGCGGATCCTGGGGGAAGCGACCAACGTCATTTTCGACGGCGTGATCGGAGCGGGGCTGCAGCCGGGGATCAGCAAGGAGGACCAGGTGCAGGCCCTGCGCAGTGCCGGACAGGACCAGCTCGCAACCATGCTGGCCGCGATGGACGTGGTGCCCGGTGCCGGGCTGGACTTCGGCCGGCTCGGAGTGCTGGTGCTGGGGGTGCTGGGGATCTACCTTGCCTCGTTCGCCTTCGGCTGGCTGCAGGCGCGGGTCACGGCGCGGGTGGTGCAGAACGCCATGTACCGGCTGCGCCGGGACGTGGACGGCAAGCTCTTCCGGCTGCCCATGTCCCACTTCCAGCGGGAATCCCGGGGGGACGTGCTGAGCCGGGTCACCAATGACATCGACAACCTGGCGCAGACGCTCTCCCAGACCCTGACCCAGATCATCACCTCGGTGCTGACCATCGTGGGGGTGCTGGGCATGATGCTCTGGCTGTCCCCGCTGCTGGCCCTGATCGCCGTGATCACTGTCCCCGTCTCCGCCGTCGTCACCGTCTTCATTGCCCGGCGCTCGCAGGCGCAGTTCATGCAGCAGTGGAAGTCCACGGGGGAGGTGAACGGCTACATCGAGGAAATGTTCAGCGCCCAGGACGTGGTGAAGGCCTTCGGGCAGCAGGAGCGGGTGGTGGAGGGGTTCCGGCCGGCCAACGACACCCTCTACCGCTCCTCCTTCAAGGCACAGTTCGTGTCCGGCATCATCATGCCCACCATGCAGTTCATCTCCAACCTCAACTATGTGGCGGTGGCAGTGGTCGGCGGGCTCCTGGTGGCCAACGGGCGCCTCTCCATCGGGGGAGTGCAGGCCTTCATCCAGTACAGCCGCCAGTTCTCCCAGCCGCTGGGGCAGCTCGGTTCGCTGATCAACATGCTGCAGTCCGGCGTCGCCTCAGCCGAACGTGTGTTCGAACTGCTTGATGACCGGGAGCAGCCCCCGGATCCCGCGGAGCCGCAGGTGCTGACAGCGGTCAAGGGACGCGTGGCCTTTGAGGACGTGGACTTCAGCTACTCCCCGGACGCACCGCTCATACGCGGCCTGTCCTTCATCGCGGAACCGGGGCAGACGGTGGCGATTGTCGGTCCCACGGGGGCGGGGAAGACCACGCTGGTGAACCTCCTGATGCGCTTTTACGACGCGGACGCCGGACGGATCACCATTGACGGGGTGGACACCGCCCGGATGCGGCGCGACGACGTGCGGAAACTGATCGGCATGGTGCTCCAGGACGCGTGGCTGTTCGAGGGGACCGTTCGGGAGAACCTTGCCTACGGCGCGCCGGACGCCACTGAGGAACAAATCGTGGAGGCAGCGCGGGCAACGCACGTGGACCACTTCGTGCGCTCGCTGCCGGATGGCTACGACACGGTCCTGGGGTACGACGGCGGAACGCTGAGCCAGGGGCAGCGGCAGCTGATCACGATCACCCGGGCCTGGCTGGCGGACCCGGCCATCCTGGTCCTGGATGAAGCGACCAGCTCGGTGGATACCCGGACGGAGATCTCCATCCGCCTGGCCATGAACGCACTGCGGGAGGCCCGGACCAGCTTTGTGATCGCCCACCGGCTCTCGACCATCCGGGATGCTGACGTCATCCTGGTGGTGCGGCACGGGGAGATCGTGGAGCAGGGGACCCATGAGGCGCTGCTGGCCGCCGAAGGGTTCTACTCCGAGCTGTACCGCTCCCAGTTCTCCGAGCCGGCGGCGGCAGCGGAAGGAACCGGCGACGGGCCGGCCCCCGGGCCGTGACCTGCCTGGCCGTGACCTGCCTCCCGGCGCAAAGAGCACCGGCATGGCAAAATGGAACTGCAGCATGCGCCCAGCGCGCAGCAACGCACCCGGCCGTTGAATCCCTCGGACGGTTCCAGCTCTCCAACCCGAAGGCGGTCCCATGAGTGACGACGTCCTGTCCTGGGTCCGCATCGACGCCGCAAGCACGGTTCCCCCGTTTGAGCAGTTGAGGGTTCAGATCCTTGATGCCGCCAATGAGGGGCGCCTTGCCGTGGGAACCCGCCTGCCTCCGGTCCGCGCGCTCGCCGCCCGGCTGGGCCTTGCCGTCAACACCGTGGCCCGGGCGTACCGCGAACTGGAACAGGCCGAAGTGGTCACCACGCGCTCGCGGGCAGGAACCGTCATCGCAGCCGCCGGAGACAACGGACGGCGGCGGGTGGCCGAGGCGGCACGGGTCTTTGCCGATTCCGTCCGCGCCAACGGCCTTGATCCGCAAGAGGCCGTGACCTACGTCGAGACGGCTCTTCGCCTGCGGTGAACACTGCGGCGTCGAATACATCTTCGAACCAACCGGTGAACTACAGTGGAATTTGTGTCTACAGCTACCTCTTTGATGGCCGATAGTGCCAACGAGCCGCACAGCGGCAACGATCTCTCCCGCCTCATCGTCAAGGGCGCACGGGAGCACAACCTCCGCAACGTGGATCTGGATCTGCCGCGCGACGCGATGATTGTCTTCACCGGACTTTCCGGATCCGGCAAGTCCTCCCTGGCCTTTGACACGATCTTCGCCGAGGGCCAGCGGCGGTACGTCGAGTCGCTCTCCTCCTACGCGCGGATGTTCCTCGGGCAGGTGGACAAGCCCGACGTCGACTTCATCGAGGGCTTGTCTCCGGCGGTGTCGATCGACCAGAAGTCCACCTCCAAGAACCCGCGCTCCACCGTCGGAACCATCACCGAGATCTACGACTACATGCGCCTGCTCTGGGCCCGTGTCGGCACCCCCTACTGCCCCATCTGCGGCGAGCCCGTGTCACGGCAGACACCGCAGCAGATTGTCGACCAGCTGCTCGAGCTGCCCGAAGGCACCCGGTTCCAGATCCTGGCTCCGGTGGTGCGCGGACGCAAGGGCGAGTTCGTGGACCTGTTCAAGGAGCTCGCCGCCAAGGGCTACTCGCGTGCAAAGGTCGACGGCGAGCAGATCCAGCTCTCCGATCCGCCCAAGCTGGGCAAGCAGTACAAACACACCATCGAGGTGGTGGTGGACCGGCTGGTGGCCAAGGACGGCATCCGGCAGCGCCTGACCGACTCGGTGGAGACCGCGCTGGGCCTGGCCGAGGGCCGGATCCTGGCGGACTTCGTGGACGTCGACGAGAAGAGCGAGGACCGGGTCCGGCCCTTCTCCGAGCACCTGGCGTGCCCGAACGAGCATCCGCTGGCGATCGATGAGATTGAACCCCGGTCCTTCTCCTTCAACAACCCCTTCGGCGCCTGCCCGGTCTGCACCGGCATCGGCAGCCGGCTGGAGGTTGACGAGGAGCTGGTGATCCCCAACCCCAACCTGAGCCTGGCCGCGGGAGCCGTGGCGCCCTGGGCGCTGGGCAACGCCACCCTGGAGTACTGGAACCGGCTGCTGGCCGGCCTGGCCAAGGACATGGGTTTCTCCATGGACGTGCCGTGGAAGAAGCTGCCGGCCAAGGCCCGCGAGGCCATCCTCAACGGCAAGGACCACAAGGTGGTGGTTCAGTACAAGAACCGCTTCGGCCGCGAACGCAAGTACAGCACCGGCTTCGAAGGCGTCATCTCCTACATCCACCGCAAGCACCTCGAGACCGAATCGGACAGCGCCCGTGACCGGTACGAGGAGTACATGCGGGAAATCCCCTGCCCCGAGTGCGGCGGAGCCCGGCTGAACCCGGCGTCGCTGTCGGTGCTGATCAACGGAAAGAACATTGCCCAGGTGGCCGCCCTGCCCCTGCGCGAGGCGGCCGAGTTCCTCGGCGGGCTGGAACTCACGACCCGCGAAGCGAAGATCGGCGACCAGGTCCTGAAGGAAATCCTGGCCCGCCTGACCTTCCTGCTCGACGTCGGGCTCGAGTACCTGAGCCTGGAGCGGGCAGCGGCCACCCTCTCCGGCGGCGAGGCGCAGCGCATCCGCCTGGCCACCCAGATCGGCTCCGGCCTGGTGGGCGTCCTCTACGTCCTCGACGAGCCCTCCATCGGACTGCACCAGAAGGACAACCGGCGCCTCATTGAGACCCTGGCCCGGCTGCGCAACCTCGGCAACACCCTGATCGTCGTGGAGCACGACGAAGACACCATCCACGAAGCCGACTGGGTGGTGGACATCGGACCGGGTGCGGGTGAGCGCGGCGGCGAAGTGGTGCACTCCGGCTCCCTGGCGGACCTGCTCACCAACGAGCGGTCCCTGACCGGCGCGTACCTGTCCGGCCGCCGGAAGATCGAGATCCCGGCCAAACGCCGCAAGGTGGACAAGTCCCGCCAGCTGAAGATCGTCGGGGCGCGGGAAAACAACCTGCGCAACATCGACGTGTCCATTCCGCTCGGTGTCTTCACCGCGGTGACGGGTGTCAGCGGATCCGGCAAGTCCACGCTGATCAACGACATCCTGTACAAGACGCTGGCCGCCAAGCTCAACGGCGCCAAGCACGTGTCCGGGCGGCACCTGCGCATTGACGGGCTGGAGAACCTGGACAAGGTCATCCACGTGGACCAGAGCCCGATCGGCCGCACCCCGCGCTCCAACCCGGCCACCTACACCGGCGTCTGGGACCACATCCGCAAGCTCTTCGCGGAGACCAACGAGTCCAAGGTCCGCGGCTACCTGCCCGGCCGCTTCTCCTTCAACGTCAAGGGTGGCCGCTGCGAAGCCTGCCACGGCGACGGCACGCTGAAGATTGAAATGAACTTCCTGCCGGACGTCTACGTGCCCTGCGAGGTCTGCCACGGCGGACGGTTCAACCGCGAAACCCTCGAGGTGCACTACAAGGGCAAGAACATTTCCGAGGTCCTGGGCATGTCCATCGAGGAGGCTGCGGAGTTCTTCGCCGCGTTCTCGCCGATTGCCCGGCACCTGAACACGCTCGTTGACGTCGGGCTGGGCTATGTCCGGCTCGGCCAGCCGGCCACCACCCTGTCCGGCGGCGAGGCGCAGCGCGTGAAGCTGGCGGCGGAACTGCAGAAGCGCTCCAACGGGCGCAGCGTGTACGTGCTCGACGAGCCGACCACCGGCCTGCATTTCGAGGATGTCCGCAAGCTGCTGCTGGTCCTGCAGGGACTGGTGGACAAGGGCAACACGGTGATCACCATCGAGCACAACCTTGACGTGATCAAGAGCGCCGACTGGATCATCGACATGGGTCCGGAAGGCGGAAACGGCGGCGGACAGGTGATTGCCACCGGAACACCGGAAAAGGTGGCGTCCTCCGAGGTCAGCCACACCGGCAGGTTCCTTGCCGAAATGTTCGACAAGCAAAAGGGCGCGGCGTAGATCTCTGCGTCGCCCGTACGGAAAAAGGTATTCCCCGCCGGGAATGCCTTTTTCCGTACCGGGCCGCAGGTGTGGGAAACTGTCCCGGTGAAAGAATCCCGGCTCTTAGTGCTCTTCGACCTTGACGGAACCCTGGTGGATCCGGCGGGCAGCATCACCGGCGGCATCAGCACCGCCCTCGCCGCCAGCGGCCTGCCCGTCCCTCCGGCGGCGGAACTCCAGCGAATGGTCGGACCTGCGCTTGTGACATCGCTGCGGGAAATCGCCGGCGTTCCGGAAGCCCGCGTTAATGAGGTCATCGCACACTACCGCGCCGGCTACCGGGACACCGGAATGGCGCAGAGCCGCCCCTACCCGGGCATCGAGGCAGCCGTCTCGCGGCTGCGCGCCGACGGCAGCGTCGTGGCCGTCGCCACCCAGAAGCCCGAACCGCTGGCGCAGGAACTGCTCCGCGTGCAGGGACTTTCGGAACTCTTCGACTCCGTGCACGGCTCACCCGCCGACGAGCAGGCCGCAGCGGCCCTCGACGGCAAGACCACCATCATCCGGGCTGCGCTGGACCGGCACGCCGGCACGTATGACCGCGCCGTCATGGTGGGGGACCGCCGGCACGACGTGGAGGGAGCAGCAGCCAACGGCCTGGACTGCATCGGCGTCAGCTGGGGCTTTGCCGGCGACGGCGAGCTGGCAGCGGCCGGTGCGGCCGCCGTCGTCGATTCGGCGGAGGAATTGCTGGCGGCGCTGCTGACGGAGCACAGCTTCCGTGTGCAGGAAAGGGCCTGCGCACATGAGCGTTTATGACCTGACCCGGGCCTCCACCCGCGGCCTGATCGCTTCCCTGTGCCGGCCCACCGTCATCGGCCTGGAGAATGTTCCGGCCAGCGGCGCGTTCATCGTGGCGGCGAACCACCTGTCGTTTCTGGACAGCGTGCTCACGCAGGCACTGATGCCGCGCCCCGTGGCCTTCTTCGCGAAGGCCGAGTACTTCACCGGCACCGGCGTCAAGGGCGCCGCGATGCGGACCTTTTTTGAGGGCGTGGGATCCATTCCCGTGGAACGGGACCAGCAGGCCGCGTCAGTGGCGGCGCTGCAAACCCTGCTGGACCGGCTTGAGCAGGGCAGCGGGATCGGCATCTACCCGGAGGGCACCCGGTCCCGGGACGGCCTGCTGTACCGCGGGCGGACCGGTGTGGGCTGGCTGGCGCTGACCTCCGGGGCGCCGGTGGTGCCAGTGGGGCTGATCGGCACCGAAAACCTGCAGCCGGCGGGCAAGAAATGGATCAAACCGCAGCATTTCACCATGAAGGTGGGCCGGCCGCTGTACTTCCAAAAGACCGGACCCAACCACGCCCTGCCCGCCCGGCGCCAGGCCACCGACCGCGTCATGGACGCCATTGCCGAGCTCTCCGGGCAGGAACGCTCCGGCAGCTACAACCAGAGCAAGCCCGAAGGGTAAGCCGGCAGCCGGTTCAGCGCCCCGCGAAAAGCCGCCCGGGACTGCGCAAAGGCGCCCGGCAGCAACCGTAGGATGGAAACGTGGCAGATCCAGCAACATACCGGCCGAAAACGGGGGAGATCCCCACCGCTCCAGGCGTTTACCGTTTCCGTGACGAGCACCGACGGGTCATCTACGTCGGCAAGGCCAAGAACCTCCGCTCCCGCCTGAACTCCTACTTCGCGAATCCGCGGGGCCTGCTGCCCAAGACGCGGGCCATGGTGCACACCGCCTCCAGCGTCGAATGGACTGTGGTGGGCACCGAGCTGGAAGCGCTGCAGCTGGAGTACACCTGGATCAAGGAATTCAACCCCCGGTTCAACATCATGTTCCGGGACGACAAGTCCTATCCGTACCTGGCCGTCACCATGGGGGAGAAGTATCCCCGGGCGCAGGTGATGCGCGGAGACCGGCGCAAGGACACCCGCTACTTCGGTCCGTTCTACCCCGCCAAGGCCATCCGCGAGACCCTCGACACCCTGCTGCGCGTCTTTCCCGTCCGCACCTGCAGTTCCGGTGTCTTCAAGCGTGCCGAGCGCACCGGCCGGCCCTGCCTGCTGGGCTACATCGACAAATGCGCGGCACCGTGCGTCGGGCGGATCAGCCCGGAGGACCACCGCCAGCTGGCCGCCGAACTCTGCGACTTCATGTCCGGCGAAGGCAAACGCTTCATCGGAACGCTGGAGAAGGAGATGCAGGCCGCCGTGGCCGAACTGGACTACGAGTCCGCCGCCCGGCTGCGCGACGACATCTCGGCCCTGCGCAAGGTCTTCGAACGCAACAACGTGGTGCTGAGCGAGGACACCGACGCCGACATCTTCGCACTCGAGGAAGACGAGCTTGAAGCCTCGGCCCAGGTGTTCCACGTTCGGGCCGGCAGGATCCGCGGCCAGCGCGGCTGGGTCGTGGAGAAGGTCGAGGATGCCGACACCTCGGACCTCGTGGAGCACCTGATCCAGCAGGTCTACGGGGAGTCAGCCTCCACCGACCGCATTCCCCGCCAGGTGCTGGTTCCGGAGCTGCCGGCCAACGCCGACGAGCTGGCGCTGTGGCTCTCCGGCCTGCGCGGGTCCCGGGTGGACATCCGTGTTCCGCAGCGCGGCGACAAGAAGGCCCTGATGGAGACGGTGGCCCGCAACGCCGCCGACGCCCTGCGTCTGCACAAAAGCCGCCGCGCCGGGGACATCACCACCCGCTCCGCCGCGCTGCAGGAACTGCAGGAAGCCCTGGACCTGCCGGTGGCCCTGCTGCGCATCGAGTGCTACGACATCTCCCACGTCTCCGGCACCAACGTGGTGGCCTCCATGGTGGTGGCCGAGGACGGGCTGCCGAAGAAGTCCGACTACCGCAAGTTCTCCATCACCGGCGACGCGGCCCGGGATGACACCTCGGCCATGTACGACGTCATCTCCCGCCGTTTCCGCAACTACCTCGCCGAAAACGCGGATCCGGCCGCCGACCCCGCAGCGGCCGAGGCGCTGGCCAAGCTGCCCGCGGAACGCACCGGCACCGATGTCCAGCCGCTGACGGACACGCTCACCGCCGCTCCCCGGGCCAAGTTCGCCTATCCGCCCAACCTGGTGGTGGTCGACGGCGGCCAGCCGCAGGTGGCGGCGGCCTCCCGGGCCCTGGCGGACCTGGGCATCACCGACATCTACGTGGTGGGCCTGGCCAAGCGGCTGGAGGAGGTGTGGGTCCCGGACAGCGACTTCCCGGTGATCCTGCCGCGTGCCTCCGAAGCCCTGTTCCTGCTCCAGCGCATCCGCGACGAAGCACACCGCTTCGCCATCACCTTCCACCGCCAGAAGCGGGCCAAATCCATGACCGCCTCCCTGCTGGACGAGATTTCCGGCCTCGGACCGGCCAAGCGTGCAGCGCTGCTCAAGGAGTTCGGGTCGGTCAAGAAGCTGCGCAGTGCCTCGGCGGAGGAGCTGCAGCGGGTGCCGGGCATCGGGCCGGCGCTGGCGGCGTCGGTCCACGCCCAGCTCGCGGAGAAGGGCGGCTCGGCCGGCGCCCCCGCGGTGAACATGGCCACCGGCGAAATCATGGAAACTTAGCTAGGCTGGATAATCGGCTTCCTTCCCTGGAGCAGGTGCGCTTCGGGCTCCAATGCAGCAGAAACCGGTACGGGGAGAGACCTGTGCCAAAAAAGAACCCTAAGGATGGGACGACGGACATGAACGAACAGGACGCGCTGACCCCGGTCAAGCCCGCCGAGTCGGAGCTGCTGGTGGTTACCGGCATGTCCGGCGCCGGACGCAGCACGGCCGCCAACGCCCTCGAGGACCACGGCTGGTACGTGGTGGAGAACCTGCCGCCGCTGATGCTGGGCACCCTGACCGAGCTGGTGTCCCGGATGCCGCATTCCATCCCCAAGCTGGCTGTGGTCATCGACGTCCGCAGCAAGGAACTGTTCAAGGACATCAGGGAGGCCCTCAGCGGCCTCCGTGCAGCCGGCGTCTCCTACCGGCTGCTGTTCCTGGACGCCGAGGATGAAACCCTCGTGCGCCGCTTTGAGCAGGGCAGGCGCCCCCACCCGCTGCAGGAGGACGGCAGCATCCTGGATGGCATCGCCGCCGAGCGGGATGTGGTCAAGGAACTGCGCGAATCATCCGACGTCGTCGTGGACACCTCCAAGCTGAACGTCCACGCCCTGGCCACCACCATCACCGAGCTCTTCACCGAATCCGGGCCGATCGTGCTGCGGCTGAACGTGATGAGCTTCGGGTTCAAGTACGGGCTGCCGGTGGATTCCAACTATGTGGCGGACGTCCGTTTCATCCCCAACCCGCACTGGGTTCCCCAGCTGCGCCCGCACACCGGCCTGGACGAAGACGTCCGCGACTACGTCCTGCAGGCCCAGGGCACCGCGGACTTCCTGGACCGGTACGTTGAAGCCCTGGTCCCGGTCATCGACGGCTATCGGCGGGAGAACAAGCACTACGCCACCATCGCCGTCGGCTGCACCGGCGGCAAGCACCGCTCAGTGGCGGTGACGGAGGAACTGGCCAAGCGCCTGGCGCAGCTGCCGCACGTGACGGTCAGCGCCCACCACCGCGACCTCGGGCGCGAGTAGATGACGTTCCTGACCGGGCCGCTGCCGATGATTCCGCAGGCCGGCGCGGCCCGGGACGCCGGCGGCAAGGACGGTTCCCCGGCAGTGGTGGCCCTGGGCGGCGGCCACGGACTGTCCGCGTCACTGTCGGCGCTGCGGCTGCTGACCACCGACCTGACGGCGGTGGTCACGGTGGCCGACGACGGCGGGTCCTCCGGCCGGTTGCGCCACGAGCTTGACGTGCTGCCGCCCGGCGACCTCCGGATGGCCCTGGCTGCCCTCTGCGACGACACCGACTGGGGGCGGACCTGGCGCGACGTCATGCAGCACCGGTTCCAGTCCCGGCCGGGGGTCAAGGGCTCCCTGGACAACCATGCCCTCGGGAACCTGCTCATCGTGACGTTGTGGGAGCTGCTGGGCGATCCCGTCGCCGGCCTGCAGTGGGCCGGCGCGCTGCTCGGCGCCCGCGGCCAGGTCCTGCCCATGTCCACGCAGCCGCTGACCATCGAGGGCGACGTGCTGCGGCGCACGGCCTCCGGCGAGTATCTGGAACTGGTGACCGGACAGGCCCGGCTGGCGACGGCCGGAGCCCGGGGCAAGGTCACCGGCGTCCGGCTGACTCCTGCTGATGCGGTGGCCTGCCCCGAAGCGGTCACGGCCATCGAGCGGGCGGACTGGGTCATCCTTGGCCCGGGGTCCTGGTACACGTCGGTGCTGCCGCACCTGATGCTGCCGGAACTGCGGAGCGCACTCTGCCGGACGAAGGCCAAACGCTGCCTGACCATGAACCTGAGCAACGAAACGAAGGAAACCGCCGGCATGTCGGCACTTGACCATCTGGCCGAGGTGCAGCGCTATGCGCCCGGGTTCCGGGTGGACGCCGTGCTGGTGGATCCGGCCGTCATTGAGGATCCGGAGGCCTTCGGCGAGGCGGTGGCCAAGATGGGTGGGCGGCCCGTTTTCGGTAAGGTGGGGGCAGCGACCGGCCGGCCGATCCATGATCCGTTGCGCCTGGCCACCGCGTACCACGATATGTTTGGGGAGAACTAGGAGTGTATTTGTGGCATTGACCGCAGCAGTAAAAGAGGAACTTTCACGCCTTGATGTGAAAAAGTCCTCCGTCCGCAAAGCGGAAGTATCGGCCTTGCTGCGATTTGCCGGAGGACTGCACATCATTTCCGGGCGCATTGTTATTGAAGCCGAAGTGGATCTCGCTTCCACGGCGAGGCGGCTGCGTGCCGCGATAGCCGAGGTGTACGGCCACGCCTCCGACATCATTGTGGTGTCCGGAGGAGGCCTGCGAAGGGGCAGCCGCTACGTGGTGCGCGTCGTCAAGGACGGCGAATCACTCGCCCGCCAGACCGGACTCCTGGATGCCCGCGGCCGTCCGGTCCGCGGGCTGCCCTCAGTGGTGGTCAACGGCTCCGCCGCCGACGCCGAAGCCGTGTGGCGCGGTGCCTTCCTCGCCCATGGATCGCTGACGGAGCCGGGCCGCTCCTCCTCGCTGGAGGTGACCTGCCCGGGCCCCGAAGCCGCCCTGGCCCTGGTGGGCTCGGCCCGCCGGATCGGCATTGCCGCCAAGGCCCGCGAGGTGCGCGGAATCGACCGCGTGGTCATCCGCGACGGCGACACCATCGCCGCCCTGCTCACCCGCATGGGCGCCCACGATGCCCTGATGGTCTGGGAAGAGCGCCGCATGCGCAAGGAAGTCCGGGCCACCGCCAACCGGCTCGCCAACTTCGACGACGCCAACCTCCGCCGCTCGGCGCAGGCAGCGGTTGCCGCCGGAGCCCGGGTGGACCGTGCGCTGGACATCCTCGGCGACGACGTGCCCGAGCACCTGCGGTACGCGGGGGAGCTGCGCGTGGCCCACAAGCAGGCCAGCCTCGACGAGCTGGGACACCTGGCCGAACCGCCCATGACCAAGGACGCCATCGCCGGACGCATCCGCCGGCTCCTGGCCATGGCCGACAAGCGGGCCGCCGAGCTGGGCATCCCCGGAACCGAGGCCAATGTGACTCCTGAGATGCTTGACGAGTAGCGTTAAAGCATAAGATGGCCTAAGCATGCTGCCTTTTGGCGGCACCGAAAGTTTCCGGGTGGAAACGCCGTCCGGATAACCGAGCCGATCTATTTCCGACTCATCAGGAGGATTTTGTGAACGAATACACTCTGCCGGAACTGCCGTACGATTACGCGGCACTGGAGCCGAACATCTCCGCCCGCATCATGGAACTGCATCACGACAAGCACCACGCCACCTACGTGGCCGGCGCCAACACGGCACTGGCACAGATGGCCGAAGCCCGCGAGAAGGGTGACTTCGCAACCATTCCGAAGCTGTCCAAGGATCTGGCCTTCCACGTCGGCGGCCACGTCAACCACAGCATCTTCTGGAACAACCTCTCACCGGAAGGCGGCGACAAGCCGGTTGGCGAGCTCGCTGCCGCCATCGATGACTTCTTCGGTTCCTTCGACGCCTTCCGCGGCCAGTTCACCGCTGCCGCGATGTCGCTGCAGGGATCCGGCTGGGCACTGCTGGCCTACGAGCCGCTGGGCAAGAACCTCGTGATCGAGCAGCTCTTCGACCAGCAGGGCAACGTTCCCGTCGGAACCATTCCGCTGCTGATGCTGGACATGTGGGAGCACGCCTTCTACCTGGACTACGTCAACGTGAAGGCCGACTACGTCAAGGCCTTCTGGAACATCGTCAACTGGGCCGATGTGGCCACCCGCTTCGAGGCCGCCCGCACCGGCGCCCAGGGACTGATTCTCCCGGCATAATCGCGTCTGCGGCCTACAAATCCGGCCCTCCACCGGTACACGGGACAGGGCCGGCGCGTAAGATGAGTTCGAGGGTTCCCGCCCGGGCTGAGAAGCCCGGCGGGGCCTCCCGGCCCGGCCGGCAGAGTGTTTGCCGGCAGGCCCGGGATCAGTTTTCCGGTTCCTCCAATCCCGTCAGACCAGTGGCCTGCGCAGACACAAGGTCACGTTTCTTCGGTACACCCGCAATCAAGGAGACAGAAAAGTGACTACTCGTGTTGGAATCAACGGCTTCGGACGCATTGGACGAAACTACTTCCGCGCAGCACTGGAGCAGAACGCCGACCTCGACATTGTGGCCGTCAACGACCTGACCAGCCCCGAAACCCTGGCCCACCTCCTGAAGTACGACTCCGTGACCGGCCGCATCGGCGCTGACGTGGAAGTACGCAACGGGGACCTGGTTGTCGGCGGGAAGACCATCAAGGTCCTCGCCGAGCGGGACCCTGCCAACCTCCCCTGGAAGGACCTTGGCGTTGACGTCGTCATTGAGTCCACCGGGTTCTTCACCAAGGCAGAGGACGCCAAGAAGCACCTCGACGCCGGGGCCAAGAAGGTCCTGATCTCCGCTCCGGGCAAGGGTGCTGACCGCACCATCGTCATGGGCGTCAACGACGGCGACTACAACGCGGAGACCGACAACATCGTCTCCAACGCCTCCTGCACCACCAACTGCCTGGGCCCGCTGGCGAAGGTCATTCACGAGGCGTTCGGAATCGAGCGCGGCCTCATGACCACCGTTCACGCTTACACCGCTGACCAGAACCTCCAGGACGGCCCCCACCGCGACCTGCGCCGAGCCCGCGCGGCGGCGCTGAACATCGTGCCCACGTCCACCGGCGCCGCCAAGGCCATCGGCCTGGTCCTGCCGGAACTGGACGGCAAGCTGGACGGTTTCGCCCTCCGCGTGCCGGTGCCCACCGGTTCGGTCACCGACCTCACCGTCACGCTCAGCCGGGAAGCCTCCGTCGAGGAAATCAACGCCGTGTACAAGGCGGCATCCGACGGTCCGCTGAACGGCATCCTGCGCTACACGGATGAACCGATCGTGTCCTCGGACATTGTCACCGATCCGGCGTCGTGCATTTTCGACTCGGGACTGACCCGCGTGATGGGCAACGAGGTGAAGGTGGTCGGCTGGTACGACAACGAGTGGGGCTACTCCTGCCGCCTGGTGGACCTGACCAAACTGGTGGCGTCCAGCCTCTAGCCACGTCCCGTCCACAACCGATCCACAGCCCCACCCCCAATGCCCGCAAGGGACGTAAAGGTAGACATGACAGTCAAGACTCTCGAGGAACTGATCAGCGACGGCGTCAATGATCGGTATGTGCTGGTCCGCTCGGACCTGAATGTGCCGCTGGACAACGGCCGGGTGGCCGACGACGGACGCATCCGTGCGTCCATCCCGACCATCGGGAAACTGGTGGAGCACGGAGCCAAGGTGATCGTCATGGCGCACCTGGGGCGGCCGAAGGGCGCGCCGGAGGAGAAGTACTCGCTGAAGCCCGCCGCTGACCGGCTGGACGAACTCGCACCGTTCGCAGTCGAGTTCGCCGCCGACGTGGTGGGTGAAAGCGCCCACGCGCTGGCGGCTTCGCTGGCACCGGGCTCCGTCCTGGTACTGGAGAACATCCGGTTCGATCCGCGCGAAACGTCGAAGAACGACGACGACCGCCTGGCGTTGGCCCGCGAACTTGCCGGACTGACGGACAACAGCGGATCGTACGTGGACGATGCTTTCGGTGCGGTGCACCGCAGGCACGCCAGCGTCTACGACATCGCCGAGGTGCTGCCCGCCTACCAGGGCGACCTGGTCACCACCGAGGTTGAGGTCCTGAAGAAGCTCACCGAGAGCCCCGAGCAGCCCTACGTCGTCGTTCTCGGCGGCTCGAAGGTCTCGGACAAGCTGGCCGTGATCGAGAACCTCATGGAGCGCGCAGACTACCTGCTCGTCGGCGGCGGCATGGTGTACACCTTCCTCGCCGCGCAGGGCTTCAAGGTCGGCGCTTCGCTGCTGGAGGCGGACCAGATCGAGAACGTCAAGGGCTACCTCAGCCGCGCCAAGGAGATGGGCTGCGAATTCGTGCTGCCCACCGACATCGTGGTTGCTGACAGGTTCGCGGCCGATGCGGACTCCGAAGTGGTCCCGGCCGACGCCATCGAGAACAGCCGGTTTGCTGCCTCCGGCACCGGACTGGACATTGGCCCGGATTCCGCTGCCGCCTTCGCCGAAAAGATCCGCTCCGCCCGCACCATTTTCTGGAACGGTCCCATGGGCGTCTTCGAGTTTGACGCGTTCGCCAACGGCACCCGCGCCATCGCGCAGGGGCTGAAGGACTCCGACGGCTTCTCGGTGGTGGGCGGCGGCGATTCCGCTGCCGCTGTCCGCAAACTCGGTTTCAGCGACAGCGACTTCGGGCACATTTCCACCGGCGGCGGTGCTTCGCTGGAGTACCTCGAAGGCAAGAAACTGCCGGGGCTGACCGTCCTCAACCAGTAACATCCGGTGCGGGCCCTGCTGCCTCACGGCTGCGGGCCCGCACTGTCATGTCCGCCCTTCCCCGCCCGGACAGATCCCACCAATCCCATACCACCTAAGAAACCGGAGCGATGATGACTACCTCGACCAACGGCAAATTTGATCGGACACCGCTGATCGCGGGCAACTGGAAGATGAACATGGACCATGTCCAGGGCATCACCCTCCTGCAGAAGCTGGCGTGGACGCTCAAGGACGCGCAGCACGACTACAACCGTGTGGAGGCGGCGATCTTCCCGCCGTTCACCGACCTGCGCAGCGTCCAGACCCTGATCCGGGGCGACAAGCTTGACCTGGAATACGGTGCACAGGATCTCTCGCCGCAGGATTCCGGCGCCTACACCGGCGACATCTCCGGTGCCTTCCTGTCCAAGCTGGGCTGCAAGTATGTCCTGGTAGGCCACAGCGAACGCCGCACCGTCCACGGCGAAACCGACGAACTGCTGAACGCAAAGCTCAAGGCCGCCTACCGCAATGGCCTGGTGCCGGTGCTCTGCGTGGGCGAAGGGCTGGAAATCCGGCAGTCGGGCCAGCACGTGGAGCACACCCTTGAGCAGGTCCGCAACGACCTGGCCGGCCTTGACGCCGAGCAGGTTTCCAGCCTGGTGATCGCCTACGAACCGATCTGGGCCATCGGCACGGGCGAAGTGGCCGGCCCCGAAGACGCACAGGAAATGTGCGCAGCCATCCGCAGCGAAATCGCTGACCTGTACGACGACGCCGTTGCCGCCAAGACCCGCCTGCTCTACGGGGGGTCCGTGAAGGCAGCAAATGCGGCAAGCATTCTGAAGCAGCGCGACGTCGACGGCGTGCTGGTGGGCGGCGCCAGTTTGGATGTCACCGAGTTTGCTAATATTGTCAGGTTCGAACAACACCTGGTGACCGACTGATTTGCAGCTGACCTGCACCGCAGCAGTGTCTCCAATCCATGAGTCACCCCCGAAAGGCCGTAAGTGGAAATTCTGAAGATTATCCTGTTGGTTCTTCTTGCCATCACCAGCCTGTTGCTGACGTTGCTCATCCTGCTCCACAAGGGGCGGGGCGGCGGCATGTCGGACATGTTCGGCGGCGGCATGACCAGCAGCATGGGTTCCTCCGGGGTTGCCGAAAAGAACCTTAACCGCTTCACCGTCATCCTGGGACTCTCGTGGGGAGCCGTGATTGTCGCCCTGGGCCTGATCCAGCGCTTCTCCGGCGAAGCTTAGGCGAAGCATAGCCACTGCCAGAGGCACCTGCGGACAGAACGTCAAAAGCCCCGGGGATCCGCAAGGATCCCCGGGGCTTTCGTCTGCCGGCTAGTTCCCGGTGCCGGACCCGGAGCCCTCGGGGTCCAGAAGCCGGTCGGGCAGCTGGGAGGAGGCCGCCTGGTCGATGAGCCAGCGGGTCTTGATCAGTCCGCGTGCTCCGGCGGCGGGTACCTGGACCGGTCCGGCGCCGGCCAGGGCCAGGCCCACCGCACCGGCCTTGTCCTCGCCGGCGACGGTCAGCCACACCTCTTCGGCGGTGTTGATCGCCTCCAGGGTCAGCGACACCCGCTCCGGCGGCGGCTTGGGAGCGTTGCGCACGGCCACCACGGTTTCTCCGGTGGTGCGAACGCCGGCCATCTCGGGGAACAGCGAGGCGATGTGTGCGTCGGGGCCAACCCCCAGCAGAAGCACGTCGAACCGGGGCAGCCTGGGGTCCCGGGACTTCACGCCCCACGGCAGGTCCTCCTGCGCGGCAGCTGCGGCCAATGCGCGGGCGTAGCCGGCCGCCGCGTCCTCAACGGAGGCGGCGTCGTCGGACGCGGGAACCGGATGCACCCGGGCGGGGTCCACGGGAAGCCGTGACAGCAGGGCACCGCGGGCCTGCACGGCATTGCGGTCGGGGGAGTCCGCCGGCAGGAAGCGTTCGTCGCCCCACCAGAAGTTCACCTTGGACCAGTCCACGGCAACCCGGGCCGGGGCCGTGGAGACGGCGTCGAGCACGGCGATTCCCACGGTGCCGCCGGTCAGCACCACCGTGGCTTCCCCGCGCCGGCTCTGCACGTCCACCAGCTTGGTGATCAGCCGGCCAGCGGTCGCCGCGGTCAGGGCCTCGACATTCGGGTGGATGCTCACTCCGTTGGGTGAGTGCTTCATGCGTTAGCCCCTTCCTGGGACAGGCAGGCTGCCAGCCCCTGCGTCAGTACTTCACCGTAAACCTCGTCGGGGTCCAGCCGCCGCAGCTCCTCGGCCAGGCAGTCGCGGAGGTTGCGGCGCGGCAGCGAGATCTGCTGTTCCGGCTGGCCCGGCTGGGTCAGGTGCGCCGTAATCTGGTCCGGGCGGAGCAGCTCAACGTTGCCGCCGGCCCGGGTGAAGACCACCTGGTGGATGCCGGTGCCAGGCTCGCCCTCGACGATCTTCACCGGAACCCGCAGCGCGTGTTTCAGCCAGGCCGCGAGCAGGAAGGTGCTGGCGGAATCCGACGCGCCGGCCACCGTCACCGAGGACACCGGATCCGCCCCTGCACCGTCCAGCACCGCCGCCAGCTGGATCCGCCAGTTGGTCAGCCGGGTCCAGCTCAGGTCGGTGTCCCCGTCGGCATAGTCGTCGCCCAGCGCCAGCAGCGCCTTCTTGGGATCGGCCTCGGTCGCGGCGTCGGTAATCCGGCGGTGGGCGATGCTGCCCAGTGGCGTCCGGGAGGGGTTTTCCGGGACGCCGTGGGGCCACCAGACGACGATGGGAGCATCCGGCAGCAGCAGCGCCGAGACCAGCGAAACGCTTTCCCCGGAGAGCTCGCCGTGCCCGGAGAGGACGATGACCTCGGAGGCGCCGGCGTCGCCGCCGACACGGATCTCGGCGTCGAGCCTCGTTTCATCCGTCGGGGAGCCCTCGGCGAGCACGATGATCCGGCAGGGATGTTCCCGGCTGGCTTCGTTGGCGGCGGCGATGGCCTCCTCGACGAAGTCGGGCTGGGTGTCGACGACCAGGGTCAGCACGCGTCCCAGGGTCACCACGCCGCCTTTTTCGCGCATGGCGACAATTTCCTTGGATACCTTGGACGTTGTTGTGTCCGGCAGTTCAACAATCACGGCCTTCTCCAGGTTCTTCCGTCTTGGGCGAGCAGTTCATCGGCGGAGTCCGGACCCCAGCTGCCGGGAGCGTACGGTTCCGGCTGGGTGCCCAGGGACTCCCAGTACTCTTCGAACGGGTCGACGATCTTCCAGGACAGTTCAACTTCCTGGTGCCGCGGGAACAGCGGCGGCTCGCCCAGGAGCACATCGAGGATGAGGCGTTCGTACGCTTCCGGGCTGGACTCCGTGAAGGAGTGGCCGTATCCGAAGTCCATGGAGACGTCCCGGACCTCCATCTGCGTGCCCGGCACCTTGGATCCGAAGCGGATGGTGGCGCCTTCATCCGGCTGGACCCGGATCACAATGGCGTTCTGGCCGAAGTCGTGGTCGTTGTGGTCGCGGAAGAGCAGATTGGGCGCACGCTTGAACACCACGGCGATTTCAGTGACGCGCCGGCCCAGCCGTTTGCCGGCCCGCAGATAGAACGGAACCCCGGCCCAGCGGCGGGTGTTGATGTCCAGCCGGACGGCGGCAAAGGTCTCGGTGGTGGAATCCGGGTTGAACCCTTCTTCCTCCAGGAAGCCGGTGACCTTTTCTCCGCCCTGCCAGCCGCCGGTGTACTGGCCGCGTGCTGAGTGCTTGGACAGGTCCTCGGGAAGCCGGACGGCGGCGAGCACCTTTTCCTTCTCCGCGCGCAGGTGGTCGGCGTCGAAGGAGATGGGCTCCTCCATGGCAGTGAGCGCCAGCAGCTGGAGCAGGTGGTTCTGGATGACATCGCGGGCCGCGCCGACGCCGTCGTAGTAGCCGGCCCGTCCGCCGATGCCGATGTCTTCGGCCATGGTGATCTGGACGTGGTCAACGAAGTTGGAGTTCCAGATCGGTTCGAACATCTGATTGGCGAAACGCAGGGCCAGGATGTTCTGGACCGTCTCCTTGCCCAGGTAGTGGTCGATGCGGAACACCGAATCCGCCGGGAACACCGACTCCACGACGTTGTTCAGTTCACGCGCCGATTTCAGGTCGTGGCCGAAAGGCTTTTCGATGACGACCCGGCGCCATTTGCCCTGGGAGGTCTCGGCAAGCCCGTTCCGGGAAAGCTGCTGGCAAACCTCTTCGAAGGACTTCGGCGGAACCGAGAGGTAGAACGCGTGGTTGCCGCGTGTGCCGCGCTCGGCGTCGAGGTCTTCGAGGGTGCTCTTGAGATGAACGAAGGCCTCGTCGCTGTCGAAGCCGCCCTCGACGAACCGGATGCCCTCGGAGAGCTGCTTCCACACGTTCTCGTCGAACGGGGTGCGGGCATGGGCCCGGACGGATTCCAGAACCCGGGCCGCGAAGTCTTCGTGGCTCCAGGGCCGGCGGCCGAAGCCGACCAGCGAGAAGCTGGGCGGCAGCAGGCCGCGGTTGGCCAGGTCGTAGACGGCCGGAATCAGTTTCTTCCGGGCCAGGTCGCCGGTCACGCCGAAGATGACCAGCGACGAGGGGCCGGCAATGCGGCTGAGCCGCCGGTCGCGGGGATCCCGGAGCGGGTTGCCGGACCCTGTCCTGTCATCCGCCATCTAGCTGATCCCGTCTTCGCGGACCAGCGAACGCACGGCGTCTTCCAGCTCGCGAACGCCCTGTTCCCGGTTCAGCAGGTTCAGGCGCAGGACCGGACGGCCCTGGTCCGCGAGGACCTTGGCGTCTCCGGCGGCCTGGGCGGAAATCAGTTCACCAAAGGTGAAGGGACGG
The DNA here is from genome assembly GCF_030125555.1 of Arthrobacter sp. zg.Y820. Lineage (NCBI taxonomy): Bacteria > Bacillati > Actinomycetota > Actinomycetes > Micrococcales > Micrococcaceae > Arthrobacter > Arthrobacter sp. zg.Y820. The sequence goes on from NZ_JASKLX010000006.1 coordinate 407,355, forward strand.
CCCGGAATGGGAAGGTCCTCGCCCGGCTCGCCGGTGATCTGCAGGAAGGCGCCCTGTGCCGGGCCGCCCTTGTGGAACTGTCCGGTGGAGTGCAGGAACCGCGGTCCCCAGCCGAAGGTCACCGGACGTCCGGTGGCAGCGGCAAGTTCAGGACGGATGCCGGCGAGCTCTGCCTGCCGGAACCGGTCCAGGTAGGCATGGATGCTCAGGTAGCCGTCGGAACCCAGCCGGCCGGTCAGGGCGGCGAGGGCTTCCCGGAGCGTGGTGGCGTTGCCCAGCAGCTCGGCCGGGCCGCGGACCTCCACGGCGCCGTCGGTGAAGGCGGGCGCCGTGGGTTCGGGGCGCGCGTCCAGCATGCCGCGGGCGGCCTTCTTGGCCGCCTCGACGTCGGGCTGGTCGAAGGGGTTGATGCCCAGCAGCCGGCCGGCGACGGCGGTGGCCACTTCCCAGAGCATCATGGAGCCGCCGAGGGTGCCGGCAACCACTGCCTGATCTCCCTCGGGTGCGGCGTCGGAGTCCACAGCCACCAGGCGGACGGTCAGCACATCGGCGGCACGCGACGTGATTTCCGGCGCGCCGGGTTCGACGACGACGGGCAGCAGGCCGGTGCCGAGCTTGCCGGTGGACTCGGCAATGAGCTGCTCGGCCCAGTCGGGGAACCCGACCAGTCCGGATCCTTCATCAACGATGACCACCTTGTTGCGCAGCGGCGAGGTGCCGCCCAGGGCGGCGCCCAGCTGCAGGCCGATGTTGTCGGCCGCATTGTCACTGAGGATTTCCAGTGCGTCCTCGGCGTCGTCCAGCAGCGTCTCAATGTCGGCTCCGGCCAGGCCGGAGGGCACCAGGCCGAAGGCCGTCAACGCCGAATAGCGGCCGCCGACGTTCGGATCGGCATTAAAGACGGCACGGTAGCCGGCCTCGCGGGCGGCACTGTCCAGGGGGGAGCCCGGGTCGGTGACGATCACGATGCGCGACTTGGCGTCGATCCCGGCGTCGGTGAACGCCTGCTCGAACGTCCGGCGCTGGGAATCTGTCTCAACGGTGGAACCGGACTTGGAGGAGACCACAATGACCGTCTCCTCCAGCCGGCTCTCCAGTGCGGCCCGGACGGCATCCGGGTCGGTGGAATCCAGCACCGTCAGATCCACTCCGGCGGTGCGGGTAATGACCTCCGGTGCCAGGGAAGAACCGCCCATGCCGGCGAGGACCACGCGGGTCACTCCCTCGGCGGCCAGTTCTTCCCGGAGCCCGCGGATCTGTCCCACGAGCGGCCGGGACGCCTCGGAAGGGTTCAACCAGCCGAGCCGGACGGAAGCCTCCGCTTCGGCGTCGGGACCCCACAGCGTGGGGTCCTGGGCGAGGAGACGGGCGGCGACGTCGTTCCGCACCAGGGAAGGTACGTTTTTTTCGACGGCGGCCAGCGCGGCTCCGGCTGCTTCGAAGGACAGTGTGGTCATTTGCTTATGCCTCTTTTGCGGTGTCCAGTGCGGTCTTCACGGTCTCGAGGAGTTCTCCCCAGCTGACCACGAACTTGTCCAGGCCTTCGGTTTCCAGCTGCTCCACGACGTCGGTGTAGGACACTCCGAGGCGGTCCAGCTCGTCCAAGAGGGCACCGGCCGCGGCGTAGGTGCCGGTGACGGTGTCCCCGGTGATGACGCCGTGATCCGCCGTGGCGTCCAGGGTCTTCTCCGGCATCGTGTTCACGACGTGCGGGGCAACGAGCTCCGTGACGTAGAGGGTGTCCGGCAGCGCCGGATCCTTCACGCCGGTGGAGGCCCACAGCGGACGCTGGGCGTTGGCGCCGGCGGCAGCCAGCACGGCCCAGCGCTCGGTGGCGAACTGCTCTTCGAAGACCTGGTAGGCCAGGCGGGCGTTGGCCAGTCCGGCCTTGCCCTTGAGCGCCTTGGCTTCATCGGTGCCGACGGCGTCCAGGCGCTTGTCGATTTCGCTGTCCACGCGGGAAACGAAGAAGGAAGCCACCGAGTGGATCGTGGACAGGTCGTGTCCGTTTTCCTTGGCCTGCTCGATGCCGACCATGTAGGCGTTGATGACCTCGCGGTAGCGCTCCAGCGAGAAGATCAGCGTGACGTTGACGCTGATGCCGGCGGCCAGCGTGGCGGAGATCGCCGGGAGGCCCTCCTTGGTGGCCGGAATCTTGATCAGCACGTTGTAGCGGCCGACCTTGTCGAACAGCTCGCGGGCTTCCTTGATGGTGCCTTCGGTGTCCCGCGAGAGGCGGGGGTCAACCTCGATGGAAACGCGGCCGTCAACGCCGGAGGTGGCTTCGGCCACGGGGGCGAAGACGTCGCATGCCTGGATGACGTCGTCGGTGGTGATTTCGAAGACGGCCTTGTCAACGTCGGCGCCGGAGCGGGAGAGCTGCTGCACCTGGGCGGCGTAGGATTCGCCGTTGGCCAGCGCGGCAGCGAAGATGCTCGGGTTGGTGGTGACGCCGACAACGTTCTTGCTGTCGATGAGGTTCTTGAGGGACCCCGAGACGATGCGTTCGCGGGACAGGTCGTCCAGCCAAATGGATACGCCGGCTTCGGAAAGCTGCGCGGTGGGAGTGGAAGTCATGAATTGTCTCCTTGTTGCTGGAATTACTTCTGGTCGCCGGTTTCGGTGGATTCTCCGCCCGACGGCGCGGCAGAGGTGCCGGCCGGAGGAGTGTCCGAGCCGTGGGCAGCAGCCAGGGAATCCCGGGCGGCTTCCGCAACGGCCTCGGCGGTGATGCCGAACTCGCGGTAAAGGGTCTTGTAGTCCGCCGAGGCGCCGAAGTGCTCGAGGGAAATGCTGCGGCCGGCGTCGCCGACCAGCTCGCGCCAGCCCTGGGCGATTCCGGCTTCCACCGACACGCGTGCCTTGATGTTCTTCGGCAGGACGGATTCGCGGTACTGCGCGTCCTGCTTGTTGAACCACTCAACGCTGGGCATCGAGACCACGCGGGCGGCGATGCCCTCGGCTGCCAGGGCCTCGCGGGCCTCGACGGCGAGCTGGACCTCGGAGCCGGTGCCGATGAGGATGACGTCAGGGGTCACCACGGAACCGTCCCGGACAGCCTCCGCCAGGACGTAACCGCCGCGGGAGACGCCCTCGGCGGAAGCGAAGGTCTCGGCCGTGGCTGCGCCGTCGCCGCGCTCGTACGTGGGGATGTTCTGGCGGGTCAGCACGATGCCGGCGGGGTTTTCGGTGTTCTCCAGGATCGTCTTCCAGGCCACGGCAACTTCATTGGCGTCGCCGGGACGGACAACGTCCAGGCCCGGAATGGCGCGCAGCGAGGCCAGCTGCTCCACCGGCTGGTGGGTGGGGCCGTCCTCGCCCAGGCCGATCGAGTCATGCGTCCACACATAGATGGCCGGAACACCCATCAGGGCGCCGAGGCGGATGGCGGGACGCTGGTAGTCGCTGAAGATCAGGAACGTGCCGGAGAACGCGCGGGTGCCGCTGTGCATGACGATGCCGTTGACGATCGATGCCGCAGCGTGCTCGCGGATGCCGAAGTGCAGCACCCGTCCGTACGGGCTGCCGGACCAGGTGCTGGTCTGCTTTGACGCCGGGATGAAGGACGGGGAGCCTTCGATGGTGGTGTTGTTGGATTCGGCCAGGTCGGCGGAACCGCCCCACAGCTCGGGAAGCACCGGGCCAATGGCGGAGAGGACCTTGCCGGAAGCGGCGCGGGTGGACATGTCCTTGCCGGCATCAAACTCCGGCAGCGCCTTTTCCCAGCCCGCCGGAAGCGTGCCGTTGCTGATGCGCTCCAGGAGGGCGGCGCCGTCGGCGTTTGCCGCCTTCCACGCCTCGAAGCCCTTGTTCCACTCGCTGTGCTCCTCGGCGCCGCGGGACACGGCCCGGCGGGTGTGCTCCAGGACCTTGGGATCCACGTCGAAGGACTTGTCCGGGTCAAAGCCCATAACTTCCTTCAGGGCGGCAACTTCGTCCTTGCCCAGCGCGGAACCGTGGATCTTTCCGGTGTTCTGCTTGTTCGGTGCCGGCCAGCCAATGATGGTCCGCAGCGAAATGATGGAGGGCTTGCTGGTCTCGGCCTTGGCAGCGAGGAGTGCCGAGTAAAGCTCGTTGACGTCCTCGACGTACTCGCCGGTCTTGGTCCAGTCCACGCGCTGCGTGTGCCAGCCGTAGGCTTCGTAGCGCTTGAGGACGTCTTCGGTGAAGGCGATGTCGGTGTCATCTTCAATGGAGATGTGGTTCTCGTCGTAGATCACCACGAGGTTGCCCAGCTCCTGGTGGCCGGCCAGCGAGGAGGCCTCGGAGGTGACGCCCTCCTGGAGGTCGCCGTCGGAGGCAATGACCCAGACGGTGTGGTCGAACGGGCTCTCGCCCTGCGGCGCGTCGGCGTCGAGCAGGCCGCGCAGGCGGCGCTGGGCGAACGCGAAGCCCACGGAAGAGGCCAGGCCCTGGCCGAGCGGGCCGGTGGTGATCTCCACGCCGTCGGTGTGGCGGTACTCCGGGTGGCCGGGGGTCTTGGAGCCCCAGGTGCGCAGCGACTCCAGGTCTTCGATCTCCAGCCCGTAGCCGGAGAGGAAGAGCTGGATGTAGAGCGTGAGCGAGGTGTGCCCGGGGGAGAGGACGAAGCGGTCCCGGCCGGTCCACTGGGGATCTGACGGATCATGGCGCATCAGCTTCTGGAACAGCAGGTAGGCTGCCGGTGCCAGGCTCATGGCTGTTCCCGGATGTCCGTTGCCGACCTTTTCGACGGCGTCGGCGGCCAGAACGCGAACGGTGTCCACGGCCTTCCGGTCCAGGTCTGTCCAGATCAGTTCTTGCTCTTCCATATGTGGCACGTTTACCGGGCCCCTCTCTACTACAGATGACCGGCGCGTCAAACGCCGGAGACTCCTGAACGCGCTGGTTCTTCCAGTGCATACGGTTCTTAACCACCACAACAGTCGGATCCGAAGAATCCATACCGGGGTGTGGCATGTTTGTCCTGCATGGTGCTGCCCAGCGGCAATTTACCCGCCGCGGGAAAGGTCCGCTCCAACCTTATCCCGTGGGCAGGACCTATGGGCGTATCGTTTCCTTCAGCGGGACTTCCGCCGTGTTGGTGCGCTTGTGCAGGCCCTGTCCGGACCTTGTCCGGACCCCGTGCAGGCGCGGCAGTGCAGGGCTTCGTTTTCTACAGCCGATAGAGGCTATGATGATGGTGGACTTTTCCGGCCCAGATTGGATGATGTGATCGCCCCGTGACAACGCAGCAAGCCCCCGCCGACCTTCCGGTGTACACCGGCAAGATGACGGCAGGCCGTAAGCTCCGGGCTTATGTGGCTCTGACCAAGCCGCGCGTCATCGAACTGCTGCTGGTGACCACCCTGCCGACCATGATCTTCGCTGAGCGGGGGCTGCCGGGCCTGTGGCTCGTTGTCGCCACCATGGTGGGCGGAGCCCTTGCGGCCGGCAGTGCCGGTGCCTTCAACTGCTACATCGACCGCGACATGGACAAGCTGATGAAGCGGACCAAGAGTCGTCCGCTGGTCACCGGGGAAGTGTCTCCGCGGGAGGCCCTGGTCTTCGCCTGGATCCTGGGCGTTGTTTCCATCGCCCTGCTGTGGTTCGGTGCCAACCCGCTCACCGGGCTGCTGGGCGTGGGCGCCATCCTGCTTTACGTCGTGCTGTACACCCTGATCCTCAAGCGCCGCACCACCCAGAACATTGTCTGGGGCGGCGCCGCCGGCTGCATGCCGGTGCTGATCGCCTGGGCCGCCGTCACGAACCGGGTGGAATGGCCGGCGTTCATCCTCTTCATGATCATCTTCCTGTGGACGCCGCCGCATTACTGGCCGCTGTCCATGAAGTACGGCGAGGACTACCGCAACGCCAGCGTGCCGATGCTCGGCGCGGTGGCCGGCGCCAAGCTGGTTTCGGTGCAGGTTGTGCTCTACGCCTACGCCACCGTGGCCTGCTCGCTGCTGCTGGTTCCCGTGGGCGGCGCCGGCTGGGTCTACACCCTGGCCGCCGTGCTCAGCGGTGTGTGGTTCCTTGCCGAAACCCATCGCCTGCACAACCGGGCGCAGCGCGGGGAGATCACCGACAAGACCGCCATGAAGGTCTTCCACGGCTCGATCAGCTACCTGACGATCCTGTTCCTGGCCCTGGCCGTCGATCCGTTTGTGGGCGGCCCGCTGCTCTAGCCCGCGGGTTCGGGTTACAGGGGCCCGGCGGACATTTCATCGACGGGCCGCGGAACCTTGAAGGACCGGAGGAAACTCCGGTCCTTTTTTGCGTGCGGGGTTCTTTTTTGTGTGCGCTATCCTTCGTGCAGTTCAGGGGCCTTGGCCAGATCCTTCGTACAGATCAGGGGGTAAAAACGTCCAAAACAGGGGTTTTGGTCCCGTTATCTGCACTAAGGAATGTGGGAGAGCCCGCGATCTGCACGATAGATGCACCAACGGGCCGCGGGCTCCCGCGATCTAGCGCCACTTCCGCTGCCACGCTGGGATATCCCTGCCATTTTGGGCTGGTACTGCGGAGCGGCAGCAGAATTCCCGAACGGCAGCAGACTCCCGGAGCGGCAGCAGAAGTGGTGCGGCCTGAGGTGAACGCGGCGTGTCGGGCGGGAAAGATGTTCCGCTGCAGCCGGCAGGCAAAGCAGCACAGGATAAAAGCACCATGGGCCGGACTCCCGAAGGAATCCGGCCCATGGTGTGGCGCTGAGGCAGCGCCCGCCCCAGTGCGGCGGCGTGAGCCGGCGGCCTACCGGCGGACGTCCGTCTCGGAAGCGGCGGCTCCTGAGCGGACCGGGGCAGCGGTGCCGGAAGCAGCACCGGCATCCTTCCCCGGAACCTGGCGGGAGAAGCCGGTGAAGACCACGTGTGCGGCCGCAGCGGTGAGCAGCGACGCGCCGAGCATGTGCAGTCCCACGAGCACGATCGGCAGGTGCAGGAAGTGCTGCGCGTAGCCAATGACGGCCTGGGCCAGCACGACGGCGGTCAGCAGCAGCAGCGAACGGCGCAGCCGGCCGTCAGCGGCATGCCGGAACACCAGGTAGAGGGCTACGGCGAGGGCAAACACGAGCATGTACACGGGCACCACATGGATGCGGGTCATCAGGTCCGGATCCAGCCCGTTGCGCGCCGCGCCGTGGTCCCCGGCGTGGGGTCCGGAACCGGTGACGACGACGCCGAGCACCACGGCCAGCGCCGAGAGGACACCCAGTGCGCCAAGCAGCGGACGCAGCGTGCGGGTGGCCAGCGGTCCGTTGGTGCCGGCCAGCTGGGCCGGGGTCAGCCAGGCGCGGTTGACCAGCACGGTGGCCAGCACAATGAGGAACATCGACAGGATGAAGTGCCCGCCCACGATCCAGGGGTTCAGGCCCGTCCACACAGTGATGCCGCCCAGCAGCGCCTGAGCGGGAATGCCGGCAAGCAGGACGATGGAGAGCCGGAACAGGTCACGGCGCTCGGCGCGGGCGCTCCAGACGCTGAACACCATGGCAAAGGCGATGGCGGCCAGCACGAAGGTCAGCAGGCGGTTGCCGAACTCGATGATCCCGTGGACACCCATTTCCGGCGTGGTGGTCAGGGAGTCCGGGGTGCACAGCGGCCATTCCGGGCAGCCCAGTCCCGAAGCGGTCAGCCGCACCGCGCCACCGGTGACCACGATGGCAATATTGGCAACGAGCGTTGCAACGGCAAGAGTGCGGACTGTTTTTCCCGCTGCGGGCGACGCAGCGGGCGATGACGCGTCCGGGGACCCGGCCTGGGGGACGGCGGGGGAGGAACCGGGGGATGCAGATGACACGGAATTTAGCTCCATTTGAACCAGCGGACAGCAGCAAGGCCACCCAGGATTGTCCACGCGGTCAGGATCAGCGTGGCGGGGATATTGAATGTGGCGTCGAGCAGTGCGGACCGCATGGCTTCACCCAGTGCGGCCGACGGCAGGATTTCCACGAACGGCTGCAGCATCTCCGGCAGGCTTACCGCCGGGATGATGATACCGCCGGCAGCCGCCAGAAGTATCCAGAGCAGGTTCGTGATGGCCAGCGTTGCCTCGGGTCGGACGGTGCCGGCCACGAGCAGCCCCAGCGCGGTGAACGCGGCGGCACCGAGCAGCAGGGAGACGAGCCCGAGCGGAATGCCCGCCCAGGACGGCTGCCAGCCGAGGAAGCCGGCCACAATGCTCACCACCACCACTTGGATGGCCAGAACGGCGACGACGGCGATTCCCTTGCCGGCGATCAGCCCGGCCTTGCCCAGCGGGGTGGTGGACAGGAACCGCAGGACGCCGTAGCGCCGGTCGAACCCGGTGGCGATGCCCTGGCCGGTGAAGGCAGTGGACATGGCGCACAGGGCCAGGACCCCCGGCGTCGCGATGTTGATGCGGGAACCGGCGAACCCGTCCAGGATGGGCGTCACGGACAGCGCCACCAGCGCCATCAGCGGCAGGAAGACGGCCAGGATCAGCTGTTCTCCGTTGCGGAGCATGGTGATGGCCTCGTAGCGCCCCTGATTAAGGATGCGCACGGGCAGCGAGGCGGGAGCGCTCATCGGATTTCCCTTCCGGAAAGGTCGAGGAAGACATCCTCCAGGGACCGCGAGGCCATGTGGATGGCGGACGGAAGGAGATTCAGCCGGGCCCACCAGGCGGAAAGGGCGGCAACATCCGCGGGCGTAATCGCACCGCGCAGCGTGTAGTGGCCGGGCACCGGTTCAGCAGCGGCCAGATGGACGAGCCCGACGGCGGCCAGGTCCAGTCCCGGGGCGGCGTCGAAGGTCAGCAGCCGCTGGTCGGCAAGCTCGCCGGTTTGGGCGGTCAGCTCGGCGACTGTGCCCTGCGCAACGGTCTTGCCCGCATCGATGATGTAGACGTAGTCGGCGAGTTTTTGCGCGTCGTCCATCAGGTGGGTCGTCAGGATGATGCCCAGGCCCTCGGCGCGGAGCTCCGAAATCAGGTCAAAGACAATCTGCCGCGACTGCGGGTCCAGTCCGGCGCTCGGCTCGTCCAGGAACAGGACCTCCGGCCGGCCGATCAGGGCGGCCGCCATGGCGAGGCGCTGCTTCTGTCCGCCGGAGAGCCTGCGGATGTTGGTGTTGGCGAAGCTGCCGATGCCGAGACGGGCCACCAGCTCCTCCACGGGACGCGGGTCCGCGTACATGGAAGCGATGTGGTGCAGCAGGGGGACCGGCCGTGCCGACGGGGGAAGGCCGCCGTCCTGCAGCATCACGCCCACTCGGCTGCGGAGATCCGCTCCGGCCCCGTAGGGAGCCTGCCCCAGCAGCAGGACCTCGCCGCCGTTAATGGGCTGCAGGCCCTGCGCGCATTCCAGCGTGGTGGTCTTGCCGGCGCCGTTGGCGCCCAGCAGGGCGGTGACGGAGCCGCGGCGCGCGGTGAAATCCACGCCGGCCAGCACCCGGATCATTTTGCCGTCGAGACCGGCTACCGGACCGCAGTCCTTAATCAGGCCTTTGATGGTCAGGCAGGGTTCGTCGTTAGGCACCGTCATATTCTACGTTAGGTAGTACTGGAGGATGCACCCGGCGGCGGCGGACGCCGCGGGGCACTCCGGCGATGGGAAGCCTGTCCTTAGTGGCATGCGGGAACAGATTAGGTCATGCTTGTGTTGTGTATTCTATGAGCAACTCTGAGCCGGAGGCAGTGGCCAAGCCGGCAGCAGCCCGCGAAGCGGAGGAACGTACCCGGGACCGCGTCCTGGGTGCAGTGCTGGAACACGGCCCCGTGAGCGCCGCGGAACTCGGCGAACGGCTGGGCTTCACGCCTGCTGCTGTGCGCCGGCATCTTGATGCCCTCTCCGCCAAGGGGCTGATCGAGGTCAAGCGGGTCAGCACCCCGTCGTCGGGCGCCGGCCGTCCGGCTCGCCGTTACGTGCTGAGCCCGCAGGGCCAGGCATATCTTGGCAATGACTACCTGGACATCGCCACCGAGGCCCTGCGCCAGCTGGGGCTGGCTGCCGGGCCCGGGGCCATCGAGAAGTTCGCCGCTGACCGCTTCGCCCGGATGGAAGAGCGCTACCGGCCGGTGGTTGAAGCAGCCGGACCCGCGATCGCCGACAAGGCGCAGGCCCTGGCGGCGGAACTGACGAAGGACGGCTTTGTCGGATCGACCACCATGATCGGCACGGCAAAGCAGCCCAGCACGCTGCTCAGCGTGCAGCTGTGCCAGGGGCACTGCCCGATTCAGGGACTTGCCACCGCCTACACGGTCTTCTGCGACAAGGAAACCGAAGTTTTCGCCCGCCTGCTGGACGTCGATGTCCGGCGGCTGTCAACACTCTCCCGCGGGGGTCACGTTTGTACGACCCACATCCCCGTGGGTCGAACCGGGTCTGTGACGCGCCTACCCGTGCGCGCCGCAACCAACCAGTCCACATCCATTCATCAGCAAGAAAGGCCGTGATGACGGATCAAGTAACCCAGAAGTCAACGGCGCCCTCATCGGTGCCGGAGTCTGTGATTTCAGACATCCTGGAAAAGAACCCCGAACTTGAGGGCATTGGAACCTACGAGTACGGATGGGCAGACTCCGACGTCGCGGGTTCAAACGCGCGCCGCGGACTCAGCGAGGAAGTCGTCCGGGACATCTCGGCGAAAAAGAGCGAGCCCCAGTGGATGCTGGACCTTCGACTCAAGGGCCTGAAGTACTTCTCCCGCAAGCCCATGCCGACCTGGGGCGCAGACCTCTCCGGCATCGACTTCGACAACATCAAGTACTTTGTGCGCTCCACCGAGAAGCAGGCCAACACCTGGGAAGACCTCCCCGAGGACATCCGCAACACGTACGAGAAGCTCGGCATCCCCGAAGCTGAGCGCGGCCGCCTGGTTTCCGGCGTCGCAGCGCAGTACGAGTCCGAGGTTGTCTACCACCAGCTCCGCGAGGACCTGGAACGCCAGGGCGTCATCTTCCTGGACACCGACACCGCGCTGAAGGAACACCCGGAAATGTTCCAGGAGTACTTCGGCACCGTCATCCCGGTGGGTGACAACAAGTTCGGCTCGCTGAACACCGCTGTCTGGTCCGGCGGCTCCTTCGTCTACGTCCCCAAGGGCGTTCACGTGGAGATCCCGCTGCAGGCCTACTTCCGCATCAACACGGAAAACATGGGGCAGTTCGAGCGCACGCTGATCATCGCCGACGAGGACTCCTACGTCCACTACATCGAAGGCTGCACGGCGCCGATCTACACCTCGGACTCGCTGCACTCCGCCGTCGTGGAAATCATCGTGAAGAAGGGCGCCCGCGTCCGCTACACGACCATCCAGAACTGGTCCAACAACGTGTACAACCTGGTCACCAAGCGGGCCATTGCACACGAGGGCGCCACCATGGAGTGGATCGACGGCAACATCGGTTCCAAGGTCACCATGAAGTACCCGGCGGTCTACCTGGTTGGCGAGCACGCCAAGGGTGAAACGCTGTCCATCGCCTTTGCCGGCGAGGGCCAGCACCAGGACACCGGATCCAAGATGGTCCACATCGCCCCCAACACCAAGAGCTCCATCATCTCCAAGTCCGTGGCCCGCGGCGGCGGCCGTGCCGCTTACCGCGGCCTGGTCCAGGTCCGCGAAGGTGCCAAGCACTCGGCCAACACCGTGCGCTGCGACGCCCTGCTGGTGGACACCATCTCCCGCTCGGACACGTACCCGTACGTGGACATCCGCGAAGATGACGTCACCATGGGCCACGAGGCAACGGTGTCGCGCGTCAGCGAAGAACAGCTGTTCTACCTCATGTCCCGCGGCCTGCCCGAGGACGAGGCCATGGCCATGATCGTGCGCGGCTTCATCGAGCCGATCGCCCGTGAGCTGCCGATGGAATACGCCCTTGAACTCAACCGCCTCATCGAACTCCAGATGGAAGGAGCCGTCGGTTAATGTCGAAGCTTAACGACGTCGTCGAAACCGTGACCGAACAGGTCAGCAAAACCGTAGAGGGCGTCAAAGCCAGGATCGGTGCCCCCTCCGGGGACAACCGCGTCCGGATTGACGGTTTCACCGAAGAGGGCGAGAACCTCTCTCCGCTGAACGAATCCTCCGCGATCCTCGGCGGCGACAGCAGCAAGTCCCACAGCCACGGCGCAGGGGCAGGCATTCCGGACAGCTCACGCGCCGGACGCCTGACCTCCTATAACCGCGGCGACTTCGGCAAACTGACCGGACGTGAAGAAGACTGGCGGTTCACCCCGCTGAAGCGCCTGCGCGGCCTGCACACCGCTGAACTCACCGGCACCGCGCCCGAGGTGGCCGTTGTGGCCCCCGACGGCGTGATCGTGGAGAACATCGCCCGCACCGATGCCCGCATCGGTTCCGCAGGCATCCCCGAAGACCTGGTGGCAGCTGCCGCCTGGGAAGCCTTCACCGAGGCCACCGCAGTCACCATCCCGGCCGAAACCGTGGTGGACGGCAGCGTCACGCTGACCATGACCGGCGCCGGCAAGGATCCCGCGGCCCAGCACATCGTCATCACCGCGGAGAAGTTCTCCAAGGCAGTGGTGGTCCTGGACCACAAGGGATCGGCCACGCTTTCGCAGAACGTTGAGATCGTCGTCGGCGACGGCGCTGAACTCACCGTTGTCTCCGTTCAGGACTGGGATGACGACGGCGTTCACGCCTCCGCCCAGTACGCGAAGATCGGCCGCGACGCCAAGTTCAAGCACGTGGTCATCAGCCTCGGCGGCGACCTGGTGCGCATCACGCCGTCGTCGAAGTTCACGGCGGTTGGCGGTGACGTCCAGATGTTCGGCCTCTACTACGCCGACGCCGGACAGCACCTGGAGCAGCGCCTGTTCGTTGACCACGCGGTCCCGAACTGCAAGTCCCGCGTCATGTACAAGGGAGCCCTGCAGGGCCGCGACGCGCACACCGTCTGGGTAGGCGACGTCCTGATCCGCAAGGAAGCTGAAGGAACCGACACGTACGAGGTCAACCGCAACCTGCTGCTGACCGACGGCGGCCGTGCCGACTCCGTGCCGAACCTGGAAATCGAGACCGGACTGATCGAGGGTGCCGGCCACGCCAGCGCCACCGGCCGGTTCGACGACGAGCACCTGTTCTACCTGATGGCCCGCGGCATCCCCGAGGATGTTGCCCGCCGCCTGGTGGTCCGCGGATTCCTCAACGAGATCATCCAGCAGATCAAGGTTCCGGCCCTGGAAGAGCGCCTCACGGAGGCCGTCGAGCGCGAGCTCGCCACCGTCGAGAGCTAGCAGGCGTTTCCCGGGAGCCGCACGGCTCCCGGGAAACGCGGCTGCACCCCCCACACTTTTTGAAGCTTAAATACGCACCAGAGCGTGCAAAGGAGAAAGCGTAACTCGTATGTCTACTCTTGAGATCAAGGATCTTCACGTCAGCATTGAGACCGATCAGGGTGTTCGCAAGCAGATCCTGAAGGGCGTCAGCCTGACCATCAACACCGGTGAGACGCACGCCATCATGGGCCCGAACGGTTCCGGCAAGTCCACCCTGGCCTCCACCATTGCCGGCCACCCGCGCTACCTCGTCGACAGCGGCTCGATCACCCTGGACGGCGCCGACGTCCTGGACATGAGCGTTGATGAGCGCGCCCGCGCCGGCCTGTTCCTGGCCATGCAGTACCCGGTTGAGGTCCCCGGCGTGACGATGACCAACTTCCTGCGCACCGCCAAGACCGCACTCGACGGCGAAGCGCCGTCCCTGCGCCACTGGACCAAGGACGTCAAGGCAGCCATGTCCCAGCTGCGCATCGACGCCGACTTCGCGTCGCGCAACGTCAACGAAGGCTTCTCCGGCGGCGAGAAGAAGCGCGTGGAGATCCTCCAGCTTGAGCTCTTCCGCCCGAAGTTCGCCATCCTCGACGAGACCGACTCCGGCCTCGACGTTGACGCGCTGAAGGTTGTTTCCGAGGGCGTGAACCGCGAGCACAGCAAGGGCGAGATGGGCACGCTGCTCATCACCCACTACACGCGGATCCTGCGCTACATCAAGCCGGACTTCGTCCATGTGTTCGTTGACGGCCGGATCGCCGAGCAGGGCGGCCCCGAGCTGGCCGACCGCCTCGAAGAAGAAGGCTACGACCGCTTCACCGGCGCCAACGCGACAGCGGCCACCGCTACCGCCAACGCCCTGAAGGCCTAGGCTTAACCCCTGTCCGCAACAACTGCCAAGGAGCAGATGATGAGTGAGTCGAATCTGGCCCAGACGTCCCTGGAGGACGTTGAAGAGGCCCTGAAGGACGTCATCGACCCCGAGCTGGGCGTGAACGTTGTTGACCTTGGTCTGCTCTACGGGCTGCGGTATGCCGACGACGGCGCACTGCTGATCGACATGACGCTGACCACTGCGGCCTGCCCGCTGACCGACGTGCTCGAAGAGCAGGTCGGCCAGGCGCTGGACGGCGTCGTGGATGACTGGCGGCTGAGCTGGGTCTGGATGCCGCCGTGGGGTCCGGAGAAGATCACTGACGACGGCCGCGACCAGATGCGCGCGCTCGGCTTCAACATCTAGTACCGCTGCACCTGTGGTTCTGCAGAAGGGCCGCTTCCCCGACACGGGGAGGCGGCCCTTCTTCGCGTGTGCGGCTGCTCCGCTTGGCCTGGCTGCTACCGTATGCGCCATGGGGAAAACAGAGCATTTTCATGACCAGTATCTTGCTGCTTGGAACGAGGCCATGGCGTCCGGGGACAGCGGACCCATCGAGGCTTTCCTGTCGCCGGACTACCACGGCTGGCTGGGCCAGGACGCGGCCGCTGCCGAAGCGTTCGACGGCGCGGCGGCGCGGAAGGGCTTTCGGGACGCCGTTTCCGGCCTGCAGGGCAGCACGGTTCACACCGACTTCCGAACGGTGGCCCCGCGCGGCCGGGACGAAGCCGTGGTCTTTCACGAAATGACCTACCGGACCGGCGGGGACATCACCGCACGGGCGCTGCTGATGGAATCCTGGCGGCTCGAAGCCGGTTCCTGGCTGCTCTGCCGGGACTTCACCGAAGTCAACGTCGGAACGCCGGAATAGCTCCCGCCGCCGCGGCTGCGGCTAAGCTCCCGGAGTGTCCAGGTCCGCGGCGCTGAACGTGTCGCACGCGCCGATTCCGCCGTCGTTGTTGTAGCCCTGCATGAACCAGGCCTGGCGCTGGTCCCCGGAGCCGTGCGTCCAGCTCTCGGGGTTGACCTGGCCGGTGGCCATCGACTGGATGCGGTCATCACCGATGGCCGAAGCGGCCGACAGGGCGTCCTGGACATCCGTGGTCGTCAGTTCCGCGAGGAACGGTTCGGAGCTTCCCGGAGCCGGAACGGAGGCGGCAGCTCCGGCCCACAGTCCGGCGTAGCAGTCGGCCTGCAGCTCCGTGCGGACCGCGGCGGAGTCCGCTCCCTGCGGATCCCGGGCGGAGGCGCCGAGGACACCGGTCAGGTTCTGGATGTGGTGGCCGAATTCATGGGCCACCACATATTCCTGGGCCAGCGGCCCGCCGGAGGCGCCGTACTGCGCCACCAGCTCGTCAAAGAACGCGGTGTCGTAATAGGTCTGCTCGTCGGCAGGGCAGTAGAAGGGTCCGACGGCGGAGGTGGCCGAGCCGCAGCCGGTGGAGGTTTGGCCGCTGAACAGGGTGACGCCGGGCTCGGTGTAGGTGAGTCCCTCGGCTGCCAGCGCCGGCCCCCAGTAGCTGTCGAGGCTTTCGGCGGTGCCAACGATCCGGCAGTCCAGGCGCTCGTTCGCGTCCGCGCCGTCGAGGCACTCGGTGATGCTCGGTGAGCTGCCGGATCCGGTTGCGGCGTCGGCCCCGTCGGTGAGGCCGAGGCTGTCCACGACATCCGATCCGAAGACCAGGGACAGGATCAGGATCAGGCCGCCGCCGAGTCCTCCGCCCAGGGCGATCCCTTTGCCTTTGCCCCGGTGATCGCGAACCCGGGAGGAATCCAGCCGTGCATTTTCGTTAAAACTCATGCCCGCAATTATCCCCGACGATCAGCGTGCTTCCGTTCCGCCTTCACCTGCGGGTCGGGCGGTTCCCCGATGCCGCGGGCGGCCAGGGCATCGCCGGTCTGCTGCGCGTAGGCCACCGCCTTGATCACCACCGGAACGGTCAGCGCCCGCGGATTGCGCTCCAGTCCGCGCGCCATGGCCGACTGCCGGACATCCTGCGCCGACCCCAGCAGGAACGGGATGCTGCGCATCATTAGGGCGAGCGTGAGGCCAAACCGTTCCGGATCCGCGCCGAGGACGCGGAAGGGCCGGGCCAGGGCGACCAGCCCGTCCAGCAGTTGCTGCGGGGGAGTGGTCAGGGTCAGCAGGCGGGCCGCAGCCACGCACGCCGCAATGTTGCCGACCACCAGCACGGCTGCGGCCGGCCCGTTCGTCCAGGCCTGAAAGCCGCCCAGGAGCAGCAGCACCGGCCACATCAGCTTCAGCGGGCGCCACGACTCGCGGAGCATCCGGGCCGCGGCATAGGCACCGGCCAGGATCAGCAGGGCTGCGCCCAGCAGCGGCAGCGAACCGGCAACGAGCACCGTTACCGAGAGCACGACGACGGCGGCCGCCTTCACCCCCAGCGGGGCGCGGTGCACCGGGGTGCGTCCCGGCCGGTAGGAGCCGAGCAGATGGTTTGAGCTCTTTATCGAAGGCCTCACTGCACGCCCAGTGCCAGCGTGCGGTAGGCGTCGAGCGCCTGTTCCGGGGCGGCGTCGAACACGATCCGCCCGCCGTCGACCACCAGCACGCGCCGGGCGTCGGCAGCGAAGTCCAGGTCATGGGTGGTGTAGATGATCTGCTGGGGCAATTCCGCGAAGATCCGCCGCAGCCGGGCCGTGTTGCGCAGATCCAGCAGGGTGCTGGGCTCGTCAGCCACCAGAATGGCGGGATCAACGGCCAGCACCGAGGTCAGGGCCATCAGCTGCCGTTCACCGCCGGAGAGGTCGTAGATGCTGCGGTCCGCCAGCTCCAGCAGTCCCATGGCCTCCAGCCGGGCTTCGGCCGCTGCGCGCCGTTCCTCCCGCCGGCGGACGGCCGAGCGCAGGGACAGTTCGACGTCGTCGCGCCCGGTCGGCATCACCAGCTGGGACAGCGGATCAGTGAAGACGAAGCCGACCCGGCGCCGGACCCGGCTGCCGTGCTTCGCCGTGTCCAGGCCCTGAACCGTCACCGAGCCGGTGTCGGGCAGCAGCAGGCCGTTGAGCAGCTTCAGCAGCGTGGACTTTCCTGACCCGTTGGCGCCGATCACCGCTATCCGGTCTTCGGTCAGGTCGAGGTTCAGCGGGTGCAGGATCGGGGCGGCCGGGTTTCGGGTGGAAGCGGAGTCCGGGGCCGGCAGCACCGACACGCCGCGCAGCTGGATGCCGAGCATCAGCGGGGTTTCGCTGCCAGGCGCGGAAAGGCCGTCAGGACGCTCACGCCGACGGCGGCCGCCAGCAGGTTCTTAAGCACGTCCCCGGGCCAGAAGGCCATGTCGGCGGCCAGGGCTGCGGGGAACTCCAGCTTCGCGTTGAGCATCATTCCGGCGATGCCAAGGGGATGGACCACGAGGAAGCTGGTGCCCATCGCCGCGGCAAACAGGAGCGGAAACCGGGCCCGGCGGGTGCGGCGCAGGACCAGGCGTGCCAGCAGTCCCAAAAGGAAGGCGGCGGGCAGGAACGCCAGCAGGTATCCGGCCGACGGCCCGGCCAGCACGCCAAGGCCGCCGCGGAAGCCGCTGAAGACGGGCAGCCCGGCCAGGCCGGCCAGCAGGAACAGGCCCACGGCCGCGGCGCCGCGGGCGGGGCCCAGGATGATGCCGGCGAGCATGACGGCCAGTGTCTGCAGCGTGATCGGAACACCGGAGCCCAGGGGCACTCCCGGAAGCACCGAAAACGCTGCCGTGAGGGCCGCGAAGACCGCGATCAGGGACAGGTCGCCCGGGGTCCACCGCCGGCGCTGCCGGAGGATCCGGCCGGAAGGTACCGCCGGGGGAGCGGGGGGAAGCGTCATCTGGCCTCACTTCGTCGAAGTTCTACAAGGGGTGACACGTCTCACCCGGGGCTGAGCGGCCGCGCTCCCCGCCGTCAGGACGGGGATGCGGGGCGGCGCTGCTGTCGACACTAGCCGGGGATGGCCGTAATTCCTTTGGAGCTTTTCTACAAATCGGCTATCAACGGTAGACTTGAGACGCTGCCATCGCAGTTCAAGCACTATCCCCAACCCCCTCGAAAGGTCCACTGAGTGATTGCCGTATCTAATCTCGAGCTTCGTGCCGGCGCACGTTTGCTCATGGAAGCGGTTTCATTCCGTGTTGACAAAGGCGACAAAATTGGGTTGGTAGGCCGCAACGGAGCGGGCAAAACCACTCTTACCAAGGTTCTGGCCGGCGAGGCGCTGCCCGCCAACGGACACGTGAAGCGCGTTGGCGAAATCGGCTATCTGCCGCAGGACCCGCGCACGCCGGACATGGAGCAGCTGGGCAAGGACCGCATTCTCTCGGCCCGCGGCCTGGACGTCGTCACGGCGCAGCTCAAGAAGTGCCAGGACGAAATGGCCAGCGAAGACGAAAAGGTCTCCCGCAAGGCCATGAACCGCTATGACCGGCTCGAGGCCGACTTCCTGGCCGCCGGCGGATATGCCGCCGAATCCGAAGCCGCCACCATCTGCGCCAACCTGGCCCTTCCGGACCGGCTGCTGAATCAGCCGCTGAGCACCCTTTCCGGTGGCCAGCGCCGCCGTGTGGAACTGGCGCGGATCCTGTACTCGGACGCCGAAACCATGCTGCTCGATGAGCCCACCAACCACCTTGACGCCGACTCCATTGCCTGGCTGCGCGAGTTCCTGAAGAACCACACCGGCGGCCTGATCGTGATCAGCCACGATACTGCGCTGCTTGAAGCCACCGTGAACAAGGTCTTCAGCCTGGACGCCAACCGCGCCACGATCGACATCTACAACATGGACTGGAAGCGCTACAAGCTGCAGCGCGAGACCGACGAGCGTGCCCGCAAGCGCGAGCGTGCCAACACCGAGAAGAAGGCAGGCATCCTGCTGGCCCAGGCCAACAAGATGAAGGCCCGTGCTTCCGGCGCCTCGGCCGCGCAGAGCATGCTCAAGCGCGTTGACCGCCTCATGGGCGGCCTGGACGCCGTTCGCGCCACCGACCGGGTCGCAGCCCTGCGCTTCCCGGATCCGGCACCCTGCGGCAAGACTCCGATGATGGCCGAAGGCCTCAGCAAGAGCTACGGTTCGCTGGAAATCTTCACCGACGTTGACCTGGCCATCGACCGCGGTTCCAAGGTGGTCATCCTGGGCCTGAACGGTGCCGGCAAGACCACGCTGCTGCGCATGCTGGCCGGCGTCGACACCCCGGACACCGGCAAGGTCATCCCCGGCTTCGGCCTGAAGGTCGGCTACTACGCCCAGGAGCACGAAACCCTGGACACCGAGCGGACGGTGCTGGAGAACATGCGTTCCTCGGCTCCGGACATGGACGACGCCGAGGTCCGCAGCGTCCTGGGTTCGTTCATGTTCAGCGGTGACGACGTCGAGAAGAAGGCCGGCGTCCTCTCCGGCGGTGAGAAGACCCGCCTGGCCCTGGCGACCATCGTGGCCTCCTCGGCTAACGTCCTGCTCCTCGATGAGCCCACCAACAACCTGGACCCGGCCTCCCGCGCGGAGATCCTGGGCGCCCTGAGCAACTACTCCGGGGCAGTGGTGATGGTCAGCCACGATGAGGGAGCCGTTGCGGCGCTCAACCCCGAGCGCGTAGTGCTGCTGCCGGACGGCGACGAGGACCACTGGAACGATTCCTACCTGGACCTGGTCACGCTGGCCTAAGGCTCACACCAGCAACGCCCCGGGATCTGCCCGGGTACCGCGGCGGCCGGACTCACGTTCCGGCCGCCGTTGGCGTGTCCGGGCGCCCTTGGCATGCCTGGTTCCCTTGTGCGCGGAGTGTGTGGACTTGACCCTGTCGCCGGACCCGCGCTGCCCCCATCCTGCTTGCCCCGCCGCCGGCGCCCCCATCCGGCCCCGCCTGCCCGCATCCTGCCCGGCCGCCGCCCTGGTTCCCACTGTTTGTTTCCTCCTGTGGCTTCCGGAACCCCATGAGCCACTCCCGCCCCAGAGAGTGGGAGCACGTGCGCCCAGTGCAGGCCCATCGAGGTCGATCCGCCCTTGGGGAGGGAATGGGCTGGGGAAGCGCCGCCTCCGGGAGGGGATGGGTCCGGGAGCGGACGGGTCCTGGAGGGAACAGGGCCGGCAGCCAGGAATGGGGGAGGGGCAGCGGAGATCGGCGCCGCACCCATGCGGAGAGCCGGCCTTCCAGGCTGTAACAATCGGCGGCAAGCATTTTGGCGGCTGGTAATCGTCGACTGCTAATCGTCGACAATCGGGTTCGCCAGAACCGCACTCCCCTCCATCTCTTCATTTCGTATAAATTTTTATCCAACAATATAAAGAATTTCGGATATGTCCGCTAGGATGGGTGGCATGCACAGTGCCACGAACCCGTACTCACCCGGCGCAGGCCGCACACCTTACGAGCTGGCCGGCAGAACAGCCTTGATGAATGATTTTGACCTGCTGATTTCGCGGGCGGCATCCGGTCGAACCGACCGGGGGATAGTGCTGCACGGGCTGCACGGCGTGGGCAAGACCGTCCTGCTCAATGATTTCCGGCGCCGCGCCGAGGAAGCCGGCTTCCTGGTGGTGTCGCTGGAGGGGAGGGACGCCGAGGGCGGACCGAAGGCCATCCGCGCCAAACTGGCGCGGAGCCTGCTGCAGGCCGGACGCAAGGCCAACTCCCGCGGAGGAAGCAAGGCCCTGGCCGACGCGCTCGGAACCATCACATCGTTTGCCGACGGACTCCAGGTCAGCGGCATCGATGTGGGTGTCGGTTCCCGGCACGGGCGTGGTGACTCCGGAGCGTTTGCCGTTGACCTGGAGGAGACTGTGGAGGATATCTCCCGGGCCCTGGCCGAACAGAACGGTGCGCTGATTATTGTGGTGGACGAAATGCAGAATCTGGATCCGGTTCTGCTCTCGGCACTGCTGGGCGTCCAGCATCAGGCCGGGCAGCGGGACTGGCCGTTTTATCTCGTCGCTGCCGGATTACCAAACCTTCCGTCGGTCCTGAACCAGTCGCAGCGCTATGCCGAGGGTCTGTTTACCTACCGCACTGTTGGCGCGCTGGACCGGGAGGACGCCGGCACCGCACTGACTGCTCCGGCGAAGGAGCAGTCGGTTACCTATGATCCGGAGGCCCTGGACCTTCTGCTGAACGCCGCCGGGGGATATCCCTACTTCCTGCAGGAGTATGGGTCCGCCGCGTGGGAATCCGCGCCGCATCCGGTGATCACCGCCGCTGACGCCCGGGTGGCCGTTGAAATAGGCCGGGCCCAGCTGGACCAGGGCTTTTTTCCCATGCGCTGGCGGCGCGCCACCAAGGCGGAAAGGGACTTCCTCCGGCTCATGGCGGTTGACGGCGCCGCGGGCTCGGGGACGGCAACCCTGGCAGCCCGGGCCGGCAAGAAAATGACGTCAATGACCATGACGCGCGGTTCCCTGATCCGCAAGGGGATCATTTACGCACCTTCCCTGGGCCAGGTGGCCTTCACGGTGCCGGGCATGGCCGAGTACGTGCGGCGGGTCACCGGCTAAGCACCGGGAACAGTTGCTACCCGTCCCGCGGCACCCGGCCAAGTGCTACCGTGTGGCCATGACCCGGCCCGCAGATGGCTCCGAGACCCCGTGGCCCGCCGGCCCGGTGCTCTCTCCGCCCGCCCTGGTCACGCAGTCCTGGTCCGATGCCGTTTTTCTGCACTGGCGCATAACGGCGGCGGAGGCGGCGCCGCATATGCCGTCCCTGGTCGAACCGGATGTCTTCCACGGTTCAAGCTGGGTGGGACTGATCGGGTTCCGGCTGCACGGAACAAGACTCGGAGGTGCGCTGCCCCTCCCGTGGCTGGGCAGCTTTACCGAAGTCAATGTTCGCCTGTATACCCGCGGGGCCGACGGAACCAGAGGAGTCCTCTTCCTGTCCCTCGACGCGTCCCGCCTGCTGGCCGTACTGACTGCCCGTGCCGCCGGTGTTCCGTACGTCTGGTCCCGCTGCCGGCAGCAGGCCCCCGGCGGACCGGACCGCGACACCTGCGGGTACGCCGTCGAACGGTACGGCAACGGTGCAAGCTCATCCTTCGCAGTGCGTCCGGAGCTCAGCAGGCAGGCCGATGACCCCCTGTCCCTGGAGCTCACCGCACGCTTCGGCGCCCACGCCACACTCGCCGGCCGGACGATCTTCGTTCCCAACACGCACCGGCCGTGGCCCCTGCACCCGGCCGCGCTGGCGGAGTGCGACGACGAACTGCTGGCCTCCGCCGGCCTGCCGGTTGCGGGTCCGCCCGATTCCGTGCTGTTTTCATCCGGTGTCCGGACCGTTTTCGGCCGGCCGCGGACAGTTCGGAAAGGAGAGGCGCGGTAGCTGTCCCGGGGCGGACCGCGGGAGCACGCACCGCCTGCTTTTGTGTCCAGCTGCTGTCTCGGTACGCTTGGGAATTTGGGTGATGCTCAGCCCATTCCCCTGTTCGGAAGGATGCGCCGCCATTTCCCCCTCAGTTTCCGTACCTGCCCGTCGCCGTGCGGCAGTGGCCGCCCTGTCTTTTGGTCTGGTCCTCAGCGGCTGCACCGGCACACCCGAAACCGACGGCAGTGCCGGGACGACCCCGGACGTGCCGTCCGTCAGCCTGTCTCAGGACCGCGACGTGACCGGTGTCTTTGACGGGGGAGCGGGAAAAGCCTCCCTGGCCGCAACTGCTGCGTTCTTCGCGTCCAGCCCTGCCGCGGTGGTGCTGGCCGCGCCGGAAACCGGCGGGCAGATTCCGGCCTCATCGGACCCGGCCCCGTCGGATCCGGCCGGCACGGATCACACCGGAGCGGCTGCCGCGGCGGCTGCCGGGCTGGGCATTCCGCTGCTCGTGGCCGAACCGGGCAGCGAACAGCAGGTCGCCGCCGAGCTCGATCGGCTCGGCGCCGCCTCGGTGATCCTCTACGGCACGCCGGCGGACGGGTGGTCGCAGACGGTGGGGGAGCGGACCCAGGTATCCGGCCCCGCCACCGCCGCCGGCTTCGCCTCCGTGCTCGGCCTTGAAGCGGAAGCCGCCGGGAAAGAGGGGCTGGTGGCGCAGGTCGCCGCAATGGCACCGGGCGAGCGGCTGACGGTCCCCGGGCTGGAGGTTCCTGCCCCGGAGCCCTCGGAACGTGACCCCTCGGAAAGTGCGGATCCGTCACCAAGTGGCGCCCCGCCCCAGGGCCCGGCCCCGTCCGAGAATGCCCGGCGGGACCTGGCCGGGGAGGACCTGCCCGCCTTCGAAGCGGCGCCGGAACCCGCCAACGCCGTCGTCCTGGCGACCGAAGATCCGGCGGCTGCCGCAGCGGTGGCCACTGCGCGGGCGGCCGGTGCCGAAGTGCACATGGTGGCCACTGCCGACCCCCGGGCCGACAGCGGCGTCATCGCCCTGCTGCGCACCCACCGTGATGCGGGGATCTATGCCGCGGGAGACGGCTTCGGCGGAGCGGAGAACTTTGCGGCCCAGACCGCCGTCGCCTTGGATGCACCCGAGCTCCCCGGCGGCGGGCAGACGGTGTTTCCCGGACGGCGGATGGTGGCGCTGTACGGACATCCCAGCGGGGGAAGCCTGGGCGTGCTGGGGGAGCAGGGCCTGGATGCCACGATCCAGCTGGCCAAGGACACCGCGGCCCGGTACCAGCCCTACAGCGAGGAGCCGGTGGTTCCCGCCCTGGAGATCATTACCACTGTCGCCAGCTCGGAGGCCGGCGACGACGGCAACTTCTCCACCGAAACTCCGGCGGAGGAACTGCGTCCGTGGGTGGAGGCTGCCCGGGAAGCGGGCGTCTACGTGGTGCTGGATCTGCAGCCGGGGCTAAGCACATTCCTGGACCAGGCCGTGCGGTATGAGGAGCTGCTCAAGCTTCCGAACGTCGGGCTGGCACTGGATGCGGAATGGCGCATCACGCCGGGGCAGCGGCACCTGGAGCAGATCGGCTCGGTGGACGCCGCTGAGGTGAACGAGGTCTCGGCGTGGCTGGCCGATCTGACCCGCACCAATGTCCTGCCGCAGAAGGTCTTCATGCTCCACCAGTTCAGCGTGTCGATGATCCGGGACCGCGGATCGCTCGATGTCAGCCGGCCGGAGCTGGCCGTAAGCCTGCACGCCGACGGGCACGGAACCGTCGGCGAGAAACTGGAAACCTGGAACGTCCTGCGCGACGGGCTGCAGCCGCAGATCTGGCCGGGCTGGAAGAACTTCCACGACGAGGACACCCCCATGCTGACACCGGAGCAGACCTTCACCCAGGTCAGCCCCAAGCCCTGGTTCGTCTCCTACCAGTAGCCAACCCTCCGAGCGGGCAGGGGAGCGGGGCCTAGAAGCCCTGCGCCTTCAGCAGGGCGTCTTCCTCGTCCTCCTGGGTACTGCCGCGCTGCTTCCGCGGGCGGCGGCGGGAAGCCGGCCCCGGGTGCGCGGCGTACGTTTCGTCGTCGTCCTCTTCGTAATCGTCCTCGTCGCCGTAGCGCAGGTTCATCGCTTCCTGGTACGCCGCGTAGCCCAGGCCGATGAAGAGCATCACGGCAAAGGCGAACCACTGCATGGCGTAGGACAGGTGCGGGCCCTCGTCCACGGAGGGCTTCGGCGCAGCTTCGGGAACGACGGCGGGAGCGGGGTCCTCGCTGGCCATGAGGCCGTAGGCGCCCTGTTCCAGCTCGTATCCGACCTCGTCCTGGTACTTGGCCAAGTCAATGGAGGCCAGCTGCCCCTCCGGTGCTCCGCGCTGCAGGGCGGGCTCGGGGGGCTTGACGCGCGCGACGACGGTGACCTCGCCCGCGGGCGGCGCTGGAACGGTGTCGGGCCGGCCGGCCTCGTCGTTGCCAATGGGGAGCCAGCCGCGGTTGATCACGACGGCGGTCCCGTCGGTGAGCTTCAGCGGCACCACCACCTCGTAGCCGGCACGCCCGCTCAGCGGACGGTTCCGGACGATGCGCTGGTTGTCGGCGTCGTACACGCCGGTCATTTCCACCGGCATCCATTCGTTGGCCGGATCATAGGTTTCGAACAGGCCGGCGGCGTCGGCAAAGGCGGCCGGCGCGGCGTCGTAGTTGTTGACCACATTGCCGATGTCTTCGCGGATCGCGTCCCGGCGGTCCATCTGCCACAGGCCCAGGGTGGTGCAGACGGCCGAAAGCAGGCAGACCAGGGCAAACCAGCCCAGCCAGCGGCTGGAGAAAAGGAACCGGTACATTTACGCACTCCCGCTGTCGGGGTCCGCCGGAGTCGGCGCTCCGGTGAGCGGAAGCGTTTCCTTCCAGAGATCGCGCGTCTGCAGGTACTCTTCCAGCCAGCCGCGGTGTTCGCCGCACGCCAGCCACGTCTTCCGACGCTCCGGGGTGTGAATCCGCGGGTTGTTCCACAGGAGCCGCCACGCGGCCGGCTGCCGGCAGCCCTTGCGGGAGCAGACCGCCGGAGCGCCGGCCTCCGGGTCCGACGGCTCGGATCCGGTGTGGGGAGCGGCGCCGGTGGTGCGGGCCAGTTGGTCAAGAAGGTTCATGCTGAAGGTGGTGCCTTATCTTCGTGGTGGCTGTCGGCTTGGTCCCCGTCAGCGGGGTCGTCCTCAACGATCTCGCCGTGCAGCAGTGTGGTCTCCGGGGAGTCGCGGTGCTCCTCCGGGCGCGGCGCCTCAATGGCCGGCGGCGGAAGCGAGTCGATCATGGAATCCGACGCCGTCATGTTGCGGGTGTCGCTGCCGGCGTTGGCAATGATCACGGCGAAATACGGAAGCACGACGGCGGCCGCGATGACAACCCAGAGCAGCCAGCCGTGCACAACAAACATCAGGCCCAAGCACACAATGCGGATGCCCATGGACACCGAATACTTGATCATGCGTGCATGCATCTCATCGGTGTGCGCCGTGCGGGCGTCAGTGATCCGGGGGACCGAAACGCCGCGGCTGGATTCCTTGTTCATCACTCTCCCAAACAGATTCATCCATTGTCGCACTGGATCCCGTGATGTTGAAGTTGGTTCCGGCCGGGCTAGGATCAAGTTCATCCAACCCCACACTCCCAGCGGAGGAAATCTGTGCACAACAACACCCAGCCGTCCACCGGCCGCAGCGTCCTGGTCACCGGCGGCAACCGCGGCATCGGACTGGCCATCGCCCAGGCGTTCCTTGCCAACGGCGACCAGGTAGCCATTACCTACCGCAGCGGGGACGTGCCCGAGGGCCTCCTCGGCGTCAAGGCCGACGTCACCGACATGGCGTCGGTGGATGCCGCGTTCACCGAAGTGGAGGCAGCCCACGGCCCCGTGGAGGTCCTGGTGGCCAACGCGGGTATCACCCGCGACACCCTGCTGCTGCGGATGAGCGAAGACGACTTCACCGACGTCGTGGACACCAACCTCACCGGCGCCTTCCGTGTCATCAAGCGGGCCTCGAAGGGCATGATCAAGCTGCGCCGCGGACGGGTTGTCCTGATCTCCTCGGTGGTGGGCCTGTACGGCTCGCCCGGCCAGATCAACTACGCGGCCTCCAAGGCGGGACTGGTCGGCATTGCCCGCTCCCTGACGCGGGAACTCGGCTCGCGGAACATCACCGCCAACGTGGTGGCGCCGGGCTTCATCAACACCGACATGACCCGGGCCCTGCCGGAGGACACGCAGAAGAATTACCTGTCCTCCATTCCCGCCAAGCGGTTCGCCGAGCCGGAGGAAGTGGCCGGCGTGGTGCGCTGGATCGCCAGCCCTGAAGCCGCCTACATTTCCGGTGCCGTCATCCCCGTTGACGGCGGACTGGGAATGGGCCACTAGCGCTCCCGCCCACCGCGCCGGCCGGCACTGTCCGCACCGGTCCTGCCAACGTCCCCGGGGGAATTCCTTGGAGGTTTCCACCACTGTGGAGAACCCCGGGGGCTGGCAGGATGGAATCTGTTGCTTAAAACTTTGGATACTTTCCACAATCTTCACGAAGGAGCACCCATGGGCCTGCTGGACGGCAAAGCCGCCATCGTTACCGGATCCTCACGCGGCATCGGAGCGGAGGTGGCCAAGTTCCTGGCCGCCGAGGGCGCCGGCGTGGTGGTCAACTACCGGCAGAAGGCACCGCGGGCCAACAAGGTGGTCACCGGCATCGAGAACGACGGCGGCCGTGCCGTTGCCGTCGGCGCCGACCTGACGTCGCCCGAGGGCCCGGCGGCGCTGGTTGCTGCCGCCACGGAGAATTTCGGCGGGGTGGATGTCCTGGTGCTGAACGCATCCGGCGGCATGGAGAGCGGCGTCGAAGAAGACTACGCACTGAAGCTCAACCGCGATGCGCAGGTCAACATGCTCACCGCGGCACTGGAGGTCATGCCGGCCGGATCGCGCGTGGTCTTCGTCACCAGCCACCAGGCACATTTCATCAACACGGTGCCCACCATGCCCGAATACGAGCCGGTGGCGCGCAGCAAGCGGGCCGGCGAGGACGCCCTGCGCGACATGCTCCCGCAGCTCGAGGCCAAGGGCATCACGCTGGTGGTGGTGTCCGGGGACATGATCGAAGGAACCGTCACTGCAACGCTCCTGGACCGCGCCAACCCCGGAGCGATCGAAGCGCGCCGCGTGGAGGCCGGCCGGCTGTACTCGGTGCAGGAGTTCGGCGCCGAGGTGGCCCGCATGGCCACCGCCGACGTTTCCTCCGGCCACACCGAATACGTGGGCGGCGCCGACTACCTCGGGGTTGCCGGGTAGTTCTGAACGGCTGGTCCTGACGGCTCTGTCCGGAGCCGAACGAAGTGCTGCACCACGTCCAGGTTGGGCAGGTTCAGCACGGCATCAGCGGCGGCCTGCACTGCCGGCTTGGCGTTGAACGCCACGCCCAGCGCGGCCGCCGCCAGCATGTCCAGATCATTGGCGCCGTCGCCCACCGCAATGGTGTGCCGCTCGTTTATGCCCAGGCCCGCCGCCCACGTCCGCAGGGACCGGGCCTTCTCGGCGCGGTCCACCACCGGTCCGTCGACGGTTCCGGTCAGGACACCGTCGGAAATGCCCAGCAGGTTGGCCTTGGCGTGGGTGAGCTGCAGGCGCTCGGCCAGCGGCGCGAGCACCTGGCTGAAACCGCCCGACACCACCGCCACCGCGTGGCCGGCGGCCAGGAACTCCTTGACCAGCGCCTCCGCTCCGTCGGAGAGCTCGATCCGGGCGCCGACCTCGTTTATGACCGACGCCGGCAGTCCGGCCAGCGCGGAAACGCGCTGGTGCAGGCTCTGCGTGAAGTCCAGTTCACCGCGCATGGCGGCTTCGGTCACCGCCGCGACTTCCGCCTCACGTCCGGCGTGGGCGGCCAGCAGTTCAATGACCTCCTGCTTGATCAGGGTGGAGTCCACGTCCATGATCAGCAGTTTCCGTGCCGGTTCCAGCAGTGAGGACGGCACGACGGCGCTCTGCGCGCCTGCCGCTGCAGTGCCCAGGGCGGCCGCCGCTGCGGTGACGGCCAGCCGCAGCAGCTCGATGCCGCCGTCGTATGCCACCAGCAGCTTGGTGACGACGTACCCGTCGCCGGAGGCGTTCTCCAGCTCCAGGATGCGTCCGCCGACGGTGCCCACCGCCTGCTGGACGGCGGACAGGTAGGCGTCGCCCAGTTCCCGGCCGTAGCTGACGACGCTGTACTGAGCAGCGGCACCGGATACAGGAACGGCACTGGACTGCGGAGAATTCTGGGTGGGCATTGGGCATCCGTTTCTTCGGGCGGGGCTGGAACTGCGGGGCTGCCGGCATCACGTTTAGCCATCGGCCCTTTCTTTAGCCTAATGTCTAGTGCTATGAGTGATGTTCTTGAATTTGCTGCCGTAAGTGTCGTTCGCGGCGGCAAGACCCTGTTGGACGCAGTTAACTGGCAGGTCAAGGAGGGGGAGCGCTGGGTCATCATGGGGCCCAACGGCGCCGGAAAGACCACGCTGCTGCAGATCGCCGGCGGACGCATGCACCCCACCCGCGGAGTCGCCGGAATCCTTGAGGAAGTCCTCGGAACGGTCGACGTGTTTGAACTGCGCCCGCGGATCGGCCTGGCCTCAGCGGCACTGGCAAACCAGATCCCCGAGCATGAAACCGTGCTCAACGTGGTGCTGACCGCGTCCTACGGCATGACCGGACGCTGGCGCGAAAAGTACGAAAAGCTCGACGAACGCCGCGCTTTCCACCTGCTCCACGACTGGGGCATGTCCACCTTCATCAACCGCAGCTTTGCGTCCCTGAGCGAGGGTGAGCGCAAGCGCGTCCAGATTGCCCGGGCCCTGATGACCGACCCGGAGCTGCTGCTCCTGGACGAGCCGGCGGCCGGCCTGGACCTGGCGGGCCGCGAGGACCTGGTGGCACGCCTGGCGGACCTGGCCCGCGACGAGGAAGCACCCGCGATGGTCCTGGTCACCCACCATCTTGAAGAGGTGCCTCCGGGCTTCACCCACGCGCTGCTGCTGCGCGACGGCGGCGTCGTGGCCTCCGGTCCGATCGACGGCGTCTTCACCGAAGAGAACCTCAGCGCCGCCTTCGACCTGCCGCTGGACGTGCATCACGACGGCGGCCGGTGGTCCGCCACCGCCCGCCGCTGACGCTGCCCCGCAGGCGGTAGCGTCATGGACCTGTTCCATAGCGCCCTGGTCTTTTTTGCCGGACTGTGGGCGGGAACCATCAACGCCGTCGTCGGCTCCGGCACACTGGTAACCTTCCCGGTCCTGGTGGCCCTGGGCTATGCCCCGGTGGCCGCCACCATTTCCAATGCCATGGGACTGATCGCCGGAAACCTGGCCGGGTCCTGGGGCTACCGGCGGGAACTGGCCGGGCTGAAATCAACACTCCTGAAACTGCTGCCGGCCTCGATCCTGGGCGGCATCACCGGCGCGGCGCTGCTGCTGCACCTGCCGGAGAGCGTGTTCAGTGCGGTGGCGCCGTACCTGATTGTGGTGGCGCTGCTGTTCGTCATCTTCCAGCCCGCGCTGCAGCGGTGGGTTCGCCGCCGTGCCGAAGCGTCAGCGCCGGAGCCGCAGTCCGGCGGATCCACCCTTTCCGCCGCGCCGAAAGCTCCCCGCCGCCAGACCGTGATCCTGATCATCCTGATCTATCTGGCCGGTGTCTACGGCGGCTACTTTGTGGCTGCGCAGGGAATCCTGCTGGTGGGAATCCTGGGCATCTTCCTGCACGGCAGCATCCAGAATGCCAACGCCATGAAGAACATCCTGGTGCTGGGCGTGAACATCGTGGCAGCAGTTTCCTACCTGCTCTTCGCCTTCGACCGGATTGTGTGGCCAGTGGTCGCCCTCATTGCCGTGAGCTCGCTGATCGGCGGTTTTGCCGGCGCTGCCCTGGGGCGCAGGCTCTCGCCGGTGGTCCTGCGCACGGTCATCGTGCTGCTGGGCCTGGTGGCACTGTGGAATATGCTGTTCTGAGTGACCCTCCAGTACCTTCGCACCGCCGCCGACCCGCGCGTCGCCGACTACACCAACCTGACCGACACCGCCCTGCGCCGCCGCCGCGAGCCCGCGGAAGGCATGTACATCGCCGAGTCCTCCAAAGTTCTGCGCCGGGCTCTGGACGCCGGGCACCGGCCCCGGTCCTTTTTCCTGGCCGAGAAGTGGATTCCCGACCTGCAGGACCTGCTGGACCGGTATCCGGAGGTTCCCGCCTATGTAGGCACGGCGGAAATCCTGGAGGAAATCACCGGATTCCATCTGCACCGCGGTGCGCTGGCCGCCATGGAGCGCCCGGCGCCCCGTGAACTGGCCCCGCTGCTGGCCTCTGCCCGGCGGGTGGCCGTGCTGGAGGACATCGTGGACCACACCAACATTGGTGCCATCTTCCGCTCCGCGGCAGCACTGCAGGTGGACGCCGTCCTCGTCAGTCCGCGCTGCGCCGACCCGCTCTACCGGAGGGCCATCCGCGTCAGCATGGGAGCGGTCTTCCAGGTGCCCTGGATGCGGCTGGAAAACTGGCCCGGCCAGCTGGCGGCGCTGCGCGACGCCGGCTTCGTCACCGCCGCGCTGGCCCTGGCCGAGGATTCGGTAAGCCTGGACGAGCTCGGGGCCCGCCGGGACGAGCGCCTGGCCCTGGTGCTGGGAACCGAGGGGGACGGC
The DNA here is from genome assembly GCF_030125555.1 of Arthrobacter sp. zg.Y820. Lineage (NCBI taxonomy): Bacteria > Bacillati > Actinomycetota > Actinomycetes > Micrococcales > Micrococcaceae > Arthrobacter > Arthrobacter sp. zg.Y820. The sequence continues at coordinate 438,427 of NZ_JASKLX010000006.1, forward strand.
CTGGCCGCCGGCACCCTCTCCGCCGTCGACCTCACCGTCCGGATCCCGATGAGCGCGGGAGTGGACTCGCTGAATGTCGCTGCCGCCAGTGCCGTGGCGTTCTGGGAATGCCGGCCGCAGCCGAAATAGGCGCGGTTTCGCTTACCTTCATCCGGCTTTGGTGCAACACTTGCGTCGTCATTGATCACCCTCCGCATTCGTTCCTGAGGCCGCTATGCGTATTGGTTCAAGCCGGGCGTTCCAGCGCCGGCGCTCTTCCCGGGCCGGGCCTTCGGCTGCCCCTTCTCCTGACAGCGCCCGTGTTTCTGCCTGGACGGCGGCGCTGGCGGCCGCGCTGCTGCTGCCGCTGGCGGCCTGCGGGCCGACCGCCGAACAGTTCAGGGACAGGCAGAGCGTGTCCGGCCCGGCATCCGTGCCCGGCGCACCGGCACCGCGTCCGGTTCTGCCCTCTCCTTCAGCGCCGCCCTCTCCTTCAGTGCCGGCCACCCCAAGCGCCGCCGTGCCGGAACCGGCCGCGGAACCGCTGAAGGTCGGCGTCAGCGGCAGCCAAGCCGGCATGCCCCAGCTGGTCCAGGACGCCTGCCAGTTCCTGCTGCGCCGCGACCCGGCGGTTATGCCGCCGAACGAGGCCGCGGCCTGCATCAGCGCCGGCATGACCGCCGGAGGCGGAGCAACGCAGACCCTGGAAACGGCGTCGAGCTGGCTCCCGCAGGGACAACACACCGTGCAGTTCACCACCGCGCCGGAGTTCTCGCTCACCCTGGAAAACCAGGGACTGGACCTGCGGATCACGGCGGGCGCCGGCGGCAGCAGCGTCGACACCGGCGGGGGCAGGATCAAGGCCGATGCCTCCGGCACCCCCGAGGAGGCCTACGCGGCAGTGCTGGCCTCCGCCGCCGAGCTCACCGTGAACCCGGACCGGGTGGGAGCACTGTTCGGCGGCGCCGCAGCCCTGGAGGTGGATTACGGCGCCATCCTCAACGGGGCCGCCAGGACCAAGATCAGCGGGGTCCGCGCCGGGGATGCCGCCGCCGATGACATGATGCCAACGGAGCTGACGGTGTGGCTCGACGATTACTATCGACCGGTCCGTTTTGAACTCACCGGACAGGCCAGGGGAATCAGCTCCAGCATCACGGCCGTCAACAGCGCATGGGACCTCCGGCAGTAACGGGACCTCCGGCAGTAACCGGATCCGGCTTTAACCAGCGGCCCGGGATGCGGTATGCTGAATTGCTGATCCCCGTGTGCGCATTGAACTGCGCCCCATGGGGGCATTCCAAGCTTTCAACCACCAGTGCCTGGCAAAATCCAGGCACCAAAAGAAGGTAATACATTGAAGTCTGATATCCACCCCAAGTATGGCCCGGTTGTTTTCCGCGATCTCGCGTCCGACACCGCGTTCCTGACGAACTCCACGGCTACTTCCGCCAAGACGATCGAGTGGGAAGACGGCAACACCTACCCCCTCATCGAGGTGGAAATCTCCTCCGCATCGCACCCGTTCTACACGGGCAAGCAGCGCATCATGGACTCCGCCGGCCGTGTCGAGCGCTTCAACGCCCGCTTCAAGGGCTTCGGCGGCAAGAAGTAACCCGTTCGTAAAGAACAGCACAGGTTCTAGACTAGGAAGGCCCGCCCGGACATCCGGGCGGGCCTTTTTACTTGCGGAAAAGGAAACTCAATGAGCAGCTCAGAACGGCACAACAACCGCCTGCACGGTGAGTTCAAGGTGGCCGGCGGCAAACTTGTGGTGGTGGACCTGGAAGTCAGGGACGGCAAGCTGGCGGACGTGTCGCTCAGCGGTGACTTCTTCCTGGAGCCCGACGACGCCCTGGCGGACATCAACAAAGCGCTGGAGGGACTTCCGGAAGACACGGCCGGCATTGACATTGCTGCCGCTGTCCGACGGAACCTGCCCGCTGACGCCGTCCTGTTCGGATTCTCGCCGGAAGCCATTGCCACCACTGTGCGCCGCGCGCTGGCCAAGGCCACAGGCTGGAACGACCACCAGTGGGAGATCATCGGCCCCACACCCCTCTCCACACCGATGCACGTTGCCATGGACGAGGTCCTGGCCGAGGAGGTCGGAGCGGGCAGGCGCAACCCCACCCTCCGGTTCTGGGAATGGGAAGCACCATCGGTGGTCATCGGCAGTTTCCAGTCGCTGCGCAACGAGGTTGACCCGCAGGGCGCCGAAAAGCACGGGGTGACGGTGGTGCGCCGCATCAGCGGCGGCGGGGCCATGTTCATGGAACACGGCAACGCCATCACCTACTCGATTTACGTACCGCAGTCCTTGGTGGACGGACTCAGTTTCGCCGAGTCCTATCCGTTCCTTGACGCCTGGGTGATGGAGTCGCTGGAGAAGCTGGGCATCAAGGCCTGGTACCAGCCGCTCAACGACATCGCCACTGACCAGGGGAAGATTGGCGGTGCCGCCCAGAAGCGTTTCAGCAACGGCGGAATGCTGCACCACGTCACCATGTCCTATGACATTGACGCCGACAAAATGCTCGAAGTCCTGCGGATCGGCAAGGAAAAGCTCTCCGACAAGGGGACCACCAGCGCCAAGAAGCGGGTCGATCCGCTGCGCCGCCAGACCGGGCTGACCCGGGAAGAAATCATCTCCACCATGATGGAAACCTTCACCGCGCGCTACGGCGCGGTTCCCGCCGGCATCACCGGCGAGGAGCTGGCGCGGGCCGAAGCCAAGGTGGCCGAGAAGTTCGGCACCGCGGAATGGCTCAACCGGGTTCCGTAACGCTCCTGCCGCGGCAGGGCAGGAGCACGACGGCGAAGTTGGCGCCGCGGTGCTCCTGCCCTAGTAGACTGCCGTGCATGGAAAAAAAGTCCCTGACCGCCTTGGTGCGGACCCAGCTGCAGCTCGCCGGCGGAGCGTCGAGCGGACGCAGTGCCCAGACGGTTTACGGGGGCCACGAACACGTGCTCCGGCAAACACTGATCGCCCTGAACGCCGGGTTCCTCCTGGACGAACATGAAAACCCCGGCGAAGCGACGATCCACGTGCTGAAGGGCCGTGTCCGGCTGCACTCGGAAGGGGATTCCTGGGAAGGCTCGGCAGGGGACCTGCTGATCGTGCCGCAGGCCCGGCATTCCCTCGAGGCAGTGGAGGACTCCGCGGTGCTGCTGACTGTCGCCAAGCGGGACCGCTGACCGTCCTGCCCCGTTGCCCCGAGTAGCGGGCTGCGCTTTAGCTGGCCTGGGAGGCTGCTGCGAGGACCCCGGCAAGGTCGGCGGGACGGCTCCACATGGGCCAGTGGCCCGTCGGCAGGTCGATAAGGTCCAGGTTCTCGAGCCTGGCCACTTCGGCGAACACGGGATGGCCGGAACGGGCCAGCTCCATCATCTGGGTGCTCGGGATCGAGCAGCAGACAAGGGTTGCCGGGACCTTGAACCGTTCCTCGTTGCCGAGCTCCACAGGCTGGCGCAACACGGGCCCGGGTTCGGGAACCGCCCGCGTCCGGAAACGCTCAAGAACGTCGGCGTTCAGGCCGTCAAGACTGGCCTGCTGTCCGAGCGATTCAAAGGACGGCAGCGGAAGCTCTTCCATTTCCGCGGGGACACCGGGGTCGAAGACGGTACCGGACGCGACCGGACCACTGTCGACCCAGATCACCCGGCGGATCAGGTGGGGGTGCCGATCGAGCACGAGGCTCACCGGAGTGCTGGCTCCGCTGTGGGCGACGATGACCACCGGGCCGGTTTCCCCGGCCATGGCCTGCTCGACTGCCGCTGTCTGATCGTGGAGAGTCCTGGACGCTCTGTCCGGGTCTGTCCCGTCGAGGCCGGGCAAGGTGAGGGGAACAGCTCGCCGGCCCATGGCAGTCAGGTGTTCCAGGACTTCGTCCCACGCCCAGGCTCCCAGCCAGTGTCCCGGGATCAGAAGGATGGTCGGGCTGTTCGTGTGAGTCGTCATGCCACAATGCTCGCAGGCGGCGCAGCGGTGCGCACGGGGTCCGTGCACACCGCCGGCGCCTACCTGCCGGCAGCCTGTGCCCGCAGCGCCCGCAGCAGCTGGTCCTGCTGCTCCACGATGATCCTGCGCAGGGCCGCCGGGGCCTGCGGGTTCGCCTCGAGCCAGTCCATGCTGGCCACCAGGACCGGGTGATCGGCGGGAACCATGTGCTCGGGCAGGTCCTGTGCGCCCGGGAACAGCCCGGTGACAATGCGGCTGGCCAGCTCAATGCTGCGGGAGCTCCACACCAGGGCCAGCGACGCGAAGTAGTCGGCGGCGAAGACCCCCAACAGCTCGGTGCTGCCAATGGTGAAGCCTTCGATGGTGGCCGACAGCAACTGGTTGGACAGCTCGTCCGAATGAACGGCATCCTGCCACGCGGCGGCCTTGGCGGCGGGTTCGGGGAACGCCGCCGTCGCGGTCGTGAAGCCCACCCGTCCGGAAGCGGTGGAATCGCGCGCCAGTTCGGCGTCCAGCTCCGCCCGGCGGGCATTGCCGGTCGCGGCCAGCGCCACCCACAACAGCCAGCGCAGGTCCGAGTCCACGGCCAGCCCCGGCACCTTCACCGTTCCGTCCAGCAGGCCCCGCAGCAGCTCTGCGTGCGCGGCGCTGCGCCGCCCCAGGGCCGCCGCGCTGCGGGCCCACACCAGCTGCCGGTCGCTGCCGGGATCCGCGGCGTGGAGCTGCTCGACCACCAGCGAGTACAGGTTCTCGCGAAGGGTGCTGCGGTGTTCCGCCGGAGCATAGCGGTCCACGGCAAAACGGGCGTTGTCGAGGATCACCTGCAGGACGCCGGCCCCGGTTTCCGCCGGCGCGGCCTGCACGATCAGCCGGACATAGTCCCGGGCGCTGAGCGCCCCGTCCCGAACGCTGTTCCACAGGGCCGAGAAGCACACGGCCCGGGTCAGCGGATCGGGAATCAGGCCCAGGAAATGCAGCAGGGTCTGCAGGGAGTCGTTGTCGAACCGGATCTTGGCGTAGGTCAGGTCCTCGTCGTTCAGCAGCAGCAGCGCCGGACGCTGCGTTCCCACCAGCTCGGGCACATCGGTGCGCGGCCCGACGACGTCGATCTCCAGGCTGCCGGTGCGCACCAGGGTGCTTCCCGCGGCGAGGTCGCCGGTGTTGTCCGGGTTGTACAGTCCGATGCGCAGGCGGTGCGGCCGCGGCACCTGCTCGCCGCTGACCGGATCCGGAGCGTCCTGGACAATCGTCACGGAGGTGTAGGCGCCGTCGTCGTCCGTTTCGACGCGGGGAGTCAGGGTCGGCACGCCGGCTGTCTGCAGCCACAGCCGGGACCAGGCGGCCATGTCCCGGCCCGAGGCCGTGCTCAGGGCGTCGAGCAGGTCAGCGAGGGTGGTGTTGCCGTAGGCATGGTCGCGGAAATAATTGCGGGCCGCCGCGATGAACGCGTCGAAGCCCACGTAGGCGACCAGCTGCTTGAGCACTGACGCGCCCTTGGCGTAGGTGATGCCGTCAAAATTCTGCTTGGCCGCTTCGAGGTCGGTGATGTCCGCGACGATCGGATGGGTGGTGGGCAGCTGGTCCTGGACATACGCCCAGGCCTTGCGGCGGTTGGCAAAGGAGACCCAGGAATTGGTGAAGTCGGTGGCCTGGTCAACGGCGAGGGCACCCATGTAGTCGGCGAAGGATTCCTTCAGCCAGAGGTCGTCCCACCACGCCATGGTCACGAGGTCGCCGAACCACATGTGAGCCATTTCGTGCAGGATGGTGTTGGCGCGTGCCTCGTACTGGGCCTCGGTGGCCTTGGATCGGAACACGTAGGCGTCGGTAAAGGTCACCAGGCCCGGGTTTTCCATGGCCCCCAGGTTGTACTCGGGAACGAAGGCTGAATCGTACTTGCCGAACGGATACGGGTAGGCGAACAGCCCGTGGAAGTAGTCCAGGCCGCGCTTGGTGATGTCGAAGATGTTCTGCGGATCAAAGGACCCGGCCATGGAGGCCCGGCAGTAGGCACCCAGCGGAACATCCAGGACCGACCCGTCCTCCAGTGTTCCGGACCAGGAATCCTCAGCCTTGAAATACGGTCCTGCCAGCACCGACGTGATGTAGGTGGAGATGCGCCGGGTGGGCGCGAATTCCCGGCGGCTGTACTGCCCCTCAGCAAGCGGCGTGCACGAGACCTCTGCCCCGTTGGAGGCCACGGCCCAGTCCGAGGGCGCCGTTACCGCGAACGTGAAGGCGGCCTTCAGGTCCGGCTGTTCGAAGTTCGCAAACACGCGCCGGGCGTCGGCGGGCTCGTACTGGGTATAGAGGTAGGTGCGGGAATCCGCCGGATCGGTGAACCGGTGCATTCCCTCGCCGCTGCGGCTGTACAGGGCCGTCCCGTCCACCGTGACGGTGTTCTCGGGAGCCAAATCCGCCAAGTGGATCCGCGAACCGTCCACTGTGCCCTCCAGCGGCAGCTCCCGGCCGTTCAGGACCACGGAGGACACGCCGCCGTGGATAAAGTCCAGGAACGTGGCCGCGCCGGGCTCGGCACAGCGGAACGTGATGGTGCTCCGGGACCGGAACCCGGGAGCATCAGGGTCCTCGGCGGTGCTCAGATCAAGATCGACGTCGTAGGTTGCAACGGATATAAGGGCTGAGCGGGCGGCGGCTTCTTCACGGCGCAGATTCTGGTTCGACACCCCATCATTCAACCACTTCCGGTCGCCTCAGGTCCCGGATCGGAACTCCGCTCTTTGCCCGCCGCGCGGGCCGCGCAACACCCGGGCCGGCAGGAGACTGTCCGCCACTGCCTGGAAGGAGAGCGAAGCAAGCAGGATGAAGTACGGGACGTAGAGGTACAGGAGGCGGGCCCGGCCCTCGGACAGCAACAGGAACAGCAGCAGCCCGAGCAGTGCTATGCGCACGGCAGAGACCTCCGGCAGCAACAGACGGGGCGTTCGAAACACCAGCGGCACCGCCACCAGTGCCAGCACCACAAACCACGCCCCCTGCCAGAGCGACAACAGCCAGGGGAACCCGGGACGGTTGTTGCCGTACATATCCTGAATGCCGCGGTCCGCCGGAGCGGTGGACACAAACTCATCGCCCGTCCGGACGCCCTCACCCCAAGAGAAGAAGGAGCCGTCCCCGGTGACCCACAGCAGCTTGTGGTTCAGGAAGTCCGCATAGCCGGCCGGACCCATGGCGGACACCCGCTCCGCATAAACGTGGAGTCCCTGCTGGAACCGCTCGTCCGGATCGGCAATATTCACCGTGCTCCAGTAGTCCTCATTGTTGAAGCAGCCGTAAAGCAGGCCGTGGGGTCCTTGCCTGCTCTGCGACCCGACCTTCAGGAAATGGGTTGGCGGGATGGCCGCCGGGTTGTCCTCGACATCGAACCCGATCGCCGTCGTCCGCTGTTCCAGGAACTCAAGGATCCGATGTCCGGCCATGACGCTGCCGGCAACCACTGCGGCGCCCAGGAGCAGGGTCCCGGCGCTCCGGCCCCTGCCGCGCAGCACGGGGGAGCAGGCCGCAGTGATGCCGGCGGCAAGGAGGCAGATGATGACTGTTGGTTTGACGCCGTACCCCACGGCTCCCGCCCCACCGGCCAAAATCCACAGCGCAACCCGGCCGGCGAGACGCCGGGACCGCTGCGAAGCCAACAGCAGGCACAGGATCAGGACCGGAAAAACCAGTCCCGTCGTGTCTGAGTAAAGGACACCGAGCCACGGGGACAAGAGCACGAAAATGGTGGAGGGAAGCAGCGTGAACGCGGCCACCGTGCGGCCTCCGAGCATGCGGGCCGCCGCGTACGTCAGGGCGATCCCGGCGAAGAGCACGACGGCGTTCAGGAAAGCGGCGGCGACCTCCAGATCGGTTACGCCCAGCGAGACGACCAGGCCGAAGTACACGGACAGCAACAGCGTCAGCAGGATGTTGTTGGGGTTCAGGGAGAAGTAGCCGGAGTCGATTTCGGTCCGGGTTCCCAGCGCCAGCCCCGTCGCGGACACGAACATGGGGTGCGAGTCCCAGTCCGCCGGCAGCCGCACGGCGCAGGACAACCGTACCTGCAGGGCGAAAAGTGCCATCCAGACCGCGGCCGATGCCAGCCGTCCCGGGATGGGGTGTCTGAGCAGGTGCGGTTCGGCCTTCCGCAGGCCCAGGTATAGGCCGGCCATCAGGAGCAACACCACGGCGGCAGCGGCGAGCGCCCACGAGGTTTCGTAGCGGGAGACGCCGTAGTGCGGGTCCACCAGGTTCCCCAGCAGGGACCACAGGCTCACCCCGCAGAACACCAGGCCGGCCATGGTTGAAAGCAGGTTGTTCCGGTTCCGGTGCGGGGCACCGGCGTCCGCCGGCGCGGTCCCGTCGCCTGAACGCGTGCTGCCGGTACCGGTGCCGCCGGGGTGGGCCCGCTGTTGATTCGCCAAAATATCCCGTCCTTTGGGGCAGGAGGCGGTGAGCTGGATTCGGCGTCGCTGAATTGGTGCTGGCGAGAGTAGGGGGCGTCAGGCGCCGGGGGCAAGAGTGAAGGTCGGATTCAGTGTCCCCTGACGCTGCCCCGGGCCTTACCGGGACAGGGTCAGCGCCAGAGCCAGCCCCAGGCCGCCAATGAGGAACCAGGAAACCAGTGCGGCGGCCAGGGCCCGGAATCCGGACACGAACAGAGCCCGGAACCGCACTCCGGCGCCCAGGGCGAAGAGGGCGGCGGCGAAAAATACTTCCTGCACCACGGCGGCGGCCGACAGCACGCTTTCCGGCAGCACCCCGGTGGTGCGGACAACAATGAGGGCGAGGAACCCGGCCACAAACAGCGGCACCAGCGGCGGCAGTTTGCCCGGGGTCTGTTCTCCCCGGGCCGACCGGCGCCCGAGCAGTCCGGCGGCGGCGGCCAGCGGAGCCAGCAGGACCACCCGCGCCAGCTTGACGACGACGGCGGCGGCGAGCGCCGCCGTGCCTGCCGTCTGCGCGGTGGCGACCACCTGGCCGACGTCGTGGACGGAGGCGCCGGCCCAGATGCCCAGCGTTTCGGCCGGCAAATCCAGGAGCGACCCCAGCAGCGGCAGCACGCCGATGGCGAGCGTTCCGCAAAGGGTAACCAGCGCTATCGGCACCACCGTGTCTTCGTGCCGCACCCTGCGGGCCGCGGCCATCGCACCGATGGCGGAGACTCCGCAGATCGAGAAGCCCGAAGCGATCAGCAGGGGCTCCTGCCCCGGCAGGCGAAACGCCCGGCACACCAGGTAGGTTCCGGCGAAGGCCGCCCCCACCAGCGCTGCGATCAGGAGCAGGGCGGTCCAGCCCAGGCCGGCAATATCGACCAGCGAGACCTTCAACCCCAGCAGCACGATGCCGGCCCGCATCAGTCTCCGGGCCGCCAGCGACAGCCCCGGCTTCAGCGGGCCGGCCACGGCCGGGGAAATCCCCGGCAGGTTCGCGGCGAGCAGCCCAAGGACCACCGCCGTGGTCAGGACCGGCAGCCAGGGAAACAGCCAGTGCAGCAGGTACGCAGGAAGCACTGCCGCGGCAGCGGTGACCAGGCCGGGCAGCACTGCGGTGGCGGTTCTTTGCCGGGGAGTGCGGTTCACGGTTCCACCCTGCCGCAGAATCCCTTCCCCGCCAAACATGACCGCTCAGCTCCCGGTTCCCGTTCCAACGGGAGTTTGCCGGCGGCTGCTTTGTTAGAGTGAACAGCACCCCCTACCGCCAGAGGCAAACCCATGCACGTGGACGATCAGATGCCCGAACAGCCCTGGACATTATCTGCTTCGCAGGTTGCGGCGCAGTTGGAGGTTACCCCGGACACCGGGCTCTCCGCCGACCAGGCACAGCAGCGCACCACCCGGTACGGCCGCAACGAACTGGCTGCGGGCCGGAAGGTACCGGCCTGGCGCAAGATCCTGGGCCTGCTGACGGACCGCCTCATCCTGGTGCTGATCGGTGCTGCCGTCATCAGCGCCGTCGTCTCCCGGGAATGGGAAACACCGGTGGTCATCCTCGCGGTGATCACGCTGAACACGGTGCTGAACTATGTGCAGGAGCAACGGGCGGAAAACAGCCTGGAAGCCCTGCGGAGCACTTCGATCTCAGTGGCCACGGTCCGCCGCGGCGGACGGACGCTGGACATCCCGCGCACCGACCTGGTGCCCGGTGACGTGGTCCTCCTGGAGGCAGGGGACACCATTCCCGCTGACGGCCGGCTGCTGGAAGCCGTCCGGCTGCAGGTGGCCGAGGCAGCGCTGACGGGGGAGTCGCAGCCCGTCAACAAGACCACGGCTGCCCTGGCCGACCCCGAACTGCCGGTGGGCGACCGCACCAACATGCTCTACATGGACACCGATGTGAGTCGCGGCCGTGCGGTGCTGCTGGTCACCGGCACCGGCATGGAGACCCAGATCGGCCGGATCGCCCACCTCCTGGGCACCACGGCGGACGAAAAAACGATCCTGCAGCGCAGCATCGACCAGCTGGCCAGGCTGCTGACCTACGTGGCGCTGATCGTCGTCGCCGTCGTGTTCGTGCTCGGCCTGCTGCGCGGGGACAGCTGGGAAGATCTGTTCCTGACCGCCGTCTCCCTGGCAGTGGCCACCATCCCCGAAGGGCTGACCGCCGTCGTCGCCTTCACGCTGGCCATGGGAGCGTCCCGGCTGGCTGCCCGCGGCGCCATCATCAAGCAGCTGGCGGCCGTGGAGACCCTGGGCAGCACCTCCCAGATCTGCACCGACAAGACCGGCACCCTGACCCTGAACGAGATGACCGTGCGGCGCGTCTACGCGGCCTCCGGCCGGGTCTTCCGGGTGTCAGGGTCCGGGTACTCCACCGAAGGGGCCCTGCTCAGCGCCGACGGACACCCGGTCTCCGCCCTTACCCCGGCCTTCCTCGGCTTCGCCCTGTGCAACGACGCATCGGTGCGCAACGGCGTCCTCACCGGTGATCCCACCGAGGGCGCCCTGGTGGTGCTGGCGGAAAAGGGCGGCATCGACGCCGACGGCGCACGCGCTTCCCATCCGCGGATGGCCGAAGTTCCCTTCGACTCCGACTACAAATTCATGGCCACGTTCAACCGTTCTCCCGGCGGCGGGGACGCGGCCGACGACGCATCCGGAGAGAGAGCGCCCGGGGAGGCGGCGGGCGGGGAACTGTTCTGCTACGCCAAGGGAGCCCCCGGAGTCCTGCTGGAGCGCTCGGAGTTCCTGTCCACCGCGGACGGAGACCGGCCGCTGCGCCCCGAGGACCGGAAACGGATTTCGGAGGAAGTGGCGGCCCTGGCCCGGCAGGGGCTGCGCACCATGGCAGCAGCGGGCCGGCCGGTGGACGGCGGGCTGCCCGCCGATTCCGATGCCCTCCGGGACAGCGTCACCGGGCTGACCCTGTACGCCGTCGTCGGCATCATGGATCCGCCCCGCCCCGAAGCCGCCGAAGCGATAGCGCGGGCCCACCGGGCCGGAATCAGCGTGCACATGATTACCGGCGACCACCTGATCACTGCCTCCGCCATCGCCAAGGACCTTGGAATCGGCGGCGAAGCGGTCTCCGGCTCCGCCCTTGACGGCCTCGACGACCAGGCGCTGCGCGAACGGGCTCCCGGCTACGGGGTGCTGGCGCGGGTTTCGCCCGAGCACAAGATCCGGATGGTGGAGGCGCTGCAGGCGGACGGCGCCGTGGTTGCCATGACCGGCGACGGCGTCAACGACGCCCCGGCGCTCAAGCGCGCCGACATCGGCATCGCGATGGGCATCACCGGCACCGACGTGTCCAAGGGCGCGGCGCGGATGATCCTCACGGATGACAATTTCGCCACCATCGTCACCGCTGTGCAGGAAGGCCGGGGCATCTACGCGAACATCCTCAAGTTCGTCAGCTTCCAGCTCACCACGGCGTGGGGGTTCGTGCTGATTTTCCTGGCGGCTGCGGCGTTCTCGCTGGCCGGCGGAGCGCCCTTCACCGCCCTGCAGATCCTCTGGGTCAACATCATCATGGACGGCCCGCCGGCGCTGGCGCTGGGCGTGGACCCGGCCGATCCTGACCTGATGAAGCAGCCGCCGCGGCCGGCCCGGGAACCGCTGCTGACTCGCCGGCGGATCCTGCGGATCCTGACGATGGGCATTGTCATGGCGGTGGGGACCTGCAGCGTCCTGTACCTGGCGCCGCAGATGTATCCCGAAAGCGCCGGCGACCCGCTGTTCGCCACCACCCTGGCGTTCACGACCTTCGTGTTCTACCAGGCCTTCAACCTGCTGAACGTCCGCTCGGCCACGGGCAGCGTCTTCTCGCTGCACACCTTCACCAACCGGGCGATCTGGGTGTCGCTGGCCGCCGTCGTCGTCCTGCAGGTCCTGGTGGTGCAGCTGGGCGTGCTGCAGGGGCTCTTCGACACCACCGACCTGACCTCCGGCCAGTGGTTCCTGGCCCTCGGCGTCGGGTCGACGGCGCTGTGGATCTCCGAGATCCGGAAGGCGGTCTCCCGCTTCCGGCTGCGGACCTCAGCGCCGGCTTACCAGGGTGAGGGCTTGTAGTCCTTCAGGAAGACGCCGAACTGGTCAACGCCTTCCTCACCCATGACGATCGGGTCGTAGACCCGGGCAGCGCCGTCGACCAGGTCCAGGGGGGCGTGGAAGCCCTCCTCGGCCAGGCGCACCTTCGTGGGATGCGGCCGCTCATCGGTGATCCAGCCGGTGTCCACGGCCGTCATCAGGATGCCGTCGCTTTCCAGCATTTCTTCGGCGCTGGTGCGGGTGAGCATGTTCAGCGAGGCCTTGGCCATGTTGGTGTGCGGATGCCCGGGGCCCTTGTACCGGCGGGAGAACTGGCCCTCCATCGCCGAGACGTTCACGATGTACTTCCGGCGGGCGCCCGAGGCGGCCATGGCCGGCCGCAACCGGTTGACCAGCAGGAATGGTGCGGTCACGTTGCAGAGCTGGACCTCGAGCATCTCCAGCGGTTCCACCTGGTCCACCACCTGGGTCCAGCTGTTGATCGGTGCGGTGTCCGGCACCAGTCCGCCGGCGTCAATGGCCGTTCCGGCGCCCAGCTTCTCCAGCGAGGAGGAACCGGCCGTCAGCGCCAGCGAGGTGACGGCGTCGCCGGCGAGCACGGGATGTTCCGCGATCGACCCCGCCAGTGCTGTGGGATGGGCGTTGTGGGTGTGGCCGAAGGTCACCAGCTCCGGCATGTTGCCGGCCGGCAGTTCCTCGAGCTCGGCGTCGACCAGCGGCTGGTACGCGTTGGACGTGCGGCGCACTGTCTGGGCGGCGTTGTTGATCAGGATGTCCAGGGGCCCGGCGTCGGCCACTGACTCGGCCAGCGAGATGACCTGCGCCGGGTCGCGCAGGTCAATGCCGACGATCCGCAGCCGGTGCAGCCAGTCCGCGGAGTCCTCCATGGCGGCGAAGCGCCGGGCGGCGTCCTTGGGGAAGCGGGTGGTGATGGTGGTGTGCGCGCCGTCGCGCAGCAGCCGCAGGGCGATGTACATGCCGATCTTGGCGCGGCCGCCGGTCAGCAGGGCACGTTTTCCGGTGAGGTCGGTGCGGGCGTCGCGCTTGGCGTGGCTGAAGGCAGCACATTCCGGGCAGAGCTGGTGGTAGAACGCGTCAACCACGGTGTAGGGCTGCTTGCAGATGTAGCAGTTGCGCGGCTTCAGCAGCGTTCCGGCCGACGGTCCGTGCGCCGAGGTCCGCAGCTGGGCGCCGCGGGTTTCGTCGTCGATGCGGTCGGCGGCTCCGGTGGCGGTGCGGGCGACGACGGCGCGGTCGGCGTCCGCAGCGGCGTCGCGCTTTTCATTCTTCCGGTGCTTCTTCACGGATTTGAACATTTTGGCGGTCGCCCGGCGGACGGCAACGTAATCCGGGTGCTCCTCGTCCAGGACGTGGATGGAGGACAGGACCCGCAGGCAGGCCTGCAGATCTTCGGGAGTCAGGTCGGGGGTGCTCATGAAAAGTCGTTTCTGCTGTGTTTCCCGCCGGCGAACAACACGGCGAAGGCAAATTTTTGTGCCTTCCGACCTTACAACGAAACGCCGCGGCGCCCGCTATTGCGGGGCCCCCCGCGGGGGAACATGACACCCCGCCGCAGGCCCAAAGGGGG
>NZ_JASKLX010000007.1:0-54370 GCF_030125555.1 Arthrobacter sp. zg.Y820
ACACGCCAAACAAAACTTTCCCCCCCCCCCCCCCCCACACCCCCCCCCCCCCCCCCCCCCCCCCCCCCCCCCCCCGCGGCGGGGGAAGATCACAGCCGGCGGATGCCTAAACGGGAGCAACTTCCGGTTCGGGTTCCGGAAGCGCGACCTTCTGCCCCTTGCTCAGCACCGTGAGGCCGGAGGCGGTCACGGTGAACCCGCGGGCCAGGTCCAGGTCGCGGTCAACCCCGATGGTGGCTCCCGGCGGAATCACCACGTTCTTGTCGATGATGGCCCGGCGCACCACGGCACCGGCACCGACATGGATGCCGTCCATGAGGACGGAATCGGAGACCGTGGCGCCGGAATCGACATACACATCCGGAGCCAGCACGGATCCGGTGACCGTGCCGCCGGAGATGACGACGCCGTTGGACACGATCGAGTCGAACGCGGTGCCGGGGTGGTCGGCAGCGCTGCGGACGAACTTCGCGGGCGGCGAGATGCTCTGCCGGGTGTAGATGGGCCACTGCAGGTTGTACAGGTTGAACGCCGGCAGCGGGGAAATGAGGTCCATGTTGGCGTCATAGTACGAGTCGAGGGTACCGACGTCGCGCCAGTACTGGTGGTCGCTGCCGGTGGCGCCGGGGATGACGTTGTGCGAAAAGTCGTACACAGCGGCGTCATTGCGCTCCACGAAGTACGGGATGATGTCCCCGCCCATGTCGTGCTTGGTGATCAGCCGTTCGGCGTCCACCTTCAGCGCCTCGACCAGGGCGTCGGTGTTGAAGACGTAGTTGCCCATGGAGGCCAGGAACATGTCCGGATCATCGGGCAGGCCCGGCGTGGTGGCCGGCTTCTCGACGAACGCGCCGATGCGGCCGGGGCTCTCCGGGTCCGTTTCAATGACACCGAACTGGTCGGCCAGGTGCAGCGGCTGGCGGACCGCTGCCACGCTGACCGACGCGCCGGACGCAATGTGGGCTTCGACCATCTGCGAGAAGTCCATCCGGTACACATGGTCGGCGCCAATCACCACGACGATGTCCGGGCGGGCATCGTCGATCAGGTTCATGGACTGGTAGATCGCGTTGGCGCTGCCCAGGAACCAGCTCTTGCCCACGCGCTGCTGGGCCGGAACAGAGGCCACGTAGTTTTGCAGCTGCGTGGACAGCCGCCACGTCTCCGAGATGTGCCGGTCCAGGCTGTGGGATTTGTACTGGGTGAGGACCACGATTTGCAGGTAGCCCGAGTTCACCAGGTTGGAGAGGGCAAAGTCGATGAGCCGGTAACGGCCGGCAAATGGAACGGCGGGTTTTGCACGGTCCGCTGTCAGCGGCATCAGGCGTTTACCTTCTCCGCCGGCAAGGACAACGGCCAGGACCTTCTTTGGCGCCATTTTGGTATTCCCCTGTTTCACTTCATGTCTAACGTGTTCTGATCTGGCGGTGCTTGCTTCTGCGCTCATTCCTGGGGCCAATCAACCGCCCAGTAATAAGTCTGCTGTTCTTCACAGTAGATCACCGGAGCGTCGGTGCACTACGTTGGATTAGTGCGAGTAGATATTGTGTCCAAGGAATTCCCGCCCGAGATCTATGGCGGGGCAGGTGTCCACGTAGCGGAATTGAGCCGTGTGCTGGCCGAGCAGGTGGACCTGCGCGTCCACTGCTTTGGCGCCCCGCGAAACTCCGACTACCACGGCGCCGTCGTCAGCGCCTATGATGTGCCCGCCGAACTGGACGCCGCGAATCCCGCCGTCCAGACGCTGGGCACCGATCTGGAAATCCTCCAGGGCCTGGCCGGAGCGGACCTGGTGCATTCACACACCTGGTACGCGAACATGGCCGGGCACCTCGGTTCGCTGTTGTACGGCGTTCCGCACGTCCTCAGCGCCCACAGCTTGGAACCGCTGCGGCCGTGGAAAGCGGAACAGCTCGGCGGCGGTTACGCCCTGTCCTCCTGGGTGGAAAAAACAGCGTACGACGCCGCCGCCGCCATCATCGCCGTCTCCGAAGGCATGCGGCAGGACATCCTGCGCAGCTACCCGGAGGTCGACCCGGCCAAGGTGCGCGTGGTGCACAACGGCATCGACGTGGAGCTGTGGCGCCCGGACACCGATCCCGAGGGCATCAGCGCCCTGGGCATCGATCCGGACCGCCCCAGTGTGGTTTTTGTCGGGCGCAACACCCGGCAGAAGGGGGTCCCGTACCTGCTGCGTGCGGCCGCGCTGCTGCCTCCGGAGGTCCAGCTCGTGCTGTGCCTCGGAGCTGCCGACACCCCGGAGCTGGCCGCCGAAACCGGCGTCCTGATCGACGAACTCCGCACAAAGCGCAGCGGCGTCGTCGTGATCGAGCGGATGCTGCCGCGCAGCGAGCTCATCAAGGTGCTCAGCTCGGCCACGGTCTTCGCCTGCCCGTCCATCTATGAACCGCTCGGCATCGTGAACCTTGAGGCCATGGCGTGCGGCACCGCCGTCGTTGCCTCGGCCACTGGGGGCATTCCCGAAGTGGTGAACTCCGGCGTGACCGGCTTGCTGGTGCCGTTGGAGCAGCTCTCGGACGGCACCGGAACACCGCTCGATCCCGAGGGCTTTGTCCGCGACTTCGCCGCTGCGCTGACCGAGGTGGTCACCGATCCCGAACGGGCCCGGCGGATGGGCGAGGCGGGCCGGCAACGCGCGACGGATGAGTTTTCCTGGGCTTCCATCGCCGCCGCCACGCTGGAGGTCTACCGCTCCGTCCTGCCGCAGGCCCGCTGACCGCACCGGCGGAACGCTTAACTGCGGAAGGAGGTCCCGGCAAGTTTCCCGGCCGGGACCTCCTTCCACTTCAGGCGCGCACGCGCCTATCGCTTGGCCTTGGCTGCCTGCTTCTTTCGCTGGATCAGGATTTTCTCGTCCACCGGTGCGGCTCCGCTGGCGCGCATCAGGCGCTGGTATTCCATCGCTTCGTCCTGCCGCGTTTTCTCCGCGCCGGAAGCGACGGAGGCCCGCAGATGCTCCGGGCCGTAGCCGAAGGCATCCACCAGGTCCAGTGCGTGCGGGCGGAGCTTGGCCAGCAGCCGGTTGATGTACGGGCCAAGGGTGCGGGCCCGCTGCGTGGACAGCCGGCCGTGCATCAGGTACCAGGACAGGTTCTTCTCGATCAGGCACAGCCCGAAGAGGTCACGCAGCCACGTCAGAACCTGCCGGGTGCCGGCGTCGTCGATGCCCTCCAGCGCCCGGGTGAAGGCTTCCCACTGCAGCAGTTCGGAGTGCGCGCGGGCCGCCTCGATCAGGGCGTGCTGGTTGTCGTTGAAGACTGCCGCACCCTTGTCCTTGGGCAGCTTGCGGGCCCCGCGCAGGGCGCCGGCCACTTCGGCGACCATGGTCCCCACCCGGTCGGTCAGCAGGTCCCGCTGCGTCCGGGCATCGCGCAGCGCAATGGCTGACTTCTTCTCCGAGCCGGTATCGGCGAACGCCTGGACGATCTGCCGCAGGCCCGTGCGGTGCATGGTCCGGTCGGTGGCCTGGCCGACGGCGTACCGGGCCAGCACGCCGAAGTCGGCACCGACAAATTCCTTGGCGTAGTCAGCGAGCAGCCGCTTGGCGACCAGCTGCAGCAGGACGGTGTTGTCGCCCTCGAAGGTGGCGTAGATGTCCAGGTCGGCCCGCAGCGCGGTCAGCCGGTTTTCGGCCAGGAAGCCGGCACCGCCGGTGGCCTCGCGTGCTTCCTGGAGGGTGTCCAGGGCGTGCCAGGTGGAGAGCGACTTCAGGCCGGCCGCGAGGGTTTCCAGGTCCTGGCGGTCTTCTTCGGTGTCATGGGCACCCGAGAAAACGTCGTCGAACTTGTGCAGCAGTTCCTCGTGGGCGAAGGCCGCCGCATACGTGGTGGCCAGCCGCGGCAGCAGCCGGCGCTGGTGCTGCTGGTAGTCCATCAGGACTTCCTCGGTAATGTCCGAGGCGCCGTTGAACTGGCGGCGCTCAGTGCCGTACTGGATGGCAGTCTTCAGGGCGAGCTTGCTGGCGGCCACTGCGGCGCCGTCCAGGGACACCCGGCCCTGCACCAGGGTGCCGATCATGGTGAAGAAGCGCCGGCCCGGGCTTTCGATCGACGAGGTGTACGTGCCGTCCGCAGCCACGTCGCCGTAGCGGTTGAGCAGGTTGGTGCGCGGAATGCGCACGTTGGAAAAATGCAGCCGCCCGTTGTCGATGCCGTTCAGGCCGCCCTTGATGCCGTCGTCCTCGCCGCCGATGCCGGGCAGGAAGCCGTTGTCGTCGCGCAGGTCGACGTAGAACGCGTGCACGCCGTGGTCCACGCCCTTGGTGATCAGGTGGGCGAAGACGACGGCGGCCTTGCCGTGGACGGCGGCGTTGCCGATGTAGTCCTTCCAGGCGGCGCGGAAGGGGGTGTTGATGATGAACTCTTCGGTGCCGGCGTCGTACTCGGCGGTGGTGGCGATGCTGGCGACGTCGGAACCGTGTCCGGTTTCCGTCATGGCGAAGCAGCCGGGAATCTCCAGGCTCATGATGCCGGGGAGCCACTTGTCATGGTGGTCGCGGGTTCCCAGGTGCATGACGGCGCCGCCGAACAGGCCCCACTGCACGCCGGCCTTGATCTGCAGGGACGGATCCGCCACCACCAGTTCGCCGAAGCCGGCAACATTGCCGCCGTGGTTGTCCTCGCCGCCCACGTAGGCCGGGAAGGCCCGGTGCACGGCCTTGCTCTCCGCCAGCACCTTCAGCTGCGCCATGACCCGTTCGCGGTGCTCCGTGTGCGGCAGGCCGGCGGGGGTGTGCAGCGCGTCAGTGCCGGCGAGTTCTCGGGCCTGCAGGCGGATATCCGCCCACGTGCCCAGCAGTGCCCGGCTGAGGGCGTCAACGTTGACGACGGCGCTGTCGTCATCGCGGATGGAGGCACTGGCCGGGATCTGGCGTTCCGGTTTGGAGGCTGTTTGCGTCATTGCGTGTCCTTCTCGTAGTGGTGGTGCCTGTTTTTGCTGGGAGGAAGCGGAAGGGGAGCGCCGGGGCGGTTCATGCCCGCCCCTGCTCGTAGCCGATGCCGTCGAAGAGCCAAACGGTCAGCTGCCGGGTCATTTCGGCCTCGGAAGGTTTGTCGGGTCCGGGCTCGGTGGCCAGCCACTTCTCGCCGGCGGCGCGGACCATGCCCAGCGCCGCCGTCGGCCAGAAGCTTGCGGCAACCCCCAGGTTCCGGGCGGGGGAGGTGCCGGGGGAGCCGGTCTCCAGATAGGCCCGCATCGCGCGGTCCATCATGCCGGTGATGGCCTCAAAGAAATGGGTGAGGCTGTCAGCGAAACGGTGCTCGGTATTGCCTGTTGCTTCGCCGGCTGCGACAAAGGCATACACATTGGGCGACGTCTGCGCCATCTGCAGGTACGCGGACACCATCGCCTGCAACCCGGCGCGGGGTGACTGGGCGGTGCGCCCCGCGGCGAGGATCTTGTCCTGCATCTGTGCCAGCACGACGTCGCCCATTGCCTGCTGCAGTCCGGCCTTGTCGCCGAAATACCGGTAGTACACGGATTTCGAGGTTCCGGAAGCGGCAGCAATCTCCTCCATGGAGGCACCGGCGCCGAGGGTGTGGACGGCACGGCGGGCGGCCTTGATCAGATCGCTGCGGCGCTCCGTGCGGTGGGCTTCCCAGCGGAGGGACCGGCCGTCGGATGCCCCGGGGGCGGGGGGGTCTTGCAGAGCAGTGTTCACGATACTCAGCGTATCAGGTACGCTGGGTTGCAGTAACTCCCCTCACATTTTGCAGTACTTCCAAGGAGACCAGACTCATGGCTGCACAGCCCCAGGCCGAATCCGCCGCCACCGGCGGATCCACCCCTGTTCCCGCCGTCCGGAAGGCCGTCGTCATTGGCGGAAACCGCATCCCCTTCGCCCGCGCCGGCGGCAAATACACCTACAGCTCCAATCAGGACATGCTGACTGCTGCGCTCGACGGACTCGTCGCCCGCTTCGGGCTGCAGGGCGAACGCATCGGCGAAGTCGCCGCCGGCGCCGTGCTGAAGCACTCCAGCGACTTCAACCTCACGCGGGAAGCAGTCCTGGGTTCCGCCCTCTCCGCCGAGACCCCCGCCTATGACGTGCAGCAGGCCTGCGCCACCGGACTCGAGACGGTGATCAGTCTGGCCAACAAGATCAAGCTCGGCCAGCTTGATTCCGCCATCGCCGGCGGCGTGGACTCCGCCTCCGATGCCCCCATTGCCGTCAGCGAAGGCCTGCGCCGGACCCTGCTGGACCTGTCGCGGGCCAAGACCGCCAAGCAGAAGCTGGCCGCCGTCGCCAAGCTGCGGCCCAAGGACCTGGCCCCGAACGCCCCCACCACCGGCGAACCCCGCACCGGCCTGTCCATGGGCGAGCATCAGGCCCTGACCACGGCCCAGTGGAAGATCACGCGCGAGGCACAGGACGAACTAGCCCTGGCCAGCCACAAGAACATGGCGGCGGCCTACGACCGCGGATTCTTCGACGATCTGGTGACCCCCTACCGCGGCCTCTCCCGGGACGCCAACCTGCGCCCGGACACCACCATGGAGAAGCTGGGCAAGCTGAAGCCCGCCTTCGGCCGCGGCCTCGGCGACGAAGCGACCATGACCGCCGGAAACTCTACACCGCTGACCGACGGCGCTGCCGTGGTTCTGCTGGGTTCCGAGGACTTCGCCCGCGAACACGACCTGCCGATGCTGGCCAACATCGTGGACGCCGAAGCCGGCGCCGTCGACTTCGTGCACGGCAAGGACGGCCTGCTGATGGCGCCCGCCTTCGCCGTGCCGCGCCTGCTGGCCCGCAACAACCTCACGCTGGACGACTTCGACTTCTTCGAAATCCATGAAGCCTTTGCCGGCACCGTGCTCAGCACGCTGGCCGCCTGGGAAGATGATGAGTTCTCCCGCACCCGGCTGGGCCTCAACGGCCCGTTCGGCACGATCGACCGGTCCAAGCTCAACGTCAACGGATCTTCGCTGGCCGCCGGCCATCCGTTCGCCGCCACGGGCGGGCGCATCGTCGCCTCGCTGGCCAAAATGCTGCATGAAAAGGGTTCCGGCCGGGGGCTGATCTCCATCTGCGCCGCCGGCGGCCAGGGCCTTGTCGCGATCCTCGAGGCACGCTGACCATGAACGACGCATACCTGAACCTCGTCAACACCGGTTTCACCAAGGACATCGCCAAGAAGCTGGGCCTGCCCCGTCCGGCCATCCTGCGGCGCTTCGATCCGGCCCAGCCGCTGGTCCCCGGACCGGTGCTGGTCCTGGGCAAGGGCGAAGCCGCGGACACGCTCTCGCAGCTGCTGCTCGGCTGGGACCAGGATGTCCGGCGGCATGCCACGCCCAAGGAGAAGCTCGGCGCCATCCTGCTGGTGCTGGATACCGCAGCCGCTCCCGAGGATCTGGGCGAGGTCACCCTGGCCGCCGGCGCGGCACTGCGGGACCTGGCCCCGGGCGGACGCGTGGTCACCGTCTCCCGGCCCGCCGCCGAGGCACAGGAACCCGAGGCGGCAGCGGCACGGCAGGGAATTGACGGGCTGCTCCGCTCCATTGCCCATGAACTGCGCGGCGGAGCCACCGCCAACGGCATCATCCTCGCCAACGGTGCTCCCGCCTCGACTCCGGGCACGGCGGCAGCCCTGCGCTTCCTGCTCTCGGGCAAGAGCGCCTACGTCAACGGCCAGTTCATCACCGTCGGTTCCGACGCCGGCACGCTGCCCGCGGACTGGAACGCTCCGCTGGCCGGCAAGGTTGCGGTGGTGACCGGGGCCGCCCGGGGGATCGGCGCGGCCATTGCCCGGGTCCTGCACCGCGACGGCGCCACGGTGATCGTCGTTGACGTGCCGGCGGCCGGCGAACAGCTGGCCAAGGTGGCCAATGAGATCTCCGGCACCGCACTGCAGGTGGACATCACCCGCGACGACGCCGCCGACCGCATCCTGGCCCACGCCAAGGAACGCTACGGGCACCTGGACATCGTCATCCACAACGCCGGCATTACCCGCGACAAGCTGCTGGCCAACATGGACGAATCCCGCTGGCAGTCGGTCGTTGCCGTGAACATTGCGTCGCAGTTGAAGATGAACCGGACCCTGCTGGCCTCGGAGACCTTCAGCCGCGAAGGCCGGATCGTCTCGCTGGCCTCCACCAGCGGCATCGCCGGCAACCGCGGACAGACCAACTACGCCGCCTCCAAGGGCGGAGTCATCGGCATGGTGCGGGCGACGGCGCCGCTGCTGGCTCCACGCGGCGGCTCCATCAACGCCGTGGCTCCCGGTTTCATTGAAACCGACATGACAGCAGCCATTCCGGCCCTCACCCGCCAGGTGGCGCGCCGCCTGAGCAGCCTGCAGCAGGGCGGCCTGCCCATCGACGTGGCCGAGACCATTTCCTTCCTGGCCTCGGACGCGGCCGGCGGCGTGAACGGACAGGTTGTGCGGGTCTGCGGCCAGAACATGGTGGGCGCATGAGTGAGACCCAGCTGGGCGAGATACCCGCGCTCGGCAAGCTGTATGTCGGTGCCGTCGGCGCTGCGGCCAGGGCGCGGCTCTCCTCGGCTCCGGCGTCCCGAACCTTGCCGGCGGACCGGCACACGGTGCGCGGCGCCCGTGTGGACCTGGAGCGGCTGGCGGACTTCCAGCGGCTCGTGCTGCACAGCGCGTCCGACTACCTGCCCTCCGGTTTCGTGCACACGTTCGCGTTTCCGGTGGCGATGAGCCTCATGGCTCGGGAAGATTTCCCGCTGCCGCTGCTGGGCATGGTGCATCTTCGGAACCGTGTGGAGCACTTCCGGCCGATCCATTACACCGAACCGCTCACCGTCACCGCCTGGGCGGAAAACCTGGCCGGACACCGCGCCGGCACCTCCGTGGAGCTGATCGCCGAAGTCCGCGCCGGAACCGGGGAGGGCACGGGGGAGGGCACGGGGGATGGCACGGGGGAGAACACCGCCGTCGTCTGGCGCGGGCGGTCGACCTATCTCGCCAAGGGTGTGTTCCTGCCCCGCCTTGACCGGCCGGGTGCACGCGCACCCCGCCCGGATTTCGTTCCCCCGCAGCCGACGGCGCAGTGGCGGCTCGGCGCGGACGCGGGGCGCAACTACGCGCGGGTGTCCGGCGACTTCAACCCGATCCACCTCAGCAGGCTGTCGGCGAAGGCGCTGGGCATGAAGCGGTCGCTGGCGCACGGCATGTACCTGGCCTCCCGGGTGGTGGCCGACATCGTGCAGAACCGGCAGGAGCCGTACGAGTGGACCATCGAGTTTGACTCTCCGGTGTTCCTGCCGGCGACGGTCGCCCTGTCAATCTCCGATGCGGAAGGGGAGGACGGGTACGCCGGATCCACCTTTGTTGGTTGGAACCAGCGCTCCCTTCGCCGGAACTTCACCGGCAGTGTCCGGCCGCTGTAGTTCCGCCCGGGCTGCTACCGTGCCCTCATGATGAAATCGGACGCATTGCTTGCCGCTGCCCGGGAGCTGGACGCGGCGGACCCGCTGGCCGGCTTCCGGGACCGCTTCCTGGAAGCCGACGGCGTCAGCTCCTATCTGGACGGCAATTCGCTGGGCCGTCCGCTGCGGGCCAGCGCGGCGCATCTGCAGGACTTTGTGCAGGTCCAGTGGGGCACCCGGCTCATCCGCGGCTGGGATGAGCAGTGGCTGGAGCTGCCGCAGCAGCTCGGCGACGCGCTGGGCGCCGCGGTGCTCGGCGCCGCCGCCGGGCAGTGCATCGTGGCCGATTCCACCACGGTCCTGCTCTACAAGCTGGCCCGTGCCGCAGTGGCTGCCCGCCCGGGGCGGACCGAGATTGTCCTGGACACCGACAACTTTCCCACCGACAGGTATGTTCTGGAGGGCATCGCCAATGAGTGCGGGCTGACCCTGCGCTGGATCGCCGCCGACTACGACGGCGGCGTCAGCGCCGACGCAGTGGCGCAGGCGGTCGGGCCGCAGACCGCCCTGGCGGTCTTCAGCCACGTCGCCTACCGCTCCGGTTTCCTGGCCGACGCCGCAGCCATCACGGCAGCAGTGCACGACGCCGGGGGACTGGTGCTCTGGGACCTGTGCCACTCAGCGGGGGCGGTTCCGGCACAGCTGGACGCCTGGGACGTGGACTACGCGGTGGGCTGCAGCTACAAATACCTCAACGGCGGCCCCGGTGCCCCGGCCTGGGCCTATGTGGCCCGGCGGCATCAGGAGACCTTCACCCAGCCCATCCAGGGCTGGCTGGGCAGCGCCGACCCCTTCGGCATGGCCCAGGGCTACACGCCGGCCGCCGGCATCCGCCGGCTGGTGTCCGGAACGCCGCCGGTGCTCGGCATGCTGCCCCTGCGGGACATGGTCGCGCTCCTCGCCGAGGCCGGCATCGATGCGGTGCGGACCAAATCCGTGGCCCTCACCGAATATGCCCTGGCGGCGGTGGACACCCTGCTGGCGCCGCACGGCGTCGTCCTGGCCTCTCCTCGCGCCGCCGAACGGCGCGGCAGTCACATCACTATCGATCATCCATCGTTCCAGGCCGTCACCGCGGCCCTGTGGAAGCAGGGAGTGATCCCCGACTACCGGAATCCGTCCGGAATCCGGCTGGGGCTGTCCCCGCTGTCGACGTCGTTCGAGGAGACGTTCACCGGAATCGCGGCGGTCTCGGCGGAGCTGCGCCGCCAACCGGCGGAAAGTCCCCGCCGGACGGAAGCCCGTCCGGTCCGCTGAGGCCCGCGGCCGCGGAGGCCAAGTATTGGAATTGACAACCGGCATGGACCGGGAGCCATAATGTTAGCGCTCACATATTTATGTGACGCACTTCTCATTTCCGGCCTGCCGGGCCGGCTGCGGGAAGGGTAAGCCGCGTCACGCGATCCGGTAGTTTCTCCGCTAGACAACGACGTCAATCGAAAGGGCTCCTTCGTGAAAATCCGTAAACTCCTGCTCAGCCTGACGGCGGGCATCCTGGCCGTGTCAGTGGCCGGCTGCGGTTCCGGCTCGGGCCGCGGCGGCGCTGATTCCGACGCCGCCGAATCGGGCGACAACGCCGGCGCGCTGGTGGGCATTGCCATGCCGACCAAGACCTCGGAACGCTGGATCAAGGACGGCGACTCCATCAAGGCAGAGCTTGAAGAGCTCGGTTACGAAACGACCCTGGAATACGCCGACGACGACATCCCCACCCAGGTCCAGCAGGTGTCCAACATGATCACCAAGGGCGCCAAAGTCCTGGTCATCGCGGCCATCGACGGCACCGCCCTCAGCGATCAGCTGGACAACGCGGCCGCCGCCGGCATCAAGGTGATCGCCTATGACCGCCTGATCACGGGCAACAAGAACGTTGACTACTACACCACCTTTGACAACTACACCGTAGGTGTCCAGCAGGCCACATCGCTGCTGACCGGCCTGGGCATCCTCGACGCCGAGGGCAAGGAGACCGGGGCAGCGGAACCGAAGAACGTCGAACTCTTCGCCGGCAGCCCTGATGACAACAACGCCAACTTCTTCTACGACGGCGCCATGGCCACCCTGCAGCCCCACATCGACAAGGGAACCCTCGTGGTCCAGAGCGGACAGACCGGGTTCTCGCAGATCGCCACCCTGCGCTGGGATCCGGCCACCGCGCAGAAGCGCATGCAGAACCTGATCGCCAGCAACTACTCGGGCGGCGAGAAGGTCGACGGCGTGCTGTCCCCGTATGACGGCATCTCCCTGGGCATCATTTCCGCCCTTACCGGATCCGGCTATTCACCGGATGCCCTGCCCGTCATCACCGGACAGGACGCCGAAGCCGCGTCAGTGAAGTCCATCATGGACAACCAGCAGTACTCCACGATCTTCAAGGACACGCGTGCCCTGGGCGAGCAGACCGTTGCCATGGTTGATGACGTGCTCAAGGGCGAAGTCCCCGAGACCAATGACAACGAGACGTACGACAACAAGGTGAAGATTGTCCCGACCTTCCTGCTGGATCCGATGGTGGTCACGAAGGACAACTACGAGGAAGTCCTCGTCGACAGCGGCTACTACCAGGCCTCCGACCTCAAGTAACCCCCTACCACCGCGGTGGCGGAGGCGGGCGCCGGCGCCCGCGGCCGCCGGCGGGAACCCCCCCGCCCCGCCCCCAACGTGAACGCGAATATTCTTTCCATGCGGGGCATCACCAAGTCGTTCCCCGGGGTCAAGGCACTGCAGGAAGTCTCCCTGGAGGTCCAGCAGGGGCACGTCCATGCCATCTGCGGAGAAAACGGCGCCGGGAAATCCACCCTGATGAAGGTCCTCTCCGGCGTCTATCCGGCCGGAACCTACGAGGGCGGAATCTACCTGGACGGTGAACTCCAGGAGTACAAGGACATCAAGGACTCCGAGTCCGCCGGCGTGGTGATCATCCACCAGGAACTGGCGCTGAGCCCGTTCCTGTCCATCGCAGAGAACATCTACCTTGGCAATGAACAGTCCAAGGGCGGTTTCATTGACTGGCACCGGACCAACCTCGAGGCCGCGAAGCTTCTCGAGCGGGTGGGCCTGGCGGAAAACCCGGCCATCCGGATCCAGGACATCGGCGTCGGCAAGCAGCAGCTGGTGGAAATCGCCAAGGCGCTGTCCAAGCGGGTGAAGCTGCTAATCCTGGACGAGCCCACGGCAGCCCTGAACGATGAAGACTCCGAGCATCTGCTGGGTTTGATCAAGGACCTGCGCAGTGACGGCATCACCTGCATCATCATCAGCCACAAGCTCAACGAGATTAAGGCGATCGCCGACGCCGTCACCATCATCCGTGACGGCCGCACCATCGAAACGCTGGACATGCATGCCGACGAAGTCTCCGAGGAGCGCATTATCCGGGGCATGGTGGGACGCGACCTGGACAGCCGCTATCCGGAGCACACTTCGGTCATCGGCGAGGAAGTCCTGCGCATCGAGGACTGGACGGTGCATCATCCGCTGGACCGGTCGCGCAAGGTCGTCACCGGCGCCAACCTGTACGTGCGGGCCGGTGAGATCGTGGGCATCGCCGGACTGATGGGGGCCGGCCGCACGGAACTGGCCATGAGCGTGTTCGGCCACAGCTACGGGCACAACATCAGCGGCCGCACCTACAAGGACGGCCGCGAGATCACGATGAAGACCGTCGGCCAGGCCATCGCCCACGGCCTGGCGTACGCCACCGAAGACCGCAAGCGCTACGGCCTGAACCTCATCGAGGACATTAGGCGCAACATCTCGGCGTCCAGCCTGAACAAGCTGTCCGTCCGCGGCTGGGTGGATCCGTACCGGGAGCATCTGACGGCGGAGAAATACCGCACCAGCATGAACATCAAGGCGCCGTCGGTGCTGTCGCTGACCGGCAAGCTCTCCGGCGGAAACCAGCAAAAGGTGGTGCTCTCCAAATGGATCCACACCAATCCGGACGTGCTGATCCTGGATGAGCCCACCCGCGGCATCGACGTCGGTGCCAAGTATGAGATTTACACCATCATCAACGAGCTGGCCGACCAGGGGAAGGCGATCATTGTGATCTCCTCCGAGCTGCCGGAACTGCTGGGGATCTGCGACCGCATCTACACCCTCGCCGAGGGCCGCATCACCGCGGACGTCCCGCGGGAGAAGGCCAGCGCCGAATACCTCATGCAGTACATGACCCGTGATGCCAGGACTCCTGCCGCCGCGACAGACAAGGAACGCCAATGAGCACTCTCACCGACCAGGGTCCGTCCACCGGCGCTCCCGCGCCGAAGACCAACCCGACAGGAATCGTCGGCTCTGCCCTGAACTACCTCACCGGGCAGCTGCGCCAGGTGGGACTGTTCATCGCACTGATCGCGATCATCATCTTTTTCCAGATCACCACCAACGGGATCACCCTGGCACCGATCAACGTGTCAAACCTGATCATCCAGAACAGCTACATCCTGATCCTCGCCGTCGGCATGGTGCTCGTGATCATTGCCGGGCACATTGACCTCTCGGTCGGCTCCGTGGTCGCCTTCACCGGCGCGGCCGCGGGCGTCATGATCACCCAGTGGGGGCTGCCCTGGTGGCTGGCCGCCGTCCTGTGCCTGGTCCTCGGCGCCGCCGTCGGAGCCTGGCAGGGGTTCTGGATCGCCTACTTCGGAATTCCGGCGTTCATCGTGACCCTGGCGGGCATGCTGACGTTCCGCGGACTGACGCAGATTGTGCTGCAGAACCGGCAGATCTCGCCGTTCCCGGATCAGTTCCGCGACCTGGGCAGCGGATTCCTTCCCGACCTCGGCGGAGGGACGAGTTTCCTGGAACCGCTGACAGTGATCATCGGAGTGCTTTCGGCCGCCGCCCTGGTGGGCTCGGGCATCCGGCAGCGGATGATCCGCCGCCGGCACCAGCTGGTCGACGAACCGATGCTCTGGTTCGCGGCCAAGCTCGTCCTGACCGCCGGCCTGATCCTGTTCATCACCTATCTGCTGGCCAGCTACCGCGGAACGCCCATCGTCCTGGTCATCCTGGGCCTGCTGACGGTCGGCTATGCCGCCGTCATGAACCGCAGCGTCTGGGGCCGCCACATCTACGCCATGGGCGGGAACCTGCACGCGGCGGAACTCTCCGGCATCAACACCAAGCGGACCACCTTCACCGTCTTCATCAACATGGGCGTCCTGGCCGCGCTGGCAGGGCTGGTCTTCACCGCGCAGCTGAACCTGGCCAGTCCCAAAGCGGGCGAGGGATTCGAGTTGGATGCCATCGCCGCAGTCTTCATCGGCGGAGCTGCCGTCACCGGCGGCATCGGCCGGGTGACCGGAGCCATCATCGGCGGTCTGATCATCGGAATCCTGAACAACGGCATGTCCATCATGGGCGTCGGCACCGAGTACCAGCAGCTGATCAAGGGGCTCGTCCTGCTGGCAGCCGTGGCGTTTGACGTCTTCAACAAGCGCCGCGGATCCTCCTTGATCACGTAGCAGGAGCACACACACATGTGGCCGGCACCCGCAGGGCGGGTGCCGGCCACAGGAATGTCAGCCCTGCTGGGAGGAGACCCTAGTGATGGGCCTTCACAGCCAGGACGGGGCAGTCGGCCTGGAGCAGCACGCGCTGCGCCGTGCTGCCCAGCAGCATCTTGCCGACCGGGGTGCGGCGGCGCAGCCCCAGGACAACCAGCTCGACTTCCGGCCCGGCGGCCGCCGCGAGGATCTCCTCGGCGGGATCGAAGT
Organism: Arthrobacter sp. zg.Y820; assembly: GCF_030125555.1. Taxonomy (NCBI): domain Bacteria; kingdom Bacillati; phylum Actinomycetota; class Actinomycetes; order Micrococcales; family Micrococcaceae; genus Arthrobacter; species Arthrobacter sp. zg.Y820. The sequence goes on from NZ_JASKLX010000007.1 coordinate 15,136, forward strand.
CGCCGACCGGGTGGACCAGCTCGTAGGCCGTTCCATCCGCGGTCAGCTCTGCTTCGAGCTGGGCAAGCGCCGCGTTATTGGCGTCCTCCTGCTCCTGATGGTGCAGTCCGTGACGGGGGAACGCCACGTTCACGATGACCAGCAGCGCTGCGCGGTCACTGGCCTCCCGGCGGGCGGCGTCCAGCGCCGCCGTCCCCTCGGGGGTGGGAAGAAATCCGACGACAATACTCATGGTGCTCCTGACCTAGGGATGGAAACGCGGGGCGGGGAAAAGGCTTAGCCCCGGAGTTCTTCGGCATCAGTAAAGCGGGTCTTCTTGGCGCGCACGGCCCGGTTCCAGAACCAGGTCAGCACCCACAGCAGCAGGCCCAGCAGCAGCATGAGGCCGGCAATCTGGTATTCGATCGGATCCTGCGCCCAGGGGCCCAGGAGGAAAGCGCAGGTGAAGACACCGACGTAGGGCAGGAAGCCGGGGGAGCGGAAATGCTTGCTCTCGTGCGGGGTGCGGCGCAGCACCAGGCAGGCGATGTTCACCACGGTGAACACAGCCAGCAGCAGCAGCGCCGTGGTCCCGCCCAGGGCGGTGACGGTTTCCTTGCCCATGAAGTTGGTGACGGTGATGATCAGGCCCAGCGCGATGGCGGTGGTGAAGATGATCGAAGCCCACGGCGTCCGCCGCCCGGGGAGCACCTTGGAAAGTGAACGGGGAAGCACATCCTGCTTCGCCATGCCGTACAGCAGGCGGCTGGCCATCAGCATGTTGATCAGGGCGGTGTTGGCCACGGCAAAAATGGACAGGAACGGATAGATGACGTCCACCGGCAGGTTGGGTGCCCCGGCACGCACGACCTCCAGAAGCGGGGTTGCGCTGGAGGAGAGCTGGCCCACGGGCACAATGGCGACGGCGGCAATGGACACCAGCAGATAGACAGCCAGCGTGATGCTTAGCCCGGTCAGCATGACCTTCGGGAAAATCTTGGCCGGATCCTTGGTTTCCTCAGCCATGTTGACCGAGTCCTCAAAGCCCACCATTGAGAAGAAGGCCAGCGATGTGGCGGCCGTGAGGGCCAGGAAGACGCTCTTGTTTCCTTCGGTTTCGAAGACCATGACGCGGGAGAAATCGACATTCCCCTGGCTCATTGCCCAGAATCCAATCAGGATGACAATCAGCAGACCGGTAAGTTCGATGATCGTCAGGACCACGTTGAACTTGATGCTCTCCCCGACTCCGCGCAGGTTGATCACGGCGAGGACCAGCATGAAGATGACGGCCACCCATGTGACTCCGGTCTGTCCCCAATCCAGGTCAAAGCCGACGATGAAGTTTTCGGCCAGGAACTTGGCGGCCGTCGAAGCTGAGGTAATTCCTGAGCTCAGCACGGCAAAGGTCACCAGGAAGGTGAGGAAATGAATGCCGAAGGCCTTGTGCGCATAGAGCGCGGCCCCGGCGGCCTGCGGAAATTTGGTCACCAGTTCCAGGTAGGACAGGGCGGTGATGGTGGCAACGGCGAAGGCGACCAGGATGGGTGCCCACGCGGCACCGCCGATTTCGCCGGCCACTTGGCCGGTAAGGGCATAGACTCCGGTGCCAAGAATGTCGCCGACGATGAAGAGCAGCAAAAGCTTGGTTCCCATCACCCGCTTCAGCTCGGGTTCCCCGGAGCCGATTTTTGTATCGCCCATGGCTGGTTTCCTGCTTTCTAAAGTATCTGCAATGCGGCACGAGGGCGTGTCCCGGAAATTCGGTCACGACCCGCTGCCCGGTATTCTCTGCGCTGTTAACAGGCAAAGCAATGTTACGGGACTTGACGCTCCTCCGCTTGCGCGGGACCCGGATGGCGCACGACGCGGACGGATCCAATGCGCCTGCGCTGGACGCTGAGCACCTCCAATTCGCATTCCGGTGCGGCGACAGTGTCTCCGGGACGGGCAATCCTGCCCAGCCGCGCCAGAATGTAGCCGCCGACGGTTTCGTACTGCCCTTCCGGAAGCGGGACGCCGGTCAGCCGCTCGAATTCCTGCAGGATCAGCGCTCCGTCCACCACCAGGTCGCCGCGCACCTGCCGGTGCCGGTCTTCGGGGTCCCGGAAGGTGTCGTATTCGTCGTAGATCTCCCCGACCAGTTCCTCCACAAGGTCCTCCAGGGTGACAATGCCGTCAGTGCCGCCGTATTCGTCGGCGACCACGGCAATATGGCTGCCGTTCCGGCGCATCCTGGACAGCGAGGGAACCACGGGTGCCGTACCGGGCAGGAACAGGATCGGCCGGACAATGTCACCGAGCCGGAGTGCCTCAGACTCCGGGAAACTGCCGCCGTCGCCGGTTTCCCGGAGGAGGTCGCGGACGTGGACGAAGCCGAGGACGTCGTCGGGGGACTCCCCAATGACCGGATAGCGCGAATAGGGCAGCGAGTGCACTGCCGCCCGGGCCTGGGCTACGGTCAGGTCGGCGGAGAGGAACTGCACCTGCGGCCGCGGACGCATCACCTCCTGGAGGAGCCGGTTTCCGGCGCCGAACACGTCGGAGAGAATCCGCCGGCTGTCCTCGGCCAGGACCGGACTCGCGGCGACCATGTCCCACAGCTCCTGCGACGTCACCGGCGGTGTCCTGACTTTGGGATCCCCGCCGAGGAGCCGGACCACGGTGTCAGTGGAGACCGACAGCAGCTTAATGACCGGGCGCATCACGACGGCGAAAGCGTTCAGGGGAGGTGCGAGCAGCCGGGTGAAACGCTCGGCATTCTGCATCGCGAGCCGCTTGGGCACCAGCTCCCCGAACACCAGGGACAAGTAGGCGACGGCGAGGGTCAGCAGGATGAAGGCGGTGGCATCCGCGGCGGCGGGCGGAAAGCCGAAGCTGCGGAGGGCGGGGGCCGCGGCCGGGGCCAGCGCGGAGGCACCGTAGGCCGCGGAGAAAAAGCCCGAGAGGGTGACACCAATTTGGATGGACGAGAGGAAGAGGTTTGGGTTGCGGGCAAGTTCCGCGATTCTCCGGCCGCCGGCACCCGATGCCTCAATGCGGCTGATTTGGCTCTCCCGCAGTGAAACCAGCGCCATCTCAGTGCCCGCGAAGATTCCTCCCAGCAGCACGAAGAACACCACCAGAAGCAGATTGAAGAGCGTGCCGCCATCCATGGTCAGAGCGTACCGGTGCGTCGACGCAGGGCACATGATTGACTCCTCGCGGAGTCGGGGAAAGATAATCGGAAGCAGTACGCGTCTTCCGACACGGCTGCGGCCGGTTTCAGGACCGACGGCAGTGCCTCCAACCGAAAGCGGTCGGCACCATGAGTACTGTCAATCACCCCGTGTCATCCTCCGGCTGGACCGATTGGATCCGCTTCGCCGGCGTCATCCTGCTGGTCCACGGGATTTTCAGCGCCAGCTGATGCTGGTGCCGGTCCAGCCCTGGTGGTCGCTGATCGTTATCGCGATCGACGTGTTGATCCTCTACGCGCTTGTTGCCCACGGCAGCGAGCGCGGAGCGCCTGCGCAGCGATAGCTCCCGAACCGCTACCCCGCCAGCTGCAGCACGTTCCAGGCCACCAGGGACAGTCCGAGGACCAATGCCGTGACGGCAGTAATCGTGTGGCCATGGGCCTGCATCCAGGCATACAGGGTGGAAAGGTGGCCCTGGGCCGTGTCGGGGGAGCGCAGCCAGATTCCGATCGGGACGACGACGGCGGACTGTGCCACCGCTGCGTACGCAAGGACCGTGCGCAGCTTGTCCAGCCTTCCTTTGCCGGCCCGCGGCTTCCGCTGGACCAGATACGCCCCATAAACCGCGAGTCCGGCGCCAACCGCGATGCAGAGGACGGCGGGCACCGTCACCTGGTTCAGGCTGGGCCGTGCCGGCGGCAGGTGCAGCCCAACCGCTGACAGCCCAACCAGCACGATCGATCCGGCGAGGCTGCCGCACAGGAACGGCACCGCACCGCGCCGCGGCGTCGGTGAGAGCAGGATCATGACGGTGATGCTCACCGGCACCGAACTCACCGCGCCCGCCAGAGTCACGGACACCAGGCTGGTGATGAGGCTCAGTACGGTTCAGACGTTCCGCGGCGTCATGCCGCGGGTGCATCGCCGGGGCGCGGGCGGGCGGCTCCGCGCCGGGCACGCCGCCCTTCGCGGGTGCGCCGTGCACGGATATCCGCATCCTGCTGTTCGAGGAGAGGCTCAAGGTCCTTGTGGTCTCCCGTGACCGGACGCCACCACGCCAGCGACGGATCGGAATCCAGGAGCAGTGTTCGGGCCAGCAGCGTCAGCGGCACGGCAAGAATGGCTCCGACGGGACCCAGGACCACCGCCCAGAAAAGCACCGAGAGAAAGGTCAGCGTCTCGCTGAGGTTCACCGCGTTGCCCACATACTTCGGCTGCACGATGGACTGGATGACGCCGTTGATTCCGCCGTACACAATGACAACGGCAACTGCGGTTGCCCAGCCGCCGGTGAGGTAGCCAAAAAACAGCGGCGGAATGATGGCAATGAAGTATCTAATGTTGGGAATGTAGCTGCAGGTGAACGAGAGCAGCCCCCACAGCAGGGCCCCCGGAACCTGGAGGATCACGAGGACGAGCCAGTTGAACAACCCCTGGGCCACCCCCCCAGGACAGTGGTGGCGACCATGCAGCGGCGCACTCCGGAGGCGAAGCCCTCCAGTGCGGCAACCAGTGCCGGGCGGTGGTCCTTCAGATGGTTCAGCAGCGCCGGTGTCCGGGAACCGTCCACCGCCATCAGGATGAGCAGGGTGAGGACGATGAGCAGGGCCCCCGCCAGGTTGCTGAGAGATGGAGGCGCAGGCAGCGGCGATCTGCGGCGCGAACTGCGGCAGCAGCGCTGAAAACTGCGCCAGCGCCGCAATGAGTGCTCCGGCGAAACCGGCGAGCAGGATGAAGACGGCGGCGATGCTGCCTCCGGTCGCGATGCCCCGGGGAATTCCGTGTCCCTGCAGCCACCGCCGCACCGGATGAACGCACAGGGTGAGCACAAAAGCCAAAAATGCCGGCGTGAAGATGCCGCTGGCCGCTGCCAGGCCGAAGGCTGCAAGGGCCGCCGCCGAGCATGAGCAAGATCACGGCGCTGCGGGGAAAAACGGGGCGTGCGCCGGTGTCCGATGGCCCCGAAGCCATCGAGTCCTCCTTCGTTGGCTGGACGAAAGTCCAGGAGCCCCGGGGACCGGGCCAGAAGGGATGGGACAACAAAATACCCCCGGAATCCAGTGGATTCCGGGGGTATCAATTGTGCGCGGAGGGGGACTTGAACCCCCACCCTCGTTAGAGGACTAGCACCTCAAGCTAGCGCGTCTGCCATTCCGCCACCCGCGCTTGGGTGTTTTCCGCAAGGCCTTCAGTCGTTCAAAAGCTGCGGAAGCAACGGGAAAAACTCTAACACGGATTTGGACGCAACCGTAAATCGGCGCTGGTCAGGCCTCCGGGAACTAGGCTGGCAGCATTGCCTTCGAAGGAGAACCCATGTCTGAAACCACTGCGCGCGAGCGAACAGCCGAAGATGAAGTCACCCGGATCTGCCAGGAGCTCATCCGCTTTGATACCTCCAACTTTGGAGACGGATCCGGCCCGGGGGAGCGGTCCGCCGCCGAGTACACGGCCGGACTGATCGAAGAGGCGGGACTTCAGGCTGACCTGTTCGAATCAGCCCCCGGCCGCGCCTCGGTTGTCACGCGCATGGAGGGCACCGATTCGTCCCTTCCGGCGCTGGTGGTGCACGGCCATCTGGACGTGGTCCCGGCGCAGAAGCAGGACTGGTCGGTGGACCCGTTCAGCGGGGAAGAGCGGGACGGCCTGATCTGGGGCCGCGGCGCCGTCGACATGAAGGACATGGACGCCATGATCCTCTCCGTGATGCGCAGCATGGCCCGCACCGGAACCAAGCCGAAGCGGGACCTCATTTTCGCCTTCTTTGCCGATGAGGAAGCCGGCGGAAAGTACGGGGCCACCTGGGCGGTCGAAAACCGCCGCGAACTGTTTGACGGTGCCACCGAAGCGATTTCGGAAGTGGGCGGCTTCTCGGCAACGATCGGCGGCAAGCGCACCTACCTGCTGCAGACCGCCGAGAAGGGCATCTCCTGGCTGCGGCTGGTCGCCCACGGGCGCGCCGGGCACGGTTCGCAGATCAACACCGACAACGCGGTGACCCGGCTGGCCCGCGCCGTGGCCACGATCGGAGAGTACCCCTGGCCCATTGAGCTCACCGACACCACCCGGGCCTTTTTGGACGGCGTCACCGAGCTCACCGGCGTCGAGTTCGATCCTGACAACCCGGAGAAGCTGCTGGCCGAGCTGGGCACCGTGGCCCGTTTCGTGGGCGCCACGCTGCAGAACACTGCCAATCCCTCTGTCCTGAAGGCCGGCTACAAGCACAACGTCATTCCGGGAACCGCCGAAGCCCTGATCGACGTGCGCACCCTGCCCGGGCAGGAAGAGCAGGTCCTGGCCATCATCAAGGACCTCGCCGGACCCGGAGTCGACGTCAACTACGAACACAAGGACGTCTCTCTCGAGGTGCCGTTCAAGGGCAACCTCGTGGATTCGATGATCGGCGCGCTGCAGGCCGAGGACCCGGGAGCGCCCGTCCTGCCCTACACGCTTTCCGGCGGCACCGACAACAAGTCCCTGAGCCGCCTGGGCATCACCGGCTACGGGTTCGCCCCGCTGCGCCTGCCCGAGGACCTGGACTTCACCGGCATGTTCCACGGCGTGGACGAGCGCGTTCCGGTGGATTCCCTGAAATTCGGCACGCGGGTGCTGTCCCGCCTGCTCACCAGCTACTAGGAGCCGCCCCGTGAACGTCACCGACATCCTGACCCCGGAACTCCTGGACCGCCTGCGCAGCCGGGCCGCCGGCTACGACCGGGACAACAGCTTCTTCACGGAAGACCTCGAGGACCTGCGCGCCGCCGGCTACCTGGCCCTCTTTTCCCCGCGGGAGGCGGGCGGCGCGGGGTTCAGCATTCCCGAGGTGGTGCAGGCCCAGCGCCTGCTGGCCACGGCTGCTCCGGCCACCGCGCTGGCGGTCAACATGCACCAGGTCTGGTGCGGAGTGGCGCACCTGCTGTCGCTGCGCGGGGATGATTCCCTGTCCTTCGTGCTCGAGGACGCGGTCAAGGGGGAGCTGTATGCCTTCGGCGTCTCCGAGCCGGGGAACGCCGCGGTGCTCTTTGACTCCTTCACGGCAGCGCGGCCGCAGGGGGACGGCTCCTATGCGTTCACCGGGACCAAGATTTTCACCAGCCTCTCCCCGGCGTGGACCCGGCTCGGCATTTTCGGCCGGGACGATTCCGATCCGGACGAACCCCGGCTGGTCTTCGGCTTCGCTCCGCGGGGCACCGCGGGCATCACCATCAAAGACGACTGGAACACCATGGGCATGCGCGCCAGCCAGTCCTGCACCACCGTCCTGGACAACGCGGTGCTGACCGCTGATCAGCTGGTCCGCACCACGCCGGTGGGCCCGCACGCCGACGCCTTCGTGTTCGGCATCTTCAGCCTGTTCGAGACGCTGCTCTCGGCGGTCTACACCGGAGTGGGGGACCGCGCCGTCGACCTGGCGGTGGCGGCGGCGCAGGAGCGGACGACGGCGGGCGGCGGTCCCGCCGCCCATGACCCGTTCACCCGCTGGAAAGTGGCCGATGCAGCGATCCGGATGGACGGCATCCATCCGCAGCTGGAAGCCATTGCGCGTGACCTCGAAGCCGGCACCGACCACGGCAGCCTCTGGTTTCCCCGGCTGTCCTCGCTGAAGTACCGTGCCACCGAAACCGCCCGTTCCGTCGTCGAAACGGCCGTGCGGGTGTCAGGGGGCCGAAGCTACTCACGCGGGGCGGAGCTGGAACGCCTGTATCGGGACGTCCTGGCCGGGATGTTCCACCCGTCCAGCGAAGACTCGGTCCACAACTCGGTTGCGAATGCCTGGCTGGGGCCGGTTCCCGGGGATTCCTGAGCCGGACTGTGCTTCCTGACCGGACCGGTGCTTCCTGAGTCGGCCGGTGCAGGCCGGTGCACAAGGCTCAGGCGGTGCGCTGAACCCGCATCACGCGCCGGCGGAGCCAGAAGCGCCGGGCGCCGCCGCGGTAAATGCAACTGCGGTGCAGCTCCCACTTGCCGTACTCCGCATGCCCACTGATCACCCTGCGGGCCTCGGCCACTGAATCTCCGGGGTTCACCGACACCACGAGGTACTCATAGTCCCGGAAGTTCTCGTCTGGCCGCTGCACGCCGGGCCGAAGAATTTGTTCTCGCATATCCCTCCAATTTTGCCTTCTTTACCGCTAACGTCTAGGGCATGAGCATAGATCCGCACGTGGCGCTCCAATCCCTGATGGCCGCCCTCGAAGAGCATCTGACGGCTGCTTCCCAGCGCCGCGGGGACAAGGATCCGATGGTGGAGACAGCATATCTGGCGGTGGCGGATGCCTTCGAAGTCTATGAGGAGGTCCTCTACGACGCGTACGGCGAGGTCACGCCGCTGGAGATCTATGAGGACGACGACGATGAGTTTGACGGCTCCTTTGCCGACGACGGGGAGGGAGCCGAAGAGCGGTCCTCCGGAGTCCAGCCCGGGCAATAGCTCCGGGCGCCCGGTCGGGAAATCCTGCCGCTGCGGAGCATGACATGGAACTCACCGGCGGGACGCCCCGAGGGCTGCGCGCGGACAGGTGCGGGTCGTGGCTTAGAGTTCTATCTTGTGAATTGGTTTGAAGCGCTCTTCCTCGGTCTCATTCAGGGCTTGACTGAATTTCTCCCCATCTCCTCCAGCGCCCATCTGCGAATAGTGGGTGAACTGCTGCCCGGCGCCCAGGATCCGGGCGCGGCGTTCACCGCCATCACGCAGCTGGGCACGGAAACGGCAGTGGCGGTCTATTTCTGGAAAGACATCGTCCGCATCATTAAGGCGTGGTTTGGTTCGCTGGCCGGCCGCGTTCCGCGCACCGACCCCGATGCCCGCATGGGGTGGCTGATCATCATCGGCACGCTGCCCATCGTGGTCCTGGGCCTGCTGTTCCAGGACCAGATCGAAAGCACCTTCCGCAGCCTCTGGATCGTGGCGACCATGCTGATCGTGTTCGGCATCATCCTCGCCGTGGCGGACGCCGTCGGCAAGCAGCAGCGCAAGCTGGACCAGCTCACCTACAAGCACGGCATCCTGTACGGCTTCGCGCAGGCGCTGGCCCTGATTCCGGGCGTCAGCCGCTCCGGCGGCACGATCACGGCAGGGCTGTTCATGGGCTACACCCGTGAGGCAGCCGCCCGTTATGCCTTCCTGCTGGCCATCCCCGCGGTCTTCGGCAGCGGCATCTTCCAGCTGGTGAAGTCCTTGGACGAACCGATGGTCTACGGCGGCTGGGAAACCGCCGGCGCCACTCTGGTCGCGTTCATCGTGGGCTTCATCATCATCGGCTGGTTCCTGCGGTATGTTTCCACCCGCGGCTACAGCCTCTTTGTCTGGTATCGCATCCTTCTCGGCGTCGTGATTTATATCCTGCTGGGACTCGGCGTGCTGAACGCCTAGCAACGGAAAGTAGAGTTGAACCTGTGATCGCGTGGAAAAGCTCCCCCCTGCCCGTCCTGCCCGGAACCTCCCCGGACGTCGCCCTCTACGACACCGCCCTGCACCGGACAGTGCCCGTGCGCCCGGGAGGTGAAGCCAGCCTCTACGTCTGCGGAATCACTCCCTACGACGCCACGCACATGGGACATGCCTCAACCTATGTGGCCTTCGACCTGCTGAACCGGCAGTGGCGGGACTCCGGGAACAGCGTCCGCTACGTGCAGAACGTGACCGATGTGGACGATCCGCTGCTGGAGCGGGCGACCGCCAGGGGTCTGGACTGGCGCGCCCTGGCGCAGGAGCAGACACAGCTCTTCCGCGACGACATGGAAGCCCTGAATGTCCTCGCCCCGGACCACTACATCGGCGCCGTCGAGTCCATCGAGTGGATTGTGCCGGTGGTGGAAGACCTCCTCCGCCGCGGCCTCGCCTACCGGGTCCCGGCGGCGGGCAGTGAACCCGCCGGCGACGTCTATTTCTCCGTCGATGCGGCGTCGCGACTGGATCCCGAGGACCCCGACGCATGGCGGCTGGGCAGCGTCTCCGGGCTGACCGCCGACCAGATGCTGCCGCTCTTCGCCGAACGCGGCGGAGACCCGCTGCGCCCGGGCAAGCGCAACGCCCTGGATCCGCTGCTGTGGCGCGTCGAGCGTCCCGGCGAGCCGTTCTGGGACGGTGCGTCGCTGGGCTCCGGGCGGCCCGGCTGGCACATCGAATGTTCGGTCATCGCACAGCGTTTCCTGCCGGCGCCGTTCACGGTGCAGGCCGGCGGGTCCGACCTGGTCTTCCCGCATCATGAGATGAGCGCGGGCCATGCCTACGCCTGCACCGGCACACCGCTGGCACGCCACTATGCCCACGCCGGAATGGTCGGCCTGGACGGCGCAAAGATGAGCAAGTCACTGGGCAACCTGGTCCTGGTCTCCTCGCTGCGGACCTCCGGCACTGATCCTGCGGCGATCCGTGCCGTGCTGCTGAGCCATCACTACCGCACCGACTGGTTCTGGACCGGGGAGCAGCTGACCGCCGCCGAGCAGCGGTTGTCCCGCTGGCGGTGTGCCCTGCCTCTGACCGGATACGCACAGGCCGAGGAGATGCTCGCCGGTGTGCGGGCCGCGCTGGCCCGTGACCTGGATGCCCCTGCCGCCCTGGCAGCAGTCGACGCCTGGGCCGCTTCGGCCTTGGAAACTCCGGCCGAGGACCGCAGCGACGACGCAGCTGTCCTGGCCGGATCGGCCGTTGATGCGCTGCTGGGGATTCGGCTCTAGTCCCGCCGGCGGCGTTTGAGGTACCGCTCAAACTCGCGGGCGATCGACTCTCCGCTGGCTTCCGGCAGGTCGGCGGTGTCCTTGGCCTCCTCCAGTTGCCGCACGTAGGCGGCAATTTCCGGATCGTCGGTGGCCAGTTCGTCGACGCCGCGTTCCCAGGCCTCCGCCTCATCCGTCAGCAGCCTGGTGTCCAGCGGCGCCTGCAGCAGCTCCTCGAGGCGGTGCAGCAGCGACAACTGCGCCTTCGGTGAGGGGGAGTGGCCCACATAGTGCGGCACGGCCGCCCACATCGACACGGCGGGGATGTCGGCCAGCCCGGCCATTTCCGCGAGGACCCCCACGATGCCGATCGGCCCCTCGTAGTGCGAGGATTCCACCTTCAGGTCCTCGCGCAGGTCGGAGTCCTCGCAGGTGACCGTGACGGGAATGGGACGGGTGTGCGGCACGTCGGCGAGCAGTGCGCCGGCCAGCACGATGCAGTCAACACCGAGTTCCTTGGCCAGGGCAATCAGTTCGGCGGTGTAGGCGCGCCACTTATAGGACGGCTCGACGCCCGACACGAAAATAATGTCCAGGTTGCTGTCCGGAACCTCGGCACGGGAAATGCGGGTGGTGGGCCACTTGATCCGCCGCTCACCGGACCCCAGCCGTTCAATGACGGGGCGGGTGAACTGGAAGTCGTAGTATTCGTCGGCGTTCAGGCTCCCGATCTTCTCGGCTTCCCAGAACATGCTCAGGTACTTCAGCGCGTCGCTGGCGGCCTCCCCGGCGTCGTTCCACCCTTCGAAGGCGGCCAGCATCACGGTGGTTCGCTCCTGGGAACCGCCAAAAAAATCCTGGAGACCAACGGGCGGGGTTTCTTCGGTATTGCTCACAGACTCACCCTATGCCCAGCACGTCGCGCTGTCAGGACCGGGCGGAGCGCTTCGCCGGGAGCGGGGTAAACCGGGGGTCCGGCCCGCCCAGTAGACTGGGATGCATGTCTTCCTCCGTCCAGGCCCCCCTGCAAACCGAACCCGCCCCCGGTCCGCTTCAGGCGGTGCTGTGGGACATGGACGGAACCATCGTGGACACGGAGCCGTACTGGATCGCCGCGGAGAAGGACCTGGTGCACAGCTACGGCGGCTCGTGGACCGACTCTGACGCCGAGGCCATGGTTGGCCAGGCGCTGACCTTCAGCGCCGGACTCGTGCAGAACGCCGGCGTCCCGCTGAGCATCCGCGAGATCATCGACCGCCTCATCGGCCAGGTCACCGAGCAGGTCCGCCGCGAGGTTCCCTGGCGCCCCGGTGCCCGCGAACTCCTCGGCGAGCTGTCCGCCTCCGGCATTCCGTGCGTCCTGGTCACCATGTCCGAGGCCGTCCTGGCCGAGGAGATCTGCAGCCGGCTGCCCGCCGGCACGTTCTCCTTCCTGGTCACCGGCGACATGGTCCGGCAGGGAAAACCGCACCCCGAGCCGTATGAACTGGCCTTTAGCCGGCTGGCGGAACAGCTTCCGGACCTGGCCAAGGACCGCGTCGTGGCCATTGAAGACTCCTTCCCCGGAGTCACCTCCGCCCGCGCCGCCGGTCTTGTCACCCTGGGTGTTCCGCATTTCCTGCCGCTGCCTCCGGACGCCAGCCGGCATGAGTGGGAGACGCTGGCCGGGAAGACGGCGGCGGACCTGGCCTCCCTGCTGAGCACCGCCAACGCCGGGGCTGCCCGGTGAGCATCGGGCAGGGCGCCGGCACGCCCGCTCCGGTCCGGGACGGGATCCCGCTGGGCCGGATTGCCGGCGTCCCCGTGTACTTGGCCTATTCCTGGTTCATCATCGCGGCTTTGATCGTGGTCTTTTTCGGGCCGCTGGTCGGCCGGAGCTTCCCGTTCCTGGGGGCCGGCGCCTACGCCGTCGCCCTCGGCTACGCGATCCTGCTCCTGGTCTCCGTCCTCATCCATGAGCTGGCCCACGCCCTGACGGCCAAAGCGTACCGCTGGCCGACGGCGAAGATCGTCCTGACGTTGTGGGGCGGCCACACCCAGTTTGGGCAGGTCCGATCCACCCCCGGCCCGTCGCTGCTGGTTGCGCTGGCCGGTCCCGCAGCGAATTTCCTGCTCGCCGGGGCCGGCTGGCTGCTCCTCCTCGCGGCTCCGCTTCCTCCGGTGGCAGCGCTGCTGACGGAGATTCTGATCTGGGCCAACCTGCTGGTGGCCATCTTCAACATCCTGCCCGGGCTTCCGCTGGACGGCGGGCGCATCGTTGAATCAGCCGTGTGGAAAGCCACCGGATCCCAGGACAGGGGCACAGTGGCAGCCGGTTACGCCGGACGCATCATCGCCCTGGCCCTGGCCGCCGCCGTCATCCTGCCGCCGTACCTGCGGCAGGAAAGCCCCGATCTGCAGGTGGTCCTGCTCACTGCCGTGGTCTCGGGATTCCTCTGGATGGGAGCCGGCGCCAGCATCAGCAATGCCCGTGTGCGGCTGCGGCTGCCCTCCATCAGCGCCGCCGCCCTGATGACTCCGGCAGTCTCCGTTCCGGCGGCCTCTCCCGTGGCCGGGGCCCGGGAACTGCTTGCCGGCCGTCCCGGCACCGCCCTGGTGATCACCGCACCGACCGGACAGCCCTGGGCCATTGCGGACCAGGACGCGCTGGCGCAGGTGCCGGAGCAGCTGGCCATGTCCACCCAGATCGACGCCGTCGCCCGGCCACTGGGACCCGGCGCCTATGTTCCTGCCGCCGCCGCGGGTTCTGAACTGGTGGACTATCTCGCTAAACTTCAGGGCAGCGAGTATGCAGTTATCGACCGGGACGGCGGGGTGGTGGGACTCCTGACCCAGGCAGCTGTCCTGAACGCCATCTCGGCCAAGCCGAACCGGCCCCGCAGCTCCTGAGGCACTCCCGCACCGGCATCCCGGCCCCGTCTTCCCCGTTGACCCGGGGACCCGGACGCCGGCGCTGCCGGCGGAGCGCCCGCTCCACCCCTCGAACTTCACCCCCACCACCGCGCACCACCTAGATCCAAAGGAACGTTACCCATGAACTCGGAGACCCCGGGCCAGACAGCCGCTACAGCTCCCCACGGCGCCGACCACCGCAGGGGACCGCTGCGTCCGGGGGAGCGCGTCCAGCTCACCGACGAAAAGGGCCGGCACAACACCATCACCCTGACCGAAGGCGGCGCCTTCCACACGCACCGCGGATTCCTGCCGCATGACACGATGATCGGTGTTCCCGAAGGCACCATCGTCACGAACACCACCGGCCAGCAGTACCAGGTGCTGCGGCCGCTGCTGTCTGACTTCGTGCTGTCGATGCCGCGAGGCGCCGCCGTCGTCTACCCCAAGGACGCCGGCCAGATTGTCACGATGGCAGACATCTACCCGGGTGCGCGCGTCGTCGAAGCCGGCGTCGGCTCGGGTGCGCTGAGCATCTCGCTGCTGCGCGCCGTCGGTGACTCCGGCTCCCTGCATTCGTTTGAGCGCCGGGAAGAATTCGCTGACATCGCCCGCGGCAACGTGGAAACCTTCTTCGGTGGCCCGCACCCGGCCTGGAACATCACGCTGGGAGACTTCCAGGAGGAGGTCGTCCGCACCGAAGCGCCCGGCAGCGTGGACCGGGTGGTCCTGGACATGCTGGCGCCGTGGGAATGCACCGACGCGGTGGCCACCGTCCTGGCTCCCGGCGGCGTGTGGATTTCCTATGTGGCAACCGTCACCCAGCTGTCCCGCACGGCGGAGGCCATCCGCGCCGACGGCCGGTTCACCGAACCCGACGGCTGGGAATCCATGGTCCGCGGCTGGCATCTGGAGGGCCTGGCCGTCCGGCCCGACCACCGCATGGTGGCCCACACCGGATTCCTGCTCACCGCCCGCCGCCTCGCCGAAGGCGCCACCGGACTGGTGGCCAAGCGCCGCGCCTCGAAGACCAACTTCAGCGAAGAGGACCTGAACGCGTGGACCCCTGCCGCCGTGGGAGAGCGCGAAGTCTCCGCCCACAAGCTGCGCCGGGCCGCCAAGGACGCCAGTTCGAAGATCCAGCGCGGCGCTCTGGAGAACGCCGAAAAGTACAACGCGGATAAGGACGGTACGCCGGAAATCCCCTAGCCGCAATCGGGTCGGCGGATAACTGACGGCCGACAAAGACAAGAGGTTGCAACCCGTGTGTTGCCTGCGCTGCTGGGCTATCGTCAAAGCTAGAGACCCTGCGCAACGTGAAGGTGGTCGCAACCATGGCTGAAGCAGAGAACACCATCGATTCCGGGGCCGACGATCCGCGGAATTATTTCCGCGGGCCCGGCGTGCAAGGCGCCGAGTCCCCGCAGCTGAACGTGCTGCGGGACAAGCTGCGGAACGTGGACCGGCAGCTGGCGGCACTGACACACAACAACGCCCGGCTGGTGGCGATGCTGGAGACGGCGAAGGCGGAGATCATCCGCCTCAAGGACGCCCTCGAAAAGGAGGGCGCCACGCCCTTCAGCTTCGCCACCGTCATCGCGGTGAACCACCGGGTTCCCGCCAGCAGCGGCAGGACGACCACCGCAGCCGTCCAGGACAACCTGGACATTGTGCAGTCCGGCCGGAAACTGCGGGTGTCGGTCAGTCCGCTGCTGGACATGAACCAAATAGTTCCAGGCCAGGAAGTGCTCCTGAACGAATCCCTGGTGGCCGTGGCTTCGCTGGGTTTCGAGCGCAGCGGCGAGCTGTTCACCGTGAAGGAGCTCCTGGGCAGCGACCGGTGCCTGGTGATCGGACGGGCCGACGACGAACGCGTGGTCCGGCTCAACGGGCCCCTGGAGGCCGAAAAGGTGCGGGTCGGCGACGCCCTGACGGTCGACACCCGGATCGGCTACGCGCTGGAGAAGATCCCGCGCAGCGAGGTCGAGAACCTCGTCCTGGAGGAGGTTCCGGACATCTCCTACTCCGACATCGGCGGGCTCGGCCCGCAGATCGAGCAGATCCGCGACGCCGTTGAACTGCCGTTCCTGCACCCGGACCTGTACCGGGAACACGGGCTGAAGGCGCCGAAGGGCATCCTGCTCTACGGCCCTCCCGGCTGCGGCAAGACCCTGATCGCCAAGGCGGTGGCGCACTCCCTGGCGGCCCGCGTCATGGAGCAGACGGGCACCCTGGGAACCCGCAGCTACTTCCTGAACATCAAGGGCCCCGAGCTGCTGGACAAGTACGTGGGGGAGACGGAGCGGCACATCCGCCTGATCTTCGCCCGGGCCCGGGAAAAGGCCTCCGGCGGCAGCCCCGTGGTGGTGTTCTTCGACGAGATGGACTCCCTTTTTCGCACGCGCGGCACCGGCATCTCTTCCGACGTCGAAACGACCATCGTCCCCCAGCTGCTCTCGGAGATCGACGGCGTGGAGAAGCTGGAGAACGTCATCGTCATCGGTGCCTCCAACCGCGAGGACATGATCGATCCGGCGATCCTGCGGCCGGGCCGCCTCGACGTGAAGATCAAGATCCTGCGCCCCGACGCCGAAGGGGCGGCCGAGATCTTCGCCAAGTACCTCACTTCCAATCTGCCCCTGCACCGCGAGGACCTCGCGGAAAACGGCTACGATCCGGAGGTGACCGTCCGGGAGATGATCCGGCGGACCGTGGAAAAGATGTACGCCGAGGACAAGTCCAACGAGTACTTGGAAGTCACCTACGCCAACGGCGACACGGAAATGCTCTACTTCAAGGATTTCAACTCCGGAGCGGTGATCCAGAACGTGGTGGACCGGGCCAAGAAGTACGCCATCAAGGATCTGCTGACCCTGCACCAACGCGGCCTGCGGATCGACCACCTCATGCGGGCGGTGGTGGACGAGTTCCGGGAGCACGAAGACATGCCCAACACCACCAATCCGGACGACTGGGCACGCATTTCGGGCAAGAAAGGCGAGCGCATCACGTACATCCGCACGATCATCCAGGGCAAGGCGGGACAGGAACCCGGACGCACCATCGAAACCGCCGCCAACCCCGGACAGTATCTGTGAGTGTTCGCCGTGTCATGGGCACGGAAACCGAATACGGCGTGTTGGCGCCGGCCCTGCCGGCAGCCAACGCAACGGTCCTGTCCAGCCAGATCATCAACGCCTATGCCGCCACCCGGCGCAGCGGCATGGGCAACCTGTCCGGAACCCGCTGGGACTACACCGACGAAGCGCCGCTGAACGACGCCCGCGGATTCACGGTGCCCCGCACGGCAGCTGATCCGACCCAGCTCACGGACGCGCCTCCGGTCCTCGACGCGGAGCAGATCGCCATGGAGGGCGGCGGCCCCGCTGCCCTCTACGGGGAGCAGTCCACGGAGAACCCCGTCCTGATGAACATGGTGCTCTCCAACGGGGCCCGGCTGTACGTCGACCACGCCCATCCGGAATACTCCTCGCCGGAGGTGACGACCCCGCGCGACGCGGTGCTGTGGGACAAAGCCGGCGACGCCGTCGTGCTGGCGGCGATGCGGCACATAGCCGCGGCGCCGGGCTTCTCCCCGGTGAATCTGTACAAGAACAACACCGACAGCAAAGGCGCCTCCTACGGCTCGCACGAGAACTACCTGGTGCCGCGCAGCGTTCCGTTTTCCGATTTGGTCCAGGGCCTGGTGCCCTTCTTCGTCAGCCGGCAGGTCCTTGTCGGCTCCGGCCGGGTGGGAATGGGCACCAACAACCAGCGCCAGGGCTATCAGCTGAGCCAGCGGGCCGATTTCTTCGAAGCCGAGGTCGGCCTGGAGACCACCATCCGGCGGCCCATCGTGAACACCCGCGACGAACCCCACGCGGTGGCGGAAAAATACCGGCGGCTGCACGTCATCATCGGCGACGCCAACCTCAGCGAGGTTTCGGCGCTGCTGAAGGTGGGCACCACCTCCATTGTGCTGTCCATGATCGAGGCGGGCACCGGGCCCGGGGTGGAGCTGCGGGATCCGGTGGGATCCCTGCAGGCCATCAGCCACGACCCCACGCTGCAGCAGCTGGTGGAGCTGAAGGACGGACGGATGATCACCGGCCTGGACCTGCAGGAGATCTATCTGGAGGCCGCCGCCCGGCACTGCCGCAGCCGCGGAGCCGACGCCGCCACCGAAGACATCCTCACCCGCTGGACCTCGCTGGTGGGGGTCCTGAAACGCGATCCGCTGGAAGCCGCCTCTTCCGTGGACTGGGTGGCCAAACTCCGGCTGCTGCAGGCCTACCGGGACCGTGACGGCCTGGCCTGGTCCGACGCCCGGCTGCACCTGGTGGACCTGCAGTACTCCGACATGCGGCCGGAGAAGGGGCTCTACTACCGGCTGGCCGCCCGCGGCCAGATGGAGCGGATCCTGACCGACGAGGAAATTGCCCGCGCCGTCACCGAACCGCCGGATGACACCCGCGCCTATTTCCGCGGCAAGTGCGTCAGCCGCTTTCCGAACCAGGTGGTGGGGGCGAGCTGGGATTCCATCATCTTTGAGCTGCCCTCGCACCGGCGGCTGCAGCGCATTCCGACCCGGGAACCGCTCCGGGGGACCCGGGCGCTGACGGAGGAGTTGTTCGAAGCTTCGTCCGATGCGGAGGATTTTGTCGCCAGACTCCTGACCGGTCCCGAACATAGCGTGGCACCATAGGACTAGCAGGGCAGCGTCAGGACCTGGCAGGATCCGCCAGGACCAGTAAAAGGGCCGGAATCCGGCCGGGAAAGGCAATGATCATGGCAACCCAGGACCGCAAGAGCACCGGAGCCCGCACCGAAGAGGAGCTGGAGGAGACGCCCCCGCCGACAGCCGAACCGGAAGCGGCGGCCACCGCCCAGACCGAAGGCGTGGACGACCTTTTGGACGAAATCGACGGCGTGCTGGAAAACAACGCCGAGGAATTTGTCCGGGGATTCATCCAAAAGGGCGGACAGTAGCGGATGACCTACCGGGATCCCGCAGCAGAGGTAAACGGGGCGGCCCCGCCGTCCTTCAGCGACCATTTGGCCCGGCACCACCCCGACCTGCTGCCGTCAGCCCGCCGGCTGGGCACCGCCCCGGCCGGATCGGCGTCGGCGGCGGCACCGCAGGCCACCACCATCGTTTCGCTCACCTACGCCGGCGGCGTGCTGATGGCCGGCGACCGGCGCGCCACCATGGGCAACATGATCGCCAGCCGGCACATCAAGAAGGTCTTTCCGGCGGACAACTACTCGGTGGTGGGCATCGCCGGCACCGCAGGGCTTGCCCTGGACATGATCCGGCTGTTTCAGGTGGAACTGGAGCACTACGACAAGATCGAGGGCACCCCCATGAGCCTGGACGGCAAGTCCAACCGGCTCGCCGCAATGGTGCGGTCGAATCTGCCCCTGGCCCTGCAGGGCCTGGCCGTGGTCCCGCTGTTCGCCGGTTACGACACCGAGCGCCACGTCGGCAGGCTCTTCTCCTATGACGTCACCGGGGGCCGGTACGAGGAATATGAACACCACAGCGTGGGCTCCGGCTCGGTGTTCGCCCGCGGCGCCCTCAAGAAGCTCTGGCGTCCGGGGCTGGACGAGGAACAGGCAGTCGCCGTCGCCATCGAATCGCTCTACGACGCAGCCGACGACGACTCCGCCACCGGGGGACCGGATCTGGTCCGTCAGCTGTGGCCGGTGGTCTACGTGGTCAACAGTGCCGGAAACCGGGAAATCCCGGAGCGGGAACTGCAACTGATGGCGCGGGAGCTTGTTGACCGCCGCTCCGTCGCCGGACGGGAGAGCTGACCATGACGCAGCAGTTCTACGTCTCCCCCGAACAGCTGATGAAGGACCGGGCGGACTTCGCCCGGAAAGGGATCGCCAGGGGCCGGTCGGTGGTGGTGCTCACCTGCCGCGACGGAATCGCCCTCGTGGCCGAGAACCCCTCGCCGTCACTGCACAAGCTCGGCGAAATCTACGACCGGATCGGCTTCGCCGCCGTGGGCAAGTACAACGAGTTCGAGAGCCTTCGGCAGGCCGGTGTCCGGTACGCCGATGTCCGCGGCTACTCCTACTCCCGTGAGGACGTCTCCGCCCGCGGCCTGGCCAGCGTCTATGCCCAAAGCCTGGGGTCGGTTTTCACCACCGAGGGCAAACCCTTCGAGGTGGAACTGGCTGTTGCCGAGGTGGGGACCGAGCCCTATGAGGACCACCTGTACCGGCTGACGTTCGACGGTTCCATCGCTGACGAAAGCAACTTCGTGGTCATGGGCGGCCAGGCGGAAGTGGTTCGCGAGGCCCTGGCCCGGACCTGGAACCAGGACACCGGCTTTCCCGAGGCCGTCCGCACAGCGGTCGCCGCCCTCTCCGCCACCCGCAGCCCCGCCGGTCCGGCGGCCGGCGAGGCAGCGCCCAACGGCAACGGATCCGCGCCGTCCGGCTACGGCGGCGGTGAGGCCGTGCCGCCGGAACCCGACCGGCTCGGCGCCGGCCTGCTGGAAGTGGCATTTTTGGACCGTTCCCCGCTCTCCTCCCGGGGCACCGTCCGGGCATTCAGGCGAATCAACACAGTGGAGCTGGACCGCTTGCTGGCCGGCCCGGAGGGAGACTGATGGACCGCAGGATTTTTGGGATTGAAACTGAATTCGGAATCGCATACTCCGGTCCGGACTCCCGCCCGCTGTCGCCGGAAGAGGTGGCCCGCTACCTGTTTCGGAAAGTCGTCAGCTGGGGGCGGTCCTCCAACGTCTTCCTGACCAACGGATCCCGTCTTTATCTGGATGTGGGGTCCCATCCGGAGTACGCGACGGCGGAGTGCGATGACCTGGCGCAGCTCGTGGCCCACGACCGGGCCGGCGAACTGATCCTCGACGACCTGGTGGAGGAAGCCGAGGACCGGCTGCGGGCCGAGGGGTTCAACGGCAGCGTCTACCTGTTCAAGAACAACACCGATTCCGCCGGGAACTCCTACGGCAGCCACGAAAACTACCTCATCCCGCGGCGGCTGGAGTTCTCCCGCCTGGCGGACATCCTGATCCCGTTCCTCGTGACCCGCCAGTTGCTGGTGGGTGCGGGCAAGGTGCTGAAGACCCAGTCCGGTTCGCTGTACGCCTTTTCCCAGCGGGCCGACCACATTTGGGAAGGGGTGTCCTCGGCCACCACCCGGTCACGGCCGATCATCAACACCCGGGACGAGCCCCACGCCGACGCCGAGCACTACCGCCGGCTGCATGTGATCGCCGGGGACTCCAACATGTCCGAGACCACCACCCTGCTCAAGGTGGGTTCCGTGGACCTGATGCTCCGCCTCATCGAGTCCGGAGCGGTGCTGCGCGACCTGCGGCTGGAAAACCCGATCCGGAGCATCCGTGAAATCTCCCATGACCTGACGGGACAAATGCCCCTGAAGCTGGCCAACGGCACCACCATGACCGCGCTGGAGCTGCAGCGGGTCTATCTGGCCCGCGTCCAGGACTTCGTGGCGGCAAACGGTGCCCACAACCGGCACGTTGAACGCGTGCTGGACCTCTGGGAGCGGACCCTTGACGCCATTGAATCCGGAGACACCTCCGGCATCGACACCGAGATTGACTGGGCGATCAAGAAAAAGCTCGTGGACCGGTATGCCGAACGGCATTCGTTGGAACTGACCTCGCCGCGCCTGGCCCAGCTTGACCTGACCTACCATGACATTTCTCGCCGCCGCGGACTCTTCTACCTCCTCCAGGCCCGCGGGGAAACCGCCCGGGTGGTTGAAGACAGCGACGTCAAGGAGGCTGTGGACGTCCCGCCGCAGAGCACCCGGGCCAAACTCCGCGGGGACTTCGTGCGCCGGGCGAAGGCCGCCAACCGTGACTTCACCGTGGACTGGGTTCACCTGAAACTCAACGACCGGGCACAGCAGACCGTCCTGTGCAAGGACCCCTTTGCCGCCGTCGATGAACGGGTTGAAGCCCTGCTGGCGACGCTCTAGGAGCCCGCGGGCCGGGACCGGCTCCCGGCGGATTTCTCCGCTTTCACCCGCACCAAGGCAGCATTCAGGCAGAAACGCTACGCTGGACGGGACCGCCCGCTCCCGTTACCCCTGGCACGACCCGGGGACACTGCGGGCCCACCTGTCCACCACTGAAAGAAGTACTGTGCGAAAAGTACTAGCCATAAGCTTGTCCTCCCTGCTCCTCATCTCGGCCTGCTCCGGCGGGGAAGCGACCGGTGCCGCGGGCAAATCCGCAGGCCAGGCCGGAGTTTTTGACTCCGTGAAGGTCAAGGTCGAGGATCAGGACACCGTACCCGAGGTGGAGTTCGATGCTCCGCTGGAGATCACCGAAAGTGCGGCGAAGATCGTCTACACCGGCGACGGCGACACCGTTGCCGAAGGCCAGAGCATCACCTTTAAGTTCGTGGCGCTGAACGCCGAAGACGGCAGTGTCCTCGGCGACACCTACGAGGATGCCGCGTCGGCGCTGCCCGTCAACGAGCAGCTGAAGGAACAGGACCCGGCGCTGTACGAGGTCCTGCTGGGCGCCAAGGTCGGCTCGCAGGTCGCCTATGCCTTCCCTGATGCCCAGGCCGCCGCCCAGTCGGAGGGTGCCGAAACCGAGCAGGCAGCCCAGCCCACCCAGGTGATGGTGCTGAGCATCCAGAGCACCCAGGACACCGTGGCCACGCTGTCGCCGGACGAGGCTGCGTCCCGCAAGGCCGAAGGCAACCTGCTGATGAGCCCTGAGGATGTCTCCGCGCTGGAAACCGACGGCAAGCTGCCCAAGGTCAGCTTCGGCGAGGACGGCGTTCCCGCCGTCGAAATCCCGGAGAACATGGAAGAGCCCGACAAGCTGATCGTCAAGGTCCTCGAAGAGGGCGAGGGCGCGGCTGTAGAAGAAACCGGCACCGTGAAGGTCGACTACCTCGGCGTTTCCCAGCGGGACGGCAGCACCTTCGACTCCAGTTACGAACGCGGCGAGCCGGCGGAGTTCCCGCTCGACGGCGTCATCCCCGGCTGGACCCACGGCCTGGCCGGCCAGAAGGCCGGCTCCAAGGTCCTGCTGGTCCTTCCGTCCGAGCTGGCCTACGGCGATCCCGCACCCAGCGGCAACCCGGCCGGACCGCTCGTATTTGTCGTGGACATCCAGGAAGTCAAGTAGCGTTAGAACCGAACACGACGTTTGACGCGGCACCGCCGCAGCAAGGAGCACCATGTCATTTGGAAAGCGTGAATACGACCGCCAGAAGCCGGAGATCGACTTCCCGGAGCACGAGGCTCCCACGGAGCTTCGCATCGAAGACATCGTGGTCGGCGACGGCCCCGAGGCCAAGCCCGGGGACACCGTCTCCACCCACTACGTGGGCGTTGCGTTCTCCACCGGTGAAGAGTTCGACGCATCGTGGAACCGCGGCACCCCGCTGGACTTCCGCGTGGGCGTGGGCCAGGTCATCGAGGGCTGGGACCAGGGCCTGCTGGGCATGAAGGTCGGCGGCCGCCGCCGACTCGAGATTCCCGCCCACATGGCCTACGGCGACAGCGGTGCCGGTTCGGCAGTTGCTCCCGGCGAATCGTTGATCTTCGTGGTTGACCTGCTGGGCGTCCGCTAACCCGGCACCCCGGCAGAACAGGCGGGTCCGCAGCTGCACTGCAGCAGCGGACCCGCCTTTTTCGCGTCTGCTCCCGGCGCTGTCCGCCGCGTCTGCGCTCCGCCGCCCGGCGCGGTAGATTGGCTTCCGTGCCCGCCAACAGAACCGAACGCCTCCTGACCCTGGTCATTGTCCTGCTGTCCACCCGCAGGGGTTTCACCAAGCACGAACTGTTCGACGAAATCGAGCTCTACGGCGAAGCGCCGTCCACCGCCGCCCGGGAAAAGCTCTTCGACCGTGACAAGGCCTTCCTGCGCGAACAGGGCATTCCCGTGGAGTCCTACAGCGAGGAAACGCTCTACGACCAGGACAACTCGGTGCGCCGGTACCGCATTCGAGCCGATGCCTACCGGCTTCCCGGCGTGCGGTTCAGCCCCGAGGAATCAGCCGTCCTGGCCCTGGCGGCAAGCATGTGGGAGCAGGCGTCGCTGGGCTCGGCAGCGGCACGGGCGCTGCGCAAGCTCCAAGCCCGCGGCGTGGTGGCCGACGGCGCCGCCGCGAGCCCCCTGCAGCCCCGGATCCGCACCAACGACCCAAACTTTGACACCGTCTGGAAAGCCACGACCACCCGCACGCCCATTTCCTTCGGCTACCGCCCGGCGGCACGCACCGGCAGCGCAGGAGGGAAGGCGAAACCGGGCCGGCGGCGGAGCACCCGCCGGCACGTGCAGCCGTGGGGGATGGGCAGCCGCTTCGGGCATTGGTACGTGGTCGGATGGGACCTGGACCGCGGAGCCGAGCGCTTTTTCCGGCTGTCCCGGATGACGACGCCGGTGGCCCTGGAAGCGGGCAGCTACGACGTTCCGGAGGACTTCGACATTGAGGCCTCACTGGCATCGCTGGACCGGGTGTTCGCCCCGGTCACGGCCGTGGTGGAAGCCCGGGAGGGTGCGGCTGCCGAGCTGCGGCTGCGCGCCGACGGACCGGCCCGGCCGGAAAGTGCGACGGGGGACAGGGCCGGGGACAGGGCCGGGGACCGCACGGGCTGGGACGTACTGTCGCTGACCGTCCCGGACCTGGACGCCCTGGCGGCCGACACGGCCGGGCTGGGGGCCAGCGCCGTCGCAGTGGAGCCGGCGGAATTCCGGCAGTCGGTCGCGGAGCTCCTGCGGCTGGCCCTGGCGGCCCAGCTCAAACCCGTGCCGGCCTTCACCCTTGTCCGCCGCACCCCGGCGCCCGCGTCCAGCTCGACGGCAGCTCAGAGCCACCTGACGCGCCTGCTTGACCTTGTGCCTTACATCCTGGGGAACCAGGGTGCGGACATGGAGCAGACGGCACAGCGCTTTGGCGTCAGCGCCGCCCAGCTGGCAAGCGACCTGAACCTGCTCTTCGTCAGCGGCCCCCGGCACTATCCCAACGGGCTGATGGACGTGAACTTCGAAAACGGCCAGATTTTCATCGACAACGCCCAGGACCTCTCCGAACCCGTCCGGCTGGGCATGGATGAGGCAGCCGCACTCATTGTCGGTCTCGAAACGCTCTCGTCCCTTCCGGGGGTCGGCAGCACCCCGGCATTGACCAGTGCCCTGGCCAAGCTCAGCGAGGCGGCCGGGGAATCGGGACGGGTCGGCACCGCCGTCGCCGCCCGGCTCACGGAACCCGAAGGCACCGCCGGCGTGCTGGACCAGCTGCAGCAGGCTATCACCGGCCGCCGGCAGCTGGAATTGCGTTATCTGGTGCCCAGCCGCGACGAGGTCACCGACCGCACAGTGGACCCGCGGCGGCTCTTCTCCGTCAACGACCGCTGGTACCTCGAGGCCTGGTGCCACCGTTCGGAAGGCGTGCGGAACTTCCGGGTGGACCGCATCCACAACGTTACGGATTCCGGTCCGGCCTCCTGGCAGGGCCCCGATCCGGACAGCACTCCGGCCGGCCTCTTCCGGCCCAGCGCCGAAGATGAGCTGGTGACCCTGCTGCTGGAGCCCGCAGCCAGCTGGGTGGAGAGCGCGTACGACGCCGGACGCCGGGCTGATCTCGCGCGCGGGCGCACCGCGGTGGAGCTCCGTGTCGGGAACACCCGGTGGATTCCCGGCTTCATCGCCCGGCAGGGAGGCAGTGTCGTGGTGGCCGCCCCCGAGTCTCTGCGCCGGGAGACGCAGGAGTGGCTCCGCGCTGCGCTGGCGAACTACGAACCGCCCGCTGACGGGGTTCCGGCGTCGAACGGCTGACTCCGCCGGCCCTCCTGCTGTGAGGCGCGCTGCGGCGATGCGTCCCGCAGCGGCTGCCCGCACTATGCTGGACTCATGCCTTGGTGGTCCTGGATTTTGATATGGGCGGCGCTCATCGTCGCCGCAGCCGCTTTTTACGCCCTCATCGGCTGGCGGATCTTCCGCAAGCTCATGGCGACATTGCGGGAAGCGGAGACTGCGGTCTCGTCGCTGGCAGTTTCAGCACCCGCCGCTGCGCCGCCTGCAGAGAAGTCTCCCGACGCTGAACTCGGGATTTTTGCGGATCCAATCCTGGTGAAGGTCCGCTACGAAGAAGGAAAAGAGGCGCGCCAGGCCGGCCGCCGGGAACGCCGGATCAGCCGGCGCCTGGCCAACGGGCAGCCCCGCGCCCTGCGGGACTTTCCAGGACTCTGACGTAAACTGTCTCAAAACGAAAGGACACCCGGCATGAACGGTATTCAAGGCTGGCACATTGTAATCCTGGTCGTTCTGGCCCTTCTGCTCTTCGGCGCACCCAAACTTCCCGGACTGGCCCGCAGCATGGGGCAGTCCCTGCGGATTTTCAAGTCCGAGGTCCGCCAGATGAAGGACGAAAACCCGTCCGATTCCACGCCCGAAGAGACGGTGGAGGGCCGGATCGTCACCAACCCGCCCGCCGGAGCATCCGGGGTCCAGACGCCGCCGGCGGCACCGCGTGCCTCCGGAACAACCGGGACAACCGGTCCGGATCAGCGCCCCGCGGGTAACCCGCCCACCGGCCTGTAACGGCCGTGGCGCTGACCAAAGGGCGCAATTCCAACCCTGAGGGTCGGATGGCCCTCAAGGAGCACCTGCGGGAAGCCCGCAACCGTCTGTTCAAGGCCGGCATTGCCGTGGTCCTCGGCACGGTTGCCGGGTTCTTCCTGTACATGCCGGTCTTTAATGCCCTGACCCGTCCGGTCCTGGACGTGGGCAACCAGGAGGGGCGCTTCGCCACGATCAACTTCGAGGGCGTGGCGACACCCTTTGACCAGATGATCCAGGTCTCGGTCTTTATCGGACTGCTGCTGTCCTGCCCGGTGTGGCTGTACCAGCTGTGGGCCTTCATTACCCCCGGGCTCAAGACCAAGGAACGGCGCATGACCCTCGGGTTCATGGCTGCCTCAGTGCCGCTGTTCCTGGGCGGCGTGTACCTGGCCTGGCTGCTTCTGCCCAGCGCCATTGAGGTGCTCACCGGCTTCACGCCCGAGGGCAGCGCCAACGTCATCACCGCTACGGTGTACCTGGCCTTCGTGATCCGCCTCCTGCTGGCCTTCGGCATCGCTTTCCTGATTCCGGTGGTGCTGGTGGGCCTGAACATGGCCGGCATCCTCCGGGGGAAAACGATCGTCAAGTACTGGCGCATCACTATCTTCCTGATCTGCGTCTTCGCTGCCATGGCAGCACCCGGCGGCGACGCCCTCACCATGTTCTACATGGCTGCGCCGCTGCTGGTGCTTTTCGCGGCCGCAGTGGGAATCTGCCTTGTCAACGACAGGCGCCGGGATCGCCGGAACGCGGCCCGCGAAGCGGCCGTCAGCGCAAGCGCCGACACCGCCACTCCGCTGGAGAACCTGTAAGGCGCTGCCGGCAGTGCGGTTCGGACTTTCAGCCCAAGGCGGAGCCCCGGGTCCGGACGCGCGGCCGGGGGCGGGCAGAGTCTAGGCTGGGAACATGACTTCCCCGTCGGAGCGGTACAGAGCCGCGAAACAACTCGCCGAACACTCCAAGACCAAGCTGGCGGTCTTCGAGCAGCAGCTCGGGTTTGACCTTGACCCTTTCCAGACGGATGCCTGCCGCTCCGTGGAGGCCGGCCGCGGCGTCCTGGTGGCCGCCCCCACCGGTGCGGGAAAGACCGTGGTGGGGGAGTTCGCCGTCTACATGGCCCTCGAGCGCGGGCTCAAGGCGTTTTATACGACACCCATCAAGGCCCTGAGCAACCAGAAGTACCTGGAGCTCTCGGCGTCCTACGGTGCGGAACGGGTTGGCCTGCTGACCGGCGACACCAGCATCAACCCGGACGCCGACGTCGTCGTCATGACCACCGAAGTGCTGCGGAACATGCTGTACTCCAACTCCGCCACCCTGGATGACCTGGGTTATGTCGTGATGGATGAAGTGCACTACCTTGCGGACCGCTTCCGCGGTGCCGTCTGGGAAGAAGTCATCATCCACCTCCGCTCGGACGTGCAGCTGGTCTCGCTGAGCGCAACGGTCTCGAACGCCGAGGAATTCGGGGCCTGGCTGGACACTGTCCGGGGCGACACCGACGTCGTGGTTTCCGAGCACCGTCCCGTCCCGCTCTGGCAGCATGTAATGGTGGGCCGGGACATCATGGACCTGTTTGAATCCGATGTGTCCTTCGACGAGGCAGCCGAACCCGAGCAGCCTGCCGGCGTGCAGGAACGCTACCGGGTGAATCCCGAGCTGCTGGAGCTGGCGCGCGCCGAGTCGCGCATCAACCAGCGCGGACACTGGGGCGGTTCACGCGGTTCCTCCCGCGGGGGACGCCGGGACGCACCGCGCCGCGGGCACGCCGGGCCGCCGACCACCCGGATCCCGAAGGCCTCGCGCCCGGCCGTCATAGCCCAGCTCGAGAAGCGGGGCCTGCTGCCGGCCATCACCTTCATCTTCTCCCGCAACGGCTGCGAAGGTGCCGTCCGGCAGTGCGTCGAATCCGGCCTCTGGCTCACCAACGAGTCCGAGCGCCTGGCCATCGCCCGCATCGTGGACGAGGCCAGCCAGGACATCCCCGAGGACGATCTGGAAGTCCTGGGCTTCTGGACTTGGCGGGAGGGCCTGATCCGCGGATTCGCCGCCCATCACGCCGGGATGCTGCCCACCTTCAAGGAAGTGGTGGAACGGCTCTTCACCGCCGGGCTGGTCCGCGCCGTCTTCGCCACTGAAACCCTGGCACTGGGAATCAACATGCCCGCGCGCACCGTGGTCCTGGAAAAATTGGACAAGTTCAACGGCGAGGCGCACGTGGACATCACGGCGGGGGAGTACACCCAGCTCACCGGCCGCGCCGGCCGCCGGGGCATCGACGTCGAGGGCCACGCCGTGGTCCTGTGGCAGCCGGGCACCGATCCGGCCGCCGTCGCCGGTCTTGCCTCCCGGCGGACCTATCCGCTGAACTCCAGTTTCCGGCCCACGTACAACATGAGCATCAACCTCATGGCCCAGTTTGGCCGTGAGCGCTCCCGCGAGATCCTGGAGTCCTCCTTCGCCCAGTTCCAGGCCGACCGCTCGGTCGTTGGCCTGGCCAAGCAGGTGCGGTCCCGGGAGGAATCCCTGGCCGGCTATGAAAAGGCCATGACCTGCCATCTGGGGGACTTCACCGAGTACGCGGCACTGCGCCGCCAACTCTCCGACGCCGAGGCGCAGGCCTCGAAGTCCCGCGCGCGGGACCGCCGGTCCGCCGTCGCCGCCTCGCTGGATGCCCTGGCCGCGGGCGACGTCATCCTGATTCCGGGCGGCCGGAACTCCGGCTATGCCGTGGTGCTGCCGCAGGACGCGCAGCAGGGCAGGGAGGCACGGACCACCGTCCTGACCGAGGACAAGCAGATCCGCCGGATCACCGCCTCCGAGCTGGACGGGGCCGTGGAAACCGTTTCGCACATCCGCATTCCGAAATCCTTCAACTCCCGGACAGCGAAGGACCGCCGTGATTTGGCCTCCTCGGTCCGCAACGCCCTGCATGATCACCGGCCCCCGCGTGCGGCAGCCAAACGCGGCGCGCTCCACCTGGCCGCCGACCGGCAGGAGCAGGCCATCACTGAACTGCGGCGGAAGATGCGCGCACACCCCTGCCACGGCTGCAGCGACCGGGAAAACCATGCCCGCTGGGCCGAACGCTGGTGGAAGCTGCGCCGGGAGACGGACACTCTCGCGGCGCAGATCCGAGGCCGCACCAACACCATCGCCAAGACCTTTGACCGTGTCTGCGATGTCCTGGGGCACTACGGCTACGTAGCTCCGGACGAGACCGGACGATCGGCGGTGACTCCGGCCGGCCAGAAGCTGCGCCGGATCTACGGTGAGAAGGACCTGCTGATCGCTTTGTCCCTGCAGCACGGCGCGTTCAGCGACGTCGATGCGGCTGAGCTGGCGGCGCTGGCCACGACCCTGGTCTACCAGGCCAAGCGCGAGGAGCGGGGCGTGCGGCCGCGGCTGCCCAGCGTCTCCCTCGAGGTTGCCATGGACCTCATCGTCCAGCAGTGGTCCCGCCTCACCGACATCGAGGAAGCGGAGCGGCTGCCGCAAACTGGGGAACCCGAGCTGGGCCTGGTGTGGCCGATGTACAAGTGGGCCAAGGGCAAACACCTGCAGCTGGCGCTCAACGGCACCGAGCTGGCCGCCGGTGACTTTGTGCGGTGGACCAAGCAGGTCATTGACCTGCTGGATCAGCTGGCCAAAGTTCCGGACCTGCCCGACGGGCTGCGCCGGCGCTGCATCGATGCCATCGGCCTGATCCGGCGCGGCGTCGTCGCCTACTCCGCGGTCAGCGAATAACCCGCCCGGCAAAGCCGCCCCGCAGCTCCCCGCCGTCCCGATCCGGTCGGCGGGGATCTTTCAACCACACAGCTACAGAAAACAGGTAAGTCCTTGAACACCCAGCCTCCTTCCGGAACCCCGCAGCTGACGCTCTACCGCAACGGGTCCGTCTACAGCGCGGCAGATCCGTTCGCCACGGCGATGCTGGTGGAGGGGGACACCGTGGCATGGGTCGGCTCCGAACACGCCGCCACCTCCATTCAGGACTCACGGATGACGGTCGTGGACCTGCAGGGCGCCCTCATCACTCCCGGGTTCGTTGACTCGCACGCGCACATCACCGAAACGGGAGCGGCGCTGTCCGCCCTGGACCTCTCCCGAGCGGCCTCGCTGGCGGAGCTCCTCGAGCTGGTGGCCAAGGCTGCCGCCGGCACTGAGGGGCTGCTCACAGGCTACGGCTGGGACGAATCGGCGTGGCCCGAGCGCCGGGTGCCGACGGCTGCGGAGCTGGACGCCGCCTCGGGGGACCGGCCCGTGTATCTGGCCCGGACCGACGTGCACTGCGCCGTCGTGTCCGGAACCCTCGCCGCCACCCTGAAACTGGCGGAGCACGATGGCTGGGACAACGGCTTCGTGGTGCGTGCCGCACACACCCTGGCCCGCACCGCCGCCCGCTCCCTGGACCTGGTGCAGCGGTCGCGCTATCAGCAGGCTGCGCTGAAGCACGCCGCCGGGCAGGGAATCATCGCCGTGACCGAAATGGCGGCGCCGCACATTGCGCCCGTCGAGGACCTGCGCCAGCTGATGGGCCTGGAGGGCTCGCTGGGCGCGGACCCCCTGCCGCAGGTGCTTCCCTACTGGGGACAGCTGGCACAGACCGAGGCGGAACTGGCCGAAATCACCGCACCCTTCGAAGGGCGGCTAATCGGGCTGGCCGGCGACTTGAATATCGACGGTTCCCTCGGCGCCCGGACCGCGGCCCTGCGCGCACCCTACACCGACGCCCCGGAGTCCAGCGGCACCCTGTACCTGAGCGCCGAGCAAGCCGGACGACACTTGGAACTGGCCACCCGCGCCGGTCTCCAGGGCGGTTTCCACGTCATCGGCGACGCCGGCCTGGACACGGTCCTGGCCGGGCTGCGGATCGCGGCCGACGCCGTGGGTGAGGACCGCATCCGTGCGTCGCACCACCGCATGGAACATTTGGAACTGGCCGACGACGGCGCCATCGCCGAATTGGTGCGCTTCGGCGCCGTCGCCAGCATGCAGGCCGGTTTCGACGCCGCCTGGGGCGGCACCGGCGGTCTCTACGAGCAGCGGCTGGGGGAGCGGAGCGGATCCATGAACCGGTTCGCGTCCCTCCTTTCGGCCGGCGTGATGGTTGCCCTTGGGTCGGACTCACCGGTGATCCCGATGAATCCCTGGGCCGCCGTCCGGGCCGCAATTTCCCATTCCAATCCGGCCGAGCGGATCTCCGCCCGGGCGGCTTTCATCGGCCATACCAGGGCCGGATGGCGGGCCGCAGGGGCCGGAAACTTCATGCTGGGCCAGCTGGCTCCGGGCGCGCCCGCGTCCTACGCCATCTGGGAAGTCGAGGAGCTGATGGTGCAGACCCCCGATGCCAAGGGTGCCTCCTGGAGCACCGATCCCCGGGCGGGCACCCCGCTGCTGCCGGCGCTGGATACCGGACACCAGCCGCGCTGCCTGCTGACCGTCCACGACGGCAGCGAACTCTACCGGGCGGTAGGTTTCTGAGTTCAGGCGCACCGAAAAGCCGCGGCGGCTCGCCCGCGTGACCTGCACCGTCGGTCAAAGTACCTAGTCAGAAGCTTGTTGACAGAGATCAGACAGCACGTAGGCTAAGGGAATCGCAGGCGGACTTCGGGGAACCGAATTTGCTGCGCAGGAAATACCGCACACCGCACCGCTGTGCCGACCGGGTACTCGGCGGCCAAAACCGGGTACCGACCAGGTACGCAGTGCGCACCAGGGCAGGCTCAACCGTCAGTAGAAAACAGCCCCGGCTTCGG
Source organism: Arthrobacter sp. zg.Y820 (assembly GCF_030125555.1). Lineage (NCBI taxonomy): Bacteria > Bacillati > Actinomycetota > Actinomycetes > Micrococcales > Micrococcaceae > Arthrobacter > Arthrobacter sp. zg.Y820. Next base: position 47,194 of record NZ_JASKLX010000007.1, read on the forward strand.
CCGGGCTGGCCCGAAGGCGGCAGGGCCTGCCCTTGTGTGTGACCGGCGCGGCATTGGAGCTGGACGTTGGCGCAGGCTCACTCCCATATACTGGGAAGTCTTGCCGGGGTACCGACCCCACGGCTGCGTTCGTGCAGCCTATTCCCAATGAAAGGCGAATGCGTGCGCGTCCTGACCATCATCCCGACCTACAACGAGATCGAATCCCTCCCCAAGACGCTTCAGCGGCTGCGGGCGGCGGTGCCGGACTCGGATGTACTGATCGCGGACGATAACAGCCCGGACGGCACCGGCGCCTATGCGGACGGAATCGCCGCCGTCGATCCTCAGGTCCATGTCCTGCACCGCAGAGGCAAAGAGGGCCTCGGGGCAGCGTATATCGCCGGGTTCCGCTGGGGCCTGGCGCGGGACTACGACATCCTGGTGGAGATGGATGCCGACGGATCCCACAAACCCGAGCAGCTGCCGCTGCTGCTGGCCGCTGCCGAGGCAGGGGCGGATCTGGTCATCGGTTCGCGCTGGGTGCCCGGCGGATCCGTGGTCAACTGGCCGCTGCACCGCAAAATCCTGTCCAGGGGCGGAAGCACCTACTCCCGCCTGATGCTGGGAATCGGCGTCCGGGACATCACCGCCGGCTACCGGGCGTTCCAGCGCACCACCCTGGAAAAGCTGGACCTGAGTGCCGTGGAGTCAGTGGGCTACGGCTTCCAGGTGGACATGACGTTCCGTGTGGCCCGCCTCGGGCTGAGCATCAAGGAGGTGCCCATCACCTTCGTCGAGCGTGAGTTCGGCGCCTCCAAAATGAGCGGCAACATTGTCTTCGAAGCGATGGCCAACGTCACCAAGTGGGGCCTGGGTGCCCGCTGGAAGAAGCTGACCAAGCGCGGCTAACCCTTCGGGGTTAACAAAAGGGAGGGGGCTGCCGGACGGCAGCCCCCTCCCTTTATGCGGCGGAGTTACTTCTTCGAAGCAGAAGTGCGCTCTCCGCGGCGTTCGCGCAGGATAGTCAGACGGTCCTGCAGGATCGTTTCCAGCTCTTCAATGCTGCGGCGTTCCAGCAGCATGTCCCAGTGCGTACGCACCGGCTTGTCGTTGCTGGTGTCCGGCTTCTCGCCGTCGACCAGGAGGGCTTCCTTGCCGGTCTTGGATACCCAGACCGGAGGAACGTCGGCCTCGGCGGCGAACGTCACGAATACCCGTTCGCCGTCCTCGCAGCGGTATTCCACCCGCTGGCGGGGAGCCGGCTCAACGCCGGATTCAGTCTCCATGCTCTGCGCGCCAAGGCGCATACCCCGCAGGCTGCGATCGCTCATCTTTTCTCCCTCTTCAGTCCGAAGGATCCACAGGGGACCCATCTGTAGTGCTGTTGGTACCGTTCCGCTCCGGTACCTTCACGTGTGTGTCGCCGAGCCGTCGAACGCAGAGGCTGCATCCGAGTTCCTGTGCCGTCCCGCAGGCGGCCCAATGAATTCAACGCCGATTTCGCGCCAAATGTTCCAACGCGAACGTCCGCGACCGGTTTCAATGGGCGGGCCAAGGGACAGACCCCGGCAAACAACCAATTATACCGGCCGCGGACGGCTTCGCTAACCGCGGCAGCTAGCGCTGAACGTCGGGGGAGTCGGCGAGGGTCGGAGCTTCCGCCGTGGGAGCGGCTGTTGTCGGACCGGATGCGGCCCCGGCGGTGTCCGGAACCGATCCGTTGGCCGCGGAAGCAGCCGGCGTGCTGCCGTTGGCTGCCGGCATGTCGGGAACAAAGTTCCCCAATGCGCTGCCGACGCCCTTCAGCGCCTCGCCCAGCTCACTGGGGATGATCCAGAGCTTGTTGGAGGTTCCTTCCGCCAGCTTGGGCAGGGTCTGCAGGTACTGGTACGCCAGCAGGTTCTGATCCGGGCGGCCCTTGTGAATGGCCTCGAAGACCTTGTGGATGGCCTGGGATTCGCCGTCGGCCCGGAGGATGTCGGCTTTCGCATCACCTTCCGCAGCGAGGATGGCAGCCTGCCGGCGGCCTTCCGCGTTCAGGATCTGGGCCTGCTTGGTGCCCTCGGCCGTCAGGATGGTTGCGCGGCGTTCGCGCTCGGCACGCATCTGCTTCTCCATGGAGTCCTGGATCGACAGGGGCGGTTCGATGGCCTTGAGCTCCACCCGGGACACCCGGATGCCCCAGCGGCCGGTGGCTTCGTCAAGGACGCCGCGCAGCTGGCCGTTGATGCGGTCGCGCGAGGTCAACGCTTCTTCGAGGTTCAAGCCACCGACCACGTTGCGCAGGGTGGTGGTGGTCAGCTGCTCCACCGCGTGGATGTAGTTGGCAATTTCGTAGGTGGCGGCACGCGGATCGGTGACCTGGAAGTAAACAACCGTGTCGATCGAGACCACGAGGCTGTCTTCGGTGATCACCTGCTGCGGAGGAAAGGACACCACCTGTTCGCGGAGGTCCAGCAGCGGCAGCAGCCGGTCCACAAACGGAATCAGGATGGTCAGGCCCGGGTTGAGCGTGCGCTGGTATTTACCCAGCCGCTCGACGACGCCGGCGCGTGCCTGCGGAATGATCTTGACCGATTTCACCAGGATGACCAGGACAAAAATTATCAGTACAGCCAGAATGATGATGAGGCCGGTGGTTCCGGGACTCATATTCCCCCTTCAGGTTTTGGCGGACCCGAGCGGGCTCGCCTGGTTCTGTGCCGGCGGCGGCTGCCGCCGGATAAAAACGCCGTCTCCGGCGGTGGTTCCTCAGCGCTGTTCGCTGCCGCGCTCGTCAGTGGGCCTGGCATCCGATGGATGCGCCTCGGTGGAATGGGCACCGGAAGGGGCGGGAACGACGACGGCGGTGGCCCCGTCGATGCGGGTCACCAGGACCGGTGCGCCGGCGGTCAGGCTGGAGCCGTCAGGCGTGCGCGCGGTCCAGATGTCGCCGCCGATCTTAACGGTTCCGGCGGTGCCGGAGACGGCTTCCAGGGTGAGCGCCGGTGCGCCGATGAGGCGGTCAATGTTGGAGCGCTGGTCCTTGGGGCCCCGGTCCAGGTGCTTCAGCGCCAGCGGCCGGACGAGGACTATCATCAGCAGCGCCACGATGCAGAAGACCACGACCTGCAGAAACAACGGCGCTCCGAAGAGGGCTGCCAGCATGGCACCCAGGGCGCCTACTGACAACATGGCGAAAAAGAGGTCGAGGGTCAGCGTTTCGATGGCGGCCAGGGCCAGGAAGAGCACGAGCCAGACGGCCCAGCCGTAGTCAAGCAGCCATTGGTATACGTCCTGCATATCGTTCCCTTCGGCTCCGCAGGCTATGGGCCGGCGGTCGGGTTGTGCGGGCGGTGTTGCCCATTCTGCCTGAAGCGGACCGGTTTTGTCCGTGCAACACCGTTGCCGACTATAACGTTTGGGTGCCGCTTTCCGTGTCCGGCGTCATACTCCGGCCCCTCGGGGGAGTTCCGCTGCCCGAAAGAGCTGGAGCGAAAACGCTGCCGTGACGGGGACGGGGCCGGTGAGCTGGGCAAGGTTTCCGGCGAGGGCCTCCCGGTCCAGGTGGCGGGCGGAGGGTCCCATGAGGGCGACATTGCTGATGTCGGCCGCGGAGAGCTGCATGCGGTATTCGCAGTGCAGGGTCCGTTCCGGGCGGAAATGTTCCTCCAGGGCACCCGTGACCCGGGATTCCTTCTCGTCGCCGATCTCCAGCATCCCGGCCAGGGTGCGGATTTCCTGCAGATGCGCCGGTTGCGGCGTGACGACGGCCAGGACCCCGTTCCCGCGCAGCACGCGCCGGAATTCCGCGGCGTTGCGGGGTGCAAACACGTTCAGCACTGCATCCACCGAGGCGTCCGCCAGCGGCAGCGGGCGCCACACATCCCAGACGAGGCAGCGGGCCGCCGGCAACGCCCGCGCGGCGCGCCGCAGTGCAAACTTTGAAATGTCCAGGGCCACCGCGTCAGCGGCCGGAAGCCTCTCCGTGACAACGCCCAGGTAGTAGCCGGTGCCGGCGCCGGCGTCGAGCACTGTTGGCGCTTCGGGGGTGGCAGCGGCCACCAGGCCGGCGAGCTCGTCAGCCATCGGCCGGTAATGTCCGGCGGCCAGGAAATCGACCCGGGCCTGCACCATCTCGGCGGTATCGGCCTGGAATTTGGTGCCGGAGCCGGTGAGCAGGTTGAAGTATCCCTGCCGTGCGGCGTCGTACCGGTGCCCGCCGGGGCAAGTGAGGACGGGGGCGTCGCCTGCTCCCGGGGAGGCCAGAGGCCCGCGGCAGACGGGGCACAGCAGGGACACGGGAGCAGGGGGCATCCTTCCATCTTAGGTGCGCCGCTGCGGCGTCCGGGAATTCCCGCGGTAGTAGGCTTCACCGGGTGAAACCAAGTGACCTGAATCTCCTGCACTCTGTCTCTGTTCCTACAATCCATCCGGACGGCACGCGGGCGGTGGTGTCAGCAACCCGGCCCGACTTCGCCGCTGACGCCTACGTGGGCCAGCTCTGGTCAGTGCCGCTGGGCGGCGGAACTCCGCGGCGCATCACCCAGGGCTTCGCGGACACCCAGCCGCGTTTCTCGCCCGACGGCGAAGTGCTCGGATTCCTCCGCTCCGTTCCCGGCGGCAAACCGCAGCTGTACGCCGTTCCCGCCGCAGGCGGAGAGCCGGTCCGGCTGACCGACTCCAAAATGGGCGTGAGCTGGTTCCGTTTCTCCCCGGACTCCGCCCAGCTGGTGTTCTCGTCCCGGGTTCCGGCGCACGGGCGGTACGGCACGGTCGACGGCGTTGGCCCCGGCGCCGAGGACCCGCGGCTCATCAGCAGCTACAAATACCGGGCCAACGGCGCCGGCTACACGGCGGACAAGCGGGTGCAGGTCTTCCTGCTGGACCTGCCCGCCCTGGATGCCGAGCCCTGGATCGCACCGGTTGGACGGGCCAAGGAGGCCTCCGGACAGGCCGGGGACTCGGCTGACGGCGGCATCGGCGGGGGCTTCCCCGAGGCCCGCCAGCTGACGCATGCCGACGCCGACGCCACGGCACCGGTGTTCTCCGCCGATGGAAAGCACGTTCTGTTCACCGTGGCGCTGCACTCCGGCGCAGACGAGGACCTGGTCTCGGACATTTACGCCCTGGCCCTGACCGGGACCGAACCGGAACGCCTGACGAACACTGCAGTTGAAAGTGAAACGCTCCTGGGAGTTTCGGAGCCCACCCCGAGCGCCGACGGGCAGTGGCTGTACTTCCTGGCCCAGGACCTTTCCGGCACCGGCAAGGACTTTGTGGCCCGCAACACTGCCCTGTACGTGCTGCCGGCCGGTTCGGACGGTCCGGCCCGGCGGCTCACCGACCCGGAGGATACCGATCTGGCGGAAGGCGGCATCGTGCCCGCGGGGGAGTCGGAGGTGTTGGTGTTCAACCGCACGCGCGGCTCCGTTGAACTGCTGCAGATTGATGCCGGGGGTGAGCGCCGGGTGCTGGCCTCCGGCCCGCTCGTGGTCCAGGGCGCAGCGGCGGCGGCGGGCGCCGTCGTCGTCAGCTATGCCGACGGCACCACGATGGGGGAGGCGGCGCTGCTGGAAGCGGGCGGGCTGCGGCCGCTGACTGATTTTTCGGCGCAGCTGCGGAAGGACACCAGGGTGGCTCCCGCGCTCGAGGAAATCCACCCGTCCCGGGACGGTTATCCGGTGCACGGCTGGGTGGTCCTGCCCGAGGGTCCGGGCCCGCATCCGGTGCTGCTGAACATCCACGGCGGTCCGTTCGCACAGTTCGACTGCGCCTATTTCGACGAGGCGCAGGCGTACGCGGCTGCCGGCTACGCGGTGGTGCAGTGCAACCCCCGCGGTTCCGCAGGTTACGGACAGGCGCACGGCCGGGTTATCAAGGAAGCCATGGGAACCAGGGACCTGGACGACGTCCTGGCCTTCCTGGAGGGCGTGCTGGCAGCGCATCCGGAGCTCGACGGCGCCCGCTTGGGAGTCATGGGCGGCTCCTACGGCGGCTACCTGAGCGCCTGGACGACGGCGAACGACCACCGGTTTACCGCAGCCATCGTGGAACGCGGCTTCCTGGATCCGCTGTCCTTCACCGGATCGGCGGACATCGGCTGGTTCTTTGGTCCCGAGTACACCGGCACCAACACTGATCAGGTGCTCGCCCAGAGCCCCATGGCCCGTGTTGGTGACGTGCGCACCCCCACGCTGGTAATCCACTCCGAGGAAGACCTGCGCTGTCCGGTGGAGCAGGCCCAGCGTTACTACACCGCCTTGAAACAGCACGGCGTTCCGGCGGAGCTGCTGCTGTTCCCCGGCGAGAACCACGAGCTGTCCCGGGCCGGAACTCCGTGGCACCGGCGGCAGCGCTTTGAGCACGTCCTGCGCTGGTGGGAGCAGTGGCTGAAGCCGGGCAACGCGTAAGCCGCCCGGAAGCCTAGAAGCCCAGGATCCGCTGGGCCTCGTCGATGGACGGCGAGGCCCAGCGGCGCAGGTATTCGGCGTTGCTGCACAGTGAGCGGGTCAGGACCTTGTCCACGTAGACGGTGCCGTGCAGATGGTCCGTTTCATGCTGGACAATCCGGGCCTGCCAGCCCTGGAAGTCCCGGCGCACGGCAGCGCCGTCGGAGTCGGTGAAGTGCAGCGAGACGGATCGGGCACGCGCCACGACGCCCTGATAACCGTTAAAGGAGAGGCAACCCTCGAAAAACTCTGCAGTCTCCGCGCCCACCGGCGTGTAGCGGGGATTGATTGCAGTGAAGAACGGCAGGGGGTGGCGGTCGCGGACGTCGGTGATGTCCGGATCGGCGTCGAACCGATCTTCCAGGACGGCAATCTGCAGCGGGATGCCCAGCTGCGGCGCTGCCAGCCCAACGCCAGGAGCGGCATGCATCACCCGGCGCATCAGGGTGATGAGTGCACTGAGCTCTCCGGCGGTCAGCTGCCCGTCGTAGGGAAGTGCGGGCTGGCGGAGAGCGGGATGTCCCAGTTGGACGATCGGCGGCAGCTCCGTTTCCAGCAGTGGAAGGACCAGATCGCGGATGCGGGGAGTTTCTGTGGGCACCGCCCCATCCTAGTTGCCTTCCGCCGTGATCAGGCCAGCTGCTGGACCTTCACGGGTGCCGACTGACACTGAATGAGGCAAAAAAGAACCGGCCCGGGGGGCGCGGCGGAGCCGCGGGCACCCCGGGCCGGGGGGCCGTGGTCCCATCCCTACGAGTGCACCC
>NZ_JASKLX010000008.1:0-282478 GCF_030125555.1 Arthrobacter sp. zg.Y820
CACACAACACCCCAAAAAACCCCCCGGGCCGGGGCGGCGCCGGGCCCCCCCGCCCCCCCGGGCCGGGGGAGCAGTGGTCCTAGCCTTCGCAGTCCACGCAGTACGCGTCGCCGTTCTTCTCCTTGGCGATCTGTGAGCGGTGCCGCACCAGGAAGCAGGACATGCAGGTGAACTCGTCAGCCTGGGCCGGGACAACCTTGATGAGCAGTTCTTCGCCGGACAAGTCAGCACCGGGAAGTTCGAAACCGTCGATGGCATCCGTCTCGTCAGCGACGTCCCGAACAGCCGTCATTGCGCCGCCGCGCTGCTGGGCTTTCAGTCCTTCAAGGGAGTCGCTGGGGCGGTCTTCTTCCTTGACGCGCGGAGCATCGTAATCAGTAGCCATGGAAAGTGCTTATCTCCTGAATTTTGGGGGGTTGAGCGTAGATCATATAGGCAGATGGGCCGATTTCACCAACTGAAGGCGTGACGGCATATCTTAGGGCCTGTTGTGCTTCTGCGGAAGTGATCGGCGTCCTATTTTTTGGGCAGTTTTAAGGAAGTTCGGGCTTGCGAACGGGCCGGGAACGTTGCGGGGGGACGGGCCGGGACTGTCGGTTATGTCAGGTTGGGCTTCGCTGTCCGGACGCCGGAACGGACGTTATGACAAGCTGGCGGGTGAGCTGCGGGGCCGGCTGACCCGGGGGGGGGGACGCGTTATGTCAACAAGCAGGCTCAGGAGAATTTACTCGTTCGTCGATGCCGGGGGACGTTATGTCAACTCATTCGGCAGGGCATCCGGGAGGGGTTGTGCCGCGTTTTGGTGCGACCTGTAGGTGCAGTCTGGGCCCATTCTGGCTTGCTGCGGCCCGGAGCGGCCGGCGGGCCCGGAAGAGCAGCTGCCAGCAGCTGCTGGCCGCGGAAATAAAGGCCGAAATCCGGGGGATTGAGTGCCCGAACACCAGGTTGCTGATTTGACGGTAAACCCCTTCCGGCGGGCTTGGATATAACGCCGATAATCTACATTATGTCAAGTAGTGCCGAGAAGGGGCTCCCCTGCCGGCTTTCCGGGGCCTGCTGACGCGCTGCTGTGGCGGTGGGACAATCGGGGTAGCTGAGCGGCGACCGATGAAGCAGCACGCAGAATCCGGGAGTCAAGCCAATGAATGAGACATCAGCCCCAAGCCCTCCGGCCGGACCGGTCAACAATTATCTGTTTGCGCTGACGGACGGCGGAGGAACCGTGCCGCCCGAACTCGGCGTCGCCCGGCGGCTCCTCGACCGCGGCCACCGGGTCACCGTTCTCGCGGAGGAATCGATGGCCGACCAGGTGGACGCCACCGGTGCCTCGTTCATTCCCTGGACCGAGAGCCGGGGCCAGTTTCAGGACTGGCAGCTCCGCACCCCGAGGAGCCTGCTGCGCGGCACCGTCGACCACATGTTTGCCGGTCCGGCCCCGGCGCAGGCGCGGGACACGGTCCGGGCCCTCGAGCAGCTGGCGCCGGACCTGGTGCTGACCTCCTTCCCCGCCATCGGAGCCATGATCGCTGCCGAGGGGCGCGGTGTCCCCTTCGACGTCCTGTTCCCGAATCTGTACGCCCTGCCCGCGCCGGGCCGGCCGCCGTTCGGTGCAGGGCTGCAGCCAGCCCGCGGCCCACTGGGCCGCGTGCGGGATTGGGCCGCGGACACGGCAAGCACATCTGTGTTCGACCGGTATGCCCTGCCCCGCATCAATGCCCTTCGCGCAGAGTACGGGCTCGCGCCAATTGCACATTCCTGGGACCAGCTTCATCACGCCAGGCGTGAGCTTGTGCTCACCTCGGCCTCGTTCGACTTCCCCGCGCCGCTGCCGCCAAACGTCCGCTATGCCGGACCAGTGCTGGACGACCCGTCATGGGCGGTCAACGACAGCTGGGCGCCGACGTCCGGTGATGACCCGCTGGTGCTCGTTGCACTGTCCTCAACATTCCAGAACCAGGCCGAGTGCCTGCAGCGCATTGTGGACGCACTTGGGAGCCTTCCCCTGCGCGGGCTGGTGACCACCGGGCCGGCCGTCCGGCCGGACGCGATTCGAGCGCCGGCCAATGTCGCCGTCGTCGCCTCCGCTCCGCATCAGGAGATATTGCGGCAGGCACGCCTCGTGGTCACGCACGGCGGCCACGGCACCGTGATGAAGTCACTTGCTGCGGGAGTGCCGATGGTTATTCTTGCCCATGGCCGCGACCAGTCGGACAACGCCGTGCGTGTCACGGTGAGAGGTGCCGGCGTCGCACTCCCCCGCCGTGCACGGACGCCGCGGATCGCCCGGGCCATCGCCGACGTCGTGGCTGCCGGGACCTACCACCAGGCTGCGGCGGAGCTCGGTTCGGCCATCACGCACGACGCCGCCACCAGCCCGCTGGTCAGTGAACTCGAGGACCTTCCCGCCCGGCCGGAGAGCCGGTTTTCCGGATAAGTCCGTGCCGTGCCGGACGTCAGGTGCGGCGCAGGTGCTCCCGCAACCCCGGAATGGCGAAGTCCAGCAGTCCTCGGCCGGCCGGCTGGACCAGGCCAGCGTCAATCAGCCGGGCCCGATAGTTGCCGATCGTGTTTTTCTGGTCACCGAGCCGCTTTCCGATATCCGCGGTGGACGCCGGCCCGTCATCTTCGGACATGGCCCGGAGGAAGTCGAGGTCCTTGGGCGACGCCGTGGAGAGCGCCGCACCGATGACAACGCGCGTGTTCCGCCGGTGGGCGGCGGCTAGGGCCAGATCGACGGTTTCGGCGGTCATCGGGCCGTCGGTGCCCTCGGCCAGCTGCCAGAGGTGGTAGCCAATGAGCTGGATCAGGAACGGATAACCGCCGGTCGACACGGCGGCCGTTCGGATCAGGTCCGGATCCAGCGGATGGGCGAGACCCGCGAAGGTCTCCCGGTAGGACTCCTCCACCTCGTCGATGGCCGCAGCGTGCAGATCGATCCGATCGGCTCTGCGGAGGAACGTGGCCACTCCTTCATTGAGCAGGTCGGACACCGCCGCGGGAAGCCCGGCGAAGACCAGCGCGATCGGCAGCCCGTCGCGGATGAAGTGCTGCACGGAGGCGGCGAGCTGGGCCAGTTCATCCCGGTCGGCACCGTGAATTTCGTCCAGGGTGATGGCCAGCCCGGTTTTTTGGGCGTCGAGCAGGCGCAACAACTGCTCGCCCACCTGGCGCCATCCGGTCTGCTGCTCGGGCGGCAGTTCGGTGGTCAGCGAAAAACCGGCGGCGCTGATTCCGGTGATCCTGCGCCCGGGCGGCCCGTCGCCGAGCTCCTCGGCGTGCGCGCGCATGGACTCGCCGATGCGACCCAGGAAACCGCGCGTTGCGGTCTCCGAGACGACGGCCCAGCCCTGGCTGCGTGCCTCATCCTCCGCCTCGCCCAGCATGACCGTCTTGCCGATGCCCCGGGCGCCGGTAAAGATGGTCAGGAGTCCCGGGGCGCCTGAACGGATGCGCAGTCCGTACGCGAACTCGTCCAGCAGTCCGGCGCGGCCGATCAGCTGCGGTGGTTCGGCTCCTGCAGTGGGCCGGAACGGATTACCCGCCGGATTCGATGCCAATACGTCCTCCTGTGAACAGTTGTGTACACAGTGTACTTGGGTGAACCCGGCGCGGCGCCCTGGTTGTCACTTCCCGAGTGCTGCCAGCGGCTCGAACGCCTCGTAACTTTGTCCGTGCGGTCCGGTGAACGCCCGGGGAGTCCCGTCCTGAGCCAGGACGGTCCTGCCGCCGGCGCCGCGGGGAAGGCGGGCTGCGATGGCCGGAACAATCTGCTCCCCCTCGTTGCTGATCCAGGTCACGTCCAGGGACTGCACCAGGTCCAGGAAGCGGGAGCGACGCTCCTGGTCCAGGTAGACCAGCACTGAACTGTGGAACACGACCACCGTGGCGTCCTTCGGAGCCTCGGAGACCAGGCGGGGCAGGGCCTCCACCATGTCGCCCCGGACCAGGTGCGGCGGGTCGGCTGCGACGATGGAGGCCGCCGCCCGGAGGCGGGTCCGGCGGGCCTCGTGTTCCGGCCACACGAGCGTGTCGAGCCACTCAAGGTCCGCGCTGTCACGAACGTCCAGGGGATTCAGGTCGATCCCGGCACGCCACACCACATCGGGCAGCCGGGAGGGCAGAGTCGGGCCGTCGAAGGAGCAGGGAAGCTCGACGGCGCTGGGTCCGTCCGCCGGATGCAGAAGGTGCTCCCCCGCCGTGCTCCGATAGCGGTAGCTGTATCGATCCGGATACAGGCAGAGACCAGCCGACGCTCCCGCTTCAATGAGCGCCAGCGGCCCCTCAATCCTGCTGAGCAGCGGCAGCAGCACGGCGCACCGGCTGGCCTCGTTCGTCTGGGTCATCCGGGACCTGATGATCGGTTCAACCCGGGGCCAATGCCTGAGAAGCCAATGGCGGAATTCGGGATACGGGGCGAGCGGCGCACCGGCGGACCGTGCGCCGGCAAAGACCAGGTTGGGCTGCTTTTTAATGCCCGGGAGCGCGCTGATCAATTCCAGCACGGCCGGATCGTCCGAAATGGACGACGCCCACTCCGCGTACATCGGCGAGGTGGGACGCGCTTCAATCTCTGCGAAGCGCCGCTAAACGTCAGCTGTGGCGGGGGTCATGGCTTCACCCTAAAACACAACTGCCAGACAGCTGTCGAAATGAACGGCAGGAACCCTTGCGTCCATTTAGCAAATCTACTTGCCGCATAAATCAGACTACAAGTCAGCATCTTTTCGGCAGATCTTGGACGGATTCAAGATCTTCCGGGTCCGGGGTGAAAAGGAGTTCGACCGATACTTGGAAAAGGTGAGCGACACGGAAAGCAGGGGGTAACCCGGGTCGAATTGTCCGCTTTCAAGAGAAGCGATGGTTTGGCGTGATGCGCCAACTCGTTTACCGAAACACCCAAGGCACGAAAACAAGCATGCCCCGTGAAACAACCTGGGCCCGGAAGAAGCATCCGGTGAAGGATCCTTCAGTGTCCGCTTCCATTGATGTTGGTTCGACGGCTGGTGATTCTAAAGCGCGTGATGCGCTGGATCATGACGGGATACAAGTGAAGGATCATCCCGAGAAGCAGAATCTGTGCAGCACCTCGAGGATGTGATGTAGCCGCGGCCATGATGGCCAGTACTGCGGTGGCGGAGAAGCCGAGAAGGTGACCGGTTTCGGACTGCTCAGTCCCTCTAAGGAAGCGGGCTGTGACTGATGCTCCTTGCTCTGTTCGACGCATCTGTTCGATGATCCTGTTCCAGCCGACGAGGCCGAGTAATCGTCGGAGTGCCTCCGCTCCCAGCAGGGTGTAAATCCGTGGCTCGAACGGTCTGACCCGGTAGCGGTAGCGGGCAACGTCCACCAGTGCTGGACCTGTCAGGAGCGCCATGAAGAGAAAGGCGCTCTGGACAACGAATGCGTAGACGAAGTGATCGGGTCCTATGGCGAACCAGCCAGCGACCGCTAGTCCGAGACCGAACACCAGACCCGCAGTCGTCGAGCCAAGTTGTCCACTCGGTGACCTGAGATACGTGCTTCGTCGGATGTTCATCTCGGTGCGTGCTGCTGCTCTTGTTCGTCGATCCCCCGTTGTCATGCCCCCGATTCTAGCCAGAGCCTTCCTCCGGGCTGTCCCATAGGGCGATCCCTCAGTGAGAAATGCTCAGCGCACGCTTGACCAAAGGCCATAGCGGGTCCAGCCGGTTGATCCAGGGATCTGCCATTACGCCGCCGCCAGCCGCCGTTCGATCACCTCCGGCATCAACCACTCGGCCGCTATGACTTCGCTACGTTGCAACGTCAGCCGCGCATTCGACCTCGCGCGTGACGTAGAAGTCGAGGAGAGCTGAGGTCTCGACGAAACCGGCCAATTGGTGTGTCAGTGTCGACGGCTCCACATTTAGACCCGACTCCTCCCGCAGTTCCCGGCTCGCTGCATTCGCGCTCGATTCACCAGCCAGAGCACTCCGGCCCGGGAACGGAGCTCCCAACTGAATGGGAACTCGTTAGCTGCACACTGGGTAAGCACAATTGCCTTCCTCACGCTGTGCACAGACCGCGACAACCAGATGAAAGCATCCGGACGGCCACCCCTCAGCACCCCTGCGAAAGATCTCTCCGGTCGGCGTTCCCTCGGTGTCCAAGATGTCCCACCACCCGCCGTCGCTGCTCATCGCGTCATTCTGTCGTAAGGTCCAGGTGCCGATCAACGCACCTCTCCGTGCCCGTAAGCCGATCCCCCAGCGCGACCCGGGGCGGGAGGCTGTCGACAGGAACATGGCATGGCAGACGTGCCTGTCGTTACGAAACGCGCCCGGATCGATCTAGTTATGCATCGGTCCCCACCCCGGTTAGGCTACCCATCATGATTGCCGGCATTGAGACACCGACCACTCGCGGCCGCGGGCCGGTCTGGCTGCTGCATCCCATAGCGATCCTTATCCTGGCGTCCTGCTTCGCCTACGGGGCAATCAACTATGACTCGCTTCCAGATACAGTTCCAACCCACTGGGGAGCAGGCGGGCACCCTGATGCCTGGTCCCCGAAGTCCTTTAACTCGGTGTTCTTCCCCTTGATGATGGGGGCCGGAGTCAGTATCTTTCTGTCTCTGATCACCGCGGCGGTGCCCATGATGGTTCCCCCAGATAGGGACGCTACTCCGTGGGGGCTCTACCGCAGGGAAGGAATGATCCGCGGCACGGTGGCAGCCTTGGGCGGCACCTCCGTCCTGTTAGCCGTCATTGTCGGATTTCTGACGGTGGCAGGTTGGAAGAATCCGGATCATGTTCCTTTGTGGCCAGCGCTTTTACTAACCGCGTTGATCCTTGGAGTCGTCTTGGCCTCCTACGCGGCCGCTTCACGTTGGGCGCGCCGCACCGCATTGGATAGGGGAATCCGGCCCACTGCAGCAGAGCAGGAAGAGGAAAAGCTCTGGACCGTGGGCGGGTTCTACAACAATCCCGAGGATCCGCACGTCCTGGTCCCCAAGCGCACCGGTACAGGCACCGGCTTGACGGTGAACGTGGGTAATTCCAAGGGGCGCACGGCCGTCGTCGTTTTTCTGAGTGTCGTTGTTGTCTTTCCACTTGTCTTAGGGACCATCGTGGCGCTCTAGAACGAAATTTCTCCTATTCGGCTGCAATCCGCAGACCCCACGCACCTTAGACGCAAAGTGTGCACGGAAACGATGCCGGCTGCCCGCTCCGACGTCGATATTCCAGAACGGAGCACGTTAGGAAAGCAGAAGCAGCTAGCACCATGGCAAGGTCCAGCACCGGCCGCCACCATTCCGGCAGCTTCTCAGCAAGCATTATCGTGCCACCCCGAAAACAATCGAGACCCCAAACAGATAGCTGCTCCATGCAGTCATATCCACAGCCTAACGGCCGCAGATATTCTGAGATGAGCCGCCCTAAAGTCGATCCTCCATGGGATCGCGGTGAGGCCTCGGTGGTGAAGCGACCCGCTGCTTTCCGGCTACTTGCCAGGGGTCCTTGGTCGACGCCGTGCACCACCATACGTTCCTGCTGGGATCACGACCAGTCCCGCGGCGCAAATCATCGCAATCCACTCGCCGGTAGCGACGCTTACCCACAACCCGAGAATGAGTACCACCAGGCTGAAGGTCAATGGCAGAAACATAGAAGGAGCCGAGTTCTTATTTCCCTGGTTATTCGCCATAGGTGAAGCCTAGACGAGGGGCCGCAGATTAAGAGTCTCTTGCCAGCAGCCCTCGTGAGCGAGCTTCTTGTAGCCCGTAAGCCGGTCCCTCACGGTGCACTTCAGCATTCCCGCAAAGCTCCCTCACGGTGCACTTCAGCATTCCTGCAAAGCTCCACATTCCATAGCCACCGCCGATGCATGTAAGACCCGTACGGTGACATGCACGGTAAGGGCACCTTATCTGCATTGTCTGAGCGAAAGATTGCACGCGGCTCGACTAACGAACACGGCCCCACAGCTCAGTGGGATGTATTGGCGCCCTTCGGGGTTGACGCCGGGAACATCACTGCACGACAAAGGTGAGCACGCCCAGGCTGGACTGGCTGAACTGCTTGCCATCTCCCGCCCTGCGATCTACCGCAAGGTGCAGCCACGAGCAGTCGCGGCCATGTCCCAACCTGGTCAATAGAACTGATGCGGCCGCGGCGCGCGGGCCGGTGAAGGGCTAAGCAGTTTTTTGCCGCTGTCGATATTCCGGAGCCCCGAACGACGACATAGTGGAAGACGCACAGTGCTTCCCCCAGCGTGTCCCCCACCGCGACTAAGGAGCAGGCCATGAAGTACATGTTCATCATGCGTTCCACCGACGAGGCCAAGGCGGCCTATCAAAAGCTGCCCATGGAAGAGGTCATCAACCAGATGGGCGCCTACAACGAGTCAATGATCAACGCCGGCGTCCTGCTGGCCGGCGAGGGGCTGGCCGACGCAATCCAGGACAACTTTGTCGTCGACTTCGCCGAGGATCCGCCGCTGGTAACCGACGGACCATACGGCGAGACTCATGAACTGTTCAACGGCTTCTGGATCATTCAGGCCGCCTCGAAGGAAGAGGCTGCGGGGTGGGCGGGCCGTTGCCCCCTCGGACCCGGATCAAAGCTGGAAGTCCGCCGGGTCACTGATGCCTCGGACTTTGCCGACTTCGCGGACAACGAGTACATCCAAAAGGAAGAGGGATGGCGCGACGTCGAAGAAAAGCTGCGCGCTGAGAACGGGTAGCTGAACAGCGGCGGCTCACCACAACGACGAGCCCCGGGTCAGGCGTCCTTGCCCCGCCTCGCCGAGGGCGCCTTCACGGCAGCACTCAGCGACATCACCAAACAGGAAGTCCAGACGGCTCCGCTGGGTCCCAGCGGAGCCGCGGCCAGTCCCGCCATCCCGGGCAGCAGAGCGAACGACGCCGAGACCGCGCCCACCGCCGCCGCGTCACCTCGGAGGGCTAGGACCTTGTAGGAGATGAGCGGGCGGGCCAGGTTGATCGCGGTCTGGCTGAAAACGGCAGCCAGCGCCAGCATCCAGAGCCAGGCGGCAGAGCGCGGTGCAGCGAGGAGGAACAGCCTGTGGAAGGCGCCGCTATTTTTCCAGCTGCCGTCGATATCCCTGAGTTCGAATCGACGGGATAGTAGAAGACGCAGACAGTGTTCCTGCACAGCGTCCTTACTTCGGTGAAGGAGCGAGCCATGGCCACGGATCAGCCCGGAGCTGCCTCTCCCCCGGCGGCGGCTGTGAGCCGCCGCCTTGAGGCGGTCTGGCGCATCGAGGGTGCCCGCATTGTCTCGGCGTTGGCCCGCGTCACCGGTGACGTCAGTCTTGCGGAGGACGTCGCCCAGGAGGCCGTTGCCGAGGCCCTGGCGCAGTGGCCGCAGGCCGGAGTGCCGCGCAATCCGGCAGCCTGGCTCACCACCGTCGCCAAGCGCAGGGCCATCGATGCCTGGCGGCGGGCCGACAGGTTGGAAGACCGGTACCAGGTGCTGGCAACCGGAATGCCGGACGAAGGCGGCGTGGACTGGAATCCGGTGCCCGACGATGTGCTCCGCCTGATGTTCACTGCCTGCCACCCGGTGCTGTCCCGGCAGGCTCAGGTCACCCTGACCCTGCGGGTCGTCGGCGGCCTGAGCACCGAACAGATCGCCCGGCTTTTCGTCCTCCCGGCTGCCACCGTGCAGCAGCGCGTTGTCAGGGCCAAGAAAACCCTTGCCGCCGCCAAGGTTCCGTTCGAAGTCCCCGAACCAAATGAATGGGGGCCACGGCTCGGCGGTGTTTTGGGTGTCGTCTACCTCATGTTCACTGAGGGGTACGCTGCAACTTCCGGGGACACCTGGATCAGACCTGATCTGGCCGGTGAAGCACTGCGGATCGGGCGGATTTTGGCCGGACTGGTGCCGCAGGAGCCTGAGGCCCAGGCGCTCGTCGCCCTCATGGAGTTCCAGGCCTCGCGCTTTTCGGCCCGGACCCGGCCCGACGGCTCTGCGGTGCTGCTGGCCGACCAGGACCGGACGCAGTGGGACCGGACTCAGATCCAGCGCGCCCGGGCCGCCCTTGCCCGGGCCGATTCGCTGGGCCGGGGGCGGGGAAGCTACGCCCTGCAGGCGGCCATCGCGGAATGCCATGCCGTGGCTCCCCGTCTTGACGGCACCGATTGGGCGCAGATTGTGCTGCTGTATGAGGCGCTCGGGCAGGTGGCGCCCAGCCCGGTGGTCGAGCTCAACCGAGCCGTGGCGGTGTCCATGGCCACGGGGCCGGCCACCGCCCTCGCCATCGTGGACCAGCTTGTGGCTCAGGGTACCCTCCGCCGGTCGCATCTGCTTCCCGGCGTCCGTGCCGAACTGCTGGTTCGTCTTGGCCGGTTGGAGGAGGCGCGCGGAGAATTCGCCGCAGCCGCAGCACTGGCCAAGAATGTCCGCGAGCGCGAGATGCTGGAACGGCGGGCGGCCGGGGGCTGATTCAGTGGGGACCCTGATTTAAGGAAGACACTGATTTACGGAAGAGACTGTGGCTCCTTGCGGGAGAACCAGAGGGCCAGACACAACGCTGCACCCCACACGAGAAACAGAGGATCCCAGAGCCAGGCGTGGCCAACCATTGCGGCGGCGTCGTAACCGCCTGCCGGACGGATGGCTCCCGCCAGCACCGCAGCGCCGGTGACGGTGTTAGCCGCCCCGTAGATTGTCAGAAAGATGCCGCCGATCCAGCTCAGGGCACGCCAGAACCGTTGCCACGGCAGTTGCCCGTAGATAACCGCTGGCGGAATCGCGGCGGCCAGCAGCTTTGCCGTGCCGATGGCGCCCAGCACCAGACCCGCCTCAAGCGGAGCTTGGGTTGCGTGCTCGACAGCCCATGCACCCACTGTGGCCAGAAGCCACCTGCCGCCGACGGCCCAGTACAGGCTGAAGGCTGCGTGCACCGCACCCGCGGCGCACGCGACCCACACGAAAGTTCGGCTGAGCCGTTGATGATGGGAGGGCTCCACGTTTGCACTTTAGCCACGCAGCTGGTCCGCCTCCAGAGCCCATGCCCTGTTCCCTGGCCTTTGTTCCTTACCCTTGCCCCCTGTCCCCCGTCCAGAGTGCCTGGCCCCTGTCTCCCTACCCCTCCAGTCCCGTCCGCCGCCTCCTGGCAGGAACGACGACGGCGGGTTCTGGCTGGCGGGGCTGCAGGCTCAGTCGCAGATCGGGTCTCACGACTCCAAAAAACAGGTACTTTCGCCGGATGTCCGGTAATTCGGAACGCCGTAAAGTGTGGCCTTCGCAACTAAAATCGAACGCATGTACTACTCTCGAGCTGCCGAAGGCGGCAACCGAAGCACTGGATTCACAGACGTAAGCGAGCGCGTATTGGGAGCCGCAGCAGGTTCCGGCCCTGCGCTGGTGGATCTGGAGGCTGCTGAGCGGGCCCGGCTGATCGACGAAATCCGTGCCCTGGAAGACCTGAAGTCAGCGGTCGCGGCAGCGCAGGCACGCGCAACGGCGGCGTTCGATGCCTCGAGCCGTCGCTCCCAGGCCCGCGCCGGGCTGAAGGCTGATCAGCTCGGCCGGGGAATTGGCTCTCAGATCGGGTTGGCTCGGCGGGAGTCTCCCCGCCGCGGAACCCAGCTGCTGGGCTTGGCGAGAATCCTCACCACCGAGATGCCCCATACCTTGAATGCCCTCTCCCAAGGGGCGATCAGTGAATATCGGGCCACGATCCTCGTACGGGAAACGGCCTGCCTCAGCCTGCCGGACCGGCAGTGTGTGGACGAGCAGATCGCCGGAAACCTCGCCGAGCTTGAACAGCTCGGGGATGCGAAGCTGATCGCCAGGGTCAAGGCCCTCTCCTATGGCCTGGATCCGCACAGTGTGGTTAACCGTGCCGCAAAGGCCGTCTCGGAACGGTATGTCTCTTGTCGCCCTGCACCTGACACCATGACCTATCTGACCGGCTTGCTGCCCGTGACTCAGGGTGTTGGCGTCTATGCTGCCCTGTCGCGGGAGGCTGACCGGCTGCGTGCGTCCGGAGATCCGCGGGGGCGAGGCCAGATCATGGTGGACACACTGGTCGAACGGGTGACCGGGCAGGCCCGGGCCGAGGATGCACGAATTGAGGTGCAGCTGATCATGACGGATCGGACGATGCTGCACGGACTCATTCCCATCTCCGGCTTCCGTCCAGCCAAGGCCGGAAAGAGCAGCAGATCCGCTGCCAGCCATGTCGCACCCGCCGCAAATGCTGGAGCCGCAGCCGGCAACGAGATGACTGGGGGCCGTTCAGGCGGAGATTCCGCAAGTCTTGTTCCCGATGGGGCTGAACCTGCAGTGCTGAACGGCTATGGAACGGTGCCGGCACAGTGGGCGCGGGATCTCGTCCGCGGCTCCCGGCCCGGCGGGGATAAGTCACCCGGCGATGCGGACAATGCATCCGATGAGGATGATCCGGGCGGTGCAGCTGGGGCAGCGGGCAACAATGCCGGCTGGGGCAGGAAGCCGCTTCGCCCGGATCCGCAAACTGAGGTTTGGCTCCGCCGTCTCTATGTCGCTCCCGACACCGGCCGGCTCACCGGCATGGACTCCCGGGCGCGGCTGGTGCCCGACGGTCTGGCCCGGCTGATCGCTGCCCGTGACCAGGTCTGCCGGATGCCGTGGTGCGGTGCACCAATCCGGCACTATGACCATATCCGTCCCTTCCGAGAGGGCGGTCTCACCAGGGCGGAGAATATTCAGGGGCTGTGCGTGGCATGCAATCAAGCCAAGGTGGTCACTGACGGCGCCGGGGACGCCGCCCCTACCGTCCATACCGGCAACCGGAGCGTTCACGGCCACCCTCCAGTACTTGGGGCGGCACCCTGTGCTGACGCGGACGCCCACTGGTCATGTGTACCGGTCATTAGCGCCACGACGACCGACAGGGACCATCAACGGATATGGCCACTCGGAATGACTTAGCGGCTGGTTGAGATGATCAGCGAGCGCCTGGCAACTGGCAAACTGGCGGCGAGCGCAGGAGTGCCCCGTGTCGAGTGCCGTCCCCGTGGAAAGCACCTCGGAACACACACCGCTGATTGATCGAACACCTGTTCGATGATCGCATCCCAGCGGGCAGCCCTATGGCCCCGAAGTTCCCTCCGTAGCCGCCTCCGCGCGGGTCCGCGGGCTCAGCAGTGGCAGTACGGCCGCCAGGCACACGGCCGCTGTCGCTGCAATCAGCACACGGTAGTCGACAACGCCGATCACCGCCGCCGCTGCCATCGATACAGCTACCTGGGGAACATTGAGAACCACATGTGTTGCTGCCGCAGTCCTGCCCTGCATTCGGGCGGGCGTTTCGCGCTGGCGCAGCGTGACAAAGGGGATGACTGCCCAGGGAGCACTGATACCCAGCAATACCGTGCCGCCGAAAACAACCGGCAGCGAGGGCGACGCCGTCAGGAGGACGCCCACAGCCAGCACTGCCACGGAAAAAGCGATCGTGGTCCGGATGCCAAACCTGCGGATTACCCGGGAAGCAGCAAGGCCCCCAAGGACTGACATCGCCCCCTGCACGCCAAGCAGTACGCTGAGGAACTCAGGTGGCTGTCCCAGGCCCTGCTCAGTGGTGGCGAAAATGGTCACATTGATGACTCCCACAGCGCCAACCGCAATGGACATGGTGACGAGCGCCGGTCGAAGCAGCGGGTGGCGGGCCAGGAAGCGGAACCCCGCCGTCGTGCTCTGCCAGAAGGTCTCTTCGCCATCCTCCGTGAAAACCGACTCCTTGATCCGCAGAGTGGTGAGTATGCCTGCGGCCACCACAAAGCACCCGCATGCGAGCAGCACCACGGATTCCATGCCCCACAGCGCCAGCATGCCGGCGCCCAGCAACGGTGAGACAATCCGCAGGCCCTGGTCAATGCTGCTGAGGATGCCGTTGGCCGGCGCCAGGAGCCGGTCCGCCAGCAGATCGCGGAGCAGGCCGGACTGCGCCGCAGCGGTGACATAGGACGAGTTCGCATAGACGAAGACCACCGCGTAGACCAGCCACAGCTGATCGGCATCGCGGACGGCGAGCAGGACCAGGACGACGGCGGCAGCGCAGATGTTGTTGATGATCACCAGGGGCTTGCGGCGGTACCGGTCAGCGAGCCTTCCGGTCAGCGGAGACAGGAGCGCCGGCAACCCCAGTGCGGCGAAGACCAAACCGGCGGCCGCGTCGCTGCCCGTGAGTTGTTTGACCCAAATCGCCGCCGTCAGGTACAGGACGGAGTCACCGAAGTTGGAGAACAGCCAGGCCAGGGCCAGACGACGGAACGCCGGGAGACTGAGGGCCTCACGGTTGGTGCCAATATCGGTGACGGAGGATCCGGAAGCTGTGGGGCTCATGCGCTGCCGCCCGCGGGTGCAGACTGTTGCCCGGCTGCGCCCGGCCGCCCATCCGGATCAAGTCATCGCGCAGCTTTCGGATTTCCTCGTGAGTGGCATAAAAGCTGGAGTTGGAGATGGTTGCCACGTCCATGTCCTCAAAGGGCAGCTGGGGCGCGCGGCGGAGCCAGGACTGGATGCGGTCCAGCTGCCGGTTCACATGGATGGCCGCCATTGTGGAGAGTGCATGCACTGAGCCGGGGATGCTTCGGTCGGGCACATGGGATCTCCCCCGGGACAGAACCTTCCACGGCTTCTCCCGGCCCGTCCTGCCGGCCTGTTCGATGTAGCCGTGCCTGGCCAGCATGCGCAGGTGATAGGAGCAGCTGGCAACGGATTCACCTGTCGCCGCTGCGCACTCTGTTGCCGTTGCCTGCTCAACGTCGTCCAAAAAGTCCAGCAGCTCAAGCCGCAGCGGATGGGCCAGGGCCCTGATGCGGATTGGATCCGCGATGACCTCCTCCCCGGCCCGCGCCGCATAGGTCCCCGTACGCGAGGTAGAGGGGCTGTCGGGGCCGGAGGCATCGCTGTTGTCGTTCGGGGCAGGAATCATGCCCACAGTGCGCATTCTAAAGAACGCTTTAGCAAGGGATGTTTAGGAGTGCCCAGCTGGGAGGGGCGGCGGCGGCCGGGCACACGGCCGCTGTCGTGACGTACCCTCTGCAGAAAGGGGGTGCAGGTATGCGGAGAATCGGAAGTCTGGCGTTGGTCCTCGGGGCGGCCGCTTTGCTCGTCGTCGTGGGGCTGACGGCGGCGGGCCGGGACGCCGCTGTGGTGGTGAACCTGTTGCTGACCTGCTTCTGGGGCGCGCTCGCCGTGGGTTTGACGGTGCGCCTGATCCTTGCGGTGGCACGCGGGCAATCGGTGCGGAGAGAGCTGCGGCCGGTGGCCGATGCGGCAGCTGTCTACAGCGAGCTCCTCACCTCAACTCCCCCGGCGGCAGCAGAGGCACGCAAGCTGCCCTCGCCCATCGGAGACGATAGGGAATCGTCAGCTGGCCACCCTTGACGACTTCCCGCCCGGGGAGGCAGTCTGGTGAATCCATCAGGGGGCTTTCAAAAGCAGCATGCTTCGAAACCGGGGAGACAGATGAGGTCAATGGTGTACCGCGGACCGTACAAGGTCCGGGTCGAAGAAAAGGACATCCCGCGGATTGAACATCCCAATGACGCCATTGTGCGTGTGACAGCGTCCGCGATCTGCGGATCTGACCTGCACCTCTATCACGGCATGATGCCGGATACCCGGGTGGGGACCACCTTTGGGCACGAGTTTGTGGGGGTGGTCCATGAGGTTGGCTCCTCGGTGGAGCACCTGAGCGTCGGCGACCGGGTCATGGTTCCCTTCAACATCTACTGCGGATCGTGCTACTTCTGCGAGCGCGGGCTCTACTCCAACTGCCACAACGTGAACCCGAACGCCACCGCAGTCGGTGGCATCTACGGGTACTCCCACACCTGCGGCGGGTACGACGGCGGCCAAGCCGAATTTGTGCGGGTCCCGTTCGCGGATGTGGGACCCACGCTGATTCCGGACTGGATGGACGAAGAAGACGCGGTGCTGCTTACTGATGCCCTCCCCACCGGATACTTCGGTGCCCAGCTGGGTGGTATCAGCGAAGGCGACACCGTCGTCGTCTTCGGTGCCGGCCCGGTGGGGCTGTTTGCGGCCAAGTCGTCCTGGCTCATGGGCGCCGGCCGGGTCATCGTCGTCGATCACCTGGAATACCGGCTGGAGAAGGCCCGCACTTTTGCGCACGCGGAGACCTGGAACTTTGCCGAGTACGAGGACATCGTGGTGGAAATGAAGAAGACCACCGATTACCTCGGTGCCGATGTGGTGATCGATGCGGCCGGGGCTGAGGCGGACGGCAGCTTCCTCCAGAACGTCACTGCCTCTCAGCTGAAGCTGCAGGGCGGGTCGCCGGTGGCCCTGAACTGGGCGATTGACTCGGTGCGCAAGGCAGGCACGGTGTCAGTGGTGGGCGCCTACGGCCCCATTTTCAGCGCGGTGAAATTCGGTGACGCCCTGAACAAGGGCCTGACCCTGCGGATGAACCAGTGTCCGGTCAAGCGGCAGTGGCCGCGGCTCTTTGAGCACCTCCGCAGCGGCTACCTCAAACCCAGCGACATCATCACGCACCGCATACCCCTGGAGCATGCAGCGGAGGGCTATCACATGTTCTCCGCCAAGCTCGATAACTGCATCAAGCCGCTCCTGATCCCCAGCGCGTACTGAAGGCGAGGAAACAATGTCCGAAACACCGAGCACGCCGTATCTCGCCGGACAGGGACAGCGAAAAGTCAGCAGTGATCAGTTGCGGCAGCGCATCCCCGGCTGGGGCGCCGATCTGGATCCCGGCGACCGGCCCTCTGTCCCGAAGGAACGGATGGACCTGCCGACAGGCGCACACTGGGACTTCCCGGAACGGCAGGAGGAAAGGCAGCCGCGCGAACGTTCCATCGAGCACCAGTTCCTGACCCCCGTGTTCGGCACCTCCGTTCCGTTGAAGGGCCTGTCGGGTTCAATGCGCCGCTATGCCTACAAATACAGTGAGGCGCGGGCGGCCCACTGGCTCATCCTGATCGCCGCAGACCGGGTCGACGCCGGCGGCAGCCACCTGCGTTCCTTCCTCACCCTGCACCCGGACAATCCCCTCACCGAAACCGGGATCCTGAGCGAGTTCACCCGTCACGGAATTTCCTCCCGATTCGGCAAGAAGCGCGCAGATCTCAAGGGACAGGCGCTGGCGCCGGTGTTCGTGGCCGGACCGTGGATCCTGGCCGCCGCCGCCGCCTTTGCCGCTGCCCGGGTCCTGGCCCGGGCAGCCCGGAACCGGGCAACCCGGGCCTAACCTGGTTGGGCCTAGTCGGGTTGGGCCCGTTCGGGTTGGGTTCAGCCTAGGGTCCGCCGCCCGACGGCGGACCCTAGGCTGCGCCCGACCCTAGCCGCCCGACGCCGCCGCCCGCCCCTAGGCGGCCCGTCCGAGCTCCCGGAGTACTTCGGACCGCACCCGGGCGGGCTCGGCGCCCAGGGCCCTGAGCGTGCGTGCTGCCTGGTCGTTGTCCCCGGCCACCATCCCCAGCAGGAGGTGCTCGGCACCAATGACTTTGTCCCCCAAGGCAATGGCCTGCCGCAGGGACTGCTCCAGGACCGCCTTGGCCGAAGCGGTAAACGGAATGTGTCCTCCGCTGCGCCGGCCCAGCAGGCCCGAACGCCGATGCCGGGGCTGGTCCAGGGCGCCGGGGCCGAAGCTGGCTTCAGCACTTGTGCGGATGGCTTCCAGATCCACGCCAATGGCCTCGAGCGCCTGCGCGTCGGCGGCCCCGAGCCCCTGGGCCCGCTGCGCCACGGCATCATGCCCGATGCCGAGCCGGTGCAGGGCCCTGGCGGCAGGATTGTCCCCGCCGTCAAGGATGCCGAGCAGAAGGTGGTCGGCGGTAATTTCGTGGTCTCCCAGCTGCCTGGCCTGCTCCTGTGCTCCAATCACGGCCGCACGGGCAGCCGGTGAAAAACGTTCAAACATCGTGTTCTCCTCTCTCCGCGGACACTGCCACGCGCCCCGCGTGTTTTTTGTGCACTGCCTGTTTGGAAACTCCGATGGCGGCGGCGATCTCCGCCCACGACCAGCCCTGCCTCCGGGCGTTCTGCACCTGAAGGAATTCCAGCTGCTCCACCAAGCGCCGCAGAGCCGCCACCGCACGCAGCCCGACGGCGGGATCCCGACTTGTTCCGTTGCCGATGAGGTCACTTTCTGGTTCCATGCCGTCAGCCTAGGTTGACGGCATCGGCGCGTCAACCCTTGTTGCCAAGTGAATCCGTCCGTCTTCAGGGCCGGCCGGGGCGCCGACCGGCTGCCGGCCGTGATGCCCGAAGCTGCCTGCCAGAATGGAAGGCATGAATGAGCCCCGCGGACACCAGCCTTCCCCGGTCCGCAGCGCAATGTTGGGGGCACTCTTTGTGCTGGCCGCATCGGTGCTGTGGGGCACCACCGGAACAGCGGCGACCTTCGCACCGGATGTCGGTCCGCTGGCCATCGGCGCAGCCGCCATGGGAATCGGCGGGGTGCTGCAAGCCGTGACCGCGGTTCCCCTGCTCCGGGCCGCCCGCCTTTCCCTGCACGCCCACCGCTGGACCGTGCTCCTGGGCGGCGGCGCCGTGGCGGTCTATCCGCTGGCCTTTTACTCATCGATGCACCTGGCCGGAGTCACTGTGGGCACCGTGGTCAGCATCGGTTCGGCTCCGCTGGCCTCGGCAGTGCTCGAACGCATCGTTGACGGCCGGCGGATGACCCTTCGCTGGGTGGCGGGAGCAGGTGTCGCGATCGCCGGAACAGTGCTGCTGTGCCTGGCGGAGGCCACGGCGGCAGCGGGCGACGACGGCGAACGGCAACCGGACGCCGTCGTCGCCGGCGTCCTGCTGGGGCTGGTGGCGGGTGCCACCTACGCGCTGTATTCCTGGACCGCTCACCGGCTGATGAATCGGGGAATCCCGTCCCGTGCGGCGATGGGAGCGACCTTCGGCACCGGCGGGCTCCTGCTGATGCCGGTCCTCGCGCTGACCGGTGCCCCGCTGCTGGCCTCCGGGACCACCGCGGCTGTGGGTCTTTACCTGGCGCTGGTGCCGATGTTTGCCGGCTATCTGTTCTTCGGCTGGGGCCTGGCCCGGGTCCTGCCCAGTACGGCGACCGCCATCTCGCTGGCGGAGCCGGTGGTGGCGGCGGTGCTTGCCGTCGTCATTGTCGGCGAGCGCCTGATCCCGGCGGGCTGGACGGGTGCGGCGCTTGTCCTGGCCGGGCTGCTGGTTCTCATCCTTCCGGTGCGGCGGCGACTCCCCGCATCCGGCGCCAACCACTCGGAAGCCAGCCGGCAGCACCGCTAACGGCGTCATCCGTCTTTGACTTTGGGCCTCCCTTACCGTGGGATGGCATCATGACGAAGAATTACCGCATTGCCCTGATTCCCGGCGACGGAATCGGCCATGAAGTCCTGCCTCCAGCCTGCGCCGTGCTCGACGCCGTCGCGCGCCGCCACGGGATCAACCTGACCTACGACGAGTTCGACTGGTCCTGCCGCCGGTACCTGGCGGAAGGAGCCATGATGCCCGAGGACGGGCTGGACTCCATCCGCGGACACGATTCCATCCTGCTGGGCGCGGTGGGCTGGCCGGGGGTGCCGGACCACGTCAGCCTGTGGGGGCTGCTGATCCCCATCCGGCGCGAGTTCCGGCAGTACGTCAACGTGCGGCCGATCAAGGTCCTGCAGGGAGTTCCCAGCCCGCTGCGTTCCGAACTGACCGATCCCGGGGTCGACTTTGTGGTGGTCCGCGAGAACAACGAGGGCGAGTACTCGGAGATCGGCGGCCGCCTGAACCGCGGACTGCCCTCTGAAATGGCCATTCAGGAATCGGTGTTCACCCGGCAGGGCGTCACCCGGATCCTGGACTATGCCTTCGATCTGGCCGGGCAGCGCCGTGGCGTGCTGACTTCGGCGACCAAGTCCAACGGCATCATCCACACCATGCCGTTCTGGGATGAGCTGGTGCGTGAACGCGCAGCGGACTACCCCGGGGTGCAGTGGAACTCGGAGCATATCGATGCCCTGGCGGCCAAGGTGGTCCTGAATCCGTCCCGCTTCGACGTCATCGTGGGATCAAACCTCTTCGGTGACATCCTCAGCGACCTGGCAGCGGCGATTGCCGGCAGCATCGGGATTGCCCCGTCCGCCAACCTGAACCCCGAGCGGGAGTACCCCTCCATGTTCGAACCGGTGCACGGGTCAGCCCCGGACATCTTCGGGCAGGGCATCGCGAATCCGCTGGGCGCCATCTGGTCCGCCTCCATGATGCTGGATCATTTGGGCCACCCGGAAGCCGGAGCCGAGGTGCTCGAGGCCGTCTTCGGCGTGCTGGCCGACTCGCCGGTCCGGACCCGGGACCTGGGTGGCACCGCCGGCACCGAGGAGTTCACCCGTGAGATCCTGGCCCGGATCGGGTCCGGAAGCACGGTCTGACCTCCTAGGCGGACTCCGGCGGTACGGAGGAGAGCTTCAGGGCGTCGATCACCGCGGCCGTGACCTCCTCCGTGCCGGCAGTTCCGCCCACGTCCCGGGTGCGGATTCCGGCGGCCGTGACGGACTCGATGGCGGCTTCCACGCGCCGGGCGGCAGCTGGAAGCCCCAGGTGGTCAAGCATCAGGGCGGCGCTGGCGATGGCGCCGACCGGATTGCTGATGCCCTGCCCGGCGATATCCGGCGCCGAGCCGTGCACCGGTTCAAACATTGACGGAAACCTGCGCTCCGGATTGAGGTTGGCGCTGGCCGCCAGGCCCAGGGAGCCGGCGAGCGCCGAACCCAGGTCGGACAGGATGTCCGCGAACAGGTTGGAGGCGACCACCACCGAGAGGTCTTCCGGGCGCAACACGAACTTGGCGCTCATGGCATCCACCAGCACGCTTTCCGTCCGGACATCCGGATAGTCCCGGGCGACCCGCTTGAACACGTCGTCCCACAGGACGGAGCCATACTGCTGGGCGTTGGACTTGGTCACGCTGGAGACCTTGCGGACGGCGCGGGTGCGCGCCAAGTCAAAGGCGAAGCGGATGATGCGCTCGCAGCCCTTCTCGGTAAACAGGGCTGTCTGTACTGCCACCTCATTGCCCGGGCCCCGCCCGGACAGGTTGCGGCCGCCCAGTCCGGCGTATTCACCCTCGCTGTTCTCGCGGACCACCACCCAGTCCAGCGGCACCCGGTCGGCCTTCCGCAGCGGTGATTCGATGCCGGGCAGGAACCGCACCGGACGAACATTGGCCCATTGGTCAAAGTTCTGCGTGATGTTCAGCCGCAGCCCCCACAGGCTGACATGGTCCGGAACGTTCTCCCAGCCGACGGCGCCGAAGTAAATGGCGTCAAACCCGCGCAGCAGGTTCAGGCCGTCCGGGTCCATCATGACCCCGTGCTCGGCATAGTATTCCGACCCCCAGGGGAAGTCTGTCCAGTCGAAAGCAAAGGGGCCCTGCGGCCCTAAGCCCGGAGGGGATCCCGGCCCGGATGCCGCGGCCGGTTCTTCAGCCACCGCGGACTGCTCCGCCACAACGTCGAGCACCTGCCGGCCCGCCGCGATGACTTCCTTGCCTACGCCGTCTGCCGGAATCGATGCGATCCGGTACACCCTCCGCTCAGGCATGCCCTGCTCCCTTCTTTCCGCACGCATTCGACTGCTCGCTCCCACTACACAGCTCACGGACAGGCAGCGTCCAAGACCGGATCCGGATCCGATGCATAGGTGTTCTCTATCCGTGCTGTCCGCTGGCCGTACGCGTCCCTAGCCGTGCGCCGCGGCAGGAACCGTCTCCGTTGCGGCGGCCACGGCGAGGAATGCGAGTGCGGCCGGGGTCAGCTCGGCGGCCCGGCTCAGGGCAGAGATGTGCAAGAGCGTTTCGGGCTCAAGCCGCACCGTCCGCAGTCCCGCCTGCCGGGCCAGCGGAGCCCACGCCGACGGCAGGACGGCATGGCCGATTCCGGCCAGGACCAGCGGCAAAATTGACGTCCGGTGTGCCACTTCGACGGCGATTTCGAGAGCAACGCCGTTGGCCAGGGCCTCATCCACCGCCCACCGCATCAGCGACCCGCGCTGCGAGACGATCATGCGGTGGCCGGAGAGCTCCTCCCATCCGACGGCTTCTCCGCCGGGCAAGGCCTCCTCCGGATTGAGGACCAGCATCAGCGGCTGCCGGCCCAGATGCAGGACATCAATGTCAGCGGCTCGGAACGGCCGGTCCGAGCCCAGCAGCCCAACTTCGGAGCTTCCATCCCGGACGGCAGCGACGACGTCGTCCTGGGTGAACGCTGCGTCAACGTTGACGGTGATCGTGGGATGGGTCCGGGCGTAGGCGGTGATGATCGAGGTCAGCGGCTCAATGGCCGGCGAGGGCATGGCTATGACATCCAGCCGTCCGCGGCGCATTCCCTTCAGCTCGTCGATCGCCGCGCGGGCTGCCTCCAGGTCGCGGACGACGACGCGCGCCGGGCCCACCAGCTCCCGGCCGGCCTCGCTGAGCACCACGTTGCGCCCCACCCGGTGAAACAGCGGAACGCCCAGGTCGCGTTCCAGGCTCTTGATCGTCTGGGACAGCGAGGGCTGGGCGATCAGCAGCCGTTCCGCGGCCCGGGTGAATCCCTGATGGTCAACGACAGCGAGAAAGTACTTGAGGTGCCTGACGTCCACGAAAGCTCCCTTGCATTCGGATGGACCATTTCCGGTGCGCAAACTATTGGTTTCTCCTATGGGTGAGTAGACAACAGGTTGTGGACGCGGCACAAGGCGCTGCTGCATAGTGAACGCATTCAACGAGGAAGGACCAGGATTGTGTATACGCAGCAGCCGGCTCCAACCGAAGATCCGGGCGCCCCGCAACGAACCGATGTCCGCGCCGCACTCCTGGGCGGAACCACTTTCCGCAGCCTGAGCGAGCAGACACTCTCTCCGCGGGAAGAGAAATTCGAACGGACCCGGCAGACGATCGGCCTGTTCCTGGCCCCCGTCGTCGCCGTCGTCTTCGCCTTGCTCCCCCTCAACCTGGAACGCCAGCAGCATCTGCTGGCCGCCGTGCTGCTGGGCGTGATCATCCTCTGGATCTGCGAGCCGGTGCCCATTCCGATTGGCGGGCTGATCGGCGTAGCGGCCATTGTCATCCTCGGAGTTGCTCCGGCCAGCGCGGTGCTGGCGCCGTTCGGATCGACAACCATTTTCACGTTTATTGGGGCGTTCATCCTGGCGCAGGCCATGCTCAAGCACGGCATTGCCCAGCGGCTCGCCTTTGCGGTGCTGTCGATGCCGGGGGTCGGCAAGTCCACCTACCGTGTGGTCATTGCCTTCGGCGTGATCACCTGCATGCTCTCGGCGTTCGTCTCCAATACGGCGACCGTGGCCATGCTGATGCCGACGGCGCTGGGCGTGCTGGTGGTCATCGCGCAGCTGATGCAGGACCGCGGCGTGGTCAAGACGGACTTCGATCCGCTGCGGCTGCGGATCGGCGCCGCCCTGCTGCTGATGCTCGCCTACGGGGCCAGCGTGGGCGGACTGCTTACCCCGGTCGGGTCGCCGCCGAACCTGATCGGCCGCGGGCTGATCGAGGAAGCCACCGGAGTCCGCATTTCCTTTGCCCAGTGGATGGCCATCGCCGCCCCCGTGTGCCTGGCAATGTTCGTGGTCCTGGCCCTGGTCATGCTGCTGCTGAACAAGCCGGAAATCCGCCGGCTGGAAGGCGTCGAAGAGTACGTGCGGGAGCAGCGGGAGGCCCAGGGCAAGATGTCCCGCGCCGAGGTCAATACGCTGATCGCCTTCGGAGTGACCGTCACGCTCTGGCTGGCGCCGGCGGTGGCGAGCCTCATCGGCGGCACCGAGTCCGAGGCCTACATCTTCCTCGACGACCGCCTCGACGAAGGAATCGTTGCGGTGCTGGGCGCCTCCCTGCTGTTCATCCTTCCGGTCAACTGGAAGCAGCGGCAGGCCACGCTGACCTGGTCGGACGCGGCGAAGATCGACTGGGGAACCATTCTGCTCTTCGGCACCGGCATTATCTTCGGGGCGCTGCTGGCAGAAACCGGACTGGCGGAAACCATCGGAAAGGGCGCTTCGGAAAACCTGAACATCACCAACGTCGTTGCCATCACGGTGTTCTCGGCCGTCCTGGCCATCATCATTTCGGAAACCACGTCAAACACTGCTTCAGCCGCCGTGATTGTGCCGATCGTGATCCCGCTGTGCCAGGCGATCGGCGTTGATCCCTTCGTGCCCGCGCTGGCCGCCACTTTTGCCGCCTCATTCGGATTCATGCTTCCCGTGTCCACTCCGCAGAACGCGATCGTCTACGGCACCGGTGCCGTGCCCATCACCCGGATGATCCGGACCGGCCTGTTCTTCGACGTTCTCGGTGCCATCCTGATCATCACGATTGTGCCGGTGATGATCGCCGTCGTGGGTATCGGCGGTTAGGGCCGGGCGTTCACGCGGGGTCCGGCACAGCCCAGCCGGTGCGCGACAGAACCTCGGCAGCGACGTCGGCCGCTGTCCGGCCGTCCGTGGGAATCCGGTGGACCCAGGCCGGGGTGTGCAGCTCCAGGGCGGCGGCGGCTTCCCGGCTCCGCAGCAGGTGTTCCTGCAGGGCGGAGCCGGATTCGCGCCCGGCCAGCCGGCGCTGCACGGTTTCGTCGGAGCCGCACAGCAGCACGGCGCAGATGCTTGGGCTGCCGCCCATGGCGGCTGCCAGTTCGGCCGTTTCACGGACCGAGACCGTGTTGGTGTAGATCAACCGGCGGTAGCCCAGGGCGCGGTAGTTCTGCCACATCACGGCAAGGTTTTGGGCTGCCAGGCCGCGGTCCCAGGGAACCGGATGTTTCCACGGAGCCGGATGCGCCAGGTCGAGGTTGTCCCCCTCGATGACGGCGTGGCGCACATCCAGCGCGGTGAGCAGGGAATGCAGTTCAAGGGCTGCGCTGGTTTTGCCCACTCCGGAGCGGCCGCCGAGGAAGAGCACCGCTGAGTCGGCCCCTGTGATTCCGTTATCCATCTGGTTCCCTTGTTCTTTGGACCCGCCGCCGCCAGAATCTTTCCAACCTTTTGCACCGCTACGCGGTGCACTGATGCTGAGAGGACCAGCCATGCCCCACATCACGGTAGGTACGGAGAATACCGGAGACATCGAGCTCCACTACGAGGACCACGGGTCCGGACAGCCTGTGTTGCTGATCCACGGCTATCCCCTGGACGGGGATTCCTGGGAACGCCAAACCCGGGCCCTGCTCGGCGGAGGCTACCGCGTCCTGACCTACGACCGGCGCGGCTTTGGACGCTCCAGCCACCCCACCACGGGTTATGACTACGACACCTTCGCCGATGACCTGGACGCGATCCTCACCGAGCTGGACCTGCAGGAGGTGGTGCTGGTCGGGTTTTCCATGGGCACCGGGGAGCTTGCCCGCTACGTGGGCCGGCACGGAACCGGCCGCATCAGCAAGCTGGCATTCCTCGCCTCGCTGGAACCGTTCCTGCTGCAAACCCCGGACAACCCGGCTGGCGTGCCGGCCGAGGTCTTCGAGGGCATTGCCGCGGCCGCACAGGCCGACCGCTACGCGTGGTTCACCAATTTCTTATCCGACTTCTACAACCTTCCGGAGAACCTGGGCACCCGCGTCAGCGAGGAGGCGGTGCGCGGGAACTGGAACGTGGCCGCCGGCAGCGCCCCGCTGGCCGCTTACGCCGTCGTGCCCTCCTGGATCACGGACTTCCGCGCCGACGTCGCCAAGGTGGGCGACTCGGGACTTCCGGTACTGATCCTGCACGGAACGGCAGACAAGGTCCTGCCCATCGATTCCACGGGACGGATGTTCTCAGCAGCCCTGCCGAAGGCACGCTACGTGGAAATCGAAGGCGCACCGCACGGCCTGCTGTGGACCCACACAGATGAAGTCAATGCGGCCCTGCTCGATTTCCTCAAGGACTAGCTGTAACTCAGCCAGGTACTGCGAACAGGTGCCCGGCCGGAACCGACCCTGCTTCTAGCCGGTGATCTTGTACTTTTTCCGGTCTTCTTCGTCCAGGATCAGCTGTTCCTCAACGGTCATGGCGCTGCCGCCGCGACTGACGGGCATCCACCACGCGCCGGGCTCGGGGGTCTCCGGGTACGTGTCGATGCAATGGTCCATGCCGTCCTGCAGGGTTCGCTGCAGCCGTTCGGTTTCTTCGATCACCGGAGCGTCAGGGGCCACCCTGATCATCGGGCTGACGTGCATCCGGACCGGTGTTTTCCAGACAGACTTCCGGCTCAGGCCGTGACCGCCGCGGGTGAGCATCCGGTGCCCGCCCCAGACCGAGATCGGGATGATCGGCACTCCGGCTTCGGCTGCCATGCGGACCGCTCCGGTCTTGAGCTTGCGGACGCTGAAGCTGCGGCTGACTCCGGCTTCGGGCAGTACGGCCAAATATTCGCCGCGGCGCAGGGCCGCCACCGACTCGGCGTAGGCGGCGGCGCCGTCGGACCGGTCCACGATGATGTGCTCGCACATCTGGCAGACAGCGTTGACGAACGGTTTGCGGGCGGCCTTCTTCGTGACCAGGAACCGCATGTGCGCCTTGAGCTTTTTCCAGACCAAGTACTCAGCAAACACGAAATCAAGGTAGCCAAAGTGCGTGATGGCCACGACGGCACCCTTGCCGGGAACCACCTTCCGGTTCAAGCCGGAAATCTCCTCATCTGCCGGCAGATTCTCCAGGCCGGAGGGAAGAACGGGAACACGGAACAACTTGATCGACAGCACGCCTGTCAGGACGATGGTGCGGTAGACGTACTTGTTGGGGGAAAACTTCAACGTCATCTCCTGTTTGCGTATTCCGGCGGGCCTCGATTCTATCGGTTCTGCAGCGGCTCTGCGGAACGGGCTTGCGGGGCCTGCGGGCCATTTGGCCCCGCCGCCCTGTCCCTCCAACCGCGGCGCGCGGTTATGGTTGGATATGGCATGGCGAATCCTGGCCCGGGCGCGCAGCGGCGGCGGTGCGGCAGCGGTCGCGGCGACGCAGACGGCAACCGCGGCAGCCGCTCCGGATGAGGCGGAAACCCTTGACGCGCGGCTGGGCGTGACGGATTGGGCAGTACACCCGGAGGGTTCCCGCGCAGCCTGGTTCCGGGCGCCCAGCGGCGATCTGGCACTGCTGACGATGGGCGCCGAAACCGATCCTCCGGTTGTTCTCGTTCCGGGAGTCATGGGGTCCAAGGAGGATTTCTCCCTGATGCTGCCGGTCATTGCAGCAGCGGGCTACTTCGTCCTCAGCTATGACATGGCCGGGCAATATGAATCAGCGGTAGCGGGCCCGGAGCAGCTGACGCCGCCGGGAACCCGCTACGGATATGAACTGTTTATTAATGATCTTGTGGCGCTCCTGGAGTCCCTGGGCGAGCCGGCGCATCTGCTGGGATACTCGTTCGCCGGAATAGTCGCCCAGATGACCCTCGTCCGGCGCCCGGACCTCGTCCGTTCACTGTGCCTGCTGAGCTGCCCGCCGGTTCCCGGGCAGAGCTTCCGCACCGTCAGCCGGGTGGGCAGGTTCAGTCCGCTCGTCAACGACAAGGTGCATGCTGACCTGATCATGTGGGGCATCCGCCGCAACTTCGTGCGGGTACCGGAGCCCCGGATGAAATTCATTCGCCGCCGGTTCGAGTACACGAGGAAGCAGTCGCTGCAGGACATCGTGGCACTGATGAAGCAGTCCCCGGACCTGCGCGGTCTCCTGGCTGCTGCACCGCAGCCCAAGCTGGTGGCGGTGGGCCGCGCTGACGTCTGGCCGCTGCACCTGCACAAAGCCCTGGCGGATTCGATCGGCGCCGGGTTTGCCGTTTACGGAACCGGTCACGCACCCTGCGAGGACGCGCCCCACCAGCTCAGCCGTGACCTTTTGGCGCTGTACGCGGCGGCGGAGTAGCCTTCCGTCCGGCCCGGCGCCGGTGCCGCAGCCGGTGCCGCTCGCGGAGCCGGCGGCCGGGAGGTTCGGCCCGGAAATCAACGTCGAACGTTTGGTAGGCCCGAAGGATGCGGCGGCCCAGGCCGCGCCAGCTGTAAAAGGGGCGGGCGGAGACCCCGACACGCAGCCGGGGATCATAAATGACCGACATGTCCGGGCGGATCTGGTAGCTCAGGTCAAGGTCATCGTGCACCTCCGGCCGGTCGCGGTGGACACGGTTCCGGAGGGCGGCCCACATCGGCGCGGGCAGGGCGAAATTCGATCCGAACAGGGGCGGGTGGCCCAGCAGCAGCCCGACCGCGCGGATGTATCCCCCGATATAGATGTTCCGGGCCACCCAGCAGGTGAAGCGGCCGGCGCCGTAGAAGTCTCCCGGACCGGTCACCGCCGTCAGCGGGCCGGACGAGGCGAGCCGCATTTCCACGCGTTCCAGCCACCGGGGCGGCGGAACCGAGTCGGCATCCAGCCGGGCCAGGATTTGGCCGCCGGCGGCGTCGAACCCTGCCGCCGTCGCACCGGCGATGCCGGGCACTTCCTGGTACACGCGGCGCACTCCCGCGGACGCGCAGACCGCGGCGGTGTCATCGGTGCTGCCGTTGTCCACCACCACGATTTCCTCCGGCGCCCGGGTCTGGCGGTCCAGGGCGGCCAGGCAGGCAGCCAGCATCGGGGCGTCGTTGCGGACCGGGATGACCACCGAGATAGTTGGCATGGTGCTCCGACTGTAGCGGGAGGCCACCCGGCGGGACCATGGTGCGGGCCCACCGGGGAACGGGCGGCGGCGGATTGCTCCCGCACGCCGGCCGCGGGCTCAGCACCCTCGGCGGGTGGGGTCAGCGGACGTTCGGGTGCTGGTAGACGTCGGGAACGCCGTCGCCGTCGTCGTCGGTGTTTTCCTCGTCCTCGATCGCACGGTAGTGGCGGTTGCGGCCGGTCAGCACCAGGGCGGCCAGCAGGGCTGCCAGCACAGAGGCGGCCAGGATGCCCACCTTGGCATGGTCATTGGGCAGGGTGCCCTGTCCAAAGCTCAAGTCAGCGACCAGCAGCGAAACGGTGAAGCCGATGCCGGCCAGCACCGCAACGCCGAAGAGGTCGATCCACTTGAACGAGGTGTCCAGCCGGGCGCTCGTGAGCTTCGTCAGCAGCCAGGTGGTGCCCAGGATGCCGATCGGCTTGCCCAGCACCAGCCCGGCGATGATGCCGAGGGCGACCGGATCGGCCAGCGAGGAAACAAAGCCGTTCCAGCCGCCCACCGCCACGCCGGCGGAGAAGAAGGCAAAAACGGGGACCGCAAAACCGGCGGACAGCGGGCGGAACCGGTGCTCGAAGATTTCGGAGAGGCCCGGGCCGGCCTCGGGTCCGCCGCTGGCCTTGCTGCGCAGCACGGGAACAGCGAAGCCCAGCAGCACACCGGCAACGGTGGCGTGGATCCCGGAGGAATGCACCAGGGCCCAGACGACGACGCCGATCGGCAGCAGGATGAACCACGCGGCGGAGGCTTTCAGGCGGAAGAACCGCCGGTACTTCTGTGCGAGGAAGGTGTAGAGTGCCAGCCCGGCGAGGGCCAGCAGCAGCGGCGTGACCTTCAGTTCCTCGGTGTAGAACACGGCAATGATGGTGATGGCCAGCAGGTCATCAACGACGGCCAGGGTCAGCAGGAAGATCCGCAGGGCAGACGGCAGGTGCGAGCCGATGATGGCCAGCACGGCCACGGCAAAGGCAATGTCGGTGGCCGTGGGAATGGCCCAGCCGGAGAGGGTTTCCGGGCTGCCGAGATTGACGGCGGCGTAGATGGCGGCCGGGACGATCACGCCGCCGGCCGCTGCCGCCACGGGAACGATCGCCTTGCTGAAGTTGCGCAGATCGCCGGCGACGAATTCCCGTTTAAGCTCCAGGCCCACCAGGAAGAAGAACACGGCGAGCAGGCCGTCGGCGGCCCAGGTGCCCAGGCTCAGTTTCAGATGCCACGGTTCGTAGCCGATCTCAAAGTCGCGCAGGGCGAAGTAGCTGCCGGAAATCGGTGAATTGGCCCAAATGATGGCGATGACGGCGGCTGCCACCAGCAGCAGGCCGCCAACGGTTTCCTTGCGCAGGATCTCGCCGATGCGGAGTTTTTCGGTGTAGCTGCCGCGGCTGAAGATGCTGGGGCCGCCGGAAGTGTTCGGGGCGTCGCCCGGGCCCGAAGCTGCTTCCGGGGAGGTGTTGGACTGCATGGGTGCTCCTGAAAAAGCGGTCGACAATGTTATTGCCGACCAGACTTCCCGGCGCACCTTCGCTCCACCTTACGGGACATGCCCCCGAACCCGGAAAAACGCTGTGGACGGGGCCGGTCCGTGTTCCGGAACCATTCCTGTCCCGGCTACTCCGTTTTCCGGGCCCTGCTGGGCTGGACCCGCATCGGTTCGCCGGGCATCTTGGGATAATCCGGCGGAAACGGCATCTCGCCCAGCCCGTTGTCCAGGTCCCGCTGCCACCATTCCAGCAGCACCTCGATGCTGCCCGGGCTGGCACCCATGTCCGCCCACGGGTCCCCCACCGTGCGCAGCCGCTCCGGAACGGTGCGGATGGTGAAGTCCCGCGGATCGGCAGCTTCCAGTTCGTCCCAGCCCAGCGGGGTGGACACCGGTGCGTGCGGCAGCGCCCGCGGGCTGTAGGCGCCGGCGATGGTGCGGTCCCGGTTGGCCTGGTTGAAGTCCACGAAGACCTTTTCCCCGCGCTCCTCCTTCCACCAGGCGGTGGTCACCTGGTCCGGCATTCGGCGCTCCAGTTCCCGGGCGGCGGCGATCACCGCGTGCCGGACGTCGAGGAACTCGTGGGCCGGGCTGATCGGTGCGTAGACGTGCAGGCCGCGGTTGCCCGAGGTCTTGATGAACGCCTCCAAACCGGCCTCCGCCAGGACCTTGCGCAGTTCGACGGCGGCGGGGACGGCGTCGTCGAACCCGGTGCCGGGCTGCGGATCCAGGTCTATGCGCAGCTGGTCCGGGTTGTCGGTGTCCTCCGCCCGGGACGGCCAGGGGTGGAAGACCACGGTGTTCATCTGCACCGCCCAGACCACGGCGGCGGGCTCGTCGAGGACGAGCTGCGGATGGGCGCGGGCGCTGGGATAGGTGACGGTAACGGCCCGGATGAAGTCCGGGGCGCCCTTGGGCGGGTTCTTCGAGAAGAACTGTTCGCCGTCGACGCCGTCCGGAAACCGTTGCAGCGAGACCGGGCGGTCGCCGTTTGCTGCGATGAACGCATTGCCCACCTCGGCCACATAGCGGGCCAGATCGAGCTTGGTCAGCCCCATTTCGGGCCAGAGGATGCGGTCCGGACTGGAAATGCGCATTTCCCGCTCGCCGTGCGGACCAGGGACAGTGAGGGTGGTTGCTTTGCCGGCCATGGCGATAACCTACTCCGGATTTTCCGGAGCGTCACGCCTGCGGCCGGCGTCAGGCGGGAGTGCCCGTTGCAGGCTCGGCGCCGCGGCGGTAGCGCTTGTGCCCGTGGACAAAGTGGTAGAGCACCGTGGTGGCCACGATGCAGCCGGCCAGCAGCCAGTACATGCCGTGGAAGCCGGTTACGGGGATCAGCGCGCCCAGGACCAGCGGACCCAGGCCCACCCCCGCGTCCATCATGATGAAGTACGTGGAGGTGGCCAGGCCAATGCGGTGCGGCGGCGCCATGGTCACGGCGATGGCCTGGCCGGTGGGGACCAGGGCACCGAAGCCGATGCCGACAAACACACCGGCGGCGGCGAGCACAAAGGCGTTGGGCGCCCAGGCCACCAGGGCCAGTCCGACGGCGAAGGACACCAATGTGGGATAGATGACTGCGTTGTCACCATAGGTGTCCTGCAGCCGGCCCATGAAGAGGCGCGATACCAGCACGACGGCGGCATACACCAGGAAAAACGCGCT
The DNA here is from genome assembly GCF_030125555.1 of Arthrobacter sp. zg.Y820. Classification (NCBI taxonomy): domain Bacteria; kingdom Bacillati; phylum Actinomycetota; class Actinomycetes; order Micrococcales; family Micrococcaceae; genus Arthrobacter; species Arthrobacter sp. zg.Y820. The sequence goes on from NZ_JASKLX010000008.1 coordinate 31,766, forward strand.
GGCGGCCGCCACCAGGTTCTCCGACTTCGCGTAGGAGTTGATGAAGGTCAGGATGCCGGCGTAGGACGCACCGGCGACAAACATGATGGAGGCAATGGGCAGAGCCGCCGGATCCAGGATGTCGGTAAACCGCAGCCGCCATTTGCGGGCCCGTTCCGCCGGGGTCGGCGTGCGCTCGGGGAGCTTCAGCATCAGGGCGACGATCAGCGCCAGGGCGGCGCACGCAGCGCTGGCCAGGAAGAGGAAGTCATACGTCATGCTGTCCACGATCAGCACGGCGAGGAAGGGCCCGACGGCGGTGGCCAGCGTGGTGGAGATGCCGAAGTAGCCGGTGCCCTCGCCGCGGCGGTGAACCGGAATGAGCCCCATGACGGACGCGGAAATCGAGGTGCTGGCCGCACCAAACGCCGCGCCGTGCACCAGACGGATGGCCAGCAGTCCGGCAAAACTGTCGGCCAGGGGGTACAGCAGCGCCGCGGCGGTGAAGAGAGCAAGGCCGCCGAGCAGCAGCTTCCGCCGCCCGATGAAGTCCAGGAATTTGCCGCTGAAAATCCGGGCCACCAACGCGCCGACGACGAAGGATCCGGAGGCGAAACCCGCGGAGCTGTCCGAGACGGAGAACTGTTCCACGGCGTACAGCGCCATGGTGGTCATCAGCAGATAGAACACCAGGAACACGAAGAAATTGGTGATAATTGCGAGGATAAACCCCGTGGTCCATAGTTTCTGACCGCCGCGCGTCACCAGGTACTCCTCTGAATGTGGAAATTTTCCGGTTCCGTTCGATTGCCGGACCGGCGCAACTACGTTACGCCTGTCCACTTGTTGAACAAAAACCGGGCCGGTCGCCGGAGACACCGGCGCCGGTGCATTCCCTGTCCTGAGCCTGCGCAGGATTGCCTGACCCTGTAAGCGGGCAGCGCCGGAACCTAAGCTGGGTTCAGCCGGTGCGCTGTCCCGGGGGCCGTGCGCGCCGCCCGTTGTGTGGGCCTGCGAAAGGACCGGAAGTTCGATGAGGAATCCCTATCAGCCGGCGTGGTGGACCAACGCCGTGGTGTATCAGATCTACACCCGGAGCTTCGCCGACAGCTCAGGCGACGGTGTGGGTGATCTCACCGGCATCATAAACCGCTTGGACTATCTCAGGGAGCTGGGGGTGGACGTCCTTTGGCTCTCGCCCATCCATGAGTCCCCCCAGTACGACAACGGCTACGACATCAGCAACTACCGGCGGATCGACGAGTTGTACGGTACCGAGGAGGAGTTCGACAGGATGCTGGCCGAAGTGCACCGGCGCGGCATGAAGCTGATCATGGACCTTGTGGTGAACCACACCTCCGATCAGCACTCGGCCTTCAAGGTCTCTTCGTCCTCGCGCAGCAACGAGTCGCGGGACTCCTATTTTTGGCGTGATCCCCGGCGCGGGTTCTCACCCGATGAACCAGGTGCCGAGCCCAACAACTGGGGCTCGATTTTCGGCGGGAGCGCGTGGACCTACCATCCGGGAACCGAACAGTACTATCTGCACCTGTTCAGCCCCCACCAGCCGGACCTGAACTGGGAAAGCACACGCGTGCGCCGGCGGGTCTACGACATGATGAACTGGTGGCTGGACCGCGGCATTGACGGGTTCCGCATGGACGCGATCAACTTCATCTCCAAGCGGCCCTCCCTGCCTGACAGTCCGGTGGGTGCCGGAGGGATGTACGCCAACGGCGCCCCCTCCTATGTTTCCGGCCCCCGGGTGCATGAGTTTCTGCAGGAAATGATGCGGGCGGTCTTCAATTACCGGGACACGGATTACCTGGTGGTCGGGGAAACCGACGGTGTCACCGTGGATGAGGCTGTGCTCTTCACCGATGCGCTGCGCGGCGAACTGGACATGGTCTTCCAATTCGAGCACATGCGCCTGGACCGCGGACCCGGCGGCAAGTGGGATCCGCTGCCCATGCGGCTGCAGGACCTGAAAACCATCTGGAACCGGTGGCAGCGCTCGCTGTCGGACCGGGGATGGAACAGCCTGTACCTGGGCAACCATGACCAACCCCGGGCGGTCTCCCGTTTCGGCGATGACACCGAGTACCGCTACGAATCAGCCACCCTGTGGGCAACACTGCAGCATCTGCAGCGCGGCACGCCCTATATCTACCAGGGCGAGGAGATCGGGATGACCAACGCCGGGTTCACTTCCCTGGAGCAGTACCGCGACCTGGAGACACTGGCCTACTACGATTTCGCGCTCACCCGCGGCGTGAGCCGTGACCACATCCTGGCCACCCTGAACCGGGTCAGCCGGGACAATGCCCGCACACCCATGCAGTGGGATGACGGGCCGAACGCCGGCTTCACCACCGGCACGCCCTGGATCGATGTCAATGCCAACTACCGGACCGTCAACGCCGCGGCGGACCGGGCAGCGGAAAACTCGGTGTTCCGCTATTACCAGCGGCTCATTGCCCTGCGCCACGCTTCTCAAGTGGTCTCGCTGGGCGACTTCGAGCTGATGGATCCCAGCGATCCGGTGCTCTTTGCCTTTCGGCGCCGGCTGGGAAATGAGGAATTGGCAGTGATGTGCAATGTCTCCGGTGGACTCTTGACGGTGCCGACCTACCTGAACCGGCATCAGCTGGTGCTCGGCAACTACTCGGAGCCGGGTGATCCGGACGTGCTGCGGCCCTGGGAAACGCGGGTCCACAGCCTGTCCTCCGCCTGATGGCAGTTAGCCGTCCCTAATCGGCGCTAGCGCCGGATGATGCGGCACTTGCGGGCCTCGTTGACGGCGGCAGTGCGGTTGTCCACGCCCAGCTTCTCGTAAATGTGCAGGTGCGTTTTAACGGTGGCTTCGGAGATGAAGAGCTGCCGGGCCATGGCGCGGTTGGACATGCCGTCCGCGAGCAGTTCCAGCAGCTCCAGCTCACGCGGGCTGAGGGTGGTTTCCGGGCTCCGCAGCTGTCCGAGCAGGCGCCCGGCCACCTGCGGGGCCAGAGCCGTGCGTCCTTCGGCGGCTGCCGCCACGGCGCTGCGCATCTCCTCCGGTGCCGCGTCCTTGAGCATGTAGCCGGCAGCTCCGGCATCGATCGCTGCCAGGATGTCGGCGTCGCTGTCATATGTGGTCAGGATCAGCACGGCTCTGCCGGCACCGACACCGCCGCGCTGGACGACGCCGGACGCACCACGCTGCGCCGCGGCTGGCGGCCTTTCAGTCGGCGTGGGGTCCGTTGGCGGCGTAACAGTTCCATTCGGCGAGTGACGCGGCGACCACGACGAACCGATCATCGAATGAGTCCGCGCGGTAGTCGTCGCCCAGATTATGCTCCCGGGCCACAGTGAAAGCGCGGCGGTAGTCGGCGGTCGGGTCGATCACAAAGCGGCGATCAGGGCCATGCCGAACGACGGACCAGCGGGTGTCCGGCGCTGCGGCAGCAGCGGCGTCGTGGTCGTAGTAGTCGACGGGCATCCCGAACCGGCCATCCCATTCCACGTCCGCCAGCGCCACTTCCGGCAGCAGCTCGGCGGAGCGGGCGATCCGCCAGTCTCGGACAGCAAGGTCATGGTCATCGACGGTCAGTGCAACGTGGGCGCGGATGCGCCGGTTCAGCGGCATCACTTCGGCGAGCCTGCGCGGGGCGAGGTTATGAGGCTCCGTCAGCAGCAGCCCGGCGTCAGTGGCCAGCGCGAAGATCTGGGATCCGTCGGCAGCCGCGCGAGGCTCGATCCGGCGGAGAGTGGTCGTTATTTCCAAGGCTCCTTCCTTCCAGCAAATAGGGGCGACGGGTCGGCGGCTCCCTGGCCGGGGCGGCGGGCGTTGCCGCCGGCAATGGTCAGAATCATGACGCCCCAGTTCGATAAACGTCTTCATCTCCGCAAGAATTCCCTTCCATTTGGGTGGCTGGGCAGCCCGGAATCGGGCCCTGTTAGCGCTCACAGGTAAACTCGTGAATCGCAGTGCACGCAGGACGCATTCCGGGCAGTTCCCAGGACACCGGGGATAACCCCGCCGCCGACAGGAGCCGGACATGAACAATCCACTAACCACCCCCAACGGGCAGATCATTGTGCTCGAAGCGGGGCAGTACTCGGCGGGCATCGCGACGGTGGGGGCCGGAATCCAGAGCCTGCGCTTTGGGGAGCGGGACCTCGTCCTGCCGTTCGATCCGGATCTGGTGCCGCATGCCTACGCAGGCAAGACGCTGGCTCCCTGGCCCAACCGGATTGATTCCGGAACGTACAGCTTCCGCGGCGTGGAGTACTCGGTTCCCGTGAACGAGGCGTCCACCGCAACCGCCCTGCACGGGCTGGTCGTGTGGGCGGACTGGACGGTGGCCGCCCGCTCAGCCAACGCCGTCGTGCTTGAACACACGCTGCACGGCCAGCCGGGCTACCCGCACCAGCTGCTGCTGCGCGCGGAGTTCACACTGAATGCCGAGACCGGACTGACCCTGGTGGTGGAGGCGAGAAATGCCGGCCGCACCGCGGCGCCGTACGGAGTGTCCTCGCATCCCTACCTCACAGTGGACGGCGCTCCGGTGGACGACTGCGAGGTGGCCTTCACGGCTTCGCACGTGCTGATGACCGATGACCGGCTGCTGCCCCTGGAACTGAAGGAAACGGCAGGCACCGAGTTCGACTTTGCGCATCCCCGGACCCTGGGCACCATGAGCCTGGACCACGCCTTCACCGGCCTGCCCGCCCTCTGGCACGTCACCCTGCGGAACCCCGCTACCGGTGCCGCGAGCGTCCTGACTTCGGCGGGCGGGACGGGCGGGTCCGGCTGGCTGCAGGTTTATTCCGGGGAGGAACTCGGCCGGCGCGGCATGGCGGTGGAACCCATGACCTGCCCGCCGGATGCCTTCAACACCGGCACGGACCTGGTGATCCTGGAGCCGGGCGACCGCCATTCTTTTTCGTACTCCATCAGCGCCGGGTAGCCTTTTCTCTTCCCCGCCTCACCGCACTCCGCTTCACCTCGTCCTCCACACCTCACAGTGCCGCACCTACTGAAAGCAGCCCATGCCCCCGTCACACCGCAGGCCGTCCGGCTCGGCGCCGACCATGGAAGACGTCGCCCGCCTGGCCGGCGTCTCCCACCAGACGGTCTCCCGGGTGCTGAACGACCACCCGAATGTCAGCCCTGCCACCAAGGAACGGGTTTCGGCGGCCATTGAGGACCTCGGCTACCGGCGCAATGCGGCGGCGCGGTCGCTCGTCACGCGCTCCTCGAAAGTCATCGGGGTGATCATCACCGAGCTTGAGCAGTACGGGCCGGCGAGCACCCTGCTCGGGCTGCAGGAAGCCGCCTTCCGGAACGGCTATTTTGTCAGCGTCGCCGGCCTGCGCGGGATGACCCGAAAGGCCATGCTGGAGTCGGTGAACCATCTGCTGAACCAGGCACCGGACGGGATCGTGGTGGTGGCTCCCGCCCAGGCCACGGTGGACCTTTTCAGCAACCTGGAACTGAAGATCCCGCTCGAGATTGCGGCCAACGGCCTGGCTCCCGAGGGGAACCAGGAATACGCAGCGCGCCTGGCGGTGGCGCACCTTGCCGACCTTGGACACCGCACCATCGCCCATCTGGCCGGTCCGGAACAGTGGATGGACGCGCAGCGGCGGGCAGCGGGCTGGCGCGAGGAGCTGCAGGCACGGGGGCTGGCGGCAGCCCCGCCGATGACCGGAAACTGGGGCTCCGAGTCGGGCTACCGCAACGGACTGGAGTTCGACGTTGCCGCCCACACTGCAGTCTTCGTCGCGAATGACCAGATGGCGCTGGGATTCACGCGGGCACTGCACGAGCGGGGCATCAGCGTGCCCGGGGACATCAGCGTTGTCGGTTTCGACGACCAGCCCGAAGCCGCATACTTCCTGCCTCCGCTGACGACCATCCGCCAGGACTTCCGCGCCATGGGCAGGTACTGCATTGACCGGCTCCTGCAGCAGATCGCAGGGTCGGGTGCTTCCGGCCCCGGATCTCCACCCTCACCCGAGCTCATCGTGCGGGGCAGCACCGCTCCCCCGCACTAAGGAGGTGCGTGAGGTGCGTGCCTGTCATTTACCCGCAGAACTCCGAGATGAGCGCCGCTACGAAAAGCACATTCCCGCACTGATCGGTGAAGCGGTTCTGCGATCGACTTCCACATGGAAGTGGCGGGATTCCCACGTTCACGTCGAACATATTGGCTCTCCAGAGGCTCCCGTGCGGATGCTGCTTGTCCACGGCGCCGGTGGCAATAGTGCGGCAATGTGGCCGTACGCCGCCCACCTCTCGAAGCTGGGCGCTCACGTAACGGTTGCCGATCTTCCCGGCTACGGCAAAACAACAACGAGGCAGCTCGGACGAGTCCGGTACGGAGACTGGCAGCAGCTTCTGGTCGATCTGGTGCGGAAAGAAGACGATGAGCGCCCCCTTGTCATGATGGGAGCAAGCATGGGTGGCATGCTTGCCTACGATGCGGCAGCAGCAACAGGACTGGCGTCCCGTTTGGTCGTCACCTGCCTGCTTGACCCGCGCGACCCGGGCGTGCGCCGACGCCTGACGTGGCATCCGGCCCTGGCGAGCATGGCTGCCCCCGCAATGGCAGTCGCAGCAGGCCCGCTCGCGAACGTGCGTGTGCCCATTCGATGGATTGCAGACATGCGGCATGTAGCCAACGGCCAGGGACTTGTTGATGAAGTCATTGCTGACAAGAGCGGCGGAGGCGGACGCGTACCTCTCGGATGGATGCGCAGCTTCCTCGAATCCCTGCCGCTTGTTGAGCCGGAGCGGTTCACTGATACGCCGGTCCTGATGATCCACCCCGGCAACGATCGGTGGACTCCCCTGGAGGTCAGTCAGCCCTTCTTTAACCGCGTTGCAGCAGAGAAATCGCTTGTCGTGCTGGAAGGCTGCGGCCACTTCCCCGTCGAGCAGCCTGGATTCACCCAAATGCTGAATGCAGTGAGCACCCTCCTCGCCGAAGTGAGGCCACATCCCTGATGCCCCGGGTGGGCAAGGGAAGACGTTCCGGCTAATTGCCGCAGGACCTCCCTTGCCGTCGAGCGCCCCACTGCCCCTTCACCTTGACAATGAGACACGCCTCACATCTAATTGTTAGCGCTAACAAGATCAATGACGATTTCCGCGGCCCCGCCGCAGCAGGAGGCCCCCATGAGCAGTACCCATCCGGAGGAGCAGTACGTTATCGGAGTGGATTACGGCACGCTCTCCGGGCGCGCTGTGGTGGTGCGGGTCGCCGACGGGACGGAACTGGGCTCCGCGGTTTACGAGTACCCCCACGCCGTGATCACCGAGAGCGTTCCGGGATCGGAGGTCCGGCTGCCGCCGGACTGGGCGCTGCAGGTTCCGCAGGACTACGTTGATGTCCTCAGCAACGCCGTTCCGGAAGCTGTGGCGAGCGCCGGGATCAACCCGGCCGCCGTCATCGGCCTGGCCACTGACTTCACCGCCTGCACCATGGTTCCCGTCACCGGAGACGGAACGCCCCTGAACCAGCTGCCGGAGTTCGCCGGCCGCCCGCACGCCTACGTCAAACTCTGGCGCCACCACGCCGCGCAGGCGCAGGCCGTGCGGATCAGCACCCTCGCCGCAGAGCGCGGAGAAACCTGGCTGGGCCGCTACGGCGGGCTGATCTCCTCGGAGTGGGAATTCGCCAAGGCGCTGCAGATCCTCGAGGAAGACCCCGAAATCTACGCGGCCATGGACCGCTGGGTCGAAGCAGCGGACTGGATCGTCTGGCAGCTGACCGGCGCCTACGTCCGCAACGCCTGCACCGCCGGCTACAAGGGCATCTACCAGGACGGCGCCTACCCCTCCGCGGACTACCTCGCGGCGCTGAACCCCGGCTTCGCCGGCTTTGTCACTGACAAGCTTGAACACACCATCGGCCAGCTCGGCTCGCCCGCGGGCACGCTCTCCGCCCGCGCCGCTGCATGGACCGGCCTGCCCGAGGGCATCGCCGTCGCCGTGGGCAACGTGGACGCTCACGTCACCGCACCGGCGGCCAACGCCGTGCAGCCGGGCCAGATGGTTGCCATCATGGGCACGTCCACCTGCCATGTTATGAATGCCGAGGAAATCCACGAGGTTCCCGGGATGTGCGGCGCCGTCCAGGGCGGCATCGTGGAGGGGCTCTGGGGTTACGAAGCCGGACAGAGCGGGGTCGGAGACATCTTCGGCTGGTTCGTGAACAACTGCGTTCCGCCCCGCTACGTCAGCGCGGCCGACGACGCCGGCACCGGCGTGCACGAATACCTCACCGAACTCGCCTCCCGCCAGGCCATCGGCGAACACGGCCTGGTGGCACTGGACTGGCACAGCGGCAACCGCTCAGTGCTCGTGGACCATGAACTCTCCGGCATCTTCATCGGCCAGACCCTGGCCACCCGCCCCGAGGACATGTACCGGGCGCTGTTGGAAGCCACGGCCTTCGGCACCCGCACCATCATCGAGGCCTTCAACGCCAGCGGCGTCCCGGTCACGGAATTCGTGGTGGCCGGCGGCCTGCTCAAGAATCCGCTGCTGATGCAGATCTACGCCGACGTCATCAACCTGCCGCTCTCGGTCATCGATTCCGAACAGGGCCCGGCCCTCGGCTCGGCGATCCACGCCGCAGTTGCCGCCGGAGCCTACCCGGACGTCCGAACGGCCGCAGCAGCCATGGGGCGCGTCCGCCGCGGGGTCTACCAGCCCATCCCCGGAAACGTCAGCGCCTACAACGCCCTGTTCGCCGAGTACCGGACCCTGCACGACTACTTCGGCCGCGGCGCCAACGAGGTCATGCACCGGCTGAAGAGCATGCAGCGCGCGGCCGCGGCGGGCGTGCCGATAGCAGCGGCGGAAACCGGACCGGACGAATCTGCCGCAGCCCTGGAGCCTGTGCTGTGACCCTGACCTCCGATGTCCTGGGCACCGTGGACCGGCTCCGCCGCCAGGTCAGCGACCTGCACGCCGAACTGACCCGCAACGAACTCGTCGTCTGGACCGCCGGCAATGTTTCCGCCCGGGTTCCGGACCAGGACCTGATGGTCATCAAGCCCTCCGGTGTCTCCTACGAGGAGCTCACCCCCGAGCGCATGGTCCTCACCGACCTGTACGGCAAAGCGGTCGACGGCGGCGGGTCACCGTCGTCGGACACCGATGCCCACGCCTATGTCTACCGGCACCTGCCGGCGGTCCACGGCGTTGTGCACACGCACTCGACCTACGCCACCGCATGGGCCGCCCGGGGAGAGGCCATTCCCTGCGTCCTGACCATGATGGCCGACGAATTCGGCGGGGAAATCCCCGTGGGCCCGTTCGCCCTGATCGGTGACGACTCCATCGGCCGCGGCATTGTCGAGGTGCTGTCCGGGCACCGCTCCACCGCCATCCTGATGCAGAACCACGGCGTGTTCACCGTCGGCAAGGATGCCCGCTCGGCGGTGAAATCCGCCGTCCTGTGCGAGGAAGTCGCGCGCACCGTGCACATCAGCCGCCAGCTGGGCGAGCTTTTGCCCATCCCGCAGCCGGACATCGATCACCTGTACGCGCGCTACCAGAACGTGTACGGCCAAAAGTAACTGCACAGTGTCCGACCTGTTCAACTGCTTCACCCCTGTTCCCCGGCCCCCCGCCAGGCCCGTTTCCAAAGGACGATTCCATGACCATCAGCACCACCCCCACCCGCGAAATCTGGTTCCTCACCGGCAGCCAGGGACTCTACGGCGAAGACACCCTGGCCCAGGTTCGGGAGCAGGCCAGCGACATCGCCCGCCAGCTCGACGACGCCAACGCCATCCCGTACCGCATTGTCTTCAAGCCGGTGCTGAAGGACTCCGACGCAATCCTGGAGACCATCCAAGCCGCCAACTCCTCGGAGGCCTGCATCGGCCTGATTGCCTGGATGCACACCTTCTCACCGGCCAAAATGTGGATCCGCGGCCTGACCAAGCTGCAGCGCCCGCTGCTGCACCTGCACACCCAACACAACGTCGAGCTGCCGTGGGCGGACATCGACATGGATTTCATGAACCTGAACCAGGCCGCGCACGGCGACCGGGAGTTCGCCTACATGCAGTCCCGCCTGGGCATCAGCCGCAAGACCGTCGTCGGGCACGTCTCCAGCCCCCGCGTCCAGGCCAAGATCGATTCCTGGGCGCGCGCCGCAGCCGGCTGGTTTGAGATCAGCAGCCTGAAGCTCGCACGCTTCGGCGACAACATGCGCAACGTGGCCGTCACCGAGGGTGACAAGACCGAGGCCGAGGTGAAGTTCGGGGTCTCCGTCAACACCTGGTCGGTGAACGAGCTGACCGACGCCGTGGACGCGGTCAGCGAGGAGGCAGTGGACGCGCTGGTCGCCGAGTATGAAGAGCTGTACGACGTCGTTCCCGAGCTGAGGCGCGACGGCGGCCGCCACAAGTCCCTGCGCTACGGCGCCCGGCAGGAACTGGGCCTGCGCTCCTTCCTGGAAGCCGGGAACTTCGGCGCCTTCACCACCAACTTCGAGGACCTGGGCGGCCTGCAGCAGCTGCCTGGCCTGGCCGTGCAGCGGCTGATGGCCGACGGTTACGGGTTCGGCGCCGAGGGCGACTGGAAGACCGCCGTCCTGGTCCGCATCGCCAAGGTGATGGGTGAGGGCCTGCCCGGCGGGGCGTCCCTGATGGAGGACTACACCTACAACTTGGTCCCCGGCAGCGAAGTCATCCTCGGCGCTCACATGCTCGAAGTCTGTCCCTCGCTCACCACCTCCAAGCCCGCGCTGGAGATCCATCCGCTGGGCATCGGCGGCAAGGATGACCCGGTGCGTCTGGTGTTCACCGCGGACCCGGGCCCCGCCGTCGTCGTCTCCCTCGCCGACATGCGTGAACGGTTCCGGCTCACTGCCAACCTGGTGGAGAACGTGGTTCCCGAACAGGACCTGCCCAATCTCCCCGTGGCCCGCGCTGTCTGGAAGCCTGCCCCGGATCTGGAAACCTCGGCGGAATGCTGGCTCTCCGCCGGCGGTGCGCACCACACGGTGATGTCCACCGCGCTGGGCCGGGAGGTGTGGGAGGATTTTGCGCAGATCGCCGGGGTGGAACTGGCCCTGATCGACGAAACCACCACCACCAAGTCCTTCGTCAATGAACTGAAGCTGAACTCGGCGTACTATCGGCTGGCACAGGGTTTCTGACCCCTGAAACCGTCCGGGTTCCCGTGGCCGTCACTGGAACAAAAATGAAGGTCACTGGAACTGCTGCCGAGGGAGTCTGCTGTGCTTGAGGAATACAACTGGGCCGGAAACCTGCGGTACTCCGCGGCGGAAATGGCCCAGCCTTCCAGTGTTGACGAGCTGCGCGTCCTGGTTGCCGCGGCGTCGGCCGTCCGTCCCGTGGGCACCAGGCACTCCTTCAACGGGATCGCCGACAGCTCCGGCATCATGGTGAACCTGGACAGGCTCGAAGGCCTGCCGGTCCTCGATGAGCAGGCCCGCACAGTCACGGTGAGCGCAGGCACCCGCTACGGGGACCTGGCCGCCTTCCTGGTGCGGCACGGGTACGCGCTGCACAACCTTGCCTCGCTGCCGCACATTTCGGTGGCCGGCGCCGTCGCCACCGCCACCCACGGTTCCGGCAACGGCAACGGAAACCTGGCCACCGCCGTGGCGGCGCTGGAGCTGGTGACGGCGGACGGCAGCCTGGTCCGGGCGGACCGCTCCTCCCCCGACTTCAACGGCATGGTGGTCTCCCTCGGCGCCCTGGGCATCTTCACCGGCATCACCCTGGACATTGAACCGGCATACGAAGTGCGCCAGGACGTGTTCACGAACGTTCCGTGGGCATCAGTGGAGGAGAACTTCGACGCAGTGACGTCCGCCGCGTACAGCGTCAGCATCTTCAGTTCGCTCACCGGCCCGGCCGCATCCCAGGTGTGGCTCAAGAGCCGGACCGACACGGACCTGCCCTACGCCGGTGCCGCTGAGTTTTTTGGTGGAACCGCTGCCGAAGAACCGATGCACCCGCTGCCGGGCATCAGCGCAGTGAACTGCTCCCAGCAGATGGGTGTTCCCGGTTCCTGGTCGGACCGGCTGGCGCATTTCAGGCTGGCCTTCACGCCCAGCAACGGGGATGAGCTGCAAAGCGAGTACCTTGTGCCGCGAAGCTCCGCCGTTGAAGCCATCCGGGTCCTGCGCGGTTTGTCGGCCAAGATCGCTCCCCTGCTCCAGGTCTGCGAAATCCGGACGATAGCCCGTGACGACCTGTGGCTGAGCAACAGCTACGGGCAGGAGACGGTGGCTTTCCACTTCACCTGGAAACCGCGCCAGGCCGACGTCGAGGAGCTGCTTCCGCACATGGAAGCCGCCCTTGCTCCGCTGCGGGCGCGGCCGCACTGGGGCAAACTGTTCGCCCTGGAGCAAGCCCAGCTGCAGGAGCTGTATCCGCGCTTTGCCGACTTTCGGAATCTGGCTCACAACATGGATCCGGAGGGCAAGTTCCGCAACGCATTTCTGGCCCGGCACGTCCTCGGCTAACCAAAGATTGAGTGCACCCTCCGGTGTCCGGCAACCGCTGGGAAAACGCCGGGCACATCTCGTGCTTTTGGCTGGCTTCCCGCCTAGGATCACCCCATGGACTACATCCCCTGGTACGGACTCATACCTCTGGCCGGAATCGCTGTCTTCGGGCTCACCGAGACTGTTCGGATGGTGCTCAAGAGCAAGCGGGCCCCGGCGGTTGCCGCATCACGCGAACTGCAGCAGAGCCTGGACGCGAACCGGGCCCTCCAGCGCCGGCTCGACTCGATGGAACGGAAGCTGTTTGACCTCGAACTGGAGAATACCGGGCGTCCGGCTCCTCCTCTCAAGAATCCCTGAAGCCGCGGAACGGCCGGGTTAAACGCGGTTAAATGCGAAGGAGCCCAGGGACGGTACCCGGGGCTCCAACACTGCTGGTTCGAACGCCGGCACTTCCTCCGGCTTCGCGTCAGCGGCGAACCTGTCCCTTGCCGCGGCCGGCCACGGACTCGGCCACGCCAATCAGCAGGACGGCCGCTACCACGGCAACGATGAACCCCAGGATGTTGAGCTCGAAGATGTCCCCGGTGTCCAGCAGATTCGCGATCACGCCGCCGACGACTGATCCCACCAGACCGAGGATCAACGTGGCCAGCAGGCTCAGGTTCTGCTTTCCGGGCTTGACCAGGCGGGCCAGGGCGCCAATAACGAGTCCTGCGACGATGAATCCGATCATGGTGATCTCCTTCTGAAGAGGGCTGCACTCCCGTTGCGGGAACCGCCCAAAGTGATAAGCATCCTGACTATCCTAAGGTGGACGCCGGCTTCCGGCCCACTTCGTTTAGGGGAATGCCTGACCCGGACCCCGGAGGGGCCGCCCGGCCCCGAGCCCTTCACCCTCCGTCCGTCCCCACCTATTCTGGCAGGAGAGGCAGCCCGGCGCAGGATGCGGGCACCAAACCGGAAGGTGGCACCGTGGAAAACACCCTGAGCATCGAAATACGCGCACCCTTCAAGGAGGCCCTGCGCCTCACGAAGGGATCCCTGGCCCATCATGGCTTCACCATCATCAGTGATTCGGACCTGGCCGCGGCACTCGGCCAGGATGCACCCAAGCAGCTGGGAAACTACCAGGTCCTCGGCGTGCTTCACACCGCCCTGGCCCGAGGTGCCGTCGAAATGATTCGGGACGCCGGCGTCGTACTGCCACTCAACGTCGTGGTCCGGCAGGATCCGCAGGCCCAGGTAACCCGGGTCCACCACCTGGCCCCGGATTCCCTGATCCGCCTCTGCGGTCCCGAACTGCGCGACGCCGCCGCTCAGACGTCCCAAGCCCTGGAGAACGCCATACGGAACATCATCAAGCAGGTGAAAACCTAGCCGAACCCCGCACGCCGAACCCCGCTAGCCGACCAGGCCGTCGGCGATCTCCAGCACTTCGTCCAGGATGCCCAGCCCGGTTTCCGTTTCGGCCACGCTGGTGTTGCACGGCGGAACCACGTGGATGCGGTTGAAGTTCGCGAACGGCAGCAGCCCGCGGGACTTGCAAGCGGCCAGCAGCTGGTTCATTTCCCCGCTGGAACCGCCGTACGGTGCCAGCGGTTCGCGGGTGGCCCGGTCCCGCACCAGTTCGATGGCCCAGAACACCCCGGTTCCGCGCACCTCGCCGACTGATGCGTGACGCTCGGCGAAGCCCGCCAGCGCCGGGCCGATGACACTGCGGCCCAGTTCCGCCGCATGCTCCACCATGCCCTCGTCCTCCATGGCGTTGATGGTCGCCACGGCGGCCGCAGCGGCCAGCGGATGCCCGGAATACGTGAGCCCGCCGGGATAGACCCGGGTGCCGAAGGTCGCCGCGATCTCGGGACTGATGGCGACTCCGCCCATGGGGACGTAGCCGGAGTTGACTCCCTTGGCGAAGGTCAGCAGGTCCGGCACCACATCAAAGTGCTCGACGGCGAACCACTTGCCGGTGCGGCCGAACCCGGACATGACCTCATCGGCGATGAGCACAATGCCGTACCGGTTGCAGAGCTCGCGCACCCCCTGCAGGTAGCCGGGCGGCGGCAGGTAGATGCCTGCGGTGCCGGGGATGGATTCCAGGATGATCGCGGCAATGGTTGCCGGCCCCTCGTAGGCGATCAGCTGTTCCAGGTGCTCCAGGGCGCGGGAGCTTTCCTCCGCCTCGGTGCTGGAATGGAACGCCGTGCGGTACAGGTACGGCGGAAAGAAGTGCACGGTGCCGGTGCTGGCGGAGTCGTTCGACCAGCGCCGGGGGTCGCCGGTGAGGTTCACGGCGAGCTGGGTGCCGCCGTGGTAGGAGCGGTACGCCGACAGCACCTTCTGGCGTCCGGTGTGCAGGCGCGCCATGCGTACGGCGTGCTCATTGGCGTCGGCGCCGCCGTTGGTGAAGAAGATCCGGTCCAGCTCCCCCGGCGTCCGCTCCGCGATGAGCCGGGCCGCCTCGGAGCGCGCGTCATTGACGTAGCTGGGCGCAATGGTGCACAGCTTCGCCGCCTGGGCGGCGATCGCGGACACGACGGCGGGATGCTGGTGACCGATGTTGGTGTTGACCAGCTGGGAAGAGAAGTCCAGGTACTTCTTGCCGTCCCCGTCCCACACGTGGGATCCGGAGGCCGCACTGATGACCATGGGATCCAGCAGGTCCTGCGCGGACCAGGAGTGGAAGACATGCTTGCGGTCCAGCTCGTAGGCGCGGCGTGCGCCTTCAGCGTCCAGCAGCGGCGGAGCTCCGCCGTCGATCGTGGAAGTCATATCCAGTACCTTTCAGGTGCGGCCGGGTCAGGCGTTCTGCGGGAAGCCGAGGTTGATTCCGCCGTGGCTCGGATCCAGCCAACGGGTGGTGACCACCTTGCCCCGGGTGAAGAAGCCAACGCCTTCGGTTCCGTGGGCATGGGTGTCGCCGAAAAGTGAGTTCTTCCACCCACCGAAGGAATAGTAGGCCATGGGAACGGGGACCGGGACATTGATGCCGACCATGCCCACCTCCACCTCGTTCTCGAACCGGCGGGCCGCTCCGCCGTCGTTGGTGAAAATCGCGGTGCCGTTGCCGTACGGGTTGGTGTTGATCAGGTGCAGCGCCTGCTCATAGCTGTCCACGCGGACCACCGACAGGACCGGTCCGAAGATCTCATCCCGGTAGATCGACATCTCCGGTGCGACGTTGTCGAACAGCGTGGGGCCAACGAAGAAACCGTCGCCCTCGGCGTCCGGAGTGACGGTGCGGCCGTCCACTACGAGGGTGGCGCCGGCTGCCTCGCCGGCGTCGACGTAACCCGCCACCTTGTCCCGGTGGGCCGCCGTCACCAGGGGCCCCATGTCGCAGTTGCGGCTGCCGTCCCCGGTGCGGAGTTCCCTGGTGCGCTCGGCGATCTTGGCCACCAGCTCATCGGCGATGTTTCCCACCGCGAGCAGCGCCGAGATGGCCATGCAGCGCTCGCCGGCGGAGCCGAAGCCAGCGTTGACGGCCGCGTCGGCGGCGAGGTCCAGATCGGCGTCGGGCAGGACGATCATGTGGTTCTTGGCGCCGCCCAGTGCCTGGACCCGCTTGCCGTTGGCTGTTGCCGTTTCATACACGTACTTGGCAATCGGCGTCGACCCGACGAAGGAAACGGCCTTGATGCCCGGGTGGGTAAGGAGCGTGTCCACCGCCACCTTGTCGCCGTGCAGGACGTTGAAGACGCCGTCCGGCAGTCCAGCTTCCTTCCACAGCTCGGCCAGCCAATTGGCTGCGCTCGGGTCCTTTTCGCTCGGTTTCAGGACCACTGTGTTGCCGGCGGCCAGGGCAATGGGGAAGAACCACATGGGAACCATGGCCGGGAAGTTGAAGGGACTGATGATCGCAACCGGCCCCAGCGCCTGGCGAACGGAATGCACGTCCACGCTGGTGGAAGCGTTTTCGGTGAAACTGCCCTTCAGCAGGTGCGGGATGCCGCAGGCAAATTCCACCACTTCCTGGCCGCGGCTCACTTCACCCAGGGCGTCGTTGAGCACCTTGCCGTGTTCGGCCGTCAGGATGGCGGCCAGCTCGCCCTTGCGGGCGTTGAGGAGCTCGCGGAAGGCGAAGAGGATCTGCGTCCGCCGGGCCAGGGAGGTGTCCCGCCAGCCGGGAAAGGCTGCCGCAGCCGCGGCGACAGCGGCAGCGCCCTCTTCGCGGGTGGCCAGGGACACCTGGCCGGTGACCTTGCCCGTGGCCGGATTGGTGACCGGCGCCGTGTTCGACCCGGCCGGAACGTAGCTGCCGTTGATCCAGTGCTTGATGCTGTCCAAGGTTCTCCTTGAGAAGGGGTCGTTGCCGGTGACCGGAGGTGGCTGACGGCCGGTGCTGATGACGGTCAATCAGCCGTGCGAGCGTTTCGTCCAGTCTGGCGGTTCCCGCGGGTCGGCAAAAGTAACGATGTGTAAGTCTTCTCTCTTCCTCCTTTACCCTGTGTAAATGCTGCCCACAGTTCGGTCCGTTCTGGACCTCCCCGTCCTGCGCGACGCCGCGCCGCGGATCCTCGGACCGGGCCCGGAAAACACCGCCCTGGACAATCCGGTGCGCTGGGTCCATGTCAGCGAGGTCCTTGATGTCTCCGGGCTGCTGTCCGGCGGAGAGCTGGTGCTCACCACGGGCCTGGAACTGGAGAAGGATCCCGGCCGGACCGCCTCGTTTCTGCGGTCGCTGCAGGACGCCGGGGCATCCGGCCTCATCATGGAGGCCGTTGGCGACCGGCAGCGCAGCCTGGATGCCCTGCACCTGGCGGCGCTGACCGCGGACCTGCCCGTCGTCGTCGTCCGGCACCGGGTGCGTTTTGTCCAGATCACCGAAATTGTGCACCGGCTCATCGTGGCCGAGCAGCTGAGCCGGGTGGAGCGTGCCCGCGCCGTGCATGAAGCGTTCACGCTGCTCAGCTTGGAAAGCGCGGGAACGCAGCAGGTGGTGGAGCAGGCCGCGGCCATGATTGGCGCTCCGGTGGTGCTGGAGGACCTCTCGCACCTGGTCCTGGCGTATGCGGCCCGGCAGCTGGAGACCGCAGTGCTGCTGGAAGACTGGGAACGCCGGTCGCGGACCACGCATTCCGCGGCCGAAACGTCCCGGACGGGCGACGGCGCCTGGCTTCAGACTCCGGTTGGCGTGCGGGGCCAGGTATGGGGGCGGCTGGTGGTTCCGGTGCCGCTGGACGACGACGACGCGGCCGCCATGGTGCTCGAACGCGCCGCCCAGACCCTGGCCATCAACCGGCTCGCGGAACGGGACCGGCATGACCTGAACCAGCAGGCACAGGCCGGGCTCCTGAATGCACTGCGTCAGCCCCGCGGCCTGGGTGAGGGCGAGGCCCAGACCCGGGCTGCTGCGCTGGGCCTGCGGCGCTCGCCCTTCTACCTTCCGGTTGTCTTCCGCAGCGGCTCACCGTCCGGTTTTCAGGGTGCCGCGCCGACGTCTGGAAAACCGTCCGGCGACCCGCTAGCCGGGCAGCAGGAGGAACGTGCCCTGCTCGAGCAGCTCGCCCGCGTCCTCAAGACCCTTCCCTGCACTGCCATCAGTGCCGTCATCCGGTCCGGCTCCGTGGGCATGCTGCTGGCCCTTTCCTCGCAGCAGCTGGAGGACGAGGTGCTGACCGCGCTCGCCGGCGCACTGGCCCTGGCGGCGGAGGACGGGCCGGAGGCTCCGGCCGCCGGACACTGGACCATCGGCGTCGGGCACTGGACCATTGGCGTCGGACGCCTGCAAGCCTCCCTGCTGGAAGCTGCGGCAGGCATCGATGAAGCGGCGCACGTCGCTGAAACCGCTGCGACGCTGCCCGGACAGGACCGGCTTTTCCATCGGGCCACGGATATCCGGCTGCGGGGGCTCCTGGCCCTGCTCCGCAAGGACCCGCGTGTCCAGCAGTTCGTCGAGTCCGAGCTGCACGGGGTCCTGCAGGCCGAGGCCCGGGGCGAGCACGGCTATCTGGAGATGCTCGGGCAGTTTCTGGAGTCCGGCGGCAACAAGACCGCACTGGCCCGGAGCAGTTACCTCAGCCGGCCGACGCTATACGCCCGGCTCAGCCGGCTGGAGGAACTGCTCTCAGTGGACCTGGACGACGCCGAGTCCCGGACGTCGCTGCACGTCGCCCTGCTCGTTTACCGGCTGCGTGCCCTGTGACTGTCTGGAACCACCCAACACTGTCTGGTACCACCCAACACCGCCTGGAACCACCCAACAGAATGCGAGCGCTGAGCCGTGCCGAAACCCTTCACACTGACCCAGCTGAGGTATTTCGCCGTGGTGGCGGAGGTGGAAAACATGACGGCGGCCGCCGAGCGTCTGCGCATCACGCAGTCCGCCCTGTCCACAGCCATAACCCAGCTCGAAGCCAGCCTCGCCACCCAGCTGTTTGTGCGTCTGGCGCGGGGCCTGCGGCTGACACCGGCCGGCCGGCAACTGGCCGGGGATGTCGGGGTCTTCCTGGAACACGCCGACTCGCTCTATGAGTCGGCCCGGGGACTTGCCGCCAGCGTTGTCGGTGAACTGAAGGTTGGGGTGTTCTCACCGCTGGCTCCTTTTCGGCTTCCGGCCATCCTCCAGTCCTTTGAGCGCCAGCATCCCGGAGTGGCTGTCTCGATTCTGGAAACGGACCTGGCCGGGCTGCAGACCGCCCTGCGGGAAGGACAGTGCGACGTTGCGCTGACCTACGGCCTAGGCCTAGGTCCCGGCTTCACCACCAGGGTGCTGGAGCGTGTGCCGCCGCATGTGCTGGTCCACGCGGGACATCCCGCCGCCACCCGGCCGGAGCGGAGCGTCGCCCTCCGGGAATTGGCCGGTGAGCCGTCGGTGGTGCTTGACCTCCCCCACAGCAGGGAATACTACGAGCAGCTCTACACCCTTGCCGGACTGGTGCCCAACGTCCGGCACCGCTTCGCCGGATATGAAACCGTCCGGTCATTCGTGGCCAAGGGACACGGCTACGCTGTGCTGAACCAGCGGCTGCACAGTGACCTGACCTATTCCGGCGGCCAGGTGGCGGTGCTCACCCTGACCGATGACTTCCCGCCCATCGAAGTAATGCTGGTCCGTTCCGACGGCGTGCAGCCAACCCGCCGCACCCTGGCCTTTGAAGAAACCTGCCTCCGGCTTTACGGCGCATCCGGGCAGTAAACCGACCCGCACTGCGCCGAGCCATTGGCTAAATCGATTGCTTTACCCTAAACAACCGATTGGACAACTGTGAGCGGCATCACCACAGTTGATGCTGTGGTGCTGAATCCGGAAGATCAGTGCCCGCTGGTCAGGCCTTTTGTCGGCTTGTCCGGCTCCAGGCCGCTTAATCAAGGGAGAATCGATGGTCCCGACGCCAGAGTCGCAAGTCCGGGAAGTTTCCGGACTTCGGGATGCCCGCAATAAAGCTGTAATGAGGCCGGATTTTCTTTTTCCGCCCCGTAACACTGCCCGCGTTTACGGAAACACGATCCCCCTAGCGTTGCTCTCATGACAATCCACGACAGCACAGCGGAACAGCCGGGATCGGGGACGGTCGGTACAGCTCCGGCCACACAGGTCCCGGCGCCGGGACCCACCAGAACGCCGGGAACCACCAGGATGCAGAAGCGGGTCCTGCTCGGCGGAAGCATCGGACAGTTCATCGAGTTCTACGACTTCACCCTCTACGGCCTCACCGCCGTCACCCTGTCGCAGCTGTTCTTCCCCGGCAGCAACCCCATCGCCGCGATGCTCGCCACGTTCGCCACCTTCGGCGTCGCCTTTGTGGTCCGCCCGCTCGGCGGCCTCTTCTTCGGTGTCCTGGGAGACCGCATCGGGCGGCGCAGGGTCCTGAGCATCACGCTGATCGCCATCGGCGGAGCAACTGCCCTGATGGGCATGCTTCCCACCTACGCGCAGATCGGCGCCTGGGCGCCGGCGCTGCTGGTCCTGTGCCGGCTGATCCAGGGCTTCTCCGCCGGCGGAGAATCCGTGGGGGCGCCGTCGTTTGTCTTCGAACACGCGCCCGTCAACAAACGCGGCTTCTGGCTCAACATCACCATCGCCGCCACCGCTCTTCCCTCCGTGGTGGCCGGAACAATGATCCTCATCCTCAGCCAGTCCATGACCGACGAATCCTTCGAATCCTGGGGGTGGCGCCTGCCGTTCCTGCTCGCGCTTCCGCTCGCCATGTTCGGCGTCTGGATCCGCAGCCGCACCGTGGAAAGCGAAGCCTTCAAGGACGCTAAAGCGGCTCAGCCCAAGGAATTCAGCCCGGTGCAGGAAGCACTGCGCGAGAACACGCTCCGCATGGTCCAGGTCATCTTCGTGATGGGCCTGACGGCGATGGGTTTCTACTTCCTGTCCGCCTACTTTGTCTCCTACGTTCAAACCGCCGGCCAGCTCAGCCGCGAGCAGTCCCTGATGGTCAACGCCGCCGCCCTGGCGCTCTACGCCGTCCTGCTGCCGGTCGGCGGGCGGATCGGCGACCGCGTTGGCCGCAAGCCGATGCTCATCGCCGGCTCCGCGGCGCTGGCTGCACTCTCGGTGCCCAGCTTCATGCTGGTCACCAGCGGCAGCCTGCCGCTGGCCCTTGCCGGGCAGTCCCTCTTTGTGGTGGCCCTCTGCATCTACGGCGGCGGCTGCTACACGTTCTTTGTGGAGATCTTCACGACCCGGACCCGGTTCACGTCGGCGGCAATCAGTTACAACGGCGCCTACGCGATCTTCGGCGGCACGGCTCCGTTCATCGGCACGGCGCTCGTCGGAGGCACCGGAGTAGCGCATGCACCGGGCTTCTACATGGCTGCCGCGTCCGCCGTCGTCTTCCTCCTGATCGTCTTCACCAAGGTTCCCGAAACCCGCGGCCGGATGGGCTGATCCCGCCGTCCCCGCGCGCCCCCGCGCGCGCCGCAGATCTCCACACTTCACATCTCCCAACTTCACATCTCCAAACTTCCAAAGGACTTCCCATGACGTCAGCATCATTCCTCTCCGACTTCCATGCCGTCGCCGCCATCGGCGCCACGCCCAACAACGGGGTGGACCGCCAGGCCGCCACCGCGGAGGACGCCCTGACCCGTGACTGGTTCGCTGCCTGGGTGCAGGAGGCCGGCTGGGAACTCCGGGTCGACAGCATCGGCAATATGTTTGCGCTGCTCGAATGGACCCCGGGCGCACCCTTTGTGATCATCGGGTCCCATCTGGACAGCCAGCCCCTGGGCGGCCGCTTCGACGGAGCCTACGGTGTCATTGCTGCGCTCCACGCGGCCCGGCGAATCAGCGCCGACGTCGATGCCGGCGGCGAGCTGCCGCGGTTCAACCTGGCGGTGGTGAACTGGTTCAACGAAGAGGGCGGCCGCTTCGCCCCGAGCATCATGGGCAGCTCGGTTTACGCCGGCCTGCTGTCCCGCGACCAGATGCTGGCTGTGACCGACCTGCAGGGCACCTCGGTCTCCGAGGCACTTGAAGGCATCGGGTACCTGGGCACGGCGGAAGCGCCCCCAGCGGCCGGTTATGCGGAGATCCACATCGAACAGGGCCGGATCCTGGAACGTGAAGGCATCTCCATCGGCGTGGTGGACAGCAGCTGGTACACGCAGAAACTCGATATTGAAGTGCTCGGTGAACAGTCCCACACCGGCGCCACAGCCATGGCGGACCGGCACGACGCCCTGGTGGCCGCCTCGCGAATCATCCTCATGGTGCACGACGTCACCGAGGAGTTCGCCGACGAGGCCCTCGTCTCCTCGGTCGGCCAGCTGACCCTGGAACCCAACTCCCCCATCGTCGTGGCCCGCAGGGTGCATCTCATCGCCGACCTGCGCTCCGGCGACCCGGAGGTCGTGAAGGCGGCCCGTGCCAAGCTGATCGGCGACATCGATGCACTGGCCCGCAAATACGACATCAAGGTCAACGTCAAGGACTTCGATATCCGCCCCATCCGCCGGTTCCCGCAGGAAGGGCTCGAGCTGGCGGAGCAGGTCGCGGCAGGGCTGGGACTGTCCTCGCGGCGGATCCAGACCATGGCCGGCCACGATTCCGTCGCCATGAACACCGTTGCGCCGTCGGTCATGCTGTTCATTCCGAGCGTGGACGGCGTCTCGCACTGCGAACGTGAATTCACCACAGACGAGGACATGGTCCTGGGCCTGGACATGCTGACCGGTGTCACCCGCGAACTGATCTCCGGCGCCCTGGCGAACTCGGCCACCGGCTCATCCGACGCGGTGAATTCCGCGCTGCCGGGAGCCGACGCCGAGAATGCCGCCGCGCTGCCGGGAGCCGTCCGGGCATGACCGATCTGCACTACCTGGATGCGTCCTCCGCGCTGCGCCTGTTTCGTGCCAAAGAGCTGTCGCCGGTCGAGCTGCTTTCGGCGGTCATCGCCAGGACGGAGGAAATCAACGGCTCCCCGGGTGCCGGCGGGTCGATCAATGCCGTCACCGAAACCCTGTTCGATGAAGCGATGTCCGCCGCACGCGAAGCCGCTGCCAAGTATCAAACGGGGCACGGCCTGACTCCGCTGCTGGGGCTGCCGGTGGCAGCGAAGGAAAAGCACGGCCTGCGGGGCCGCACCCTCTCGCAGGGACTGGTGGCCCATCGGAACAAGGTGGCGCAGGACGACCACCCGGTGATCGGCAGGATCCGCGGCGCCGGGGGCATCATCCACCTGCGCACGACGACGCCGGAATACAGTTGCGCCACCGTCACCCACAGTCCGCTGTGGGGCGTCACCCGCAATCCCTGGAACCCCCGCTTCTCGCCGGGCGGGTCCTCGGGCGGCTCGGCCGCGGCCCTGGCTGCGGGGTTTGCGCCGTTGGCCACTGCCTCGGACATCGCCGGCTCCACCCGGCTGCCGGCGTCGTTCACTGGGACGGTCGGCTACAAAGCGCCGTACGGCAGGATTCCCGGGCTCGCTCCGCTCTCCGCCGACTTCTACCGGGGCGACGGCCCCATGGCCCGCACCGTCGCTGACGCTGCGCTGCTGGCGAATGTGATGGCTGGCCAGCACGCCGGGGACCATGCCTCGCTCGCGTCCGGCGATCCGATCGAATTGCCGGCGGAAGGCGCGGCTGCGGAGTCGGTTGCCGGCATGCGCATCGCCCTCTGCCTCCGGCTGGGCAACTACCCGGTGGCAGCCGATGTGGAAGCCAATACGCGTGCCGTTGCGGCCGCCCTGCAGGCCGCGGGTGCCGTGGTGGAGGAGATAACCCTGCCGTGGACCTCCGAGGAAATCAGCCGCACCATGTTCACCCATTTCGGCTATCTGCTGGGGCCGGCCATGGAGGCGGAGACCGCCGGCTCCACTGACCTGCTGGCCGACTACACGCGGCGCTTCATGGCGGATGCGCGCCAAGCCGCGGCGGACCGCAGCTTCTTGAACGGCATCACCGCGGAAACCCGCATCCAAGGCGAGCTTGCCGCCGCCATGGCCGGCTTTGACGCCCTGATCTGTCCGGCTTCCGCCGTGGCCTCGCTCGACGCCGACGGGATGTACCTGGACGGCATCGCAGCAGAGGGCCTCCACCTGGAGCACTATTGGCAGGGCCACATGACCGGCGTCTTCAACATCGCGAACCGGTGCCCGGTGTTGGCCGTTCCCAGCGGGATGGCCGACTGCGGCATTCCCACCGGCGTCCAGATTGTTGGCCATCCCTTTGATGACGGCGCCGTGTTTACCGTCGGTGCGGCGGTGGAGGCGCTGCGGCCCTGGCGGAACCACCGCCCGGAGCCGGTCGGCGCTACAGCGTTGTCTCGGGGCCGGCAGGTTCCGTAACGATCAGCTCGTCCACCTGCAGGCGGCCGACGTAAAGTTCCTTGATGTCGGTACGGCCGATGCTGAGCTTTCCGATCGCCAGCGCCCCCACGGCCACCGCTCCCATCGCGAGGGCGCCCAGTGAGAAGGCGCCCACCGCCAGCCGCCTGGCGCTAAGCCCGGGAAAGTCCAGGACGGGGAGGTGCATGGAGCCATGGTGCTGATGCTGGGCGTGCAGATGATGCGGGCCGTGCAGGTGCTTGGAGCCACGGTGCTTGGTTTTCATGTGCATGGGATCCTCCGGCGGTGTCGAGCAGCGGGTATGAGTTATCCAGCGTGCAGGGAGATTTCCGCAGGCACAAGCACCACACGCAGAATGCTCCGCAGCCTTTGAAACGGACTGCGGAGCATTCTGCGGTTTAGCGGTGTTTCGGGCCTTGACCGCCGGCCTTGGTCCCGGTCGCCGGCCGGAGTCGCGGCTTAGGAGTCGGCGGCTTCGCCGGGTTCGTCGTCGGCCGGTGAGGGCTCGGCGTTGTCCTGTTCCTTTTCGGGTGCCGATTCGTTCTCCGGCTTGGCGTCGGGAGCCGGAGCCGACTTGCGGTTGGGATCCGTCAGTTCGCCCGTTGGATACAGCCTCGCAACGGAGCGCATGTATTCGGTCCACTGCGCGCCGGCAATGGTGGAGCCGTCCACGTAGCTGCGCGCCACGCCGTTGATTGGCAGGTCGTTCAACGAAGAGTAGGACGTCCAGTTGCCTACCCAGGAAGCAGTCGAGATGCCCTGGGTGTAGCCGACGGTCCAGGTCTGTTCGGAAATGTCCGTGGTGCCGGTTTTCGCCGCTGCGGGGACACCCAGCGGTGAAATGGCGCCCGGTCCGCTCTCCACAAGTTTCTGGAGCGGCTCCGAGACCTCCTTGGCGACCTCCTCGGACATTGCACGGGTGCACTGTTCCTCGGGTACTTCAAAGGACTTGCCCCGGGAATTGGATACCTGCGTCAGCGCGATGGGTTCGCAGTACTCGCCCCCGCTGGCAAACGTTGCGTAGGCAGCCGCCATGGTCATGGGAGCCACTTCCTGGCCGCCCAGGACGAAGGAGGGATTGTTGACCTCCAGCGGTTCGCCGTCGACCGCCCGGTGCACGCCCATGCGGGTGGCGACGTCGCCGATGTCGCACAGGTCCAGCTGGGAGGCCTGCGCCACTGTTGCCGTGTTGGTGGACCAGGTCAGCCCCTCGCCCACGGTCATGCTGCGTTCATAGCCCTCTTGGGCGTTCTTGAACTTCCACTCGTCAAAGTAGGCGTCTTCGGGCAGGCAGCTGGCGGACCAGTCGTATCCGGCCGGGTAGCTGGTCCGGGACGCATCGATGACGTCGTCGATGCTGCCGCCGTTCTCCAGCCAAGCAACGGTGGTGAAGGGCTTCATCGTGGATCCCGGTTGGAAGCCGTACGCGGTGCCGCCCATGTCGGAGTCAACGTTGAAGTTCAGCTGCGTGTTTCCGCTGCCTTCTTCAGGCGTGTAGTTCGTGTTCTGGGCCATGGCCAGGATCTTGCCCGTTCCGGGCTCCACGGACACCATCGCGGAACCCGCACCCGAGGGGTCGCCGGTCGGAACCTGCGCCTCGATCTGCGCCTGGGCCTGTTCCTGAAGCCGGGAATCCAGAGTGGTGGTGATGGTCAGGCCACCGCGGGCCAGAAGCTTGGCGCGGGCCGTTTCGTCCACCCCGAACTCATCGGAGGCCAACACAACCTGTTGCACATAGCTGCAGAAGTATTCGGCCATTTCAGCTCCCACGCAGCCGGAACGTGCCGCGGGCTGCGGGTTGAGCTGCAGGTCGGAGGCGACGGCGTCGTCGTGTTCCTGCTGCGTGATTTTGTCGTAGCGGAGCATGGCAGCCAGAACAGCGTCCCGGCGGTCCCGCGTTGCCTCGGGATTTGTCATCGGGTTGAAGTTGTTCGGCGACTGGACCATCCCGGCGAGCATTGCCGACTGGGCGATGTTCAGGTTTGCGGAGGGAATGCCGAAGAAGGTCTGCGCTGCCGCTTCGACGCCGTAGGTACGGCCGCTGAACAGCACAATATTCAGGTACCCCTCGAGGATTTCATCCTTGGAGAATTCCTTTTCGACGGCGAGGGACAGCTTGGCTTCACGGACCTTGTCGGTGATGTTCTTGGTTCCGCTGACCGTGAGCTCGTCGGCGCTCTTGCCTTCGGCGACGCCCTGGTCGATCAGGACGTTGTTGACGTACTGCATCGTCAAGGTGGAGGCACCCTGGGTGCTGTCCTTGGTCATGTTGGAGGCCAAGGCGCGGGCGATGCCTTTGGCGTCCACTCCCCCGTGCTCGTAAAAGCGGTTATCCTCGATCGCGATGATTGCGTCCTGCATCGACGGGGAGATTTTGTCCAGCGTCACCGGGATCCGGTTTTCCGCGTAGAAGGTGGCGATCAGCTTTCCGTCGGCCGAGTAGATCTTGGACCCCTCGTCGAGCGGGCCGGTTTCGAGCTCGTCCGGCAGGTCCTCGAGGCTGTCGAAAATCTGGTTGGCGCCGGAGGCTGCCACCGCTGTCGCGGGAACGAAAATCCCGGCGACGAGGGCACCGCAGAGGACGCTGACGGCCAGAAACAACACCAGCCGGCCGGAGGTGCCGAGTCTGGCCAGCATGGAGGAGTTGTTTTGTCGCATTCGAACAAGATACAACCCATTTCTGTGGGCCGATCTTGACGGTCCCCGCCGTGCGGAGTACAACCTTCCCCGCATTCCGCCGCGGCCCGGTGTTTCCCCGGGGCTTGTCCGCCCCTTCCCGACACGCCCCTTGAGAAAAAGATCACACGTCCGGCCGCCACTTCCGGCGAAGGATCGGCCCAATGTCCGGCGCGGATCCCCAGACATGATCTTGCGGCGGCATTCGGTATACGCTGTACGCATGAACCCCCTTCCGGACGCCCACCGCGGTCCCCTCTCTGCCGCCGCCATCGCGGCCTGTGGGCTTGATCTGGCAGACCGGGAAGGCCTGGAGGCAGTGTCCATGCGGAACGTCGCTGAGATTCTCGGCGTCTCCGCCATGGCTTTGTACCGCCACGTCGAGAACCGGGAATCCCTGCTGCTGGCCATGGCCGCCGAGGCGGCCCGGGAGTTTGTCCTGCTGCCTCCGGAACCGGCTTCCTGGCAGGAGATGCTGCGGCACATGGCCGTGGCGCAGTGGGAGGGTTTCCACCGGCATCCGTGGCTGCTGCAGATAGTCCTGGGTCCCAGCCGGCTCCTGGACATGGCGCCGACCGCCGAGCTCGAGGTGCTGCTGCAGGCACTCAAAGCGGCCGGCCTGTCGGAGGACGAGTGTTTTGACTGCGTCGTAGGCGTCTCGGCCATCGTGATCGGCACTGCCGTCCTCGCGCTGGCTGCGAACCCCGGGCCGGGGCGGTACCGCCCCACCCGGCCCAACGCCGTCGTGCCCCTTAACGCCGACGACGGCGCCAGTCCCGATTCCGTCACTGCCCGGTTCCGCGGCCGCGGCATTACCTATGATGCCTCCAGGAGGTCGCTGGACTTTGCTGTGAGCGGCTTCCTGCACGGCGTGGAGACCCAACTTTCAACAACCGTCCGGATGCGGCAAGAAAAGCAATCCGGCTTAGAGAAGGAACAAAAGTGAAACTCAGCAACAAGACCGCCATTGTCACCGGCGGCGCCGGCGGCATCGGGCAGGGCATCGTGCGCCACTTCCTTTCCGAGGGCGCCAAGGTGGCTGTCGTTGACATCGACCAGGAGCAGGGCGACAAGCTTGTTGCCGACCTCGGCAACATCGGTGAAATCATCTTTATCCGCAAGGACATTTCCCTTCCCGAGAGTGCTGCCGAGATCGTTGCCGAAACGGTTGCCCGCTTTGGCGGCCTGGACATCCTGGTCAACAACGCCCATGCCTCCAAGCAGGCGCCGATCCTGGAAACCACTCCGGAGATCTGGAACCTGTCCTTCGGCACCGGAACCCTGGCCACCCTGTACCTGATGCAGGCAGCCCATCCGGAACTGAAGAAGACCCGGGGCAGCATCATCAACTTCGGTTCCGGTGCCGGGATCAAGGGCCTGCCCAACCAGGTGGCCTACGCTGCAGCGAAGGAAGCCATTCGGGCCATCACCCGCACGGCGGCGAACGAGTGGGCAGCCGACGGCATCCGCGTCAACGTTGTCAGCCCTGTTGCGCTGACTCCGGGCATCGTCCAGTGGAGCAAGGCCTACCCGGAGCAGTACCAGGAAGTAGTGAACGGCGTTCCGCTGGGCCGCCTTGGCGATCCCGAGACGGACATCGCACCGATCGTTGCCTTCCTGGCCAGCGAAGAGTCCCGATACCTGACCGGCCAGACGCTGATGGCCGACGGCGGAAGCATCAAGCTCTACTAGGAGAACCCGCGCACTGGTTCCCACTCTCTGTTGTCCCTGTTACCTGTTGGGGTCACATCAGCCCCAGGGCTGAACGAAGAGTGGGAACCAGTGCGTCTGTGCGTCTGGTGGGCTGTGCGCCTGGCGGCCTGTGCGCCTGCCGACCTGGGTGCGCCTGGCGGCCTGTGCGCCTGCCGGCCTGTGTGCGCCTGCCGGCCTGTGTGCCTGTTCGTGTGGGCGTCTGCCGGCCACGGGGCCGCCCTGTCAGTCCCCCCAGGATCCGCAGTTGTAGGGTTGCGGCATGAACGCGGAGCACCGGCCGTCACGCGGGAACATTTAGGGCGAACGACCTGCGGCAGCTTCGGCTGCGGTCTCAGCTCCTGGTGGCATCCGAACCCGTCGGAGCGGCCGAGACTGTTCGCCGCCTTTTGGCCGTGCAGGCCCAAAACCTTGGCGGCGCCTTGTGGAGCGTCGGCCAACGGGCGCCGGGAAGCACTCGCGGCGACGTCGAGGCGGCACTGGCTGCCGGCGTCGTCGTGCTCACACTTACGCCCCCTCCCGCCGATGTGACGGTCTTTCCGCGTGTCCATCTCCTGCCGGGTTTCGATGAGTTCCACATTGGTTATGCCGACCGCGGGCCGATTCTGGCGTCCGAGCACCAAGCATTTGTGGGCCCGGGAAAGAACGGGCTGTTCCGGTCGCCCGTCGTTGTCGACGGTGTTGTGGCTGGTATCTGGTCGGCCTCGGAGCGAAAGGGAAATATCGACGTGGACGTGTCATTGTTTCCAGACCGAGTGGGCCCGATATTGCCTGGGGTAAAAATGCTGAGTGGTACGGAGATGAGGCGTGCGGTCGAGACGGCGGCCACGTTGTACGGACGCTTCCTCTCTGTGGAAGCCCATGCCGCCGTGTCACGGTCGTAAGCCGCTGCGCGGTGGTCGGTGGGTGGTGGTTGGAGGGCGAAGGGTGGTGAGTGGTGCGGTCGCTACGCAGGGGGCCGGACCTGTGACCAGAGATGCTGTCTTATTGCATGCACAGGTATCGGCTAAGGGGCGTAGGTAGTCCGGCGAAAAAGTCGGGTATTTGTGAGTCCTGAAAGGGCCTGTTTTGGGCTGTTTTGGGGCTGTTTTGGAGTGGTTTTGTGGCTTCTCGAACCGGGAATGTCAGTGCCGGGTGAAAGTCTTTAGTCATGGATCAGAACGGATCTTCGGCCGGGACTCCCGGCACTGGCGGTGAGACTGCAGGTTGCAGTCGGTTCGTCTTTGTCGCCGAGCCGGGCGTTGCCGGAGGTGAGCCTGATAATGGGTTGAACGGGTCTCTGGTCCTGCAGAATGTGGAGTCGTTGACCGAGGAGCAAACCGGGACGGTGTTGGCCCGGCTCAATCATTTGTCGCGGTGGGTGCAGGCGCAGCAGGCTCGGGTCCTGTCCCGGCTGCAGACCGTCTACGAGGACGAGACGCTATCCGTTACCGGGTTGCGGGACGCGGAGATGGCGTTCAGTCTCGCTGCGGAGGAAGCCGCAACCATTCTGGGAGTTCCCACCGGTACCGGAAAGGCGTTGATGAGTCAGGCCGGTGATCTCTGCACCAGGAACACGGCCACGCTGAAGGCGTTGGAGGCCGGACAGATCAGTTACGGGCACGCGGAGATCCTGGTGGAGCAGTGTGTGGGAGTGGTGCCGGCGGAGCTGCCCGGGTTTGAGGCGGAGCTGCTGGGGATGGCTGCGGGCCAGACCAAAACCCAGTTCCGGGCGAAGGCTCACCGGCTGCGGGAGAAGTACTATCCGGAAACCATCGTGCAGCGGCAGTTGACGGCGTTTGAGCAGCGGACGGTGTGGGTGCGTCCGGAGCCGGACGGGATGTCCTGGCTCTCGGCGTTACTGCCGGCCGAGAAAGCCCAAGCCATTTTTACTCAGCTCAGTGTTGCGGCCCGGGGTGAGCGGGCCGCCGGAGACACGCGCACGGTGGATCAGTTGCGCACGGATATCCTCACGGACTTGCTCGGGGGCCACGACCATGAATGCGGGGACGACTGCGGCCACGGTGGTGGCGGCCGTGGCAAAGGCAGCAAAGGTAGCCGTGGTGGACGCAACGCAGGTGGCGCAGGCGCGGGAGCAAAGAGGGGCAAGGGCCGTAGCAAGGGTTCCGGCTCCGGCAACAAGGCCAGCAGCCAAGGTGAGGGTTCCGGTTCTGCTGCCGGCTCCGACTCCGATACCGGTTCCCGCTCCGGGAAGGGGTCCGGGTCCTGCCGGATTGGCCATGGTCCCCGGGCTCGGACGGAGATTCTGGTGCTGATCAACGCCGAAACCCTCTTCGGTGCCGATGATCAGCCGGCCGAGCTGAACGGGTACGGGCCGATCAGTCCCGTAACGGCTCGGCGGATGGCACGCGAGGCCATGAAATGGACGCCGGTGGAACGCGATCCGGACACCGAGGAGATCCTGCGGGTGGGGAAACGGCGGAAGGTTCCCGACGGATTGAAGCGGGTTCTGCGGGTGCGGGACGGGACGTGCCGGTTCCCGGGGTGCCGGACCAATGCGGTGATTTCCGAGATTGACCACACCAAGCCCTGGGCTCAGGGCGGGCTCACGGATCATGACAATTTGGAGCATTTGTGCCGGCGGCATCACATGTTCAAAACCGAAGGGTTCTGGAAGGCCAGGCAGCCTCGTCCCGGGGTGATTGAGTGGACCTCGCCGGGCGGCAGGTGTTACCGGACGGAACCGCAGCTGAGCCTGTCCCGGGAAACCTGTAGCGATAACGGTGGTTATCTGCAGCCAGGGATCACAGCGAACAACGACACCGTTCAAGGAAATACGGCGGGACCAGATCCGTCGTCTGCCCGTAACACGGTGAACCCGGACGACTACGGCGACGACCCGCCACCCTTCTGACGGCCGCTCTTCCGTCCGGCCCTCTCAGATACCCAGCTCGCCCGACACCAGCCCGGGGACCCAACTCGCCGGCACCAGCCCACTGACCGCAGCCGTTGCCACTACCCAAACTTTCCGTGGGCCAGACCTCGTCCACAGTTATGACCGCCGCCAAAGCTCCTGAGGTGAGTCACGATTCCACCCCTTCCGTGCCGCCCAGCCTCGTTGGCCAACAAGGAGTGCCAGCCCGCAGCGGTAAGCTCATGACATGGCACGATACTTTGACATCCACCCCGAGAATCCGCAGCAACGCACCATCGGACAGGTAGTTGCGATTCTGCGCTCCGGCGGATTGATCGCCTATCCCACAGATTCCTGTTATGCCCTCGGAGCCCAGCTGAGTAACAAGGACGCATTGGACCGGATCCGGGCCATCCGGCAGCTGGACGACAAACACCACTTCACGCTGATGTGCAAGGATTTCGCCCAGCTCGGCCAGTTCGTGCAGATGGACAACAACATCTTCCGCAGCATCAAGGCCGTCACTCCGGGCAGCTACACCTTCATCCTGCCGGCGGTGAAGGACGTGCCGCGCTGGCTCTCACAGCCCAAGAAGAAGACGGTGGGCGTCCGCATCCCGGACAACAAACTGGTCCAGGCGCTGCTGGAAGAATTGGGTGAACCGATGATCTCCAGCACCCTGCTGCTGCCCGGCGAAGAAGATCCCCTGACTCAGGGATGGGAAATCAAGGAACAGCTAGACCACCAGGTCGACGCAGTTCTCGATTCCGGGTTCTGCGGTCCGGATCTGACCACCGTCATCGACTTCTCCAGCGGTGAGCCGGAAATTGTCCGCCGTGGCACCGGTGATCCCTCGCGCTTCGAGTAAACCACTCCGGCGGCGAAGCTAACCGCCTCGCCGCCGAACCCGTGGCAGGCTGGAGCCATGGCATTGCACATCGGCACCTCGGGCTGGAGCTACAACGACTGGCGACACGTGCTGTATCCGCCCGGGCTGCCCAACCGGCTGTGGCTGGAAACTTACGCCGCGGAATTCGACACGGTCGAGTTCAACGGAAGTTTCTACCGTTGGCCGCGCGAGCCGGCCTTTGCCGCCTACCGTGAGCGGCTGCCGGCCAGCTATCAGTTTTCGGTCAAGGCGCCGCGGGGACTGACCCACGGCCGCAAGCTTCGCGACCCCGAGGAATGGATCGGACGCATCAGCCGCTGCTGGAGGGAACTCGGCGATAAAGCCGGTGTCCTGATCGTGCAGCTGCCGCCGGATATGGAGCGCGACGACGAGCGGCTGGCGTATTTCCTGACTACACTCCCCCGGGAGATCAGGGTGGCTGTGGAGTTCCGGCATCCCAGTTGGGAAACCGAAGACGTCTACGATCTCCTGTCACGGCACGACGCCGCGTATACCGTCATGAGCGGAGCTCACCTTCCGTGCAACCTGCGCGCCACGGCGTCGTTCGTGTATCTGCGCATGCATGGCCCCGACCCGGAGCACCTCTACGCCGGTTCCTACAGCGACGAGGACCTGCACTGGTGGGGTGACCGGATCCGCGAGTGGGAAGCCCTGGGCAAGGACGTCTATGTGTATTTCAACAACGACGGCGAAGGCCACGCGGTCCGCAACGCCCGGACCCTGCGCACGCTGCTGAAGGAAAGAATCTAGCGACCAACCCTTGCCGCAGTTATCGAATACCGTTATGTTAACGGTATTCGATAACCCATTCCGCGCAGGGAGACCCCATGGCAACAACATCCATACCGCTGACCCGCAAGAGCGCACGCACTGCCCAAAAAGTTGGGCTGGTGATTGGAATGTCGATCTCCGGGTTTACTACTCTCGTGTGCCTGGGAGCGGCGGTCGCCGCGGTCATCATGCCAATGTCCGGACGGGTGGAGCTAACCCTGCCCGCAGCTCCAATACAGGACTCCGCTTGGACGCACCTGAGTCCCCAAATCGTCAGCGGATCCTCGGAGAGCTACCAACTGTCACTGCAAAACGTTGAGTCCGAAGGATTGTCGATGTGGTCGGCCACGATGGGGATTGGGTGCACCGTCCCAGCCCTGATTACCGCGTTTCTTGGCTACCTCTGTCTCCGCGTCTACAGGGGCCAGCCGTTTGGGCGGCTTATGACTCTCGGCTTCTGCGTCTCTTCCGCTGTGATCGTTGCCGGATCCGCAGTTCTGCCCTCGGTGTTCGCCAGCATTAACGAGCGCATCCTCTCCGACGCGGGCATCGATCTGAGAAACGCGCCATTCACCGACGGTTACGTCTTTGGCGCGTTGGATGCGGTGATCCTGATGTTCGGCATATTCCTGGCCCTGCTGGCAGCAGCCTTCCACCTCGGCAGCAGATTTCAGCGCGACGGCGAAGGGCTGGTCTAGTGCCGCCTGTTGACTTGGACTCATCAGTGCACTGCAGGCTCGATGAACTGCTGGCTGAGCGGAAGCTGACGCTGACTGAACTCAGCAAGCGAGTGGATGTCAGCATCGTGAATCTCTCAGTCCTTAAGAACGACCGGGCCAAGGCGATCCGCTTCTCCACCCTGACAGCAATCTGCCGAGCCCTGGACTGCTCCATCGGAGATCTGCTGGTCCTGAGACCCCAAACGTAAAGAGACCCCAGCGGAAACCACCTAGAGGTCCTGATCACCCGCGCCGGATTGCCCACGACCACCACATTCTCCGGCACAGCCCGGGTAACCACGGCTCCTGCGCCAATCACTGAGTTCTCCCCGACCTGACGCCCGGCAGAACGCTGCGGCTCCACCGGATGGGTGGGAGTCAGACCCGGAAAAACAAGAAGGACTGCAGGAAACACCTCCATTCGGCCGCATCCCGCCCGGCTGTCCACGACTTCGCTTGACGGACAGTTCACAGATGAGAACTGTTGACGCCACGGAGGCACAGGGGACGCCGACTTGGACCAGAACACTGCTGGTCCATTCATCGCAGGCTGGTCATCGCACTCTGGGAGGAATTCGCTGTGAAACAGGCAATCGCGGGAAAACACACGCTGCGGGCAGTGACGACGGCGGCGGCAACCGCCGTCGTTTTGGGAACTGCACCATTCATCGGGCTGCATGGGACGGGAGAAGGTCAGGGAGGAGGCGACGACGGCGGGTCCCCCGCAGCACGGAACGTGATCCTGATGGTCGGGGACGGCATGGGACCGGGTCAGCGCGAAGCCATCCGACTGGCCTTGGTGGGACTAACCGGAGAGTTGGAGATGGATTCCCTGCCCTCCGCCGGCAGGGTGCACACCAACTCCGCGGATCCGGAAAGCTTCGTTACGGACTCAGCGGCGGCCGCCACGGCCATGGCCACCGGAGTCAAGACGTACAACCGCGCCATTGGCGTTGACCTCGAGCAGCAGCCGGTCACGACGGCTCTGGAAGTGGCCGAGGAGCTGGGCAAATCGACGGGACTGGTGACCACCAGCACCGTCACCGATGCCACGCCGGCGGCCTTCGGATCCCATGTTGCGGACCGGGACGAACAGAGTGCCATTGCGCGTCAGTTCCTGGAGAGCAGCCGGCCCGAGGTCATCCTGGGTGGCGGCGAGGATCACTGGTATCCGGCCGGAAACCCGGGGCGCCATCCGGACAATCCGCCGGAAGATCCGTCCGAGCAGAGTGCCGGAACCGAGGGGAATCTCGTCGAGGAGGCCCAGTCCCTCGGGTACGAATATGTTTGGGATCGCGAGGGCCTGCAGGCAGCCGACTCGCCCATGCTGCTGGGCCTCTTCTCCAACGAAGAGATGTTCCAGTACGGCGACGACGTCGAACCCCTGTACCAGCCCACAGTTCCCCTGACGGAGATGACGTCCAAGGCACTCGAAATCCTTGGCTCCGGGGGCGCGGGCGATGGCGGCAACGGCAACGACGCCGATAACGGTGACCGAGCCCAAGGAGACAACGGGAGCCGCGGCAATGACGGATTCTTCCTCATGGTCGAGGAGGAAGGCATCGATTCCTTCAGCCACGTGAACAACGCCGAGCTCACGATTGAATCGGGCATCGAGTTCGACCGGTCAGTGGCCCTCGCCAAGGATTTTGCGGAACAGGACGGCGACACCCTGCTCATTGTCGTGGGTGATCACCAGACCGGCGGCATGACCATTGAAGCCGTCGATGTTCCCGAGCCCGGAGAGGAACCGGACGAGTCCGGAGACGGCCCCTCCGCCGAGGACGGCCCGCTGCCGGTGGCGAACTCGAACCAGCAGTTCATGGTGGACTGGACCACCGGCGGACATACAGCGCTGGACGTTCCCCTCACGGCCATGGGGCCGGGATCAGAACTGCTGAACGGAGTCTACGAAAACACTCGTATCTTCGACGTCATGGTCCAGGTGATGCGTGCGGGCGCGGACGGCGACGGCGAGGGCGGCGGCGGCGGTAATCCTCCGGACTGGAATAAGCCCAAGACCCGCTTCGACCTGCAGTCACACCGCGGCGGACGCGGCGAATACACGGAGGAATCCCTGACAGCCTTTGCCCGATCACTGGAGCTTGGGGTCAGCACCTTGGAACTGGACACGCATTTGACCGAAGACGGCAAGGTGATCGTGTGGCATGACGACTTGATCATGCCGGAGAAGTGCCGGGACACCGCCCCTGCCCGGCCTGCGGACCCCGAGTTCCCCTATGTGGGTGACCGTGTGGCACTTCTGGACCTGGCGCAGATCAAGACCCTCGACTGCGGCTTCCAGCAGCTGCCGGGCTATCCCGACCAGGAGGTGGTGGAGGGTAACCGAATTGCAGAACTCCGGGACTTGTATGCGCTCGCCGATGCCTACGATGCCCGAAAGATCCGCTTCAACGTCGAAACCAAGGTTGAAGATGGTCTGGAGGGCGGTCCGGAAATGGAAGCCCTGGCGCGTGCCGTCGTCGCGGAGGTTGAAGCCTCGGGCCGGGAACGCCGCACCACCATCCAATCCTTTGACTGGGCCGCCCTGAACGTGGTGGCCGACATCGCGCCGGACCTGAAGCTGGTGGCGTTGGCCCACAACGCCGTTGCCCTGCAGGTGGGCCAGCCCGGCGCCGCGCCCCAGCTGGGCGGCATGGACATCGACGATTACAACGGATCGCCCGCCCTGGCCGCCGCAGCGGCCGGGTATGACGTCCTCTCCCCCATCGCCACTTCTGTCACCGCGCAGCTGATCCAAGAGGCGCACGAGGCCGGTCTTCCGGTCATTCCCTGGACCGTCAACACAACGGATGCCATGAACGCCCTGATGGATCTGGGGGTGGATGGACTCATCACCGACTACCCGACACTGCTGCGCTCGGTCATGGAGGAACGCGGCCTGAAGCTGCCGCGGGCTTACAGCCGCTCCTGAGGCATCAGAGACAAGCGCCCGGAGGAATGGAACCTGGGAAAAGCCGGCTAAGCCCGGGCCGGAACAAAGCGGTACCCCATGCCGTGCTCGGTGACGAAGTGCACCGGAACGGCGGGGTCGGCTTCCAGCTTGCGGCGCAGCTGTCCCATGTAGAGGCGGAGATAGCCGGTGTCAGTGGTGCCCGGACCCCATACCTCGGTGAGCAGGGAAGGCTGGCTGATGAGCCGGCCCGGGTACTGCACCAGTGCTTCCAGCAGCCGCCACTCGGTGGGGGTTAGCCGGATGGCGGAACCGTCGGAAATCCGCACCACTGACTTCGCCGCCAAATCCACCCGGACGTCGCCGAAGACCACTTCGGACTGCTCCGGAGCCGCCGGAGTGCGGCGGGTCAGGGCACGGATGCGTGCCATCAGTTCCTCAGTGGAGAAAGGTTTGGTCACGTAGTCGTCGGCTCCCAGGTCCAGGGCACGGACCTTATCGGCAGAGTCGGTGCGGCCGGAGATGACCAGGATCGGTGCCCGGCTCCAGCCGCGCACCGCCTCGATGACCTCCATGCCGCTGAGCCTGGGCATGCCCAAATCCAGGACGATCAGGTCCGGATGCTCTTCCACGGCCTTGCGCACCGCCGCGGCACCGTCGGCAGCCGTTGCCACCTCGTAGCCGTAGGCGGCGAGGGTGATGCGCAGGGCCCGGAGGATCTGCACGTCGTCGTCGGCGACCAGGATTTTCACAGGGCACCCGATTCGCGGGACGGGGCTGAGTCAATCGCAACCGCATCCGCACCCGAAGCCGCACCCGAAATGTCGGCCGCGGGAAGGGACAGCACCATGGTCAGTCCGCCGCCGGGCGTATCCTCGGTCTCCAGCGTTCCCATCATTCCTTCCATGAAGCCCTTGGCCAGCGCCAGTCCCAGACCCAGTCCGGTCAGGTTGTCGGTGTCCCCCAGCCGCTGAAACGGCACGAACACGTCTTCCAGGCGGTCGGAAGAGATTCCCGGCCCACAGTCTATGACGCGTACTTCCACACGGCCGGCAAACGCGCTCGCCGCCAGCACCACCTTGGATCCGGACGGGGAGAACCGCACCGCGTTCGCCAGCAGATTCACCAGGACGCGCTGCAGCAGCACGGAATCGGCCAGCACCGGCGGAAGGTCCGGAGGAATCTCCAGCTCCACTTCGGCCGGGCCCAGGTTCAGTTCTTCCAGGGCCGGAAGCACCACCTCGGCCGTCTCCAGCGGGGCGAGGCTCACGCCAAGCACCCCGGCCTGCAGCCGGCTGACATCGAGCAGGCTCGTGACCAGCCCCGACAGCGTGGCCAGGGATTCCTCAGCAGTGGCCAGCAGCTCGGCGCGGTCCTGCTCGCTCCACTGCACATCCGGGGCCCGCAGCCCGGTGACTGCGGCAGTTGCCGCCGTGAGCGGGCGGCGCAGGTCGTGCCCGACGGCGGCCAGCAGCGCGGTGCGGACCTTGTCGGCGGCCGCGAGGGACCCGAGACCCTCGGCAGTTTGCGTAAGGTCGCCGAAATCCAGGGCAGCCTCCAGCTGGGCAGTGATCACCGCCAGCAGCCGGCGGTCCGAGGCCTCCAGATCGCGGCCGTACAGTTCCAGCACCGCACGGTCCCCGACCGGCAGCCGGGTGGGGGCCGCAGTTCCCGGAACCGTGCCCGCAGCGGCGAGCACGGCGTCGTCGGCCAGCAGACGCACGGTGGTGAGGTTGAAGGCTTCCCGGGTGCGTCCCACCAGTGCCGCCAGGGCGTCTTCTCCGCGCAGGACGTTTCCGGCCACCGAGGCCAGCAGGTCGGACTCGGCGGCGGCGCGGTCGGCCGTGCGGGAACGGCGGGCGGCACGGTCGACAACGAAACTGACCAGCACGGCGTTCACGATATACAGGATCAGCGCGAGCACATGCTCCGGAGTCGCAACCGTAACCGTGTACAGGGGCTGAATGAAGAAGTAGTCAAGGGTGATGCCGGAGAGCAGCGCAGCAAACAGTGCCGGCCAGATGCCGCCCGTGAGGGCCACCAGAATAACCAGCAGCTGGTAGCTGAGCACGTCGCCGGTGATCGAAGCCGGAGTGCTCATGGTCACCAGGAACCAGGTCAGCAGGGGCCCGCCGGCCAGGGCAAGCGCTCCGCCGTACAGCCGCCGGCGCATCGTCAGTGCGCCGCCGAGCCGCGGCAGGACGGGACGTCCGCCGGCCGCGGGGTGGTTGACGATGTGCACGTCGATGTCTCCGGACTCGCGCACCACCGTGGCGCCGATCCCCGGCCCGGTC
The DNA here is from genome assembly GCF_030125555.1 of Arthrobacter sp. zg.Y820. Classification (NCBI taxonomy): domain Bacteria; kingdom Bacillati; phylum Actinomycetota; class Actinomycetes; order Micrococcales; family Micrococcaceae; genus Arthrobacter; species Arthrobacter sp. zg.Y820. The sequence continues at coordinate 70,819 of NZ_JASKLX010000008.1, forward strand.
AGCAGTGCCCAGATCCGCGGCCGGCGGCTGACACCGATGACCAGCTGGGTGGCGTTCACGCCGCGGGCGAACTCCACCAGGGCGTGCGGGACCTCCCCGCCCACCACTTGGTGAAAGGTTCCGCCGAGCTTTTCCACCAGCGCCCGCTGGGCTTCAAGTTCACCCGGATGGGTTTCCCTCAGCCCATCGGGGCTGGTGACATGGACGGCCAGCAGCTCCCCGCCGGCGGAGCGCGCGGCAATGCGCGCGCCCCGGCGCAGCAGGGTCTGTCCCTCCGGCCCGCCGGTCAGGGCTACCACCACCCGTTCGCGTGCCTCCCACTTGTTCGAAATGCCGTTCTCGGCCCGGTACCGGTTCAGGGCGCTGTCCACCTCGTCCGCCAGCCAGAGCAGCGCCAGCTCCCGCAGCGCCGTGAGGTTGCCGAGCCGGAAGTAATTGGACAGCGCCGCATCCACCCGGCCGGACGGATAGATGATGCCCTGAGAAAGCCGGCCGCGCAGCAGCTGCGGAGCAATGTCCACCAGCTCCACCTGATCCGCGGCCCGAAGCACCGAGTCCGGCACCGTTTCGCGTTGCACGGTGCCGGTGATCTGCTCGATGACGTCGTTCAGCGACTCGATGTGCTGGATGTTCACGGTGGACAGGACATTGATTCCGGCAGCGAGCAGGGCCTGGACGTCCTGCCACCGCTTGGCATGGGCCAGGCCGGGGGCATTGGTGTGGGCCAGCTCGTCCACCAGGGCGTAGTCCGGCCGCCGGGCCAGCACCGCATCCAGATTTAGTTCGGACAGCAGCAGGCCGCGATGGTCCACCGCAATGGTAGGCACCGTTTCCAGGCCCTCGGCCATGGCTGCCGTGGCGGCGCGGCCGTGGGTTTCCACCACCGCCACCGCCACGTCCCTGCCCTCGCCGGCCAGCCGCTTGCCCTCTTCGAGCATGGTGTACGTCTTGCCGACTCCGGGCGCAGCACCCAGGAATACCCGGAGTTGTCCTCGTGTCATGCTTCTAAGTGTCCAACTGCGCGAGCGCAATGTTCAGTTGCAACACGTTCACCCTGGACTCCCCCAGCGCTCCTGCCTGCCTCCCTTCCACCGCATCCTCGACCAGCGCCCGCACCTCGTCGGTGTCCAGGCCGCGCTCGGCAGCCACCCGGTTTGCCTGAAGCAGCGCGTACTCGGGACTGATGTGCGGATCGAGGCCCGACGACGACGCCGTCAGGGCGTCTGCCGGCACCTCCTTCGGATTCACTCCCTCGAGGGCGGCGACGGCCTCGCGGCGCTCATCGATTGCCGCTGCCAGGTCCGGGTTCGTGGGACCCAGGTTGGAGCCGCTGGAGGCACCGCCGTCGTATCCGTCACCGGCCGCTGACGGCCGGGACTGGAACCACTGCGGCAGGGCGGCACCCTCCTCGTCGGTGAAGGACTGGCCGATCAGCTCGGAGCCCACTGTGGCGCCGTCCACGGCGACCGGAGATCCGTTGGCCTGGTTGTTGGCCACGGCCTGCCCGATCCCGGTGACAGCCAGCGGATAGACGATGCCCAGGGCCAGCGTCAGGACCACTGCGGCCCTCACCGCCACTCCCAGCTGACGGGCGGACGTGCGTGCGGTACTCATGATGCTCCCTGGTTGTTGACCTGGTTGTTGACGCGCGGGTTGCTTGGTTGATCTGCTTGATGGTCAGTTCCTGCTCCGGGGTGCCGCATCAGAACCCCGGAATCAGGGACACGGCCAGGTCGATGAGCTTGATCCCGATGAAGGGTGCCACCACCCCGCCGACGCCGAAGACCAGCAGGTTCCGGGTGAGGATTCCGGAGGCGTTCGCGGCGCGGTATTTCACGCCGCGCAGGGCCAGCGGAATCAGGGCGATGATCACGAGCGCATTGAAGATCACCGCGGAGAGGATCGCCGACGCCGGCGAGTGCAGGCCCATGACGTTCAGGACAGCCAGTCCCGGGAAAACTCCCATGAACATCGCGGGAATGATCGCGAAGTACTTGGCCACGTCATTGGCGATGGAGAACGTGGTCAGCGCCCCGCGGGTGATCAGCAACTGCTTGCCGATCCGGACAATGTCGATCAGCTTGGTGGGGTCCGAGTCCAGGTCCACCATGTTGCCGGCTTCTTTGGCGGCCGACGTTCCGGTGTTCATGGCCACGCCTACATCGGCCTGGGCCAGTGCCGGGGCATCATTGGTGCCGTCCCCGGTCATGGCTACCAGCTGACCTTTGGCCTGTTCCGTGCGGATCAGTGCCATCTTGTCCTCCGGGGTGGCTTCGGCCAAGAAGTCGTCCACCCCGGCTTCCGCTGCGATCGCCTTCGCGGTGCGCGGATTATCGCCCGTGATCATTACCGTGCGGATGCCCATGGTGCGCAGCTCGGCGAAGCGCTCCTTCAGCCCGTCCTTGACCACGTCCTTCAGGTGCACGACGCCGAGTACCCGGCTGCCGCCGTCGGCGTCGCGGACCGCCACCACCAGCGGCGTGCCGCCGCCGGCAGAGATTTTGTCCACCTGGTAAGCCAGGTCGGAAAGCACATCAACCTTGATTCCGCCGCTCTCGGTTACCCAGTCCATGACGGCCGACCCGGCACCCTTGCGGATCTTCGACCCGTCGGCACGGTCCAGGCCGCTCATCCGGGTCTGCGCGGTGAAGGGAACGCTGACGGCGTCGGCCTCCTTGACGGGAAGCCTGTCCTTTCCGGCGCTGTCAGTTCCCGCCAGCAGGCCGGCGGCCAGGTCCACGATGGACTTGCCTTCCGGCGTCGGATCCTCCGCGGAGGACAGGACGGCGGCGCGGATCAGTTCATCCCGGTCCGCGCTTGCCACCGGAATGAAGTCCGCTGCCTGCCGGTTGCCGTACGTGATGGTGCCGGTCTTATCCAGCAGCAGGGTGGTGACATCTCCGGCGGCTTCGACGGCACGGCCGGACATGGCCAGCACGTTGTGCTGGACAAGGCGGTCCATGCCGGCAATGCCGATGGCGGAGAGCAGCGCGCCGATGGTGGTCGGAATCAGGCAGACCAGCAGGGCCACCAGGACCGGGATGCTCACCGCGGCGCCGGCGTAGCCCGCCAGCGGGTTCAGCGTCACCACAACGACCAGGAAGATCAGTGACAGGGTGGCCAGCAGGATGTCCAGGGCGATCTCGTTCGGCGTTTTCTGCCGGGCTGCCCCTTCCACCAGACGGATCATCCGGTCCACGAACGTCTCCCCGGGCTTGCTGGTAATGCGGACCACGATGCGGTCCGAGAGCACCCGGGTGCCGCCGGTCACGGCTGACCGGTCGCCGCCGGACTCCCGGACCACCGGGGCGGACTCGCCCGTGATGGCCGACTCGTCCACCGACGCAATGCCGTCAATGATGTCGCCGTCGCCGGGAATGATTCCGCCGGCGGTGACCACCACGACGTCGTCGAGCACCAGATCGGCGGAGGCAACCTCCTCGCTGGCGGTGCGGGAGGCCGACGGATCGCCGGCCGGGTCATAGCCGGCAACCCGCTGTGCCGGGGTGGTGGTGCGGGTGGCGCGCAGCGACGCCGCCTGGGCCTTGCCCCGGCCTTCGGCCACCGCTTCGGCCAGGTTGGCGAAGACGACGGTCAGCCAAAGCCAGGCGGCGATCAGCCAGGTGAAGCTTCCCGGCACCGCGCTGCCGCCGGAGGTTCCGGCACCGCCGGTGACGGACTCCGCCACCGCAATGACGGTAATCAGCGCGGCGCCCACCTCCACGATGAACATGACCGGCGTGTGCCACATGATGCGCGGATCGAGTTTGCGCAGGGCTCCGGGAAAGGCCGCGGCAAGCTGGGCGGCCGAGAAGCCGCTGCCCCGCCCGGACTTCGTGCCGTCGCCGGGCCCTGAGCCGTCCGGCGTTTGGTCCGGACCGTTTCCGGCTTTGCCCGCAGAGTTTTTACCGCGGCTGGATGGGGAGTTTTTCGTCAGAGTGGTCATGGTCAGAGCAACCCTTCCGCCAGGGGACCCAGCGCGAGTACGGGAAAGAAGGTCAGGGCAGTCACGATCACGGTGACGCCCGCCAGCATTACGACGGCCTGGGGCCGGTGCGTGGGCAGGGTGCCGGCGGAGACCGGAACCCGGTCCTGTGACGCGAGGGAGCCGGCCAGGGCCAACACGAAGATCATCGGCAGGAACCGGCCCAGAAGCATGGCCAGGCCCAGCGCGGTGTTCAGCCACGGCGTGTTGGCGGTCAGCCCGGCAAAGGCGGAACCGTTGTTGTTTGCCGCCGAGGTGAAGGCGTACAGCACCTCGCTGAAGCCGTGCAGCCCCGGGTTCAGAATGGAGGTGTCCTGCACGTCTTCGCGGATGCCCGGAACGGCGAAGCTCAGCGCCGTGCCGGCGAGCACGAGGGTGGGCATGGTCAGCAGGTAGAGGCTGGCCAGCTTGATCTCGCGCGGGCCGATCTTCTTGCCCAGATACTCGGGGGTCCGGCCGACGAGCAGCCCGGCGATGAAGGAGGTAACCAGGGCCAGGATCAGCATGCCGTAGAGCCCGGACCCGACGCCGCCGGGTGCCACTTCGCCGAGCATCATGTTGAGCATGGCCATCATGCCGCCCAGCGGGCTGAAGCTGTCATGCATGGCGTTCACGGCTCCGGTGGAGGTTGCCGTGCTGGTGGTGCCGAAGAGGGCGGAGGCGGCGATGCCGAAACGCTGTTCCTTGCCCTCCATCGAGCCGGCTTGGCCGGAGGCGGCGGAGAATTCCAGTGCCGTCATGGCCACCAGCGAGACCGTGAAGATGCCGGCCATGGCGGCCAGGATGGCGTAGCCCTGCTTGCGGTCACCCATCATGGTGCCGAAGGTGCGCGGCAGGCTGAACGGAATGGCGAGCATCAGCACAATCTGAACCAGGTTGGTCCACGCCGAGGGGTTCTCGAACGGGTGGGACGAATTGGCGTTGAAGAAACCGCCGCCGTTGGTGCCCAGCAGCTTAATGGACTCCTGAGAGGCGACCGGCCCGCCCGGAAGGGTCTGGGTGCCGCCGCTGAGGGTGGCAACTTCGGTGAAGCCGTTGAAGTTCTGGATGACACCGCCGATGAGCAGGAACAGCGCACCCAGGAAAGCCCCGGGCAGCAGCAGGCGCAGCACGGAACGGGTCATGTCGGTCCAGAAGTTACCGATGGTCGTTTCCTTCCGGGCCGCGAAGGCGCGGACGAGGGCCACGGCCACGGCCAAGCCGACGGCTGCCGAGAGGAAGTTCTGCACTGCGAGCCCGGTGAGCTGGACCGCGTAGCCCATGGTGACTTCCGGCGAGTACGACTGCCAGTTGGTGTTGGCGACAAAGGATGCGGCCGTGTTGAACGCGAGCCCTTCCGGAACGGCCGGCAGGCCCAGCGACCCCGGAAGCAGATGCTGGGTGCGCTGCAGTGCATAGACCAGCAGCAAGCCAACAGCCGAGAACGCCAGAATGCTCCGCAGGTAGGACTGCCAGGACTGCCGCGATCCGGAGTCGACCCCAATGAGGCGGTAAAAGCCGCGTTCAACGGCGAGGTCCTTGGTGGACGTATAAAACCGTGCCATGTAGTCGCCCAATGGGCGGTGGAGCGCTGCGAGCACCACGGCGACGAGGAGGAAGGAGGCCACGGCCGGCCAGAGGCCCATCAGAAACGCTCCGGTCGGATCAGTGCCGCGAGCAGATAAACTGCTGCGGCTGCCGCCAGGGCCAGCGCGAGGACGTCGAAGAAGATCACAGCTTCTCCACCGCCCGGATGCTCAGGAACAGAGCGGCAAAGAATGCCGCGATGCCCAGCACAATGAGAACGTCAAGCAAGGGGACCCCCAGGGATCAAATCGTTGTCCTCTGCCGGCTGCGGCAGCCGGCAGGGCGCGGATGCGCCTTTACGAGTAGATCCCCTGGAAAGGGGCAATTAACGTTTCCTCACGGATTCCTAACGGATCCGGGACGGACCTTAACGGAAATTCAGCGGTACCGGTCCGTTAATCCCTGGGAATAATGCACGGGCAGGCTACGGATCCGCCCGAGCTGGGAGCCGGGCACTGCATGCAAAAGCTGGTCCGTTCAAAAAGGACATCCAGGAATTCGGGAACGGTGCCCGCGGTGGTGCGTCCTCCGGGCGCTGTGAGCAGCGGCGGTGTTGGATGGACATGTTCCAAGTCGAACTCCTCAATCCCCAGGGCGGAGCCGAGCAGGCTGAGCAGCTGCTCCTCGGCCTCCGGGCTCATGGTTCGTCTCTTGGAGATGCACCCGCGGGCAAGGCGCGGTCTGGGCCCGAGGAAACTTACCTCAAAGTATGCGGCCGACCGGCGAATAATGACGTCGACCGCATACATTGGCGGGCCGTCGGTCCACACCACCTCCACGCTGGACGCGTCGAAGGACGTCAGCGCCGTCACCTGGAACAAAACCCCGCCGAAGGATCCGGTCAGTTCGTTGTCCAGCAACGCAGCAAGGGCTGGAGCCCATGAACCGTCTGTCATGCGGTCCTTACCGGATCCCCGTGACCCTGGGTGGTCTGTTGTTTCAGCAGAGCACAGTTACTTTGACTTGGCAATGGATTCTCGATCCTCAAAGGATTAAAGCCCATGCACCATCTCCACCCGCTTCTTACGTGTGACTCTTTGTGGAGTGGGGATTTCCCTGCCGGCAAGGGAATATCACCGGCAATAAGCAAATATGGGGGGGAAAATGTGTCGATTGACTCCTGACAATGGCGCCAGTCTACTGAATCACAAAAACACATGGTGGATCCTGACCATTCAGCCTGCAAGGAAGGAAGTCCGTGACCCGGTGGTTGGTCAAATTGTGACGCCGCTGGCTGCACAGGCCCGGGTGCTGGGCGCCGAGCGGTGGTCTTACAAGCTGTCTCAGGGACCCGAAACATCATCCGTGCAGGTCCGTGTCCTTGCTCCCCCTGCTGTCCTGGAACGTCTGCTGTCTTTCACCCGGGCGCTGGTAAATCACGCTGTTGCCCAGCTGGGCAGCCTGGACATCTCCGAGCAACGGTTCTGCCCTGGCCCGTCCTGCTGGGGAGGAGAGTCCGTGATGCCCAACTTCGAGTCTGCCCTGGCCAAGTTCGGCGGCTTGGAGGGCCTGAACTTGGCGGCTGAAGTTGGCGAGCTGTCCTCCGACCTCGCTGCTTGGGCTCTGTCCTGCTTTCCCAATGCACAGAGCCGCTCCCCGTTGGCGGCACTGCTGCTCTTCGATACCGCACACGCAATGATGCGCGGACCGCGCTCGTCCATCTGGGCTGACCGCAGGAGCGTTTCCTGGGACTACTACTGGGACAGCCATTTGCGCGGCTGCACCGGATCCGTTGGCCCGCAGGCCGCGAAGCTGCGCGAGGACCTCACAGCGCGGCTGGCGCCGCGGATCATGCCCGCCCACCGCCTGATGGCAGTTACGGCTTCGGAACCCGCGGTGGAAAACTGGCGTCGGCGTTGGTCCCGGGCCATCGACGGGTACCTGTACCGAGCGGACAAGGAGCGGGTCAGTCGAAGCGCCCAGCACCTCACTGTGTACCAGGGCAGTCAACTGCTCAACCGTCTCGGTTTTGACGTGCTGGAGGAAGCCGCGCTGGGGCTGTATGCCCGCTCGTGGAGCAAGGACCGTGAAGCCACCCTGCGCGGCCTGCGCCCTTAGGAAGATGCCCGGCCCGCTTAGCCTGGGGACCCGACGGTGGCGACCGCATCCAGCTGCACCTTTGCACCCAGCGGCAGTCCAGCTGCCTGGAGCGTGGTGCGGGCCGGGTGCGGTGCCGGGATGCGCCTGGCGTACACGGCATTGATGGCAGCGAAATCGGAATAGTCCGTCAAATGGATGGTGACGCGCACCAGGCTTTTGAAGGTCAGGCCCTGCTCCGTCAGGAGAGCCTCGAGGTTCGTCAGCATTGCATCACACTGCTCGGCGACATCGGCCGAAACCAGCTCGCCGTCGTCGGGACGCTGTCCAATGATGCCGGCCGTGTATCCCGTGTCGCCGTGCTGCACGAAATGGGAGAACGGAGCTGTGGATTGGTGGAGCTGGGGACTGAAGTGAAATCGCGGCATGGAGGAAGCGTATAGGAGCGGTAGGGTCGCATTCGTGAGTACACCGTCAAGCCATGATTCCGCTGCCTTCGCATCTCCGTTGGAACTGCAGTTCCAAGTATTTCTCGACGACCACCGCGGTGCCCTCTATGACTGCCTCGACGGCATGACCGAAACGGAGGTCCGCAGCAGGCTCGTGCCGTCAAAAACGACTCTCCTGGGACTGGTCAAGCACGCCACCTTTGTGGAGCAGGTGTGGTTCAACGAGGCGATCACGTGCCTTTCCCGAGCCGAAATAGGCTGCCCGGCGGGACCTGACGAGTCGTTCGACCTCACTCCGGAGGACACCATCGCCTCCGTCCGCGCCGCGTACAGCCTGGCCTGTTCGGCGTCGCGGGCCGCGGCAGCGGGCCGCGGAATCCATGACGTTGTGCACGGGAATCGCAGGGGGCCGCTGCCGATGCGGTGGATCTATCTTCATGTGCTCCGCGAACTCGCCCAGCACTGCGGCCATGCGGACGTCCTGCGCGAGCAGATCATTGCCGCACGAGGTGTGGCACGGGCTTAGCCCTCAGCCGCGCCCGGCCTCAAGCGCTTGAGCACGCCGGTCTGCTGGAGCAGCGAAAAGCGGTCCGGCACTCCCCAGTGTTCAGTGATGCGCCCGTCAGCGACAACGGCGATGTCAATTACCGTCACTTCAACCGTCTTTCCGCTCGGCGGTCCGAAAAACGGCCCCGTATTCGTGCCGCGTCCGCGAAAGCGCACCCAGGCGGTGTTGCCGCGCGTTGCCCAGTCTTCGAGTTCATAGCTGATGTCCGGCATGGCCTCGTGGACCTGCCGGATGGCCTCTTTAACGTGGGCAACGGCATCGGGTCCGCGGCCCTCGAGCCCGAACTGGTGCTCGATGAGATCCGGAGAGACGAGCTCGTTCACAAGGGCGGTATCGCCCGTGGCGAAGCCTTCAAAGAGAATGCGCCGCAGGACCCGTACGCTCTCCGGAAGTCCGTCGTCGTCCATTTCAGCTCCTTTGCAGGCGGGTCTGATGGAACGGGGTCTGATGGAACGATAGGACCCGGCCCGCAGCACCGACAGGGCCAGAAGCAAAAAGAAGGTCCGGCGTCGGAATTACGACGCCGGACCTTCTTTTTGCCGCTGCAGGGGGCTACCGCCCCGAGACGGGTTTAGGCATCCACGACAATCGCCGTGACGGCAGGCGTGCGGTTGTAGAAGCGGCGCATCCAGTTGGCAACGGAACGCTCAATGATGACCTCGGGGTCTTCATTGCGGGCACCGCGGCCGCGGCCGTTGGCTGCGTCATTGATGGCCTTTTCCACAACGGCTTCGGCCTTCTTGACGTCGCCCGGGCTGCAGGCGAAGCCCTTGATGAAGAACTCCGGCGGCTCGGCAACCGTGCCGGTGTCCGGATCGATGAGGGCCAGGACCGTGACGGAACCCTGCTCGGAGAGCTGCAGGCGCTCCTTGAGGTCATCCTCGGTGGTGTGGCCGACGCTGTCGCCGTCCACGAAGACCAGGCCGACGGGGATCTTGCCGGAAATCGACGCGCGGCCGCGGCGCAGGTCAACGGTCACGCCGTCTTCTGCGATGACGACGTCGCGCGGGTCCATGCCGGTGGCGACGGCGATGGCCGCGTTGGCCTTCAGGTGGCGCCATTCGCCGTGGACCGGCATGACGTTGCGCGGCTTGACGATGTTGTAGCAGTAGGCCAGTTCCCCGGCACTGGCGTGGCCGGAGACGTGGACCTTGGCGTTGCCCTTGTGGACCACGTTGGCGCCCAACTGGGTCAGGGAGTTGATGACGCTGTAGATGGCGTTCTCGTTACCCGGGATCAGCGAGCTGGCCAGCAGCACGGTGTCATTCTCCTGGATCCGGATCGGGTGGTCCTTGTTGGCCATGCGGGACAGGGCTGCCAGCGGCTCGCCCTGTGAACCGGTGCAGATCAGGACAACCTTGGGGTCATCGGAGCGCTGAAGGGCCTTGAAGTCCACCAGGATGCCCTTGGGGATGTTCAGGTAGCCCAGTTCCTCGGCGATGGTCATGTTCCGGATCATCGACCGGCCCACAAAGGCAACCTTGCGCTTGTAACGGTCGGCAGCGTCAATGACCTGCTGGATGCGGTGGATGTGGCTGGCGAAGCTGGAAACGATGATCCGGCGCGGCGCGGTGCGGAACACCGTGTCGATGGCGGGAGCCAGTTCCTTCTCCGAGGCCATGAAGCCCGGCACGTCGGCGTTGGTGGAGTCCGTGAGGAACAGGTCCACGCCTTCGGCGCCAAGACGGGCAAAACCGGCCAGGTCGGTGATCCGGCGGTCCAGCGGGAACTGGTCCATCTTGAAGTCACCGGTGTGCAGGATCATTCCGGCCTCGGTGCGAATGGCAACGGCAAGGCTGTCCGGGATTGAGTGGTTGACGGCCACGAACTCGAGGTCGAAGCCGCCCATGGTGCGGCGGTCGCCTTCCTTGACCTGGATCAGCTTCGGGGTGATGCGGTGTTCCTTGAGCTTCGCCTCGACGAACGCCAGAGTCAGCTTGGAACCGATCAGGGGGATGTCCGCACGTTCGCGCAGCAGGTAGGGAATGCCGCCAATGTGGTCTTCGTGGCCGTGGGTCAGGACGACGCCAACGACATCGTTCAGGCGGTCACGGATGTACGAGAAGTCAGGCAGGATCAGGTTAACGCCGGGGTGGATCTCCTCGGGGAAAAGGACGCCGCAGTCAACGATCAGCAGTTTGCCGTCGAATTCAAAGACAGTCATGTTTCTGCCGATTTCGCCGATGCCGCCCAGCGCGACAATGCGCATGGTTCCTTTGGCGAGTTCCCGGGGGGCTTTTAGTGCGGCAGCTGTTCTATTCACGGATGAAAGTTCTTTCGTCGAGTACGGGTTTACTACGGGGGTGCTGCAGCTGTTCGCCGCTGCACCAGGAGGTCAGTGGTCCGTTCCGGAGCCGACTCCCCCGGGCCCGCGCGCAGCTATGCGCATCTTGGGCCACCGGACTGTCACCGCTTTGATCGCCCTTTGGATGGTCAGCGGTGATGAGCCCACACGGGCAGAGTCGTCCAAAACCGATGGACATCTCTTATCTTCTCATTTTCTTCTGCTATTACCGCATTCGCCCTGCGGGAGGCCTCCGCACGGTCTCGGCATGGACAGCCTGCAGCCCCTGTTCCAAGGCCCGCAGGTCTTCCAGCGACAGCCGTCTGAGGATCTCGGAACTGAGTTCGGGCCGGTTCGCCACGAGGCGCCTGACGAGGGCCCTGCCCAGCGGTGTGGCATGGACCCGGCGCACTCGGCCGTCCTGTTCATCCTGGGACCGTGCAGCCGCACCCTGCGTGACGAGCCGGTCCACAAGGCCCGACATCGAGGCCAGTGAAACACCGAATGAGTCCGCCAGTCCGCGGCCTGTCGTTCCGTTCTCCGTGGTGGCCAGGACGGCCAGCACCTTCAGCTGCTGGATGGTGAGATCAGTTGTCAGGAGTGAATCGAGGAGAACCGGCAGCGTGGTCGCCTGATACGAATCGGCCAGCGACTCGAGGTTTCGTAATACTTGGTCGCGTTCCTGCCGCTCTTCGGCTCCATCGGTCATGTCCTCACCGTAGTAGCCGGCAGCCGATCAGGAAACATCCAGTGCAATTAGTTAGCCTGAAGTTAACTATTTTCGAATGGTTGAGATCCACGGGCATCCCGGCGAGCTGTAAATGGGGGGAACCGCCGGGGCTGCTTTTTCCACGAAGTAAGGACGATAAATGAGCAACCGCAGTGCAACCGCCACCTCCGGCGGACACGCCCGCCACGACGGTCAAATCCTTGATGCGCTCGATGTTGATTCGCTGAGGGCAAAGTACAAGCAGGAACGGGACCGGCGGATCCGGCCCGACGGCGCCACGCAGTACCAGCCGGCCACGGGAACCTTCGGCTACTACGCCACTGATCCGTACACCGAGCGAACTGAGCGCGAGCCGCTCACCGACTCCGTCGAGGTCCTGGTGGTCGGGGGCGGATTCGGCGGCTTGCTCACCGGTGCCCGCCTGCGCCAGGCCGGCGTCGAGGACATCCGCATGATGGATGAGGCCGGCGACTTCGGCGGCACCTGGTACTGGAACCGCTACCCCGGCATCCGCTGCGACATTGAGTCCTATCTGTACCTGCCGCTGCTTGAAGAAGTAGGCACGATGCCCAGCGAGCGGTACGCCCCGGGCGAGGAGATCCGCCGGCATGCCGTGGCCATCGCCAAGAAATTCGATTTGTACCGCGACGCCGTCTTCCACACCCGGGTCAGCAGCCTGACCTGGGACGAAGAGGCCCTGGAGTGGATCGTGCAGACCGACCGCGGCGACACGATGCGCGCCCGCCAGGTCATTACCTCCTCCGGAACCCTGACGCAGCCCAAGCTTCCGGGCATCCCCGGCATTGATTCCTTCAAGGGCCACACCTTCCACACCAGCCGATGGGACTACGGCTACACCGGCGGGAACCAGTTCGGCGGGCTGTCAAAGCTGGCCGACAAGAAGGTTGCCGTGATTGGCACCGGAGCCACGGGCATTCAGGTGATTCCCATGGTGGCGCGCGACGCCGAGCAGCTCTTCGTTTTCCAGCGCACCCCCTCCTCGGTGGATGTCCGGGACAACCGCCCCACCGATCCGGAGTGGGCAGCGTCCCTGAAGCCCGGCTGGCAGCAGGAGCGGATGGACAACTTCCTCTCCGTTATCTCGGGCGAGCCGGTGGAAGAAGATCTTGTCGGCGACGGCTGGACTTCCACGGCGCAGCTCCAGCGCAAGATGATCAGCGGTTCCGTTGACACGACCGTTTCGGCAGAGGAACGGGAACGGATCGACGAACTGGTCGACTTCGCCAAGATGAACGAGATCCGTGCGCGGATCGGCGCTGTGGTGTCCGATCCCGCCACCGCCGAAGTGCTTCAGCCCTGGTACCGCTACATGTGCAAGCGGCCCACCTTCAGCGACTTCTACCTGGAGGCGTTCAACCGCCCCGACGTTACGCTGGTCGACACAGCGGACTTTGGCGGCATTACGCGCATGACGGAGACCTCCATCGTGGTGGGCGACGTCGAATACGAAGTGGACTGCGTCATTTTCGCCACCGGGTTTGAGGTCGGCGTCTCGGGCGTGACCTCCGGTGCCATGCCCGTCACCGGCCGCGGCGGGCGCACGCTGCTCGAGGCCTGGAGTCGGGGGCCGAGGACGCTTCACGGCTTCTATACCAATGGCTTCCCCAACCTCTTCCACCTGGGCCCGATGCAGAACGCCAACTCCGTCAACTTTGTGCATATCCTGCTCGAACAGGCCAACCACATTGCCGCCGTCATCGCCAAGGGACGCGAGACCGGAGCCGACTACATTGAGCCGACGGCGGAAGCCGAAGATGCGTGGTGCCGGACCATCCAGGAAACATCGAACGACAACAAGCAGTTCCAGGCCGAATGCACACCGGGCTACTACAACCGTGAAGGCAATCCGCCGCCCGTGAGCTTCTCCTTCGGGCCGGGGCCGGTTGTCTTCCACCGCCTGCTCAAGAAGTGGCGTGAAGAGGAAATCCTTGACGTCCTGGCCGTCAAGGAGAGCCAGCGCGCTTAGGAAACAAAGAATGTAAGGAGCCGACAACGAAACAAGGACTCCGGACGGCGATCGCCGTCCGGAGTCCTTGTCTTCATCGCGTTTTTGTTCGTGTTCTCCGTCGCTGACCTGGAGAGAAAGTTAGCGCCCGACCTTGCCAAATAGCGAGGCGATGGGAGCCAGAATCAGCGGGCGGGCCGCAAACCACGCTCCAACCATCACGAGCAGCGAGGCGAAGAAGACCCAGAACCCGAACCAATTCACCGCATCCTGGCCGCCGTACATGTGGTTGAGATTGCGCAGCGCACCGGTTGATAGCACCAGGGCGACGTGCACAATGATGAATCCGACAAAGTAGAACATCACGGGGAGGTGGATGGCCCGCGCCACTTCGATCGGATAAAGGGTGCTCAGCCGCTTGGCCTTCGAAGGCCACAGGTCCGACATCCGGAACCCGCTGGCGGCAGCGAGCGGCGCCGCGATGAAGATGGTCACGAAGTAGGCAAGCACCTGCAGGCTGTTGTAGTTCACCCAGCCATTCTCCGTGGGCCAGTCCAGCGAAAGGTACTGCAGGGCGGCCGAAAGGGCGTTGGGGAAAACGTCCCAGCTCGTGGGAACCACCCGCATCCACTGCCCGGTAACAGCGAGCAGAACCACGAAGATTCCCCCGTTGACCAGCCAGAGAAGGTCCAGAGACTGGTGCAGCCACAGGGTGATGCTGATCTTCTTCGGATTCTTGCCCCAGCGCGGCGTCCAGGATGCCGGCGGCTTCCGCTGCGTCCGGACCTGCCAGCCCGAGCGAATAATCAGGACCATGAAGAAGGCATTAAAGAAGTGCTGCCAGCCAAGCCAGCCCGGCAGCCCGACGGGGGCGTCATGCGGGAGGTGGCTTTCACCCGGGTACTGGGCGATGAAGCCCTGCACGGAGTCCTGGGTGACGAGCCATCTGGCCACCAAAACGGCGATGGCGAAAAGGGCGAGCAGCGCAGCAGTCGCGAGACCGCCCCGCGCGAGCCTGCTGCGCCCGGACGAGGGAGCGCCGGCCTTTGCTGCAGGTTTTGCCGTCGTTTTCCCTGCCGGATTGGCTGCCGCGGCGGCGGAGGCAGCGCCTGCAGCCGGAGCCTGGGTCCGAGCACCGGACGCTGAAGCAGAACCCGAAGCTGAACCTGACGGGGCACCGGCAGGAGAAGCCGACGGCGTCCCGCTGCCTCCGGCGGCCGGGCGCGGCATACCCTGACGTCGCCCCGGCACTGCCGGAGCCGGTGTGGCGGTTGCCGCTGGTGTGGCCGCCGCCCCTACTCCGCTTCCATTGGCGGCCGAAGAGACTGCCGGCGCGGGGGCGGTGCTGGTCCCGGTGGCAGCGCGGGGCAGGCCCTGACGCCTGCCAGCCGGCGCAGCAGCCGGTGCTGCGCCGGCAGGCACGGCACCGGCTGCTGCGGTGTTATCGGATGCGGGCGTCACTGGTGTTGCGGTTTCTGGTGTTACTGGTGTTGCTGTTGCAATATTCTCCTGCTTGTCCCCCGCCTCGCCGGCGGGAGCGCCGGGAACTCGGGGAAGGCCCTTCCTCACCATGGAACTATCCCCGCTTCGATTCGATTGCTTTGACCAGCTGGGGTACTACCGTGAACAGGTCGCCCACCACGCCGAAGTCGGCGATTTCGAAAATCGGAGCATCGGCGTCCTTGTTGATGGCGATGATCGTCTTGGCGGTCTGCATTCCCGCGCGGTGCTGGATGGCACCGGAGATGCCGAGCGCGATGTAGAGCTGCGGGGCAACCGTCACTCCGGTCTGGCCGACCTGGAGGGTTTGCGCCACGTACCCGGCGTCCACCGCTGCCCGCGATGCTCCGACGGCTCCGCCAAGCGCATCGGCAAGACTCTCAACGAGGGCGAAGTTCTCACCGGATCCCACGCCGCGGCCGCCGGAGACGACCACCTCGGCGCCGCGCAGTTCGGGGCGCGAGGAGGCAACGATTGTCTCTTCGTAACTGTTGATGAGGGCGTCGGGTGCTCCGGACGCAGCCACAGCCAGCAGCTCTGTTTCGGCGTCCTGCGCGGCGGCCCGCACGCTCGACGACCCCTGGCGGAGCGTGATCACGAGAGTTCCGGCAGCAGCGGCGGAGTCGACGGAATAGGCGCCGCCGTAAACGCTGTGGTGGGCGACTACTCCCTCCTCATCACGGGAAACACCGACGGCATCCGCGGCCAGGGACGAGCCGGAGCGTGCCGCAAAGCGTGCAGCGGCATCCCGGCCCTGGATGGAGTTCGAGACCAGCACGGCCTCGGGCGAGACGGCCGCAGCGGCCGCGCTGAGTGCATCGACCAGCGGCGAGACCACGGCCGTGTCGAGCTCGGCTGATTCACTGATCATCACGTAACCCGCGCCGAGTGCCGCCAGCTCAGCGCTGAGCCGGTCCGCGTTGCCTGGCGCCGCGACGGCGAGTGCTACGGGCGTGCCCACGGTTGAGGCCGCGCCAATGACCTCTGCTGCGCTGGAGCGGAGCTGGCCGGCCGGTGAGACATCGACGAGCACGAGAACTGAGTTCGCAGGGTAGGCGGTCATTATGAGCGTCCTTTGATGAGTTGGTTCTGGATGAGGAAATCGGCGATCTGCTGACCGGCGTCGCCGTCGTCCTCAATGCGGATTCCGGCGGTGCGCGCGGGGCGCTGCGCCACCGCGATAATGATGGACCGGCCGGCGTTCTCGTCGACCGTTATGCCCAAATCGGCCAGGGAAAGCGTCTCGAACGGCTTCTTCTTGGCGGCCATGATGCCCTTGAAGTTTGAGAAGCGCGCATCGGGAAGGGCCTCGGTGATCGAGATGACTGCCGGAAGGGCAGCGCTGACCTCGAAGGCGCCCGACTCGATGTTCCGGCGCCCGGCGACGGTCGAGTCGGTGATCTCGACAGTGCTCAGCGAGCTGATGCCGGCAACGCCCAGCAGTTCGGCGAGCATCGAGGGAAGGACGCCGCCTCCCCCGTCGGTGGAGAGGTTGCCCGCGACGACGAGGTCAAACCCGATGTGCCGGATGGCGGCGGCGAGCGTTTCGGCGGTCAATGTCAGGTCTGCGCCCAGCAGGGCGTCGTCGTGAACATGCACGGCGCGGTCCGCGCCCATGGCCAGGCCCTTGCGCAAGCTGTTGGGCACCGTCGCGGGGCCCACTGCAAGCAGGACAACCTCGGTTCCCGGGTTGCTGTCGCGGTGCGTCAGCGCAACCTCGAGGGCCCGCTCGGTGATCTCGTCGAGCACGAGATCACTGCCGGCCCGATTCAGCAGGCCGGTTTCCAGATCCAGGGTACGATCGCCCCAAGTATCCGGAACCTCTTTCATTAGTACAACAATTTTCATCATGTGCCCTTCGTCATCGTCGTCAAAGACTCTTTGTTGATGGTCTTCACAACCGCGGTCTCGGCTCGGCGGACCCCGCCGCGATCGTATCCCAGACCTGCCGGTTCTTGTGATTCGTGTCATAGTCGGGGGTCTTGCTTCGACCCTGGGTGCTCATCCGAAGACCGCCAGGCCCTCGGTGATCACCGGCTGATCCCCCACCCGGGCGTCGAAGCGGCCGCCCTCCCAGGTGCGCACGGTGATCTCATCCCCGGGGAACACGACGCCGGCAAAGCGGCCGGCAAGCTGGACGAGGTCTGCGGGATGGGCTCCGGCAAGCTCGGCCAGCGGCAGTGTGGCGGATGCCAGCGAGGCGAGGCCGTGCAGGATCGGGCGCTTCTGGCCGATGCGCTCCGCAGCCTGCGGATCGATGTGGATGTGGTGCCGGTCGCCCAGCAAGCGGTACAGCGCCGCCTGATTGGCTACCGTCTGCACGCTTGCGCCGCCGAGGGGTTCCTCGGTCAGGGCTGCGGACTTGGACGGACCGCGGTCCCCGCCAAAACCGCCGAAACCGGGGGCGAACAGGCTCCACGTCGCCACGAAGTACTCACATTCAACGATCACGTTGAACACTGCCGCGGCGCCCTTGTCCCACACCTCACCCACCCGTGCGTTGAGCAGGATCTCCCCTGACCGCGGCAGCGGCTTGAGGACGGCCAGCTCCTGCGATCCGTGCACGGCTCGGTTGTCGAAGGCTCCCTGCTCGGCCAGCACATCCGGTGCCCACTGCGCCAGGGTCAGCCCGAACGAGGGGAGAACACGCAGCCGGTCCTCGAAGACCAGATCAAGGTCGCCGGCCGGGGCGCCGACGGCCAGCGCATAGAGGATGGCGTCGGTTTCGGTATAGCCGACGGTGCGTTCGCCGAGCGCACGCCCGGCCCAGGCGCCGGCCCCGGTGAGCTCAGTGCCGGTGGATCCTGCCCCGGTCAGGTCCGTGCTCATACGCCGTAGACCGGCTCGGGAGTGGCGGCTTTGACGAGCAGCTGCTCGATCGCCTCTCCGGCGGCCGCAGCGTCCCAGCGCTGTCCCGCGTCCTCGGCGGGACCATGGTTCCAGCCCTCCTCGATGCAGATGCGGCCGCCTTCGATTTCAATCACGCGGCCGGTGACGGCGGCGGAGGATCCGCTGGCAAGCCAGGCGACGATCGGAGAAACATTTGCCGGGTTCATGGCGTCGAAGCCGCTTTCCGGAATGGCCATCGCCTCAGCAAAAGCGCCTTCGGTCATCCGGGTGCGGGCGGAGGGGGCTATGGCATTCACCGTTACTCCGTAGCGGCCCAGCTCCTGCGCTGCGACGAGGGTGAGCCCGGCGATTCCGGCCTTGGCGGCCGAGTAGCTTGCCTGGCCAACGCTGCCCTGCAGGCCGGCGCCGGACGAGGTGTTGATGACCCGGGCGTCGTGCGTCCTGCCGGCTTTGGCCTCGTTGCGCCAGTATTCGCTGGCGTGGCGCAACGGTGCAAAGTGTCCCTTGAGGTGCACCCGGATGACGGCGTCCCACTCCTCTTCCGAGGTGTTCACCAGCATGCGGTCGCGGACAAAGCCCGCATTGTTCACGAGTACGTCCAGGCGTCCGAAGGTGTCGATGGCCTGCCGGACCAGCGCGGCCGCCTGCTCGAAGTCGGCGACGTCAGCTCCGTTCGCCACCGCCTCGCCGCCCTCGGCGCGAATCAGCGCCACGACCTCGTGCGCTGGGCCCGAGGCCTCCGCCACGCCGTTGAGGGTGGTTCCCAGGTCGTTGACCACGACCTTCGCGCCCTGCCGTGCCAGCTCAAGGGCGTGTTCGCGCCCTAGGCCGCGGCCCGCCCCGGTCACGATGGCGACTCGTCCTTCACAGATGCCGGTCATGTCGTGCTCTCCTTTGAGTTGACTGCAATGTTCTGCAGTGTACCGTCTACCAAGCAAATGCTAGGCTATCAAGCAAACGTTAGGTAGGGTCACATTATGGCAATTACATCGAAGATGCACCACGACGGCGTGCGTGCGGTAACCATGGACTATCCCCCGGTCAATGCCCTGCCCGTGGAAGGCTGGTTCGCGATCAGCGAGGCCCTCGACGAAGCAGGCAAGGACCCGGACACCCGCGTTGTGGTCCTGCGGGCAGAAGGCCGGGGCTTCAACGCCGGCGTCGACATCAAGCAAATGCAGGCCACCGATGGCTTCAGCGCCATTCTGGGCGCGAACCGCGGCTGCTACCTCGCCTTCAAGTCGATCTACGAGTGCCCGGTGCCGGTCATCGCGGCCGTGAACGGTTTCTGCCTCGGCGGCGGAGTGGGGCTCGCCGGGAGTGCCGACATCATCGTTGCCGGAGAGGACGCGTACTTCGGTGTCCCCGAGGTGGACCGCGGCGCCCTCGGGGCCGCAACCCACCTCTCCCGCCTCGTGCCGGCGCATCTGCTGCGCACCCTGTACTACACCAGCCGGACCATCACTGCGCAGCGGCTGGCCGAACTGGGCAGCGTGGCCGAGGTGGTCCCGGCCGACCGGCTCGACGCCGCAGCGTTTGCCCTTGCTGACGAAATCGCCGCCAAGGACACCCGCGTGGTGCGGGCGGCGAAGGAAGCGCTGAACGGCATTGATCCCGTCGATGTCGTGAAGAACTACCGCTGGGAACAGGGTTTCACCTTCGAGCTCAATCTGGGCGGCGTCGCCGACGACCTGCGCGACGACTTCGTCGCCACCGGCCACTCCCCCGCGAAATGACCGGAAAATGACCAGCAAGGTCCTCGATGCCGAGGCGGTCATCGAGCAGTTCACCGACGGGATGACCATTGGCATCGGCGGCTGGGGCTCGCGGCGCAAGCCCATGTCCCTGGTGCGCGCCCTCGTCCGCTCGGGAGTCCGCGACCTGACAATCGTCAGTTTCGGCGGGCCCGACGTCGGAATCCTGTGCGCCACCGGACAGGCCAAGCGCGTGGTTTACGGTTTCGTCACGCTTGACTCGATTGCCATCGAACCGCACTTTGCCGCGGCTCGGCAGGCCGGCGCCGTCGAAGCCGTTGAGCTCGACGAATCCCTGCTCGTGTCGGGGCTCCGCGCCGCCGGGCGGCGGCTCCCCTTCGAGGCGACCCGTTCCGGCCTCGGCGCGGACGCCCTGGCGGGAAACCCGCACATCCGCACGGTCACCTCGCCCTATGACGACGGCGAAGTGCTGGTGGCCATGCCGGCCATTCCCCTCGATCTGGCCCTGGTGCACCTCAACCGCGCCGATGAACTCGGCAACGCCCAGTGCCTCGGGCCCGATCCGTACTTCGACGACCTGTTCGCCCGCGCCGCCGCGCGCACGATCGTCAGCGCGGAGGCGGTGGTGACCACTGCCGAACTCACCCGAAACGCGCACCCCTCCACTCTGCTGCTGAACCGCACCATGGTGGATCACGTGGTTGAGTCGCCGCTGGGCGCGCACTTCACGTCCTGCCTGCCCGACTACGGCCGTGACGAGGCTTTTCAGCGGGAGTACGCGCAGTCGGCGTCCTCCCCCGACGCCTGGCAAACGTTCCGCGCCCGCTACCTGGATCTGGACGACGCCGCCTACCGGGCGAACCTGGCCGGTGTGCGGTGAACGCGGTTACGCGGGCCGAAGTTGCCGTCACCGCCTGCAGCGATCTGTTCCGCGGCCAGGCCGACATTCTGGCCAGCCCGGCAGGCGTGGTGCCCACCATCGGTGTGCGCCTCGCCCTGTTGACCCACGCTCCCGACCTCATGATCAGCGACGGCGAGTCGACAATCCTCGGCGATGTGCCGGCCGTCGACCGGCCAAGCACAACGCCGGCGGGTTACCTGCCGTACCGTGAGCTGTTCGAATTGATCACCACGGGTCGCCGCCACGTGGTGATGGGCGGGGCGCAGATCGACCGCTTTGGAAACCAGAATCTGTCCGCCATCGGCGAGCATGCCCGGCCGACCCGGCAGCTTCTGGGCACCCGGGCCGCAGCCACCAACACCGTGAACCACGCCACGAGCTACTGGATCCCCCGCCACAGCCGCCGCAACTTCGTCGAGAACGTGGACTATGTGACCGGCATCGGCACCGACCGCGCCCGTGCCGCCGGCACCGCCGCCCGGTTCCACCGGCTGCACCAAGTTGTCACGAACCTCGGCGTCCTGGATTTCAGCGGACCTGATTCCAGCATGGCGCTGGTGTCGCTGCACCCCGGGGTAACCCTCGAGGAGATCCAGGCCGCGACCGGATTCCCGCTGCACAGTGCGGGCCCCGTCAGCACCACCCGCCTTCCCGATGAGCGCGAACTGCATCTCATCCGGGAGGTTCTCGATCCCCGGAACCGCAGAGAACAAGAGGTCCCTTCATGAGCACCGCAAACCGCATCTCCACCCCCCTCACCGAACTCACCGGCGTCGACCATCCCATCGTGCAGACGGGGATGGGCTGGGTGGCCGGGCCCCGGCTGGTTTCCGCCACGGCGGAGGCGGGGGCCTTGGGCATTCTTGCCTCCGCCACGATGACGCTCGCCCAGCTGGAGCAGGCCATCGTTGCGGTCAAGAGCCGCACGGATAAGCCTTTCGGGGTCAACCTGCGCGCCGATGCGGCCGATGCCCCTGCGCGGGCCGAGCTGCTGATCAAGTACGGCGTCAAGGTTGCCTCCTTTGCGCTGGCACCGAAGCGCGAGCTCATCGACAGGCTCAAGGAGAACGCAATTGTCGTGATTCCTTCGGTTGGCGCAGCGCGGCATGCCGAAAAGGTGGCCGCCTGGGGTGCAGATGCCGTCATGATCCAGGGTGGGGAAGGCGGCGGGCACACCGGCGCCATCCCCACGACGCTGCTGCTGCCCACTGTCGTCGATGCCGTCGACATCCCCGTCATAGCGGCGGGAGGCTTCTTTGACGGCCGCGGTCTCGCTGCAGCCCTTGCCTACGGCGCCGTCGGCATCGGCATGGGAACCCGGTTCCTGCTCACCAGCGACAGTTCGGTGCCCGAGGAAATCAAACAGCGCTACCTCACCTTCGGCCTCGACGGAACGGTGGTCACCACCAAGGCCGACGGCATGCCGCACCGGCTGCTGCGCACCGAGTTCGTTAACGGGCTGGAGGACACCGGAAGGCTGCGGCAGCTGCTGCCCACCCTGCGCCGCTCCCTGCAGTTCAAGGAGCTCTCCGGGCAGTCCTGGCTGGAGATGGCACGGGACGGTTTGTCGATGAAGCGAGGCACGGGCCGGAGCTGGAATCAGATGATGCTGGCCGCCAATACGCCCATGCTCCTGAAGGCCGGGCTCGTTGACGGCGACACCTCCGCCGGCATGCTGGCTGCCGGGCAGGTGGTCGGGGTCATCGACGAATTGCCGTCGTGCCAGGAGCTGGTCGATCGCATCGTCGACGAGGCGGTCCTGCGGCTGAAGGCGGCCAGCGGAGCCGTTCTCGTCCAGGGCTAACCGCCCGTTACACTCCATAAGGCAATGTGTGACTCAGGATACACACTGCCGTTTGTGTCAGTCTCAACATCAAGGAACACACTCAATGAACGTCATGAAGAACTCCCTCACCGCATTGGCCCTCGCCGGGTTGCTGGGCATGACAGCCTGCTCCACCGACGCTGCCAAGGGTGAGGCTGCAAGCACCTCGGCAACCGAGACGGCCTCCGCCTCAAGCGAGCCCACGGAAAGCTCCTCCGCCTCCGCCTCGAGCAAGCCCAAAGAATCCGCCTCCGCCTCGAGCAAGCCCAAAGAATCTTCCTCCGCCTCTCCGACTGCGTCCGAGACCAAGTCCAAGGACCTCCAGGACGAGCTTGCAGCGTTCGGTGAAGAGTGGACGTATGAGGATGGACTGACCGTGAAAGTCTCCTACCTCGGAGGCGCGACAGCGAGCCAGTATGCTTCGGGTGCAGAAGCCACCGGAGGCCAGCTGCGCCTGTTCGAGGTGAGCATCACCAACAACAGCGAAGAGATCTTTGATCCCGCCATGTTCAACGCCTCCGTCAATTACGGTGCCGAAGGCACCGCCGGCAAGCGCGTCTTCGACACGGGCAGCGGCCTTGAGGGTCAGTTCCAGGGCAAGATCCTCCCCGGCGGCACCCAGACGGTGAAAATGGGGTACGCGGTTCCGAACGATGCCCCGCTGGACCTGCTGGTGACCACAAGCCCGAGTTGGGACCATGAGGAGAAGCTGTTCCACGGCGAAGCCGTCAAGCCGTAGCCTTCCCCTCTGCAGCACGGAAAAGGCGGCCCGCATCCGGAAGATGCGTGCCGCCTTTTCCGTGCCCGGGTGACGTGCGTCAGAGGCGCTCGATGATGGTGACGTTGGCCTGGCCGCCGCCCTCGCACATCACCTGCAGGCCGAACCGTCCGCCGCTGCGCTCCAGCTCGTTCAGCAGCGTGGCCATGATGCGGGTGCCCGTCGCACCGATGGGGTGGCCGAGCGCAATGCCGCCGCCGTTGACGTTGATCTTGTCCCTGTCGATGTTCAGTTCCTGCGCCCAGGCGAGCACGACGGACGCGAACGCCTCGTTGCATTCGAACAGATCGATGTCGTCGACCTTCATGCCGGCGCGCTCCAGCGCGTAGCGGGTGGCGCGGATCGGTCCGGTCAGCATCCAGACCGGATCATCGGCGCGCACCGAGATGTGATGGATGCGGGCGCGCGGCGTCAGGGAGTGCGCGGCCACGGCGCCTTCCGAGGCAATCAGCAGGGCGCTGGCTGCGTCGCTGATCTGTGAGGCCACGGCCGCAGTGATCCGGCCGCCCTCGGTGAGCGGCTGAAGCGCCGCCATTTTCTCCAGTGACGTCTCCCGGCGGGGGCCCTCGTCATGGGCCAGCCCGGCGATCGGAACGATCTCCTTCGCGAACCGTCCGCCGTCCGCAGCGGCGACCGCGCGGCGGTGGCTTTCCAGCGCGAAGGCCTCCATGCTCTCGCGGGAGATGTTCCACTTTTCGGCGATCATCTCCGCCGAGCGGAACTGCGACACCTCCTGGTTTCCGTAGCGCGCCACCCAGCCGGGCGACTCGGCAAACGGAGTGGTGAAGCCGTACTGTTGGCCGGCGGTCATCGCCGCTGAAATCGGAATGGCCGACATGTTCTGCACGCCGCCGGCCACAATCAGGTCGGCGGTTCCGGACATCACTCCCTGAGCGGCGAAGTGCACGGCCTGCTGGCTTGATCCGCACTGCCGGTCAATGGTCACGCCCGGGACGTGATCGGGCATTCCGGCGACCAGCCAGGCGGTGCGGGCGATGTCGCCGGCCTGGGAGCCGAGCGTGTCGGTGCAGCCGAAGATGACGTCGTCAACGGCGCCGGGATCGATGCCGGTGCGCTCAACGAGTGAGGAGATGACGTGGGCGCCGAGGTCTGCGGAGTGGATGCCGGCGAGGGAGCCGCCGCGGCGTCCCCCCGGGGTGCGGACGGCGTCGATGATGTATGCGGTGGTCATGGCAAAGTCCTCTCAGGCCTGCTGGCTGCTTACGGACACGACTTCACCAGTCATGTAGGACGAGTAGTCGCTGGCGAGGAACACCATGACGTTGGCGATTTCCCACGGTTCGGCAGCCCGGCCGAACGCCTCACGCGCGGTGAGCTGCTCCAGCAGTTCGTCCGACGTGACCTTGGCCAGGAACGGGTGCATGGCCAGGCTCGGTGACACGGCGTTGATGCGGATTCCGTGCGGCGCGACGTCGAGCGCGGCCGAGCGGGTGAGGGCCATGACGCCTGCCTTGGCGGCGGCGTAGTGGGCCTGCTCCTCCTGGGCGCGCCAGCCAATGACCGAGGCGTTGTTGATGATGACGCCCTTGGTTCCGTTGCGAACCATGCGGCGCGCCGCGGCACGCACACTGCGGAAGGTGCCGGTGAGGGTCACGTCCAGGACCTTGGACCACTGCTCGTCGGTCATTTCCAGGATGGAAACGCTGCCGCCCAGGCCCGCATTGTTGATCATGACGTCGACGCCGCCGGCCTCCTCGGCGGCGTCGAGCAGCGCCTCGACCTGCTCCTCCACAGTGACGTCGCAGACGGCCCAGCGAACCCGCTCGGTCCCGAACTCCGCGCCGAGCTCGGCGGCGGATGACTCCAGCCTTCCGGCGTGCGTGTCTCCGAGCACCACCAGGGCGGCGCCTTCTTCGAGGCAGCGGCGTGCTGCCGCGGCGCCGATGCCGGCACCCGCCGCGGCGGTGACGACGACGCGCCGGCCCGTGAGCAGCCCGTGGGCGGGAACATAGGCGGGAACGGGTTGTGCGATGCGCGAGGAACTCATGCGCGTGCCTCCTTTGGCAGTCCGAGCACACGCTCGGCGATAACATTGCGTTGAATTTCATCCGAGCCGCCATACAGGGTGTCGGCGCGGCTGAACAGGAAAAGAGTCTGCAGTGCGTCGAGCTCGTAGGGCTCCGCAGCGACGGTGAGGCCGCCCGGACCGGCGACGGCCATGGCGAGTTCGCCGAGCGCCCGGTGCCAGGGTGCCCACAGCAGCTTGGTGATGGAAGCCTCGATGCCCTGCTCGCCGCTCAGCGTTCGCAGCCCGTGCAGCCGGAGCATTTCCAGCCCCATGTGCGCCGAGACAATCTGGTCCTGGATGATCGGGTCCTCGATCGCACCGTTGCTGCGGGCCAGGTCGACGACGGCCTCCAGTTCACGCTGGAACGCGATCTGCTGCGCCAGCGTGGAGACACCGCGTTCGAAGCCGAGGGTGCCCATGGCGACCGACCAGCCGGAACCCGGCGCGCCGACAACGAGGTCGGCAGCCGTCACGGCGCCGTCGAAGAACACCTCGTTGAATTCCGAGGTACCCGTCAGCTGCAGGATCGGCCGGATCTCGACGCCGGGCTGGTCCATCGGCACGAGCAGGTACGAGAGCCCGTCGTGCTTGCGCGGACCGGAGTCGGTGCGGGCGATGACGAAGCACCAATCGGCGTGGTGCGCCAGGGACGTCCAGACCTTCTGCCCGTCAATCACCCACTGCCCGTCCTGAAGCCGGGCCTTGGTGGAGACGGCGGCCAGGTCCGAGCCGGCTCCCGGCTCTGAGTAGCCCTGGCACCAGAGTTCCTCCACCGCCACGATGCGGGGAAGGAAGCGGGCCTGCTGCTCCGGAGTGCCGAACGCGATCAGCGTCGGGCCGAGCAGTTCCTCACCGAAGTGGTTAACCCGTGCCGGAGCATCCGCCTTGGCGTACTCCTCATGGAAGATCACCTGCTGGAGCAGGCTCAGCCCGCGCCCGCCGTGCTCCTTCGGCCAGCTGACACAGCTCCAGCCGTGCGCGGCAAGGTGGCGGTTCCACTCGAGGCGTTCCTCGAAGGCCTCATGTTCACGGCCGGATCCGCCGAGGCCGCGCAGCTGCGCAAACTTGCCGACGAGATTGGATTCCAGCCACGCTCGGATCTCCTGACGAAACTCGTCGTCTTCCACTGAATAGATCAGATCCACGAAACACCTTTCATCGCCCACCGCCATTGGTCATAAAGTCGAGCTTCGCCTATGCTAGCAAACCAAGCACTTGTTTGGTGAACCACATCACAGGGGGAAGTGTCTCAGAGAGGAGCCACGATGAAGAACGACGATTCCAACGAGGTTGTTACATACGAGGTCCGCGGGTCCGTGGCCATCGTGCGGCTGAACCGGCCCGAGTACCGCAATGCGCAGAACTCGAAGGTCACCTACGCACTGGATGCCGCGTTCACGGAGGCCGTGCAGGACGACGCGGTCAAGGTCATCGTCCTGGCCGGGAACGGCAAGCACTTCTCGGCCGGACACGACATCGGCACCCCCGACCGTGACATCGACCAGAGCTTCGAGCGCAAGGCAGTGATGTGGTGGGACCACGTTGGCGCCACGGGCGTTGATTCCCGTTTCGCCCGGGAATCCGAGGTGTACCTCGGCATGTGCCGGCGCTGGCGCGAGATCCCGAAACCGATGATCGCCATGGTCCAGGGCGCCTGCATCGCCGGCGGCCTGATGCTGGCCTGGTCCTGTGACTTCATCGTCGCCAGCGAGGATGCCTTCTTCTCGGATCCCGTGGTCCGGATGGGAATTCCCGGCGTGGAGTACTTCGCCCACCCCTGGGTGATGAACCCGCGTGCCGCCAAGGAGTTCCTCTTCACCGGCGACCGCTTTACGGCCCAGCGCGCCCACGACCTGGGAATGGTCAACCACGTTGTCCCGGCCTTGGAGCTGGAGGACACGGTGATGGCCATGGCCGAACGGATCAGCGCCATGCCCCGCCTCGGGCTGGCCCTCGCCAAGAAGGCAGTCAATCAGTCGGAAGACCTGCAGGGTCTCCGCGCCGGCATGGATTCGGTCTTCGGGCTGCACCACGCGGCGCACGCACACAACGCAGAGGTCGGCGCGGATTCGCTGGCCGGAATGGGAGTCAAGGGCATGCGCGACGCGGCGGTTACCAAATGAACCTCGATCTGACAGACGAACAGCACGCTTTCGCGGCGGAGGCACGGGCCTGGCTGGCCGAACACGTGCCGCCGGCCCCGCTGCCGTCGATGGACACGGCCGAGGGTTTTATCGCCCACCGGAAGTGGGAGGCCACCCTGGCCGAAGGCCGCTGGTCGGCCGTTGCCTGGCCGGAGGAATTCGGCGGCCGCAGCGCCGGGCTCGTTGAGTGGGTGCTCTTTGAAGAGGAGTATTACCGCTCCGGCGCCCCGACCCGGGTGGCGCAGAACGGCATCTCCCTGCTGGCGCCCATCCTGTTCGAGCACGGCACCGACGAGCAGCGCGCCCGCTACCTGAAGCCGATGACCGACGGTTCGCTGATTTGGGCGCAGGCCTGGTCGGAACCGGGCGCCGGCAGCGACCTGGCAGCGATCCGCAGCACCGCCCGCCGCGACGACGAGCGCGGCGGCTGGCTGCTGAGCGGCCAGAAAACCTGGAGCTCGCGTGCGGTGTGGGCCGACCGCGGCTTCGGACTTTTCCGCAGCGACCCGGCCGCCGACCGCCACCGGGGCCTGACCTACTTCCTGTTCCCGATGGACGCCCCGGGCCTCACCGTGCGCCCGATTGCACAGCTCGACGGATCAACGGGTTTCGCCGAACTGTTCTTCGAGGATGTTTTTGTTCCCGACGCGGACGTGCTCGGGGCCCCCGGCGACGGCTGGCGCGTCGCCATGAGCACCGCCGGCAATGAGCGCGGGCTCTCCCTGCGCGCCCCCGGCCGCTTCTGTGCAGCCGCCGACCGGCTCATCGATCTGTGGAACGACCAGCAGCACGAGGATCCGTTCGCGCGGGACGCCGTCGTGGATGCCTGGATCAAGGCCGAGGCCTACCGCCTCTACACCTGGGGCACGGTCAGCACGCTGCAGAACGGCGGCGACATCGGCGCCGAGGGCAGCGTGAACAAGGTGTTCTGGTCCGAACTCGACATAGCACTGCACGAAACAGCGTTGACCCTGCTCGGCCCCGCGGCTGAGCTGCGCGGCACCCCCGGCGTGGCCGACGGCCGCTGGGTTGACGACTACCTCTTCTCGATCGCCGGCCCGATCTACGCCGGGACGAACGAGATCCAGCGCAACATCATTGCAGAACGTCTACTCGGCCTCCCCCGCGGCGGCGACGGCAGGAGAGTGTCATGAAATTTGTGTTGACCGAAGAACAGCAGGCCCTGGCGGAAGCCGTCGACGAGATCATCGAAAGTGCCGGCGGAACGAAAGCCGCTCGGACCTGGGCGGCCGGCGACCCGGCGTCGGGCCAGGCACTGTGGGCCCAACTCGCCGATCTCGGCCTGCTTGGCCTGTGCGTTCCGGAGGCCGACGGCGGCATGGGCGGCACCGCCGTCGACCTCGTGGTCGCCTTCGAACGGCTGGGCTACCATGCCGTGCCGGGGCCCTACATCGAGTCGGGAGCACTGCTGCCCGACCTGGTCGGTGCCGATGTGCGCCGCGGCATCGTTGACGGTTCGATCATTGCCACTGCAGCAGTGCCCGGGCTGGTTCCCTACGCCCTGGACGCCGCTGCGAGCAGCCATCATTTCCTAGTCGACGCCGAGTCCATTTCGTCAGCCACGTCCGGACCGGGGATCGCCTCAATCGACAGGACGCGCACGCTTCATGAGCTCACCGCCGCCGGGGAGTCCGCCGCACTTGATCCCGCCGTGGTGGCCCTGGCCCTCGACCGGGCGACGCTGGCGTGTTCGGCAGTACTGCTGGGTGCGGGTGAACGCCTGCTGGCCGAGGCCGTCTCCTACGCCAAGATCCGCGAGCAGTTCGGACGCGCGATCGGCGAGTACCAGGGGCTCAAGCACCAGCTCGCCGACGTGCGCATTGCCCTCACCTTCGCCCGCCCGCTGGTCACCGGCGCCGCGCTGAATCTCGGGGACCCCGACAGTGCCCGCAGCATCTCTGCGGCCAAGATCGCCGCCGGGGAAGCGGCCAACCTGGCCGCGCGCGTTGCGCTGCAGGTTCACGGTGCGATCGGCTACACCGAGGAGCACGACCTGGGCCTGTGGATCACGCGGGTGCGCGCCCTAATGGGCGTGTGGGGCACTCCCCGCCATCACTATGACCGCATCGCTTCGCTCCTGCTGTCCCCCGGAACCTCCCCCGCGCCTTCCCCCGTCGTCTCCCCCACCCGCTGAGGACATCATGGACTTCTCACTGACCGACGAGCAGAACGAGCTCGTGAAGACGATCCGTGCGGTGCTCAACCGCCACGCGACCTCCGCAGCAGTGCGCAAAGCCGCCGAATCCGAGGCCGGGTACGACGTCGAGCTGTGGCGTGTCCTGGTGGAAGAGGTCGGCGTCGCCTCGCTCGCCATTCCGGAGGAGTACGGCGGAGTCGGCTTCACCTGGTTTGAGACCGGCCTCGTGCTGGAGGCGCTCGGTTACTCCCTGGCTCCCAGCCCGCTGCTCGCCTCCGCAGTCCTTGGTGCAGCCGCGATCCTGCAGGCCGACGACGAAGCGGCCAGGGAGCGGCTGCTCCCCGGCATCGCCGAGGGCACCTCCCTGGCAACGCTGGCCTGGGCCGACGGGCAGGGCCGCTGGAGCACCCGCGGGTCGGGCATCGTTGCCACACCCGGCGAGTCGTGGACGCTTGACGGCACGGCGACACTGGTGCTCGACGGCGGCAGTGCCGACACGGTCATTGCGGTGGCCGCCACGCCGGACGGCGTCGGACTGTTCGAAGTGCTCGACGTCGACGCCATCCAGCGGGTGAACGTCCCCGCAGTGGACACCACGCTGCGCTTCTCGACGATGACGTTTAGCCGGGTTCCCGCCCGGCCGCTCCGGCTGGACGCCGAAGCAGCCCTGGAGAAAATCCGTGACATCGCCATCGTCGCGGTGAGCTGCCTGCAGGTGGGCACCGCGCAGCGAGGACTCGACATGACGGTCGAGTATTCCAAGCAGCGCGTGCAGTTCGGCCGCCCGATCGGCTCCTTCCAGGCGCTCAAGCACCGGATGGCTGACATGCTCGTCCAGGTGGAAACGGCGCGCACCGCCGCCTGGGCTGCGGCCTGGTCCGCCGGAACGGATGCTGCCGACCTGCCCGAGCGGGCCGCCTCCGCCGCTGCCTGGTGCGCAGACGCGCTCGACCATGTGGCGTCCGAGACCGTGCAGATGCACGGCGGCATCGCCATCACCTGGGAACACGATGCCCAGCTCGTCTTCAAGCGGGCCCACGCCACCGGCCAGCTCTTCGGACAGTCACGCGCGCACCGCCGCCGTCTGGGTGTGCTCCTGGGCGTCACAGTGGGCTAACTGCCGCCAGGCCGGGGACGGCTCATGCTAGTCTGACTACCAAACAAGCGCTAGGTTTCGCAATGATGCGGGAAAAGAGGAGCGGATGCCCGACAAGAGGATTGGACTCACTGAGGCGATCTCGTCCATTGAGTCCGGAATGACCATTGGTATCGGTGGATGGGGGTCGCGGCGCAAGCCCATGGCCGCGGTCCGTGAGCTGCTGCGCAGCGACGTGACCGACCTGACCGTTGTCGCCTTCGGCGGCCCCGACGTCGGCCTGCTCGTTGCGGCCGGCAAGGTGCGCAAGCTGATTTACGGCTTTGTGTCGCTGGACAGCATCGCGCTGGACCCGCTGTTCACCGCTGCCCGCGAACGCGGCGAGCTGGAAATCAGCGAATACGACGAGGGCATGTTTGTCACCGGGCTGCGCGCCGCGGCCTCCCGGCTCTCGTTCCTGCCCACGCTGGCCGGACTCGGCTCGGACGTGATGGCGGCGAACCCGCACCTGAAAACCATCGCCTCGCCGTACTCCGATGACGAGTACGTCGCGGTCCCGGCAACACCGCTGGATGTTGCCCTGATCCACGTCAACCGGTCCGACAGCGGCGGCAACGCGCAGTTCCTCGGCCCGGACCCGTACTTTGACGACCTCTTCGCCATGGCTGCCACCCGCACCTTTGTAACCACCGAGCGGATCGTGGAAACGGAAGACCTCCTGGACGAGGGCTCATTCCACACCCTCATGTTGAGCCGCATGTACGTCACGGGTGTCATTGAGACCCCCAACGGCGCCCATTTCACCACCTGCGAGCCGGACTACGGCCGCGACGAGGCTTTCCAGAAGCACTATGCCGCCTCCGCGAAGGATCCCGAAAGCTGGCGCGCATTTGTTCACGAATTCCTCTCCGGCGACGAGGCCGGCTACCACGAGGCCGTTGCCCGCTTCCATGCAGTACAGGAGAAAAAGTAATGACCGCAGACGCCACCATCGCCGAAATCTGCATTGCGGCGTGCTCAGACACCTACCGCGAGTCCGGAGAGCTGATGGCGCACGCCGTCGGCACCATCCCGACCATCGGCGCCCGCCTGGCCAAGCTCACGCACAACCCCGACCTGGTCCTGAGCGACGGCGAGGCCTTCATGATGAGCGAGCCGCCGCCCCTCGGCAAATCAGCTGCCGGCGGCGGAATCATCGAGGGCTGGGCTCCGTTCCGCCGCGTCTTTGACATCGTCGCCACCGGCCGGCGCCAGAGCATGATGGGCGCCAGTCAGATTGACCGCTACGGCAACCAGAACATTTCACTGATCGGCGATTGGAACAAGCCCAAGCGCCAGCTCATCGGCGTGCGCGGCGCTCCCGGCAACACGGCCAACCACCGCGTGGATTACTGGGTCTCGCGCCACAGTGCGCGCCTGTTTGTCGAGTCGGTCGACATGGTCTCCGGCGTCGGAAACGACAGGGCGCGGGCCGCGGGACCATCGATGCGGTTCCACCACTTGGGCGTGATTGTCACCAACCTTGCCGTCCTGGGCTACGACGACGACGGCCGCGTCACCGTACTTTCGATCCACCCCGGCGTGGATCCGCAGGAGGTCGTGGACAACACGGGTTTTGCGCTCGACGTCGAGGGCGCTCCCCTCACCCGCGTTCCCACCGCGGAGGAGCTGCGCCTCATCCGCGAGGTGCTGGATCCGCGCGGGGGCCGGACCCGGGAAGTCCAGAACTAACCGGCCCCTGGCGGATCAGTCCTGCAGGAGACCGGAGTGGATCAGTTCGAGGAAATGGCGGCCGGCACTCTCAGCCGAGTGCCGGCCGCCGGGGCGGAACCAGCGCACCGTCGACCAGACGGCGTCGCGAATGAACCGGTAGGTCATCGCCGAGTCCAGATCTGCGCGGAAGACACCCTCCCGCTGGCCTTCCTGGATCACTTCCTGCCAGATGCCTTCAATCCGGGCACCTTCCTCGGCCACAAACTCGAAGCCGGGAAGGTTGGCCAGAAACGCCGCCTCATTCTGGTAAATGCCAACGGCGTCCGGTTGTTTCTCGATGGTGACAAAGGCAGTCCTGACGAGTTCGTCAAAGACATGCCGCGGCCCGCCGCCGGCGGCGGCAATCTCCTCCGACCGCTGCCGCAGTCCGCCCTGGAAGGACCGCAGGATTTCCTCCAGGATCGCTTCCTTGGACGAGAAGTGGTGATAGAGGCTGCCCGAAAGGATTCCGGCATCGTCGGCAATGTCGCGCACCGTCGTCGCGGAGTATCCGCGGGTGGCTATCAGGTGGGCGGCAATGGCCAGCAGCTGTTCCCGCCGGTCGGAGCCCTGCTCGCTGGCTGCAGATTCCGTTTTTTTGCGCGTTGCCATCAAATCTCCTCTATTCGGAATTACCAAGGTTTTATGCCCAAGCATTTGCTCAATTATCTCGCATTTTAGGCACGTTACTGTATTAGCCGCGCCATTGCGTTTTTTGTCACACGGAATGAAAGGATTCCCTGATGCATCTCTCCGACGCACGGACCATTCCCCAGTTGCTTACCGACATGGCGCGGCTCGGTGACCACCATGCCGTCGTCGTCGGCGACACCGCCGTCTCCTACCGCGAGCTCGCCGACCGCATTTCCGAGGCGTCGCGCGGTTACCTCACCCAGGGGGTGCAGCCGGGTGACCGGATTGCCCTGTGGGCTCCGAACCGCCTGGACTTCATCCTCGCGATGCTCGGCGCGCAGGCGGTCGGTGCGGCGGTGGTGCCCCTGAACACGCGCTACACCGGTCATGAGGCGGCTCTGATCCTGCGCCGCTCGGGCGCGTCGATTCTGGTTGTCGCCGATGATTTCCTTGGCCGCCGGCCGCTGGATCACCTCCGGGAGGCAGCAGCGGAAGCGGCTGCTGAGGGCGAGACCTCTGGTTTTCCGATTCCCGGGCTGCCGGCGGTGCGGCTCGTCATCCGCCTCGACGGGACGGCCGACGACGCGGGCGAACTCGCGTGGAAGTCGTTCCTGGCCGCCGGCGTCACCGTCGCCGACGACGCCGTGAGTGCGGCGGCGGCCGCCGTCCGCCCGGACGACGTCGTCGACATCCTCTACACCTCGGGCACCACCGGCCTGCCCAAGGGCGTCATGAGCGCGCACCGGCAGACACTGGGCGTCGCACGGGCCTGGGCCGCCGGGGCAGAGCTCTCCCCGGAGGACCGCTATGCAGTGGTCAACCCGTTCTTTCACGGTTTCGGCTACAAGGCGGGAGTCGTCGCAGCGCTGCTGGCCGGTGCCACGATCTACCCGGTGGAGACGTTCAATCCCTCGGAGCTGCTGGAGCTGATCCAGAAGGAACGCATCAGCGTCCTGCCCGGGGTGCCCACCATCTTCACCTCGTTGCTCAACCATCCCGAGCTGAAAAGCTACGACACTTCGTCGCTGCGCTTTGCCATCGCCGGCGCTGCGACAGCCCCGGAAACGCTGTTCAGTGACATGTCCACGGTGCTCGGGTTCCAAACCGTTGCGCAGGCGTACGGAATGACCGAGTGCGTGGTCGCAACCTTGTCCCGGCCCGGCGAATCCCTGGAACATGCCAAGCAGACCACGGGCCCGGCGGTTGCCGGCGTCGAAATCAGGGTGGTGGACGCAGCCGGCAAGGATCTGCCGATCGGCGAGGACGGCGAGATCCTGCTCCGCGGCGAGAACGTGATGCTGGGATACTTCGATGATCCCGAGGCCACCAGCAACGCCGTGGACAAGGACGGCTGGTTCCACACGGGCGACATCGGCCGGCTGGACGAGCACGGTTGCCTGAAGATCACGGACCGGCTGAAGGACATGTTCATCGTGGGCGGGTTCAACGTCTATCCCGCAGAGATCGAGAACGTGCTGCGGCAGCACCCCGCGGTCAACGAGTCAGCCGTCATCGGCATCGACGACGAACGGATGGGGTCGGTGGGCAGGGCTTTTGTTGCACTGCTGCACGACGCCGATCCGAAGCCCACGTCGGATGACCTTGCCGGCTTCTGCAAAACCCGCCTGGCGAACTACAAAGTGCCGCGCGAGTTCGTGATCGTCAACGACTTTCCCCGCAACGGCACCGGCAAGGTCCTCAAATCCAAGCTGTAAGCCAGCTGTCGGGAACTTCCCGCGGCACCAAAAAGGGCGGTTGCAGGATTTTCCTGCAACCGCCCTTTTCGGATACTTCGGTGACGCTTGTGCGGAAGCTAGCTCAGCCGCTCCAGGATCATGGCCATGCCCTGGCCGCCGGCCACGCACATGGTCTCAACCGCGAACTGCTCGTCGCGCTCCTGCAGGGCGTGGATTGCCGTTGTCGTCATGCGCGCACCGGTCATGCCGAAGGGGTGGCCCAGGGCAATGGCGCCGCCGTTGACGTTCACCTTGTCGGGGTCGATGCCGATGTCGTCGATCGAGGGCAGGACCTGGGCAGCAAAGGCTTCGTTGAGCTCCATGATGTCCATGTCGCCAATCGACATCTTGGCGTTGGCCAGGGCACGGCGCACTGCGTCAACGGGGCCCAGCCCCATCAGCTCCGGCGACATCGCCGCGACGCCGGTCGAGACGATGCGCGCCAGCGGAGTCAGTCCCAGTTCGGCGGCGCGGCGGTCGCTCATGATGACGAGCGCAGCGGCGCCGTCGTTGAGCGGGCAGCAGTTGGCCGCCGTAACGGTGCCGTGTTCGCGGAACACCGGCTGCAGGGTCGAGAGCTTTTCGATCGTCACGCCGGCGCGGGGACCGTCGTCGGTTGAGACAACGGTGCCGTCGGTCAGGGTGACGGGCGTAATGTCCGTGTTCCAGAAACCGCGGGCCGCGGCGGCTTCGGCGCGGTTCTGGCTGCGCACTGCCCACTCGTCCTGTGCCTCCCGGGAAACTCCGCGCAACTGGGCCACGTTCTCGGCGGTGTCACCCATGGCGATGTAGATGTCCGGCAGCTCGCCGCGGTCGCGCGGATCGCTCCAGCGCGCGTCGGCGTCTTTGGCCAGGGCCTTGGTGCGCTCCATGGCGTCGAAGTACGCGGGGTTCTTGGTGTCGGGCATGCCGTCGGACTTGCCGAAGCCAAAGCGCGAGACGGTCTCCACGCCTGCGGAAATGAAGACGTCGCCCTCGCCGGCCTT
Source organism: Arthrobacter sp. zg.Y820 (assembly GCF_030125555.1). NCBI lineage: Bacteria > Bacillati > Actinomycetota > Actinomycetes > Micrococcales > Micrococcaceae > Arthrobacter > Arthrobacter sp. zg.Y820. The sequence continues at coordinate 106,507 of NZ_JASKLX010000008.1, forward strand.
GATCGCGTGGAGCGCCATCCGGGTGGTCTGCAGGGAGGATGAGCAGTACCGGTGCACAGTGGTTCCCGGAACGCTGTCCAGGCCGAGCTGCATGGCGACCATGCGGGCAATGTTGTAGCCCTGCTCCCCCGCCGGCTGGGCGCAGCCCATCATCAGGTCATCAATGGTGGCCGGATCGAGCCCGGGAACGGCGTCCAGTGCGGCACGGATCATCTGGGCGGCCAGGTCATCGCCGCGCATCCCGCGCAGTGATCCCTTGTTGGCGCGGCCAATGGGTGAACGTGCTGCAGAGACAATTACTGCTTCGGTCATCAGTGTGCTCCTTCTACTTCTGCTTCATGAGGTTTGAGAATGTCGGCGTTCGGAGTGTGCGCCAGGAAAGCGGGCCATTCGCCGCCGCCGTCGACGTCGAGCACTGCGCCGGTGATGTGGCTGGCCAGCGGTGAGGCCAGCATGACGCAGGCGGCGCCCACCTCGCCGGGATCGGCCAGCTGTCCGCGCGGAATCGTTGCTGCCACGCGGGCGTAGCTGTCGGCGTCGCCGTAGTGGTCCGCGGCGCCCTCGGTGGCGACGAGCCCGCAGCTGACGGCGTTCACCCTGATCTGCGGTGCCCACTCCACGGCCAGGCTGCTGGTCAGGCTTTCCAGCGCGGCTTTCGCGGCACCGTAGACGGCGGTGCCGGGGCTGGGGCGGCGGGCGCTGATGGAGGTGATGTTGACGATCGATCCGCCCTGTTCCTGCGCCATCATGATGGGATGCACCGCGCTGACCACGTGCGCCGCTGACAGGAAGTTCAGTTCGGTGATGGCGCGCTGGTAGCGGGCGGAGCCGCTTTCAAAACGCCCGAACGGCGACCCTCCTGCGTTATTGACGGCGACGTCGATGCGCCCGCGGCGCTCGACGATGTCGGCCACCCAGCCGCGCACCTGCTCGTCGTCGCGAACATCGACGCAGCTGAAATGCACTGCCGGCCGCGTCGAGGCCGACGGCTCAGGTTCTGTCCTGCCGCAAATCTCCACAACAGCGCCGGCGCCGACGAACGCGTCGACGATGCCCGCGCCCACGCCCCGGGCACCTCCTGTGACGAGTACGACCCATCCTGTGAGATCGATTGTTATCGACATCGGTTCCCTGCCCTTTCTTCGCGACGGCGCGAATGGTTCACACTGTACCAAGCAAACGCTAGGTTGTCGCTTTGATGATGGTGATCTTGTTCCGGTGAACTGTCATGCGTGGACGGTGGAGACAACGGCGCCTTGACTGCCCGCACTTGCTCGGCAGCCTCTAAGCGGCAGCAGGCCTGAAGTGATTACTTGGCCAACTCAAGGAAGCGCAGGTCCTGAATACCCGCGTTACCCCAAGGAATGTTTTCGGTGTTCATCAACTTGTCCGAGTGAACGTACATGGCCTCGATCGAGCAGATGGGCAGGTACCAGGCCCCGTCGAGCGTGACCTTCCATATCTGCTGGTAAAGCTCGGCCCGCTCGTCCTGGCTAAGCAGTGGGTTTGCTGCCTTAACCGCGAGGGGTTCGACCTCCGCGAGCTGCTCCGGCGTTGCGGCGAGCTTGTAACCGGCGGTGATGTAGGAATCGACTGTCCCCGCAGGGTCCGCGTGGGGCGCGACAGCCGCGTGCACAAACGACTGCAAGTCGCCTGCAATGTAACGCGATGTACCCTCGCTTACCGGGACGGGAGCAAGCTCGGCGTCAATGCCAGCTTCAGTCAGCTGTGCTTGGATCGCGTTGCCGGCCTGATCTGCATTCGATCCGGCCGGTGTCGTGATCTCGATCGACACCGAACCCAGCTTCGAGACGAGCTGCTTCGATTTCTCGAGGTCGTACGTGTAGCCGCCGCTCCAGTCTTGGATAGCCGGCCACTCCGACTCCGGGTATATCTGTTCCCGCGGCGTGCAACGGTCACTGAAGAGTCCATTGATGCTTGCCGGATCGATGGCGTAAGCAACGGCTTGACGTGCTTCCAGCTGAGACATGTCGCCCTTTGATGAGTTGATCATCAGGCCCAGCGAGGCACGGAACTGAACGTCAGTCGTCTGGATGGCGTTGGTCTTGGCGAGTTGCTCCGCTTGGAGGATGTCGGTCGGGGAGCTGACGGAGGCGAAGTCTGCTGCGCCTGTTCGCACCGCGTTCAACCGGGTGATTGCGTCGGGCACGTTCTCGATCTGGATGCCGGAAAGTTGTCCGATGGAGTCATCCCAATAGTTCTCGGCAGCTGTAAACACAGATTTCTCATTCGCCACAAAGCTGTCGACGGTGTAGGGTCCCGAGCCTGCATCCACGCCGCCCGTCGCGATTTTTTCAGGCGATTCGGCTAGCGCCTTCGGGCTGACCATCATGCCGACGTTGGTGGTTAGGACACCGGGAAGGCCCGCTCCGCGGCCCTGGGCGAGATTAAGACGCACGGTGTAGTTATCCACTACATCGACGGACGTAATGTCCGTCAGATACTGCCGAACAGCGCTCTCCGGTGTTTCCCTCCCCCGATCTAAGTTGATCTTGACAGCATCAGAATTCATGGGGGTGCCGTCGTGGAAAGTTACATCCTCTCGCAACTTGAGCTCAAGATAGCTGCCGTCTTCGGCGAAAGTCCACTCAGTTGCCAGCCCAGGCAGGAGCATATCGTTGGTGTCGACAACGATGAGGCGGTCATAGAGAAGACTCGTGAACGACTGTTCCCCCGCGCTTGTCTGCATGATGGGGTCCAGCGACCGTGAGGGCATCGGCGTGACGACCCGGAGGACAGCTGAGGAATCAGCCTCAGCTCCGACATTCGTCTCTGCTGGATCTGCGGCGTCGCCGGCACAGCCGGCGAGTGCCAGGGTTATAACCATGGTTGGGGCGAGAGCGTGAATGCCGCGTCTGCGTTGAGGTGACATCTCTGTCCTTTCGTCGGTCCAGCCCCGACTGCGGCTGGCATTGCGGGGAGGTGAGCACCTCCCCGCACTGAGTGGGCTTATTTCCGTCCTCGACGAGGCGGGACGGGATTGGGCGTGGCATTTAAGAGCTCACGGGTATATGGATCCTGGGGATCTGCGAAGAGTGAAGCTGCAGTCGCCGTCTCGACCACGCGGCCATGGCGCATGACCAGCACCCGATCAGCGATAATCTCCACGAGTGCCAGATCATGGCTCACAAAGAGGTAGGTCAGGTTGAACTCGGCACGGAGATCCTGCAACAGGTTTATGATCTGGGCTCGAACTGACACATCGAGTGCGGTCACCGGCTCGTCGCAGACGATGAGCTTGGGCTTCAAAGCGATGGCTCGGGCGATGGAGACGCGTTGGAGCTGCCCTCCGGATAATTCGGCAGGGTAGCGCTCGAGATAACGGGAACTCAGACCCACCGTTTCAATGAGCTCGGCTGCTCGCCGGTCGCGTTCCATCCGCGGCATTTGAGTGTGCGCTCTGAGCGGCTCGGCGACACATGCACGAATCGTCATTCGAGGGTCAAGCGAGCTGTACGGATCCTGGAAGACCATCTGCATATGCTCGCGCGAGGCGCGCAGCTCACGCCGCTTCAGGGATCGCACGTCCGTGCCCGCAAGGAGAACCGCGCCCTTGTCCGGTTCGATAAGGCGAAGCACCAAACGTCCGAGCGTAGACTTGCCGGCTCCGGACTCTCCAACCACCCCGAGGCACTCGCCTTCGCGGATCGTAAAGCTAACGTCGTCGACAGCAGGGGCGGGTGGGACCTGTTGCCTCATCAGTGCGCCGCGTCTGGCGAAGGTTTTCGAAAGATGCTGAACCTCAAGCAGGTTCACGAGATGACCCCCGCGAGTGTGAGCTCAGAGACCCGCGCGCATTTCGCTGCATGCTTGGCCTCGTGTGCCGCCCCGACGTGCAGCATCGGCGGCACCGCGCGCGTGCAGAGATCCTCGACGGCGAAATCGCAGCGCGGTGCGAACCTGCATCCCGGGAAGACGGTGCCGACTGCGGGCAGCTGACCGGGTATCGACAGCATGCGCCCACCCGTGTCGACTTCCGGGCGAGGGATCGCCCCCAACAGTCCGGACGTGTAAGGGTGCGCCGGTTCGAAAAAGACGTCGTCGACAGGACCATCTTCCACAACGTTTCCGGCGTACATAACCACCACGCGCTGGCAGAATTCTGCCACGACGGCCAGGTCATGGGACACAAACAGCACTGAGACCCCGGTTTCCAGCTGGATCTCCGTGATGAGATCCAGGATTTTCCTCTGCACGGTCACGTCCAGTGCGGTAGTCGGCTCATCGGCAATGAGTAGTTCGGGCTCGCAGACCATGGCCATCGCGATCATCACCCGCTGACACATTCCGCCGCTGAACGCGTGGGGATACTCCCTCGCCCGAGCCGCCGCGTTGGCGATCCCCACACGATCAAGCATCTGGACGGCCCTGTTCCAGGCTTCTTTGCGGGTGAGCCCAAGATGCCGACGTGCTGATTCCGCGATTTGGTCACCGACTGAGTACGCAGGGTTAAGGCTGCGGGTCGGCTGCTGGAAGATCATTCCAATACGTGCACCTCTGATGGAGCGTTTCGTTCGCTCCGAAGCTGTCACGATATCGATCCCGTCGAACCGAATGGAGCCTCCGACGACCCCTGTCCCCGTTGCCCCGCTGAGCCCCATGATTGAGAGCGCGGTAACCGTCTTTCCGGAACCGGATTCCCCAACTAGTGCGACGCTGGACCCCCGCGCCACTGAAAAGCTGACGTCATCGACAATGCGCATTTTTCCACTTTGGGTGCCCGTAACCTCGATCGAGAGTCCCTCGACCTCGAGCAGGCTCCCGGCTGACCCGCTTGTGCTGGCATCCGGGCTCAGCAGCTTTGGTTCGGTCATGATTCCACTCCATTCGAACGGGTCCGGATGAGCGCCGCGCGCATTCCTTCGCCCAGGTAGGTGAACGCCAGCACCGTAAGGAAGATGGCGATGCCCGGGGGCCAGACGTGCAAGGGAGCGATTCCCATCGTCGAGGCCGCATTGTCGAGCATCGAGCCCCAGCTTGCCGTCGGTGGCCGCACACCCAGGCCAAGGAAACTCAGACTGGCCTCTGCAGAAACCGCCGTTCCTAGAGAGACGGCCGAAACCAGAATGATCGGCGGTGTCACATTTGGGAGGACGTTGCGCACTATGATCCGCCCCGTTGATGCTCCGACGGCCCGGGCTGCCTCAATGTAGGTGTCATTTCGAACCTCGAGCGTGCTAGCGCGCGCAACACGAAAGGTGCGGGGAGTCAGCACGATACCGACGGCGAGCATCGCCTCGGTTATGCCCGGACCCAGAACCGCAACAATGGTCAGAGCGAGTACGAGCGAGGGGACGCTCATGAGCACATCCATGATCCGGTTCATAACCGTGTCGAACCAGCCGCCCACGTATCCGGCGATGATTCCCGCCGGCAACCCTAGGATTAGCGTGATTGACACAGCTTGCAGCGCCGCCACAAGGGAGACCCGTGCGCCAAAAATCAGCCTGCTAAGGGCGTCTCTTCCATACTCATCGGTGCCAAGCCAGTGTTCGGGAGACGGTGGGGCGAGACGGTCCACCAAGTTCTGTGCATCTGGTTCGTACGGGCTGATGACGGGTGCCAGCGCGGCGACGCAGATCAGCAGAAGGATAAACAGCGCACTCATCAGCGTCGCTGGCTTTTTCCAGAGCCAGCGCACTCCACCCGATTTAGCTCGAGCGGGGCGGATCTCCTGGACCGTTTCCTTGGGGGAAACCGGCATTACTCGGACTGGATCGGTCATGCGCGCACCTTCGGGCTCAAGTATCCATATGAAAGGTCGACAAGTAAGTTCACGACGACGACCACGAGAGTCGTGAATAGGACAAATCCAAGCATGACTGGAATGTCACGGGATTGGACGGCATCGAGCGCAAGGCGGCCGAGCCCCGAAATGTTGAAAATAAATTCAATCGCGACGGTGCCACCCAGAATTTCGGCGACCCGGAAGCCGAACACAGTGACGACAGGCACGAGCGCATTCTTCATTCCGTGCTTGAACAACACGCTCGAGGGCGCCAGCCCCTTGGCCCGGGCGTTAAGCACGTAATCGGTCGTCATGGCGTTCAGAAGTGAAGATCGAAGCTGCATGACAATTTCGGCGGCGGGGAGCACGCTGAGGGCCAGTGCCGGCAGGAAAAGGTGCGCCAACCACGCAACGATTCCTTCTTGAGGAGACACATACCCAAAACTCGGAAAGAGCGGAAACTGGATAGCCAGGAGCGAGACGAGAAGCAAACCCAGCCAAAAGGTCGGCATCGCGATTGCGAGGGCAGATGCCGCGCTGACAATCCGATCCAGCTTGCCGTGCGGGCGTGCGGCGGCGGCGACCGCGAGCGAAACTCCGATGACCACAGCGATCAATAGCGCAAGCGCTACCAGCGAAAGCGTCGCGCCAAGACTGCGGACGAGCAGGTCAATGACGGCGGTGCCAGAGGTGAAGGACACCCCCAGATCGCCTTGGACGGCATTCAACAGCCATTCGCCATAGCGCAAAATTAGCGGTGCACCGAGGTTCAGATTCTCGCGGACGGCCTCGATCTGCACTGGGTCGGCGTTCTCACCCGCCAGGATCGCGGCGGGATCCCCAGGGACGAGCTCAATCATCGCGAACACCAGGAACGGCACAACAATGAGGAGGGGCAATGCCATGGCGAATTTTCGAATTAGAAACTTGATCATCGGTGCCCTGCGGGTCGGCGATTGTTGCGCGGCGGTGTGAAATGGACGTTCCGACATCTTTCGGGGCGCAACGACTCGGCGATGTCCGCCGATTCGGGTGAGTAGCCAGTCATCGTGCTGTCCCTTCTACCGGTGATCCCGTGATCAAACGGGTTCGCGCTTCGTTGCGTCTGGTGTCACCGTAGACCAAAAACCAAGCAAGCGCTATCTTTGTAAGCGGCGCGCTGCAGTGCATCGAACGGCCGTCATAGCCGTGCTCCATCGGACGGGGCCGGACCGATCAGGAGCTGCCCGCCTCCGCAGACCTATCCACAACGACGAGGACACTTCATGGGAGCGGTTCCCCTGAACGCAGCACCGGTGACCGAACGGCGTCCGCCGCTGCATCAGCACACGCAGCGGCTGAGCTACGCGGACACTGACCCCGCCGGCATCCTCTATTACGCAGCATGGTTTCCCCGGATGGAGGCCTGCAAACGGAATGGCTGTTCCTGAACGGCCTGCGGCAGGACACGCTGCTGGAGCGGTTTGGCTGGTGGACCGTCTCGCGGGCAACCCGGTGCGACTACCTCAGCGCGGCCCGGCTCTTTGAGGAGATGACGATTGAACTCCGGGTCGGCGAAATCGGCACGTCCTCGGTGCGCTTTGACTTTAAGATGTGGCGGTACGCCGATGACACGCTGGTCGCCACCGCTTCAAACTGGCTCGTCACCGTCTCTCCGGATCAGCGCCCCATCCGCACCCCCGAGGTGTGGGCCGCGATCAGATCCGGCCCAAGCACCCGAGTCGGCTGGCTGGGAACCTCAAAAGGACCGAACTTCTGTTCCGTACCTGATCGCCCCTCGCGGAGACTGAGTTTGCCATCGTCATAGGTAGCCACCAGATCCGCGGTGCTTCCAACGAGCTTGGCTGAGTCGGGAATAGTCCAAAGAACATCACCAGCAACCGCCGCCGCAGAATCTCCGCTCTCACTCTCAGGGGCAGCACTCTTTTCCCCTGAACCCGCGAGAGCGGGAACGAGGAACAACGAAAGAAGCAACGTAGCGGCAGCCGGGATCGCCCACCAACGCTCGCGCACTGCGGTCCAGATCCGCTGCCCTGTCTTAGCGTCTTGTCCCTCTTCAACAAGCGTTGCCGTACCGTCAGCACCGAGTTTGAGAGCATACGTCTCATCACCGTCCGTGACGGTGACCAGGACAGGGAACTGCTCAGCCGGCCGGGAGTTCCGCAGCAGCTCCAGCGTTGCTTTCGCGCTGGTTGTCCGGGTGCCGTCAGCCAACACCCACGACTCCCCCTCGCCGCGGACTTCGGCTGTAGAACCAATACGGCTTTGTTGTTCTGCCATTACTGTCCTTCCTCGCTGATCTTGGGGCATTCGGTAAGGCTCGGCCCAGGGACAGCCAGGTCATCTTCCGGAGCTGCCAACACCCACACGTCAGAGCCTTTCGACTCAAAGCGGGTCAACGCCCGTGAAGCCTCCAGATTGGCCACAGCAGCCCGCGCCGCTGTCAGGGGCACCTGCGCCTGCTTAGCCAACTCCTCGATACCCAAGGGCTCCGGAGTCCCATTAGCCGTGACATTGCCTGTAGCGATGCCGTAACGGTCAGCGTTACTCACCACGGCCAACAGGATCTTGTCCTCGCACCAGGTGTCCATTCCGTCCGGGAAGATCTCCCGCACAACATCCCGCTCACGCACCCACGTCACCTGTTCCTCATGTAGGCACCCTCTCCGGCGCCCTCTCACCCTCTAAGCACCCCGAAAGCGGCAACTGTAAAGTTGCCATTTGCCGACCGCCCCGCGCAGACAGGAAGAAGCCTGATTCCCGGCTCTCCCATAACCGAAAGGTGCGCTCGCAGATATGCCGCTTGCTGAACAGGAAACAGCCACCACGAAACCGGCAACCCGCCGCGGCCGCTCCGCTAAGTACCTACGTCCCGCCCTGGCTGTCCTGGCCCTGCTCGGCGGCACCGCGACCATCTATGCCGGTAGCCAGGGCCTCGGAGAGCCGCCGACCTACCAACAGGCCCCCACCGCCGCTAAGCCCTTCGCCGCAGCAGACCCGAACACCTACACCGGCACCGAACCTCCCCCGGAAATGCCGCCCTCCACCATCGCTATCCCTCCTGGGGATCACCGCCCCCGTCGCTGAATCCGACATAGACGCCTCCGGTGCCCTCGTCCTTCCAACCTCGGACAGGACAACCAGGTACACAGGAGCTGCCTCCCTGGGAGCTACCGAAGGCTCCACGGTCATAGCCGGACACGTGAACTTCGCAGACGGCTCGGGGCCCTTGAACCCCTCGCCAAGATCACCAAAGGCACACCCGTCTACGTCACGGACGCCACGGGTACCCGGCACGAATACAAAGCGAACACCGCAGAAACCCTCACCAAGACCGGACTCCCCCAGGAACTCTTTGCCCCCGCCGGCCCGCCTCAGCTCGTCCTCATCACGTGCGGCGGACCCATCGACAACACCGGCAGCATCCTCGAATACACGCACAACACCGTCGTTACCGCCGCCCCAACCACAGTCCCCTAAACGCACAAAAGACCGCTGAAGCCATAGCTTCAGCGGTCTTGGTCGCAACAATAGACGGGATGGTTTCACGGCATTTCATGGCCGGCTGATCTCGTAAGCGCATCCTCCAGCGAGACGCAGGCCTGTGACCGGCTCATACGCTCATTGTTTCCGCTTTGGTAAGGGCCCAGGAGATTGCTTCTGCGGCAGCGGATGCATGGAGTCGATGACACGGGCGGGCATCATCGTCACCTGCGCAGTGAGGTCGACAGGAGTAAAAGCAGGATCAATGCAGGACTTCCAGAACTCGATGTGTTTGGCATCAAGCCAGTGCGAAGACTCATAAAGGTCAGTACCGCCCTCGCCCCGCACGCTGTACCAATAGAGATAGTCGATGCCGTCGAGAGTCTCCGAGAAGATCGTTTCCACGTACATTTGCTCTGGCTCGAGGGTCTCCTGCACAGCCTCCATATGCGACCGCAAGAACTCCATCCACTCAGCTACCTCATCCTGTTTCCCAGCCTGAACACGGAATCTAGTTAGCTCAACACGCATGACCCAAACCTTTCACGGCTCCTTAACTTTTCTCGGCCATATTTACCGCTTGATCCTACTGGTCACGGCCCCGGTCCTGCCCGTAAGCGGGTCGGCTTGCGGACAGGTCTATCAAAAATCAACGTGGTGATTAGACTCCTGGTATGCGTGAGCCCCAGCGGCAGGTCAGAACTTGAGCCCGTCATCCTCGTCCCGTTATGGAAATAGGTTCCAAGCTTGGTGTGGAATCCTTGTCGGCGTATGCGTTTTTCTCCCGCCCATCCTGCGCCTAAGTTATGAGGGATGGACGGGGCAAACAAGAGCGGACGCCATTGGGGCCAGACGAAGGCAAAAGACACTAGCGACGGGATCCTGAGCTCGCCTTCACGCTCGCCGATCGTCGCTCCACCATACGTAGAAAAGCGATACCGCTAGGCTCCAGAGGAGTACCGCCACAATGATGGTGGACAGCGACGGCCCAAGACTGCATTCACCCGCCACAGCAACAAAATCAGTACAGGTGCCCGGCCGCGAGAATATTGCCACAACGCCTGCAACCACCGCCGCAATGGCAGCAAGTAGTAAGACGAAACGACGATTCCCCCGCTTGATCAGGATTTCCTCGCGACGAGGCCTGCAGCTGACGTTGTTTTCCGCACACTACATTGGGTCCTTGCAGATTTCCGCAATACTCGAAACTAATCGCTTCTGGACGATCACTGAGGGATCGGCCTGCGGGCGGGCTGAAGGGACGAACGCAACTCTAATCCGGCTACGTTCGATTCTGGTTCCGCAAACTCCATATACCCATGTAGAGCAGCCACGGCATCATGACAAAGAGGGGAAGCCATGTGGCGACTCTGTCTGTGTTGGCAAAAACGTTGAAGACGGCGATCAACAACATCAGGCTCGTGACGATAACCGCGAGGCGAGCAAAAGGAACAGGTCAAGGACGTATGGATCTCATGAGTGTGATGCTAATGCCATTCGCGCAAGCGTCCGTAAGCCGGTCCATCACCGGGCGCTCGGAATGCCTGCGGTGGGCAGTCTTTGGCCGTGGATGCGACCATTTGTAAGGTAGGAAATAGTTGGTATGTCGCAGAACGATTGGTGAACTTACTGTGCGGATGTCAGTCACCCTTTACCACGTTGCCACATCGCCGACGTCGCAGAACGGACCAGACGCTGCCAACAGCAACAGCTATAAGAACGGTGATGGTCATAATCCACCATTGTTGAGTAACACCTGCGAATATTGCGCCGAAAATCATTCCCCCTATTAGAGCGCGGTAGAACCAGCCTTTGGGCATTCCGAGGTATCCCGGTTCCGCTTCAGTTTCCATCTGGCCAGCCTAGGCAACTCAGATAGGGAGTCAACCACGGCCATGCCTAGGCGATCCCTCATCAGGACGCTGCCGACCCATGATGAGCACGTTGACGAGTTGCCAAATTCACTATCGAGCCCACGCACCAGAGCGCGGCGCAGCCGACTGACCGTGTGTGCCGATGCCGCGGTGCCGACATCTTGAAACGACCCCATCCCGCCATGGTCCAAGGTGAGAGCATTTTCGCGTTGCCTCAAGCAAAATGCCTCGGTCTGCGATATCGATGAATTGCTCGTCGAGCCAGTCGGCAACTTCTATTCGTTGCTTGTCCTGCTCTGTCCGGGCCGCAGCACGTAGCTCCTCTGCTGCGGCGATTATCTCGTCTCGGATGGCTTCCAAGCTGTACTGCTGTCTACGGCCCATTCATAAATCCTATGTGGTTGTCATTCACTTACCACAGCAACGGATCCCAAGCCGAACGGAAAAACTCTGGTCCGCCGTGTGTACTCGCTCGGCCGGGATTTGGATGACCAACATGGTTCCAATGAACTCATTGACCGCACCAACGCATAGAAGGATTATGCCGAGCCGCCGGGGTGCCATCACGCCAGCATATTCGACGGCACAATCGAGTGCCCGTAAGCCGACAGGCTCACGGGCACTTGAGGTCGCCTTGTGAGTGTGGGTGGTTTCTCAAAAAAGACCAGCGGCTGAACCTAGCCGTCGCTAAGGAGAATCCCAAGATAGTCTGCGGAACGTACGTGTCCTCTCACGTCGAGGTTCCAGGCGGGCCGTATAAACCTTTCCGAGCTAAGGCGCAGGTACTGAACCTCTGTTACTTCCGTAGGTTTCCACGATTCCCTGAAAATCCCATTGGGCTCGTAACCCAAAGATTTTGACACACCTAGAGAAGCCGAGTTCCAGACTGCTGCCTCGGAGACAGCGGTGTTCGCCTTTAACCAATCAAATGCGTAGAGGATGACTGCTGTTCGCATCTCCTTGCCGAGGCCTTGGCCCTGAGCATCTTGGCGGAGCCAGGAGCCCGTTGACACCGTCTTGAGTGTGCCAAACCCTTCGGCACTCAAGTCCTGACACCCGACAAAGTCGTTGCCTCTCCAGACTCCGAAGTGGAGTGCCCACTTCTCCGGTGTCGATTCTGCACGTGCCCGCCAAATCCGTCGTGCAGTGTTTGCGGAAAGATCTTCAGGGCGTGCCTCCGTCCACGGATGGGAAAAAGGCATCTGCCCTGGGGGATGTATGCCAGCCTCCGCGGCTTCCACGGCAGCGGGCAAGTCCGCATCTTGGATCGGTCGCAGAACCAAACGTGGAGTGGAGAGAACTAATCCGAAGGGTGGCCACAAGGTGGCTAGGCTGGTCACCCCTAATCCTAACCAGACGTTGTGACGTTGATCCGGCTCGAAATCCGTAACCTCCTATGTGCACGGCCCGTTGAGGGATCGGCTACCGCCATACGACATTCGTCCTTGCTTCGGTGAGAGCATGGCGGAATGGCTACTCTCGCTGTTCGCCCTCTGCCGGCAGGAGCGGTGGATCTGCATGACGCGCGACGCCGACGTCACTGGTCCGTGAAGCTCGAACCGTTCTCCATCGGAGTTGTTCCCATTACTGAGGCCACATACGCCCAGATGATGGGCGATGATAAACCAAGCTCCATGTCGCCCGTGGTGGATCTGAGCTGGCTGGATGCAGTCAGGTTCTGCAACACGGCATCAATCTACGATGGACTCGTGCCCGTCTACACAATGGATGAGGGCAATGTGACTTGGCAGACTGAAGCTTCCGGGTACCGGCTGCCGACGGAAGCCGAATGGGAGTATGCCTGCCGGGCCGGTACGACGGGGCCGCATTACGGGTCCCTCGAGCGGATCGCATGGACTGCCGACGATCAAGTGGATGAACCTCAAGCTGTCGGATTGAAGCAGCCCAACACTTTCGGCCTGTATGACACGCTGGGGAACGCTTGGGAATGGTGCTGGGATCTGCTCGACCCAGCACGATATGGAGACTACCGAGTCTTCCGTGGAGGTGGTTTTGCTGACAAACGTTGGAGTGTTCGGGCGTCCACGCGGCGGGGAGGAGCACCCGGGATGAAGCATCCCGACGTCGGCCTCCGAGTAGCCAAAGGCCTTTTTCATACGGGGCAATCTGCACAGGGCTGGTCAGCTCAAGCAGACATCAAGCGAGGGACCGTTTGGGGGCCTTTACCGTCAGGCTGGACACCTTTAGGTGAGTAGTACGCGGCCTCCCCCCTGCTAACCCCGCGTGGTGACCTTGAAAAGGATTCTCAGCGAACACCTTGTGTGCGTCTGACATAGATGCGTTCAAGGTTTACTAGATGTCAGGTTTCTGCGCATATGCGGAGAGGACGAGGACCATCACGGTCGTAACCACCATCGCGAGGAGCGGTACCCAGAACGCGATCCGGCGCTGGGCGAGCATCACGAGCGTGGCTGCTGCCGCCGCGAGTGGGATGAGGAAGACCAGAACGATGCCAGTCGTTGCCGCCCAGTGCGGTACTGAACGGGTTCCGTCCATCCAGTCGGACGCGCCGAGGGCGATAATCAAGTACTGCACGACGGCGACGAACGGCTGCGCGACCAAGAAGACGATTGAAAAGACGCGGTCGATGATTGAGGGCTGTCTGGCACTTCGTTCATCGACCTGTGTTTCTGTATCCACTATTCGTCCTAACGCATGCTCGAAGTATTTCCGCTGCCGTCGACGTAGTCTATGGGACTGCCTAACGACCAATCAGCTGCACCAGCCGCGTGCTCATGACCCGACTCAACCGGCCGCACCCGGGACTGCCCGGCCTTGCGAACACGTCCGGCAAAAGAGAAGGGTCAAATAACCGTCGGCTTCCCCGAAATCCGTTCCCCGTTCTGCCGCCGGCCGACATCGGCTGTCCCAGTCAACGACGGGCTTACGGACGTATCCAATGTCAGTTCTCTAGATATGATCTGGGGATGGTGAGCTTCCTGCATCAACCCGAGTGGCACGACACCCCTATCCTTCCGGTATCGATTACCAGGGTCACCGCGCAGAAGTGGCTTGATGCATACGTGGCAGCCTGGAAGTCCTATGACGAACGACAGATTGCGGACCTTTGGTCAGAGACTGCTGAGTGGCACTACCCCTTCCAGATGCGGGCATCAGGACGCGAAGAGATCGTTGCTGAATGGATGAGTGAGCGCGACGCCTTCGTAGGTGAGTCCTTTGATGCCAAGTACTATCCGGTCGCCATTGAGGGTGACCGAGTTGTCGCTCATGGCCGAACAGTCTTCTACCAACCGGGCAGTGATCGCGTGGTCACGGCATACGACAACATGTGGTTTTTACGGTTTGATGACTCGGGACGGTGTTCCGAGTTCCATGAGTGGTACGCCGGCCGCCCTGAGGATGAACCAGATCGGGCAGTTCCTGAGCGCTAGCTCAGCGAGCATAGACAAACTAACCGTTGGACGCTCCGCAGGAGGATCCCTTTCGCAAAGGACAAAGCCACCGCCAGGCCGAAGGGATCTGAAGGGTAGTAGTTTCGCGCCTTGAATATGCTTGCGTAGTACATGCGATGCTTGCAAATACCCCGTCCACTGTAGCAAGGAGTACGCTCGTGAGCCCCTATGAGGTAAGCCCCCAAGACGCCGCTATCACGATCGCGGAAACCGACCGGCTGGCCGCAAAAATGCACAAAGATGTGTATGCAATGCGTGTCGCGATGGTGAGCCTGGCCGCCGCTACTGCCTTCGGGCTGCTCATCATTGGGTTGGTCCCGTCGATCGGTGCTGTCGTCGCTGGAACCACCGCGATAGTCGCCGCAACCATTCCGGTATCACTCGTCGGCGCAACCGCACGAGCACGCGACCGGGCGTTCTCTCGCCGCTACCTTTTTACTATTGGCTTCTGGGCTCTGTTCTTCGCCGGGACGATCATCACAGGCATGTACCTCTACCCGCAAGTACCGGGCTTCTGGATTCCCGCGGCAATCCTGTGTGCAACCCCGCCTGTCGCCTTCATCGTCACAGGAAACCGAGCGGCCCACTAATGGCACACCCACGATCCGAGCTCGATAAAGAACTACTCTCTCCTCTCCGGCTTTCCATCCTCGACGCTCTCTCCCGAGTGGGCGAAGCTGAGTTCGCCGCCATTCGCGACGCAATTGAAACGAACGACGCTGAGCTTTCACGACAGCTCACCAGACTCTCTGATGTTGGCTACGTTCGTATCGATAAGCAGCGATCGGGCCGTTACATGAAGACGTGGCTATCCCTCACAAAAGAAGGACACGCAGCCCTCACCGCACACATCGCGGCACTCAAGCGGATCACAGACAACTAAGATTTCAATCCTGTTCAACGTTGCCCGGCTAGGGTTCCTCTTACGGCCACTCAGGGAGTCAAGCGGTAGGTGGCAAACTGGGTGACGTGATAAACACCATCCGCGATTTAGGGCCTGCCAATGTCGGCGCGCTGCAGAATTTACTCGAATCGGTCCCGGACTATGCCGAGCGGATTGCCGGCTATCCGCCGGGGCCGGCGGACGCCCCCAGCGCCTTGATCTCCGTACCACTCAACTTTCCGCGGGCAAGCGTGGAACCGGCTTGTGGAATGGTGCCGACCTCGTCGCCTTTGCCGACATCCTTTTCGGTTACCCTGATCCCGCCGCGGCCTATATCGGACTTTTCATCGTGCACGGCGACCACCCTGGGAAGGGCTTGGGACGAGAGCTCCACGACGCGGTTCTTGCGCGCGTTCACCGGCAATCGTCCGCCGAACGCCTGCGGCTCGGGATCGTCGAGAAGAACGCGGCTGCAGCGGAACCATTCTGGCGAGCACTCGGATGCCTGCCGACCGGCGAACGGAAAACCGTACCACTACGACAAACTCAGCAGTACCGTCACCCTCTGGGAACGGCCCATCGCACGGGCTCACTGAAGAGCACCGAGTCCCGCCCTGTGGAGGATCCCCTGGTGGAACGCCAGCATGCCTGCGCGCCAGGTGAACGGTGGGTTGCTGTGGACTTCTACCCCCTTAGGCAGAAATACGCCATCCCGAGTACGCCTCGGTAGCCCTGTTCATATGTAGCGCGCTGTTCCACATACTGCCGACGGACCTGCCCTGCGGCGGGATGGCTGGCATCATGTGCTTCTAGCCAGCGGGTAAACCTGTCGCGATATCCGGCCTCGAAGACGTCCCACTCCTGAACGCTTGCCTGGTCGCCGTCCACCACCTCGAAACCAGCGGCACGGATCTGCTCGCGTAGCGCATCCGCTGTCAGGTACTCGTCATCACGTCCAGCCAGAGGGGCGGTAGCAGCCGGATGAGGTGTTGCTGACCAGATCGCCTCGCCGTAGACGAGTCGGCCGCCGGGGAGCACCAGGGCTCGAAGGGCGCGCAGGGCTGCGGCATAGTCGAGCGGCTGGGCGTCCTCTAATACCGGCGGCCCCCAGATCTGGCTCGCGCCGATGCAGATGACGGCATCTGCGGGGCGAGCCTGAGCTTCTGCCCCGGGCGTCGAATCAAAAGTCGCTCTGTTGAGCAGCCCACGAGCCAATGCCTGTTGCTTCGCCCGGTCGATGGATGCGGAAGCACTGTCCACTCCGCGTCCCCGTGCCTGCGGGGCCGCCGTCAAAACCCGAAGTAGCAGTTCGCCCCATCCGCACCCCATGTCCAGAACCTCAGCCGGGTCGGACAAGAACGCCACAAGGTGAGCGGCACGTTCCTCGGAAAGCGGGGTGAGCCAGGTCAAGGACTCATATAGGGGCGGCAGTTCAAGCAAAGTGTCGTCGGTCACTCAGGGATGTTCTCACGATTCATGGAAGCGGCTGCTTGGGATATCCGCTCGTCCGGCAACGGACCTCTGAACGGCATGACACCGAGGCGATGGGGGTAACTTGGACGGCTCGAGAGTCAATTAGCCATTGGGCGGCGATGCGGCGGCTCTACTTACGGGCATCCTCGGGACCCTTCGAATCCATCATCTGGTCCAGGACCAGGGAGCTCATGGCCGCGATGACCGCCATCACACGCCGCGGCCGAGCCACCCCGCGCCGGAGCAACCATGTTTCAAGCCGCTCATCCAGCACCAGGCTCACTGCCAAGACCCCGCTCACGGTGATGCCCACCGTCGCCGCCAGCACGGCCAATCCGATTGCCGGCAGCCTTGCCGGGCGGGCGTCTGCGCGCACATAGGAAGGGAGGGGTGCGGTGCCCGCAGTGCCGTCGGTGGAGCGGGAAGCGGCCGGAGTGACAAGATCGATTCTTCCGGCGGAAGCCTGCTCCCTCCCTTTCTGACTGCCCTTCCACACGGCTGCCGCGGCGATGATGCCAATGGCGGCGCCGGGCGCAAGAACGTAGACGCGGCGCGCCCCCGGGGACCAACCGGCCGGGCTTTTGAGGGTGAGCACACCGGATACAGCGGCAAGCGTGAGCGACAGCGGAAGATTCTTCATGGCCAACACGGTACATGGCGCACGGCCAGGACGAAGTGATCCCACATCCGTACGCGGATCCCGTGGGAAACTCGAGATCAGCACTAGGTTGGAGTAGCGTCCGTATCTCGCGGGCCCAAACAAAGGGGGACTGTAGTGCTGGTATGGACAGCAGCTGAAGGTGCAAATCCGATCGTGCCCACTCAGTGGGAGTTCACAGTTGTAGGGATTGGCGTGCTTGCACTGCTCCTCTTTGTAGCGGCTGTCATCGGTATTGCGTGCTCTCACCATCTCACCGGCCTCGCACAGGCGCTTTGGGTACTCGTGGTGTTTGTCTTCCCCGTGATCGGTTCGCTTCTTTGGTTCCTCATCGGTCGCCGGGCTAACACCTCCTCAAGCCGCGACGCCGGTCGCAACCCGGCGAAAAGCGCCAGGTAAGGCCTTGCTGCCCCCGCCTTGCTAAGGGATCGTCCACAGCGTTACAGCCCAACGTCCTTCCGCGAGGTTAGGGCGAGCTGTTCGACGAGGTCGTCAGGGATGGGTTTGTTCACGGGAAATTTGATGCCGGTTTTGGTGGCTTTCAGCCCGGCGGCGGCGATGTCTTCGGCATGAGCGGTGATGGCGCCTGGGGCGAGATAAAGGCCGCATTGCTTACTGAAGGCGGCGTAACTGGCGACAATCGATCGTCCAATTCGGAACCCCGGCATGTTGTACTCAATGACCTCTTCCGCGTCCGGCAGGGTACGCGCGAGCTGAGCACGCAACGTGGTCAGCAGTGGGCGGAACTGTTCCGGAGCCGCAGCGATGTACGTGTCATGGTCGGAGATGGTCATCCGCCATTCTTCAACCATGAGACCTCGTCTCGCAACAGTAGCGATGCTAGACCAACTCATCGGCCTTGACCGTATCCCGCCCGTAAACATGGCGCCAGATCACGTGATCAAGGCGTCTCCGCTGGGCCGGATAGAGCTCTGCAACCTGCTGGATCAGGTCGGCCGTTTCCACGGGCGTCAGCTTCTGAGCGTCGAGGCCCGCAGGCTCCGCTACGAAGCGGATAACCATCCTCTTCGCTACGACGCTGCTGGCCCATCATGAGCACGTTGATTAGTCGCAAGATCCGCTATCGAGTCCACGCACCAGGGCGCTACACAGCAGGCTGACCGCGTCTGCCGATGCCCGAGTGCCGACATCTTGGAGCGATCGCGTCCCGCTTTGGTACACGCACGTTCAAGCGCCGCGACTGCGCGACAGTGCCGCCGGATCTAGTGGCATATAGTCCAGGTGAGGACCGTGTCGCCTATTATCTGTGGAGCAATTTGTGAAGCTGTTTATCTCATATGCTTGGACGTCCAACGCCCATCGGGAGTGGGTGAATCTTCTCGCTGTGCATCTCAAGGCCGTGGGCTACGAAGTCCTTATCGACGCGGACGTTAACTACTCGGATAGCCTCAACGGCTTCATGCGACTTGCCACAGACTCAGACCGCGTCCTTCTGGTGGTTGACGAGAACTACGTGGAGCGTGCCGATAATAGTCCTACGTCTGGGGTAGGAGTCGAGACACGCTGGCTGTCGTCTGTCTTCGCCACGAAGCCGCAGGGATGGCTTGGCATTCTCTTCAAGGGGAATCCGAAGACGACGCTTCCCAAATGGCTCGCCGAGGAGAAACCCCGCGGTTTCGATTTCAACGCCGATCCCGCTCAGGGTTGGTTCCCCGGCAGCGCGCAAGTGGAGGAGCTCTGGCGGTGGATTGAGGGACTTCCTGGCCGCCGCGATAGCGAGACCACCGTCGCCATGCTCCGGGCTCGCGCGCGCCGACTTGAAAAGATCGATACGCTGCGCAATCCGGGCAACTGGCATAGTCCTGCACCGACCGGGGAGATCCTCTTCGACTACGAATGGGCACCCGGGGAAACCTACGTGCTCGGTCATGGAGAGTACTGCTTCGGGTTCATGGCGTCTGAGCGGAGTGGGGACGTTGTCGCCGTCTATTCGGACCCGGTGAAAGCAGTCGGGATAAGCCGTGGTGGACGACCCTTCAGTGGCGCCGCCGAGGACCACTTGATCCCTGGCCGGGTAGTCGACGCTAGACCGGGAGACGCCGTGCTTCTTCTGAATGAGCACGGCGCATTGTGTTGGATTGACCTTCTCGATGTGACCCCAACCGAGGACGGCGATCAGTACCGGCGTCCTTCGGTCAAGTTCCGGTACGAGATTCTGCTCGCGAGCTGATCAGACGGGCTGATGCTTAGCCGAACACTGGATTAGCTGGAGACGGCGACGCATGCACCTACCTCCTCACACAGAGCAGGGGTACTTCCTCGAGTAGCCGCCAATCCGTGAGCGGGACATCTATCATTCCAGTCCTCGCTGAGTGGCGCTGTAGAGGATGGGCTTATGGGCGCGTCCGCCAGTCGCTCATCTGGCGACCGAGTTCCGACACGACGACACGTGGGTCTGAGAGCGGGATGTCGTGCGCAGCCCCCTTCACTGTGAGCAGGGTGCTCCCGGGCAAAGCTGACGAGGTAAGACCGGCAGAGTCGTGCATCAGTTTCCTCTCCCGTGCGCCGACGAGGACGCTGGCGGAGCCCGGGTAGTCGCTCCATGTTGCGGGAAGTGTGAATCGAATGTTCTCGCCGACGCTGGCCAGGAGGGTTTCGCGAGAGGTCGTCGCGCTGTCGTGCAGGTATTCAGCCCAAAGGTCCTTCGGGATACCGAGTTGGCGGGCTTGAGCTTCGGCGAACCACCGCTGACGAGAGAGTGGTGCAGCCAGTGCCAGCAGACCGAGCGTGGGACCGGGAAGCGGGGCGCGTTTGGTTTCTGCGCTGATTACCGTTGCGCTCCGTACGAGGTGGGGCACCTCCGACGCGAGCAAGATCGTCAGTTGTGCTCCTAGCGAGAACCCGACGATGTGCGCTCCCTGCGGAGCGTAACCTTCTATGACTGCGCGCAGTTCCTCGACGGTGGCCTTGTGCGAAACGTACGGATAGGAAGCACTGCGGCCAAATCCGGGGAGGTCGGGAACGATCGCTTTCACTGCAGAGTTCAACAGCGCACGCGTGGGTGACCACATCCACCCGCTGACACCGGCTCCGTGGAGCATCAGCACCGGTTCGTCGCCATCGCCCACGTCTATGTACATCAGGCCATCATCCCAGAGCCTTTCGACCGCCTCGCTGCCCAATGGCGCTAAGGACGGGGTGTCCGGTCTCGAATCCTTACCACGAACGCCTAGTGGCCCGCGAGCAGAACGTCTATCGGAGCACCGACCGTCCCGGAGGAATGATCAGACGGATCTCCTACAGAAGCTGAGCAGCCTCTTCATCCGTAAGCTCAATCTCCTGGCCGTTATCACCTACCCATACGTAGTCTCGTCGGCCAAGTGCGGGTGCGCGTTTGATGATCGAGTAGGTCGAACCATTGATTAGCTTCACTCTCATGATGCAAGGCTACGTACTGGAGCATGTATCCGCCTTCGTCGCACGGCTGATATCAGGCCAGAACTGCATCTGAACTATGTGTGGCCGGCGCTGAGATCCTGTCATGGGGGGGATACGGTGAAGCCTCTGGTCACCTCTGCGGGTGGCAGTAGCGAATAGTGTCATCCCTTTGAGGGATCGGCGCGGGGATCGGATCCACCGGAACAGGTACGTAGCAGCGACATAAGCCATGAGAACGATGAAGCCAATGAATGGCGGCCAGAACGGGCCAACCAGGGTTATCAGGCCAAGTGTCGCTCCAGAGACAGAGGCTAGTGCTCCTGCTGCACTCTTATGGCCGTGATCGGAGAGTCAGAAAAGGAGGAACCCGAGCCCCAGGCTGATGGTTACAAAGAGAACAAGCTGCACTGCCAGAAATGCGTACCAAAGTAGTGCCCTACTGCGGGAGCACAGACGATCACACTTTTGGCCAAAGGTGCGTGGACCGGTTTGCGGAGGTGGGATTCTCTGCAAAGCGAAGCAGTGTATGACGAGACGTCGCGGAGTCCAAATGGAAGGAACTTTAGAACATGCACAAGGTTGAGACCCTGAGATTTCGGGGGCCTCTCAAGGCCTGGATCATTGGCGCGGGGGTCGTCATCGGAAGTGCGGTCTTCGTCATGGGTCTCTCAGAGGGGGAGGTTCTGGTGACATCTATAACCGGAATGTTAGTCATCGGACTGAGCTGTGCCATCGTCGTTCTTCCCAAACTCGAGACTTCAACTGACAAACAGCAGCTGGTCTTGAATCTGCATCCCTTGAAGCGCTACGTTTTCAATCTTTCTGAGCTGGAAAGCATTCAGCCGATTACCATCAACGCGGCATCCTACGGTGGCGTAGGTCTTCGATTCGTACCTGGAACAATCGGTCTGATCATGAAATCCGGTAAAGGGATCTGAACTCGGACAGGCTCGCCTTGTCTGCAGATCTCGAGAGCCAATTGGAACTTGCTGCTCGCGTATTCGACCAAGTTCCCTCCAGTTCCTGGGAACGCGCAGGACTCCGCGGGGACGGCAAAGAATTCACAGTGCAGTCCTTTTCATCCTTTGTCCTCCACGAGGTCGAGCACCATCTTCAGGATGCGTCGGAAGGTCTGCGCAAAGTCGTTTAGTGTGCTGCTAGATCTACCGAGGACCAGGTCACCTGCAGCTAACCCAAGCATTTGGAACGCGTGTTATGCGCCCACAGAAGGATGGTTGATTGTGATTCTACTGTCTCTGCACTCGAAATGGCTTCGAGCCCTCTCGAGCACTGGATTACTTCCTCTTCCTCGTAGGGTCTGATGCGGACGACCAAAGAATAGAAGGCACTAGTGCGCCAGCGTAAAGCAGTACCTGAACCAACCCAACCAGATCACGCGTGGAAGGTCCTGTCTACGACGAATGAATGGATCCGGCACGCCGATGCAAAAACCGGAGTTACGCTGGCTTTTGTGGGCGTGACCGGGACTCTGCTCTTCAACGTGGCACGGTCCAACGACGTATGGTCTATCGGGCTCAACCTTGCAGCCTTCGCTTGCCTGGCAGCCTTGGTAGCAGCAGTTGGATTCGCGGCAGGCGCATTGTTTCCGCGCACGAAGACGAGAGAGCAAGGCAAGAAGTTTCGTGGGCCGAGGAACTCCGATTCGAGGCAACGCGGCACACAGGTCATTTCCCTAAGCATCTGACCAGGAGTGAACGTCCCAAGCTCGGCGCGAGATTCGATAGTCGCGATTGCCTTTGTAGCGACATCGGACGGCCATCCTCCCACGACAAGCAGCTGCTCCAGCTCGTCGAAGATATTCGCTGCCGGCCCTGCGGACTGGCTTGGGCTTTCGCACAGGTCCTGTTGCGGCAATGCCTAGCCGGCGGAGCCGGCTGAAACGGACGGGAAGTCCCCGGTGTTCGTCTCAGTTCCCGGTTCGGGACAGCGCGCAACTAGCCCTTCGAGGAGTCCGCTGCGGGCCAGCTCGAGGTGCAGCTCGGTCTGGCGGAGCGCGGCATGCAGGAAGAACCCGTGCAGGCGGGGCCAGCCCGCTCCGTGCAGCCGACACGAGTAGTCCCACACGGACGCGTCCCCGAGTTCCGGCAGCAGATCCGCAATCCGCTGCGTGCGCCGCAGATGGTGCGAGCAAATTTCGGCGGCGCGCGCGTCAAGTCCGCGGAAGCGGAACTCGTGCCCCGGCAGCACCTCATATCCGCCGAACCGCTGCAGGGACTGCAGCGACGCCAGGTAATCAGGCAGCGGCTTGTCTCCGGGGCGGGAACCGAGCCCAAACCCGGAGTGGATCTGCGGCAGTATATGGTCGCCGGTGTAGAGGAGCTTGCGCTCATTGTCGGCGAAGCACAGGTGGCCTCCCGTGTGACCGGGTGTCGCGAGAGCGGTTAAGCTGTGGGAGCCCAGATCCAGCATGTCGCCGTCGTCCAGCAGCAGGTCCGGCTCAATGTCGGAAAACGCCGGCGGCCGCGCAAATGCAGCAGTGAGCTCGCCCCGGCGTGCAGCGGGTACTCCCCATGCCTCCAGGACCCGGCTGTACGACGCCGGACTTCGCAGCTCGGGGCTGAGCTGATGTGTCAGGACAGCCCGCTCCTCGCGGGAGAGCACCACCCTCGCACCCGTCATGGCTCTGAGCGTGGCTGCGATGCCGAGGTGGTCGGGGTGGTGATGGGTGGCGACGACGGTGGAGAGGTGTTCAAGGGTAAGCCCGATCAGCCCCAGGGAACGGTGAAGGGCATCAAGGTTCCCGGGTGAGTCCCAGCCCGGGTCCAGGATGGAGAAGGACGCCGAGTCGCCGCTGAGCAGGACGTAGCTGAGAGTGTAGGTGACACCGCCTTCGGGGATGGGTGCGGCTATGGCCCACACGTTGTCCGCGACGAGTTCAGGCCGGGGCAGCCGCGAGGACTGCAGCGCCGTCTGCTGCCCGGCGCTCGTCGGGCGGACAGTGCGCACTCCATTGCTGCTCATGGCGAGAGTCTAGCAAGCACTTGGTCCGGCATCCCGACAACCTTCAGCCGCGCTCGCCGCGGAAATCCACAGGCTTCCGGGCCAGAAATCCTTCGCGGGCCCGGGCATACTCCTGCCTGCCCAGCAGGTCCGACTGAATTTCCAGCTCCCGTTCCAGGGCTGCGGCCAATGCCGGGGCCTCGGCGGCACGCAGCAGCCGTTTGGTTTCCGTCACCGCAGCGCGCGGTGCGGAACACAGCCGGCTGGCCACCTCGCCAACGCGGGCCTCCAACTCCGCAGCCGGCACCACCTCGCCCACCAGCCCCCATTCCGCGGCGAGGGCTGCCGGAATGCGTTCCCCGCCGAACGCCATGCGGGCCGCCCGCGTCCTGCCGGCGCCGGTGACGACGGCGTGGGTCGCACCGCCGTCGGGCACCAGGCCCAGGGGCAGGAACGGCAGCAGGAAAAAGGCCGAGTCAGCGGCGAGCACCAGATCGCAGGCGAAGGCGATGGAGGCCCCGACGCCGGCAGCCGGCCCGTTCACCGCCGCGATGACCGGCGCCGGCATGGCGGCGATCAGTGACACCACTTCCCCGGCTGCTGCGACAGTCGCCCCGTTGACGTCGGTGCCGAGATCCGCGCCGGTGCAGAAGGCACGTCCCGCCCCGGTGATGACGACGGCGTCAGCGTCCCGGGCCGATTCGAGGGCTTCGGCGAGTTCCGCCAGGGCGGCGGTGGACACGGCGTTGAGCGTGTCAGGGCGGTTGAAGCGCAGCCATGCCACTCCGTTGGTGGACTCAATGCTGATGGAAGTTTCGGTCAGCGTCATCTGCGCTCCTGCGGTTTTGTTGTCGGTTGTCGGCTGGCGGCTGCCCGTTCCGGGCAAGGAGGTGCTCACCAGTCCTGCCAAGGAATGATGGTGCTCAGGGGCGAGGAGAAAAGCACCTCGCCGACGTCCCGCGGGGCGTCCGGAGCCGTTTCAAGCCTGCGCTCCGCTTTTCGAACGGACTCAGCTGTTGTGCCGGGGTCCTCGTCGAGATAGAGCATCCTGATCCGCAGGCCGCCCGGCGGTTCGGCGAATGTGGCGGTGAACGGAAGTGTGCCGTGCTGCTGCGGATGGCTGAAGGAGAAGGTCCAGGCCCCGGCCACCCCGTCAACGTTGAGCAGTTCCGGGATCAGCCGGGTGTCCTCCCAGGTAAAAGAACTGTGGGTGTCGAGTCCGTGCGGCTCGGCGTAGCGGGTCAGGGTGAGGTGCAGGCCGCGGTTGGGGCGGTAGGGCAGCACGTCCGGATCCACCAGCACCCGAGGTGCCGCATACCCCTTGACGGGGCGGAAGAAGCCGAGAAGCGGACGCCGAACGCCGGGGATGATGGGGCCGCGGCCCCATTGAAAGGAAGCCTCTCCGAGGTTGTTCCAGGCCGTGACGCTCTCCTCGGCGGGTGACCGGAACCAGTACATCGCGACATAGTCGGTGCCGGCCAGGGCGTCAGCGCCCTTCGGGGAGTTGGCGCCGGTCGTTGATCCAGTGCGGCCTGCTGCACTCCCCCGCGACAGCGCTGCCTCCGGGTCAGCTACGCGGGCCCATCTGTCTCCCCAGGCCACACCGGGAAGCGCGAGGTTTTCCGGCCGGTGGTCGAGCTGGTGCCAGCGGTTGTAGGCCCCGTGCGAAGAGGCATCGGTGAGTTCCACAAATGAAAAGAAGGCCAGGTCGGCGAGCATGGATTTCCTCTGTCTAGCGCTTGTTTGGTCAGGCTAGCAGACTGCAGACCCGGACGCTCGGAAGTCCCAACGGGATAAGGGCGTGATCTAAAGAGCGGAGGTTCCTGCCACTAAAGCCGGACCCTGCAGATCGTCGAGCTGACCAGTGCTGTGGGTTTCAGGAGCCTGAAGGCTTCATGACGGAGTTCCCGAGATGTCATCGCACCGTTGCGGAGTTTGGTAGACGGTGGTCTCATCGAAACCTTGCGCGTCGAACAGACATAGACTGCACGCACGTTCGGTGGGCGTCTTGGACGCCGCTAGATCCATACTGCCGCTCGATCCATACCAAGGAGACATGATGCAGACACGAACATTGGGCACGCAGGGCCTGACCACTTCCGCCATCGGCTACGGCTCGATGGGAATCTCGCTTGCCTACGGTCCCGGTGATGAGCAGGAAGGCATTGCTGCAATCCGGAAAGCGCATGAGTTGGGCGTGACGTTCTTTGACACAGCCGAGCTGTACGGCTGGGGTGCGAACGAGGAAATTGTTGGCCGGGCCGTGAAGAGCTTCCGCGACGAGGTCGTCATCGCCACGAAGTTCGGCTTCACGCGCGACGGCGGTTTCGATAGCCGCCCGGAACACATCCGCGACGTCGTCGAGAACAGTTTGCGCCGTCTCGGAGTTGACCACATCGATGTGCTCTACCAGCACAGGGTGGACCCCAGCGTTCCCATCGAGGACGTCGCCGGAACCGTAAAGGAGCTTATCGATGCCGGCAAGGTGAAGTACTTCGGTCTCAGCGAAGCCGGCCCGGAGACCATGCGCCGCGCGCATGCCGTTCACCCCGTCTCGGCCCTTCAGACCGAGTACTCCCTCTTCGAACGCGACGTGGAGGTGCTGCTCCCCGTCCTGAACGAGCTCGGCATCGGCTTCGTGCCCTACTCGCCTCTCGGGCGCGGGTTCCTCACCGACACCGCGAAGCCCGCCGCCGAGTATGACGAGACCGACATGCGGAGCTGGGACGCCCGCTGGCAGCCCGGCAACTTCGAGAAGAACGTCGACGCCACCCGTAGGCTGACTGATCTCGCTGCAGCCAAGGACGCCACCGTGGCGCAGCTCGCCCTCGCCTGGCTGCTCGCGCAGGGAGAACATATCGTCCCGATCCCCGGCACCCGCAGCGCCAAGCGCGTCGAGGAAAACGTTGGCGCCGTCGACCTCAGCCTCACCGAAGCCGATCTAGCCCGCATCAGCGAGATCCTGCCGACCGGCGGCTTCGGAGCTCGCTATCCCGAGGGCATGAGCCCGACCTGGCAATAGTTGTGACGGTGGTCGGTCTTCTGCCATAGTGGCCGAGCGATTAGAGTGACGCCGTCGTGAGCGTCTTCCGCGACACCGAATCGGTGTAACCATGACCAAGAATCCAATCGGTGTGGCACCGGCAGCGAGCCTTACTCTTCTTCCGGACCATTTGAGCATTTACCGTTTCGATCCCCTTACCGCGTTGGATGACATTGGCCAGCTGTCTGGTCTGTGGTCGATCACCCGCACCCGCAAAGAGCTTTCCGTGGTCGCGGAAGAAAGTGCCTGTCTTACGGCGGACGATGTTGATTCAGGGTGGCGCTGCCTTTACGTTGACGGGCCGATTCCGTTCAACTTGGCCGGGATTGTTGCCGGCCTCACAACGGCGGTCGCCCAGCAGGGCTTACCAGTCTTCGTTTTATCGACTTTCGACAGTGACCTCCTACTCCTGCGCGGTGAATTTCTGGATCAGTCTCTGCAAGCCCTGCGAGACAAGGGTTATCTGATCCGACACCCGGAAGCGCAGGTCGACGTCGACCCCTCACGCGGAAAGCCGACAACCTGAATATGTGTGCGGCGTCGTCGTTTGGGGAGAGCACACTGCCGCCTGCTCGGGCTCTGGCCTAGCCTTGAAACGAACCGGCAGGGAGGCTGCGGGCCGGGTGGCCACCTCCGTTACTTCTTGAAGGCGTCCGGCAGGTCCCCCAAACATCGCAGCTTCTCGGAGCGTCACCATCAAAGGGAGCATCAATATGTGCACAGGCATCAGGTTCTCGGACGGCAGCGGCAACCTCTATTTCGCCCGCAACCTCGACTGGACATCCGATTTCGGGGAGAAGGTGGTGGTGACGCCCACCGGGTACGCCACCAAATCGCCCTTCGGCGCGGCGCCGAAGATCCAACATGCCGTCATTGGCATGGGCATTGTGGAGGAAGACACGCCGCTCTACTTCGACTGCGGCAATGACGCCGGCCTGGCGGTCGGCGGCCTTAACTTTCCGGGGTACGCGGAGTACGCGTCGGCACCGGTTGAAGGCGCGACGAATGTTGCCGCGTTTGAGTTTCCGCTCTGGGTGGCCTCCCAGTTCTCCAGTGTTGACGAGGTAGAGGCAGCCCTGGACAAGGTTGTCATTGTGGATCGGCCGATCAACGAGAAGTACCCGAGCTCGCTGCTGCACTGGTTGATCGGCGACTCGACGCGCGCCATCGTTGTGGAGTACACGCACGACGGCATGCACGTCTTCCACGACGACGTCGACGTCCTGGCAAACCAGCCCGGCTTCGGCTGGCACCACGAGAACCTGCGCAACTACCTCAATGCCTCGCCCGATTTCCCGGAGGAGGTCGTGCTCAACCAGGCGCACCTGGCCCCGTTCGGCTCGGGGTCGCTGATGCGGGGGATCCCCGGCGACTACTACTCGCCGTCGCGGTTTGTGCGCGCGGCCTACGTCCACGCGAACTACCCGCCCAAGACGAGCGAAGAGGAGAACGTCAGCCGCGCGTTCCATACCCTGCAGTCGGTCTCGATGGTGGACGGAAGCGCGGCCATGGGCTCGGGCGAGTTTGAAATAACCACCTACACCGGGCTTTTCTCGTCCCGGACCACGACCTACTACTGGAACACCTATGAAGATCCGGCAATCCGCAGCGTAGCGATGGCCGACCATGCGGCGGATGGAACGGACCTCGTGGTCGTCTAGCTCTCCGCTCCGGCACGAGAAGATCCCTGTGCGTCGAGGGCGCGGAAGCGCCGCCTCACCTCGCAGGTATCAGTGCCAGCGGTACAAGTCGCAGCCTCGAGAGAGTTTCGCTTCCTTGATCACCTCCATCTTGGGCTCCGGTTAGCGAACGAGGCGAGCAGCCTCCGCGTCGGTGGGCCCGGGGACACCCCTTGACCGCCCTGCACCATTTCATTCAGTGGGACGCGGCCGCTTCCGGCAGCGGCCACCGCGTAGCGTGCACGCCATGGAAAATGACCGGGAATACGGGCCGTCAAACACAGCAGACACCCTGATGGCCGCCACCCGCCGGTTGATGCTCGCCGCAACGACGACAACAGTGTCAGAGCAGCAGATGCTGAAGGCAGCAGAGCGGCTGGACGGGATCAGCTCACGGCTGGAGGCCAGCCGCGCACCCCGGATGCGACGCATTCCTTTCACGCCGGACCGGCAAAGCGAGGTCCGCTCGGGAGCCGGATGGCGCATGTTTCCGTACAACGCCCTGGGCATCCCCCAATTGATTGAGATCAGCAACGGTGAGGCGCGGTCACGCCTCCGGCTGAGCGCTGTCCACGAAGGGCCTCCGGACATGCTGCACGGCGGCTTCGGGGCGGCGCTTCTTGACGCGGTGCTCGGTGTCCTGGTGATGGCTGAAGTTACCCCGGCGTTCACCGCCGAGCTCACCCTGACGTTCCACCATCCCACCCCGATCGGCGAAGTCGTTGAGGTGTCCGGAAAGATCGTCGAGCTGAAGGCACGCACAGTCGTCGCCGAGGGAGCCATCAGCCACAACGGGCGCGCCACGCTCAGTGCACGGGGGATCTTCGTTCCGGCGAGCAGGCCGTGAGCGCCAGCACTCACTCAGGGCGGCCGGCGGGCCCGGCTGTCATAACCGCTCGCTGCCAGCGGTGCTGTCGTGAAGCGCTGCAGTTATGGCATCGGCGGCACGCCGGACCAGCGGCCCGACGCTCTGCAGCGGAATGCTCCCCCGGCGCGCAACCGAGACCGCACCAACCGGCCCCTCCGGACCAAGGATGGCAGCACCCACGGAGCTGACGCCACTGGCACCGCCGCTGCCGTCGCGGTAAGCGACGCCTCCGCGCCGTCGAACAATCCCCAGATCCCGGTGCAGAACATCA
This sequence comes from Arthrobacter sp. zg.Y820, assembly GCF_030125555.1. Taxonomy (NCBI): domain Bacteria; kingdom Bacillati; phylum Actinomycetota; class Actinomycetes; order Micrococcales; family Micrococcaceae; genus Arthrobacter; species Arthrobacter sp. zg.Y820. The sequence continues at coordinate 136,282 of NZ_JASKLX010000008.1, forward strand.
CGCCCGCCGGAACGATTGGCCCCGGCGTGATCAATGACGGCGTCAACCTCCTGGGGCGCCAGCCAGGACAGCATCGCCATTCCGGAGGTGGATTCCGGGGCGAAGATCCTGGTGCCGATCCGTGTTGGCACGCTGGATTCGGCTCCGGCGCCGATCCTGTCCACATAGTCCACGAAGCCCCCGTGCATGATCCCGAGGTGGGCAACACAGCCGGTCTTGCCGGCCAGCTCGCTCAGCACCGGAGACGCGGCGGCCCGCAGTCCGTCAAAATCCGCCAAAACGCCGCGGTACGCCAAGCGCGGGCCCAGCACATAGCCCTCCGCCTCGTGCCCCACCCAGCCCAGGTCTGCCAGCTGGCGGAGTAGCCGGAACGTCGTCGAGCGCGGAAGCCCGGTAATTCCTGCGACGTCCTCGAGCATGAGGTGGCCTGGCGCCTCGCCCAGGCAGTCCATGATCAGGGTGACGCGCTCGAGTACGCCGCTGCGTGGTCCCGCGTCCTCTTGCTGTCCGTCAAACATGACTACAGCCTGCCCGGCGTTCCGACCGGCGCCTTGCCGATTCCACCCAGTGGGACGACGGCGGGAGCACGGTGGAAGATCACCTAGCGTAAGGCGAAACGTTGTGACAACAAGGAGAAGATGCGGTGCGAACGTACGCTGAAGTAGTTCGAGGGCGCGTGCATGATGAGCATGAGGGTCTTCGCTTCGAGGGGCGGAGCTGGAGTTGGGCCGAGGTCGTCGCCGAGGCTGCAGCTAGGGCGGCCATCCTGGACACGATCGAGCCTGGAGCCGGACGCAGCCAGGTCCATGTGGGGATCCTGCTGCAGAACACTCCCGATTTCGTCTTTTGGCTGCTGGCTGCAGGGCTGAGCGGCGACGTCGTCGTCGGCATTAATCCCACCCGCCGCGGGGCCGAGCTCACGCACGACATGGCCCATGCTGACTGCGATCTGCTGATCAGCGAGCCGCTCTACCTGGCCGCAGACGACCGCCCCGAACTTCCGGTGCCCGCCGACCGCATCTTCGATGTGGAGTCTGCTGCCTATGCCGAGCTGATCTCCGCCCACGCCGGCTCGCCGCTGCCGGCGGAGATTCCGGACCCGGCAGCGATCTACCTGCTGCTGTTCAGCTCCGGTTCCACCGGCGCCCCCAAAGCCGTGATCTGCACCCAGGGCCGCCTCGGTGCCCTGACCCCGAACTTGAAGGATCGCATCTCGCTGCACCGCGATTCGGTCAGCTTCCTTCATCTGCCGTTGTTCCACGGCCACTCCATCATGATGAACCTGGCGACTGCCGCCGAGGTGGGCGCAACAGTGGTCATGGTGCGGAAATTCTCGGCCACCCGATTCTCCAGCGACCTCCGGGAGCACAAGGTCACCTTCGTCAACTACGTCGGTCGCGTGCTGAGTTACGTGCTGGCCCAACCGGAGGATCCGGCCGACGCCGACAACTCCCTGGAAGCGGTTTTCGGTTCCGAGGCTTCCCCCGCCGAGGCCGCGGCCTTCCGCGAGCGTTTCGGCTGCGAGGTTCGCGAGGGTTTCGGCTCCAGCGAGGGCATCGTGCGCATCGTGCCCGTGCCGGGCACCCCCGCCGGGTCGCTGGGGCTTCCCGCTCCGGGCATGATTGTGGAAGTCCGCTCCGACGACAACGTCGAGCTCCCCCGGGCCCGGTTTGATGAAAGCGGCCGGCTGCTTAACGCCGAAGAGGCCACCGGCGAGATCGTCGTGGTCGGCGCCGGGCCCCGGTTCGAGGGCTATTACAAGAACCCGGAAGCGATGGCGGACCGGCTGCGGTTCGGCGGCGAAGACTTCTGGACCGGCGACCTGGCCTACCGCGATGAGGACGGCTACTTCTACTTCGGGGGGCGAACCGCCGACTGGCTGCGGGTGGACGGAGAGAATTTCGGCACCGCACCCATCGAACGCATCATCTCGCGCCACCCGTCAGTCTCCGGCGCGCACGCCTACGCCGTGCCCGATCCGCGCACCGGCGACCAGCTCATGGTCACCCTGGTGCTGCACCCGGGTGCCCAGTTTGATCCTCTCGACTTCGCGGCCTTCCTGGACGCGCAGCCGGACCTGGGCACCAAGTGGCGTCCGACGTTCGTGCGGATCGTCGACAAGGCACCCACCACGGCGAACGTGAAGATCGACAAGGCGCCGCTGCGCAAGACCGCGTGGGAGGCCGACGACGTGTGGTGGGCTGCCAGCCGCACCAGCCCGTTTGTCCCGCTGGACCAGGAGCTGCGCGAAACGATTCGCGCCGAATTCATCGCCGCCGGCCGCATCAATTCCCTGCCGGCAGCATCGCAGGCTCTCGTCGGGGCAGGTGCCTGATGCCGACTCTGGAAGAGAGCCAGCGCGGCGCAGCAGCACACGCCCTCAGCGCCGAAGACCTCCAGCGGTTCGTCGGCACGGTCGCCGAACCACCCCGGGTGGCCAGGTACGCAGTCTCGGAAGCAATGATCCGCAACTGGGCCGAGGCCCTCGACGATCGGAATCCGGTCTACGTTGACGACGCCGCGGCACAGGAAACCGGCCGCAGCGGGGTGATCGCTCCCCCGGCCATGGTCTCCACCTGGATCATGTCGGGATACCGCCGATGGCGTGAAGTGCAGCTCGCCCGCAGGGACGGCGTGGTCGAAGAGACCCCGTACTCCGAGTTGTTGTTTCTGCTCGACAAGGCGGGGTACACCTCGGTGGTCGCCACCGAGCTGGAGCAGCATTACGAGCGCGAACTGACCGTGGGAATGCACGTGACCTGCCACTACACCATTGACTCCATTGTCGGCCCAAAGAAGACAGGGCTCGGCGAGGGATACTTCATCACTCTCGGAAAGCGCTACGAAGACGCCGAACAGGCAACCATCACAACCGAACAGTTCACGCTGCTGCGGTTCCGGCCCAAGGAGACAGCATGACAGCCCCGGGAACAGCAGTTCCGCCGCTCGTGCGGACGCACGACAACGTGTTCTGGTTTGACGCCGCGGCCGAAGGGCGCCTAGTCGTGCAACGCTGCACCGACTGCAGCACGCTGCGCCATCCGCCGGCACCCACCTGCCCGCAGTGCCGCTCGTTCGAGTGGGACTCGGTGGAATCGAACCGGCAGGGCACCCTGCACAGCTGGACCGTTGTGCACCATCCCCAGGATCCGGCCTTCACCTACCCGCTGCTGGTCGGTCTCGTGGATCTGGACACTGGAACCCGATTGGTGGCCGATTTCGAGCCGACCGACCATGACGACCTCGCCATCGGCTGCGCCGTCGAGGTGTACTTTGCCGAGCACGCCCACGGCGAGAAACTGCCGCGGCTCCGGCTGCGGCGCGAAACAACGAACGCTACACAGCAGCAAGGAGCGTCATGAGCAAGCTTAAACTCGGAGATCAACTTCCCGAGCTCGACATCCCGATCGACCGCAGCTTCATCGTGGCCGGCGCCATTGCCTCGCAGGACTTCGAGGACGTGCACCACGATCCGGATGCCGCCCGGCGCGGCGGCTCCCCGGACATCTTCATCAGCATCAATTCGAGCAACGGCGTGCTGGGCCGTTATGTCACGGATTGGGCCGGGCCCGCCGCGCGGCTGCGTTCGGTCAAGCTGCGCCTCGGGGTTCCCCTCTATCCGGGTGACGTGCTGCACCTGACCGGAGAAATCGTGGGGCACGATGCAACGCAGGCCACGGTGAAGGTCGTCGGCTCGCATGCCCGCGGCGCGCACCTCACGGCCACGGTGAGCGTGAGCCTGCCGGCGGAGGCTGCAGCATGAGCGGCTTTTCGGGCCGGGCGGCCATTGCGGGCATCGGCGCCACCGAGTTTTCCAAGGACTCCGGGCGCAGTGAATGGCGGCTCGCTTGCGAAGCAGTGCTGGCCGCACTGGCCGATGCCCAAATCGGAGTGGAGGAAGTCGACGGGTTCTCCCTGTTCTCCATGGAAAACAATCCGGAGATTGCCGTTGCCAGGGCGCTCGGCATCCCGGAGCTGAAGTTCTTCAGCCGCATTCCGCATGGCGGCGGCGGAGCCTGCGCTCCGGTGCAGCAGGCAGCGATGGCGGTGGCCAGCGGTGTCGCTGACGTCGTCGTCGTCTACCGGGCCTTCAACGAGCGTTCCGGCCACCGTTTCGGCTCCGGTCCGCCGCAGTTTGCCTACGCCCAAACCACCGACCAGGAGTACCGGAACTGGATCAATCCGTACGGGCTGCTGACGCCCGCGGCCCAGGAAGCTTTCCTGGCCCGGCGCTACATGCATGAGTTCGGCGCCACCAGTGCCGACTTCGGGCAGATTTCCGTCCTCTCGCGCAAGCACGCGGCCAACAACCCAAATGCGTGGTTCCACAACCGCCCCATTACGATCGAGGACCATCAGGCCTCCCGGTTCATCGCCGACCCCCTGCGCCTGCTGGACTGCTGCCAGGAGACCGACGGCGGACAGGCGCTGGTGATCGTGAGCGCCGAACGCGCCCGCGACCTGCCGCATCCGCCGGCGATCATCACTGCCGCGGCACAGGGTGTGGGACCGCAGCAGATTTCCATGTCCAGCTACTACCGGGACAATATCGACGAGATGCCGGAAGTGGAGCTCGTGGCACGGCAACTGTGGCAGCAGGCAGGACACGGGCCCGAGGGCATCGACGCCGCCATCCTGTATGACGCCTTCACCCCCATGGTCCTGCTCCAGCTCGAGGAGTACGGGTTCTGCAAACGCGGTGAAGCCAAGGACATGATCGCCGACGGCGCACTGGAACTTACCGGCAGCCTGCCGATCAACACCCACGGCGGGCAGCTCGGTGAAGGTTACATGCACGGCGTCAACGGCATCGCCGAAGGCGTCCGCCTCATCCGCGGCACCTCGACCAACCAGCCGGCCAAGACCCTCGCCAACGTGCTGGTCACCGGCGGCTCGCCGGTGCCGCACAGCGCACTCGTACTCGCCAGCGACCGCTGAGCCCAATGACTACTGAGCCCCAGGAGCGAAAAATGAACCCCGATCTCTCACCGGCGGCGAAGCAGCTGCGCACCGACCTGCGCGCCTACTTCGCCGACATCATCAGCGCCGAGGATGCCCGCGACCTCGTGCACCAGACGGAAGGCGGCCCCACCTTCACCCGGATCCTCAAACAAATGGGCGCCGACGGCTGGCTGGGCCTCGGCTGGCCGGAGGAATTCGGCGGGCGGGGCGTGGACCCGGAAGCCCAGTTCGTGTTCTACGACGAGGTGATCCGCGCCAACGCGCCGCTGTCCCTGGTCAGCCTCAACACCGTCGCCCCCGCGCTGATGAAATACGGCACGGCCGAGCAGAAAGAGTTCTTCCTGCCGCCGATCCTCGCCGGCGAGCTGACCTTCGCGATCGGCTACTCCGAACCCGGCGCCGGCACCGACCTCGCGTCCCTGCGCACGACGGCGCGGATCGAGGGCGACGAGCTTGTCATCAACGGGAACAAGCTGTTCACCAGTGCCGGAATCTTCGCCGACTGGATCTGGCTGGCCGTGCGCACCGACCCGGACGCACCGCGCCACAAGGGCATCTCGGTGGTCATGGTGCCTACCTCGGCGCCGGGTTTCTCCGCCACCGAGATCCACACCGTCGGCGGCATCAGCACCGCCGCCACGTACTACCAGGACGTGCGGATTCCGCTCAGCAACGTCGTTGGCGAGCTCAACGGCGGCTGGCGCATGATCACCAACCAGCTCAACCATGAGCGGGTCGCACTGGCGGCCCGCGGCGGCATTGCGAACGAGATGCTGGGACTGGTGGTGGAGTGGGCCCGCACCGAGCCGCTGGGCTCCGGCCACGTCATCGACCTGCCGTGGGTACGCTCCACGCTCGCCGAGGTGTACGCGCTGCTCTCCGCAGCTGATCTGGTCAACCTGCGCCTGGTTGCCGACGTCGCGGCGGGCACCCTCACCGGCGGCGACGCCGCCGCCGCGAAGGTGATCGGTACCGAAACCGTCGTGGAGGTCTACGGCAAGCTGCAGGAAGTACTCGGCGTGGCAGGCCTGCTGCGCGCCGGCTCTCCGGGCGCCGCCATTTCCGGCCGCGTCGAGACGCTGGCACGTCGGGCACAGAACAATACCTTCGGCGGAGGCAGCAACGAGGTCCTGCGGGACATCGTCGCGGCCAAGGCGCTCGGAATGACACTGGCGGCACGCCGCCAAGAGAAGAAAGAAGACTCCAATGCAGTTCGAACTCGATGAAGACCTGCGCGAAGCAGCGCAGCTTGCGGACGAAATCTTCGCCTCACTGGCCACGCTCCAGCGCGTGCGCGACGTCGAGCGTGAGCTCGGCGGCCACGATGAGACGCTCTGGAGCGCCCTGGCCGAGAGCGGCATCCTGGGACTCGCGCTTCCCGAGGAGTTCGGCGGCTCCGGGCTGGGCATGCTGGGCCTGACTGCAGTGCTTGAGCAGCAGGGACGCCGGGTGGCACCGGTGCCGCTGGCCTCCGCCGTCGCCATGGCCGCCCTGCCGCTCGCGAACTGGGGAACCGAGGAGCAGCGGCAGCGCTGGCTGCCCGGTTTCCTTGACGGTTCGGAACTGATCGTCGGAGCAATCGACGCCGGCGTGGACGGGGACAATGCGGTTCGCGGCGAACGCGACGGTGCGGGCTGGCGGCTGAACGGCGTGCTCGCCGCGGTGCCGGGGGCCACGGCCGCCGCTGCCCTGCTTGTGCCGGTGATGACGGAGACCGGCGTGGTCGCTGCTCTTCTGCCGGTGGACCGCGACGGAGTTCACCGCGAGAGCATCGCGATGACGAACCAGGGGGCCGCAGCCACGGTCACGCTCACCAACGTTCACGTTGACGCCGCTGAGCTGCTTACCGGCGAGGGCGCTCCGGTCCGGCAGGCCCGGCTGCTCGGACGGATCGCGTTGGCGGCCGTCCAGGCGGGTGTCTGTGAGGAAGCGATCAGAATTACTGCTGCCTACACCTCGGAGCGGATTCAGTTCGATCGTCCGCTCTCGACCAATCAGGCTGTCTCGGCCCGAGCCGCGGATGCGCACTTGGACGCCGAGCGGATCAAGCTCACCACCCGCCGTGCGGCCTGGCTCGTTGATCAGGAACATGCTGACGCGGAGTCGGCGTCGCTCGTCGCTTCCTGGTGGGCGGCACAGGGCGGCCTGCGCGTTGTGCACGCCACGCAGCACCTGCACGGCGGCATGGGCGCCGACATCGACTATTCGATCCACCGGTACTTCCTGTGGGGCCGGCAGAACGCCTATTCCCTGGGCAGCGCACCGGCGCTGATGGCCGAACTTGGATCGATGATCGAAACCCTGCCCATGATCGGAACTCCTGCCTGACCTCTGCTCCTCGCAGCTGGTGGCGGCGCACCAGCAATGACCAATGGCCCCGGATCTTCCGGGGCCATTGGGCATTTGGGGATGCTAAGAAGCTTCGGCTGTCAGGAACTTGGCAATGTCCGCCGCTTCTCAGCGCCGGTCTTTTGTTCGAAGACGTCCATGTACTCCTCGGTGTCGTTGCCGCGGATCACCAGGTCCGTGCGGCCCTGGTACAGCTGCCCCTGAACAAACTTGTTGGTTCGGATCAGCCGGGGAAGGGTCTCGGGAGATTCGGCCGTCCCTGCGCCGTCGCCGCTGGAACCGGGAGCGGTCGCGTCGGCGGGTGCAGTTGCATGGGCCGATGCGGTCGCCTCTTTGGCTGCGGCCGCTCCCGCACCCTGCGGTCCGCCGCCCTTGCCGGACAGGGCCTGCAGGCTGGAATTGCCCTTGAGTCTCAGTTCCACATTTTCCAGCGTGCTGCCGTCGATGGTGACGGTTGCGGAGATCCAGTCCTTGTCGCCCGACTCCGACTACGGCAAGCATCGCCCGGTAGTCCTCGTCGCTGAACTGCACGCTGATCTCATGCACTGTGCCGTCATCGAAAAATGCCGTTGCCTCGGAGTTCTGGCCGGTCCCTGTGCCGGTACCGGCCGTTGAACAGCCGCCAATGGCCAGAGCGACCGCCAACCCGGCAGCAGTCAGTGCGGTGCGCGGCCAGCGCGAACGGCAGGGCCTGCCGTTCGGTGTGGTGTCAAGAACATTGGAGAGCCCTTAATTGTGAATCCGGTGGGAAGAGTCGGCACTTTTTACCCGGCGGAGGCCGGGCGCAGCGTGAGGTCGCGCATCAGAGTCCGGTGCCAGCGGTTGGACGGCAGGCCCGGGCAAAGGGCGGCGAGGCCGGTGGCGAACTTGGAAATGCGTGAGGGGCGCACGCCGTGGGCCCACAGGTGCCGGTCCAGGGCCCCGGCGGCGGATCCCGACTTGGTTTCCACCACCACTTTCCGGTCCAGTGTCGAGCCGGGGTGGCCGGGCAGGCTCCAGGTGACGTCGGAATCGATGGTGGCCCGGCCGAAAGTCAGCATAAAAATTGCGGCGAGGTCCGCCGCAACAAGGATCAGGATATTCATCTTCTATTCTCCGAGCGTTTGACTGGGGGCGCGCACTCATCCTCCCGCTCGTTGCTATGACGGACCTCTGCGAGGTCACAGGGTCGGCACAGGGCAGTGGCTGCGCCGGTTTTCCAGAAGGCCGGGAGACTTTTGGCTAGAGCTTTGCCAGTCCGCCACGGGCCGTGTTCTGGTGACGGAACGGCTGGGTATAGTCTCAACTTTGTCATTCCTGTGAAGGTTCAGTCGGAAACGGAACGGAAGCCATGCGCATCGGTGAACTGGCACGAAAGACCGGGGTACCTGCCCGGATGCTGCGGTATTACGAGGAACAGGGCCTGATCAGCCCCCAGCGCCTGCAGAACGGATACCGCGTCTACGACGACTACCTCGTGGACAGGGTGCAGAAGATCCGCGGGCTGGTGGACTCGGGAATCCCGACCCGCATTGTTGCCGATATTCTGCCGTGCCTGGACAAGCCGCAGAGCATTGTCGTGGATGACCCGGACCCGGAGCTGAAAGAGCTCCTACTGGTGGAGCGGGACCGGATGAGCGTGAAGATTGACTTCCTGATCCAGAACCGGGACGCGATCACCCGCTACGTTGAGGCCCTGGACCGCGCCGCGGCAGCGTCGCAGGAGTCCGCCGCGAGCTAGGTCCCCTCGCTGGCACACGGACCAGTCACCACCTTCCCGATTTGACCTTGACACTAATGGCAAGGTTGCACCATTAGTGCATGACTAAAAGAACGCTCAAGAGCCAGCGCGCAATGATTCTTGGCATGCACCTCAACAACGGCTACGGTTCCCAGCCCTCCGCCTGGCGGATGCCCGGCGTTGATCCGTCCAACTACACGAGCTACGACGCGCTGGTCCGGTACGCGCAGGCTGCTGAACGAGGGAAAGTCGCTTTCCTGTTCCTCCCAGACACCCCCGCCCTGACCAGCGACGTGAACCACGACGCCCCGCAGATGACCCTGGACCCGATGATGGCCCTGGCGGCCATCGCCCGGGGAACCGAACGCATCGGCCTCGTTGCCACCGGATCCACGACCTTCAACGAGCCCTACAACATCGCCCGGCAGTTCAAGGCACTTGACGTCCTGAGCCACGGCCGCGCCGGCTGGAATGCCGTAACCACCAGCGACCCCTCGGCTGCTGCGAACTTCGGCCAGGAAATTGCTCCGCGCCCGGAGCGCTACCAGCGTGCACACGAGACGATCCAGATCGCCCAGGCGCTGTGGGGAAGCTGGGAGAAAGACGCCTGGACCAGGAACAAGGAAACCGGACGTTTCGCTGATGCCTCGAAAATCCGTCCCGTCGACCTCCGGGGCGGGATCGTCTCCTCACGCGGCCCGCTGCCCATTCCGCCGTCCGAGCAGGGACAACCCGTCATCTTCTCTGCAGGTGGGGGCGAGTACGGGCTGGGACTGGCCGGGCGGTACGCCAGCGGAGTCATCGGCGCGGCCTTCACCATCGAGGACGCACGCGCCCAACGTGAGGCAGCCCGCGATGCGGCCCGCCGGTCAGGACGCAACCCGGACGAAATCAAGTATTTCGCCGGCCTCATGCCGGCCATCGGCGCCACCAAGCGCGCAGCACTGGACCGGCGGCTCATGCTCGGCGAACGGATCTTCCCGCAACGGGTTCCCTACCTCGGGTCAATGCTCGGACTGAACCTGGAACCCAGCCAGCTGGATCAGCCCCTGACCCCGCACCAACTGGCAGCGGCACAGGCAAGTCCGTTCGATCCGCGTTCCCTCCGGGCCCTCGAGGTCGCCCGCGAAGGCTGGACCATTCGCGACATCCTGGCCCACGGCATCATCGACTACCACCCCACCCCGGTCGGCGATGCAACCGTCACCGCGGACCACATGCAGGAATGGTTCGAGGCAGAAGCAGTGGACGGATTCTGGGTATCCGTCGATGTCTACGAGGACGGCGTCGACACCTTCGTAGACGAGGTCGTACCGATTCTTCAGGAACGCGGCCTCATGGCCGCCGACTACGAAGGAAGCACTCTCCGGGACCACCTCGGAGTGCCGGATCAGTACGGGCTCGACAGCAGAGTCCAGTAACTCTTCCGGTTAGGAGACGGCAAGAATGTCGTCGACGTCGTTGCTGCCCAAATTCCGGCCGCCGCGGTACCGGGCGCCAAAGTGTTCCTGCGGCAGACGGGCACGGCCGGGGCCGAAGATCCGCTCCCGCAGGGTCTCCCCCGCCGTATAGCCTTCCCGCAGCCGGCCGCGGCGCCGCAGTTCGGGCACCACCAGCTCACCGAAGTCCCGTGCCGTGCCGAAGGAGTGGTACTGGCGCAGGTTGATGCCGTCGATGCCGTCCCCGTCGAGCCAGCGTTCAATTTCGTCCGCCACCACGCCGGGGGTGCCGGCCACAAAGTACCTGCCTTCCCGTGAGCTGCTCACGTTCTTCAGCAGCTCACCGGCGGTGGCTCCCGGTGCCAGGGTGCGGGCCAGCGGAGTGTCCTGCTTGCCCTCCCGCCGCAGAATCTCGGCGACCGGGGTCTCGGGCGGATACGCGGCCGGATCGATCGCATAACCGCCGTGGGCCAGGATGCCGTCCACACTGGAATGGGCCCGGTAGGCCTGCAGCTTCTTCGCCACCTCGCGATCTGTCCGGCCCACCACCACTCCGGCCTGCACGATGTACCGGAGCGACCCGGATCCCCTGCCGTGCCCGGCGGCAGCAGTGTCCATGGCGGCGGCGTTGGCCCGGAACCCAGCGGCCGTGCGGCCTCCGGTAAAGACCACCTCGGCATGCTTGCCGGCGAAGGAAATGCCGGCCGGCGAGCCGGTGGCCTGGAACAGCACCGGCGTGCGCTGCAGCGACGGGGCGGTCAGGTGCGGTCCGGCCACTGAAAAGTTCTCACCGCGGTGGTTGATGTAGCGGACCCGGTCCGGATCGGAATAGACCCGAGTACTGCGGTCAGCCAGCACCGCGCCGTCGTCCCATGACCCCTCCCAGAGCTTGTAGAGCACGTCCAGGTACTCGTCGGCGATCTCGTACCGCCGGTCATGCGGAATCTCCTCGGCCAGACCGAAGTTGCGGGCAGCATTGGGCAGATAGGAGGTGACGATGTTCCAGCCCACCCGTCCGCGGGTGAGATGGTCCAGCGTGCTCATCCGCCGGGCGAAGGCGAAGGGCGGCTCGTAGCTGGTGGAAAAGGTGGCGCCGAACCCCACATGGCGGGTGACGGCGGCCATGGCCGGAATCAGCGTCAGCGGATCCAGGTTCGGGATCTGCAGCCCCTCGCGCAGCGCCGTCGCCGGGCCGCCGCGGAACACATCGTAGGCGCCGACGACGTCGGCCAGGAAGATCGCGTCGAATCCCGCCTCCTCGCTCACCTGCGCCACCTCGGTCCAGTAATCGATGTCCGCCGTGCGGTGCCGGTTGTTGTCCTCGAGCACCCACAGGCCGTGCGTGATGTGGCTGACGCAGGCCATCTCGAACAGGTTGACGGTCAGTTTTTTCGGTTCACGCACGGGAAGCCTCCTCGACGGTTCCAGCATTGACGGTTGCAGCGTTCAGTTCCGGTTCCAGCAGTTCCCGGCCCCGGGAGATGTAGAGCGGATCGGCAGCCCGGTCCCCGGCCACCCGGGCGGACAGGCCGTCCAGCGCCGCTACCGCGGCCGGTGACAGGTCCAGTGCGGCGGCGGACAGGTTCTCGAGGATCCTTCCGGCCCGGCGGGTGCCCGGAATGGGAACTGCGGCCAGGCCGAGGCGCCGCCCGGAATGGTGGACCCAGGCCAGGACCAGCTGCGCCGCGGTAATGCCTTCAGCAGCCGCCGTCCGGTTGATGACCTCCAGCAACGGCACGTTCCGTGAGAGTTCGAGCGGACCGAAGCGTGGAAAGCGCCGCCGCAGATCGCCGTCGGGGAGGTCGCCGGCACTGCCCACGGCGCCGGTGAGGAACCCGCGGCCCAGTGGCGAATACGCCACGAAGCCGACGCCGAGTCCGGCGGCGGCCGGAAGCAGCCTGTCCTCCACGTCCCGGCTGAACACGGACCATTCGCTTTGCACCGCCGCGATGGGATGCACCGCAGCGGCCCGCACCAGCTCTCCGGCGGTGACCTCGGACAGTCCGATGTGCCGGATCTTGCCCTCGCGGACCAGCTCGGCGAGGGCTCCGGTGGTTTCCTCGATGGGCACGCGCGGATCCACCCGGTGGTAGTAGTAGAGGTCGACGGCGTCGGTTCCCAGCCGCCGCAGGCTCGCTTCCAGCGAGGTGCGGACGTAGGCAGGGTCGCCCTGCGCCTTCGGCCCGCCGGGCCCGGGATCGGAGAGGATCCCGAATTTCGTGGCGATCTGCACCTCATCGCGGCGGGTCTTCAGGATGCCGGCGAACAGCTCTTCGTTGCCGCCGCTTCCGTAGATGTCCGCGGTGTCGAGCAACGTGATGCCCGCGTCGATGGCAGTGTTGATGGTCAGCAGGGATTCCCGTTTGTCCGCCTGCCCGTACACGCTGCTGAAGACCATGCCGCCCAGTCCCTGTTCGGAGGTGACCAGCCCGTCGCCGAGCGTGATCCGCCGCGCCGTCATCGGGTCTCCCCCGCAGTGCTGCCGGCGGCTGCAGCCGTGGCCGGTCCCGCAGGACCGGGGACCGCAGCACCGGGGTCAGCGGGTAGACGCCGCCAAGCGGGGAGCCGGCCGTTGAGGTGGTAGTCGCCCAGTTGCCGCGCCCGCTCGGCTGCCGGGTTGTGGGAGGCGATGGTGCGGGCATTGCGCCAGTGCCGGTCCAGGCCCCGCCGGGTGCTTACCGCCGAGGCTCCCCCGACCTCGAACAGTTCGCTGACCGCTTCCAGCACCAGCGGCAGGAGTGTCTGCTGGGTCTTGAAGACGCCGAGCTGGGCGCTGAGAAACGCGTCAGCAGCTTCCTCGCCGCGCCACCGGGCGGCCAGGGCGGCATCAAGCTCCTCCGCGTTGGCCAGCACTGCCGCGCGGGCCGTGTGGGCGACGGCGGACAGGCGGCCAACGCTGGCCTGCACCAGTTCGCTTTCCCGCGGCAGATGCTCTCCGGCCTGCGCAAAGATCCGCCGGCGCGGCCGGACAAAGTCGAGGGTGTCGGCCAGGGCCGCTTCCGCGATGCCGGCCACGGTGGCCAGCAGACACAGCTGGTAGATGCCGGTGATGTATTGGAACCGCTGGCCGTGGGGGCTGAAGACCTCAATGTCGGCGGGTGCCACCGGAACGTTGGTGAATGTGGTGGTGCCGCTGCCGGTGAGCTGCTGGCCGAAACCGTCCCAATCGTCCACCACCGCCACGCCCGGGTCCCGGGCGTCGACGGTGGCACCCACATAGTCCTCGCCGTCGAGGGCTGAGACATGGATCCAATCCGCGTAGATGCTGCCGGTCGTGTAGAACTTGCGTCCGTTGAGCAGGGCGCCGTCAGGGGTGCGGGTCAGCGCGGTGGCGATGTCGGTGGTCTCCCGCTGTTCGGACTGTGCGTTGCCGACCAGTCCCCCGCCCTTCAGCCGGGCCGCCCACCGTGCCTGGGCGGCGCCGTCGCCGTTGAACAACAGCGTTTCAATGAAGGCAATGTGGCCGCGGAAGAGGTGCGCGATGTTCGAGTCGGCAGCGGCCAGGTCGATCACGTTGCCGAAGAGCTCGGTGAGCGGAATCCGTCTGTCAGCCGTCAGGCGGCGGGACCCGAAGCCGATGCGCTGCAGCTCCTCAACGGTGCCGAACGGTAGCGAATGGTCGCGCTCGCGGGCAACTGCTTCGGCCCGCGCCCGAGCCCGAATGTCTGCGAAGGCCGAGGTGAAGGCCGGGACGTTTGGGCAGGAAGCGGCGGCTGCGCCGGCACTGGGAATGATCAGAGTCATGCGGAGGTCCTTTCAGCGAGGGTACTTTCGGCAGACGGGATCGGTCCGGCGGAGGGAACGCGTGCTGTGTCCCGCCCGGGAATCGAATTGATGAGGCGGCGCGTGTAGCTGTTGGTGCTGTTGGCAAAGATGTGGTCCACGGTTCCGGCGTCCACCAGCTGACCGCGCCGGAGCACCGAAACTTCGTCGGCGATCTGCCGCACCAGGCTAAGGTCATGCGAAATGAACAGGTAGGTCAGCCCGGCCTCTTCCCGCAGATGGAACAGCAGGTCGATGATGCGGGCCTGCACGGTGACGTCCAGGGCCGAGGTGGGCTCATCCAGGACCAGGATGTCCGGGGTGAGGATCAGCGCTCGGGCAATGGCAACGCGCTGGCGCTGGCCGCCGGAGATTTCGCGCGGCCTGCGCTCCAACAGCGAGAGCGGCAGCCCCACCCGGTCCAGCACCTGCGCCACCCGACCGGCCCGGGTTCCGGCTCCAGTTGCCGTCCGCCCACCGACACGGATCCGCCGCTGAAGCTCTCCAGCCCCGCCAGGACGCGGGCCACGGTGGTCTTGCCCGACCCGGATTCCCCGACCAGGGCGTGCGTGGAACCGGTGCGGACCGCGAAACTGACGCCGTCCACGGCGGCCGGCACGCCGTCGTCGTGCCCGTACCGCTTGACCAAACCGGAAACGACGACGGCTGTGTCCCGCTGCCGGGCCGCGGCGGCAGCAAGCCGGGTGCGGTACTTCTGCGGGCTGAGCGCAGGGGCGTCGGCGAACAGGGCCTGGGTATAGGAATCCGACGGAGCCGCCAGAATCTGTTCCGCGGGACCGGACTCCACGATCCGACCGTGGTTGAGCACGGCCAGTGCGTCGCTGCGGTCCCCGGCCAGCGCCAGATCGTGAGTGATGAAGAGGATGGCCAGGCCCAAACCGGCCTGCAGCTCGCCGAGCAGGTCCAGGATTCTCTTCTGCACGGTGACGTCCAAGGCGGAGGTGGGCTCATCGGCGATCAGCAGTTGCGGCCGTCCGGCGATCGCGATGGCGATGAGCACGCGCTGCAGCTGCCCGCCGGAGAGCTCGTGCGGATAGGAACGGATCCGCTGTTCCGGCTCCCGGATCCCGACCTTGCCGAGCAGGGCGATGGTCGCGGCAGTAATGCCGCCGGCGGCGGTGCCGGTGTGCAGCCGCAGCGCCTGCCCCAGCTGGGCGCCGATGGTCTGCAGCGGGTCCAGGGAGCTGAGCGGATCCTGCGGAATGTAGCCCACTCCGGTGCCGCGCAGCCGCCGCCAGTCCCGCCGGCGGAAAGCGGTGACGTCCTCTCCGCCCACCCGCACGCTGCCGGCGGTAATCCTGCCGTTGGCGGGCAGCAACCCGCTGGCGGCCAGCGCGAGGGTGCTTTTCCCGGATCCCGACTGGCCCACCAGGGACAGGGTTTGGCCGCGCTCCAGGCGCAGGTCCGCGCCGTGAACGACGTCGGCGGCGAGAGGACCGTTCCCGTAGGCGACGCTCAGGCCGCGGACTTCCAGCGCCGGAGCTGTGGCCGTTCGGGTTGCGACCGGGTTTGCGGTGATCTGGTCTGCGGTGCTCATTCGGATACCTCCCGTGTGTCGCGGAACAGGGCGCTGACGCGGCTGATGGAAAGCACGGTCAGGACGATGACGAGGCCGGGCAGGAGTGTCAGCCACGGCGAGGACACGATGTATTCGCGGCCTTCGGACACCAGCAGCCCCCATTCCGGATGCGGCGGCGGGGTGCCGTAGCCCAGGAAGCTGAGCGCGGCGATCCACAGGATGGCCGAGCCGAACTGCAGGGCCGTCATGGAGAGCACCGCGGTGTAGGAGTTGGGCAGCACATGCCGGAACAGGACGGTCGCGGGCCGGGCACCGATATGCTGTGCGGCCTCCACGAAGGTCAGGTTCCGCACGGTCAGCACTTCGGAGCGCATCAGGCGCGTGAAGGTGGCCACGGAGGCAATGCCGACGGCGATCGCGGCGTTGAGGGTGCCGAAGCCCAGGGCCACCACCACCATCATGGAGAGCAGCAGCCCGGGAATGGAGAGCAATACGTCCACGATCCGGCTGACCACCGCGTCGACCCAGGACCCGAAGTACGCCGCCACCAGCCCCAGCACCGAGCCGGCACCCAGTCCGATGGCTACGGCGACCAGGGACGCGCCGATGGTTTGGCCTGCGCCGTGGATGACCCGGGCCAGCAGGTCCCGCCCGAGATAGTCGGTGCCGAAGGGGTGGGCCGCCGTGGGTGCCAGCAGGGTGTTTCCCGGGGAGGCTTCGAGCGGATCGAACCGGGTGAGCAGTCCCGGCGCTGCTATAGCGGCCAGCAGCAGGAACAGGAAGCCCAGAGCCAGCCAGTCGGCCGGCGCCGCCGTGCGGGCTTTGGCGGTGAGCGGGGACGCGGCGGTTTTGGAAAGTGTTGTTGTGGTCATCGGGCCAGGGCCTCCGGTGCAGTCGACGGTCGAGGGGTGGACGGACTGTTGGTAACCGGTCGGATGGCGGATCGGCGGTTGTTCCGTTGCCGGGCCATCCGCGGATCAATGGCGGGATACAGGAGGTCGGTCAGCAGGTTGATGGTGGTGAAGACAACGGCCACCAGCATGACCACCGCCTGAACCACCGGCCCGTCCTGGGCACGGACCGCCTGTTCGGTCATGAAGCCCAGCCCGGAACGGTTGAAGACGGCCTCGGCGATGACCGACCCGGCCAGCAGTTCCCCGACCGTCAGCCCGAACAGGGTCAGTGCCGGGATCGAGGCGTTGCGCAGCACGTGGCCGGTGAAGATCCGGCCCTCGGGCACGCCCTTGGCGCGCAGGACCGTGATGAACGGTTCGTTGTAGGCCTTGCGCAGGCCGCGGATGAGCACCTGGGTGATCGGTGCGCTGACGCCGAAGGCCAGCGTGACGGCCGGCAGGAGCAGCGATTTGGCGCCCTCGTCGCGGATGGAGGAGAACCAGCCGAGCTGGTAGGCGAAAACCTGCAGCAGCAGCAGACCGGCCAGGAAGCTGGGGGTGGACAGGGAGAGCACCGGGAAGGCACCGGCCAGCCGGCGGACCATTTTCCACGGCGCCAGCACGGCGGCGGCCGCAATCACCAGGGACAGGGCCAGGGCCAGAACCAGGGCGACGGCGGCCAGCGCCACGGTTTCTCCCAGTCCCTGGCTGATCAGGTCGGCGACCGGGCGGCCGGTGGCCAGCGAGAATCCCAGGTCGCCCTGAAACAGGCGGGTCACCGAGATCCAGAACTGTTCCAGGGCGTTCCGGTCCAGGTTGTAGTAAGCGGTAATGGCTGCCGCCTGCTCTTCCGGGATGGGGTTCAGCGGGTTGTTGATGCGGCTGCCGATGGGGTCGCCGGGCAGGGCAAACAGAATGAAGTAGACGAACACGTAGGTCAGGGCGATGACCAGGAGGGACTGCCCGATGCGCGCGGCGATGACGGCGGTGACACCGGTGCCGGACGGGTTGCTCACTTGGTTTCCGTCCAGGTTTCGTAGAAGGACGGGCGTGCCTCGGCACCGAAGGTCAGTCCGTGGAGGGTGGGCTGCAGGGCGAAGATCTGGGAGTCGTCCAGGATGGGCAGTGCGTAGGCGGACTCGATGATGTGGTCCTGGATCCGGCCGAGGATTTCGGTGCGGGCCGTGGTGTCGGCAGCCGTCAGCTGCTCGGCGAGCAGGGCGTCCAGGACCGGGTCGGGCTGCTGGAGGTTGAAGGCATTCAGGTGGTCGCTGGAGTAGTTCACGGTGAGCCGGATCGGGTCAGCTTCCGGCCATCCGTTGCGCCGTGCGCCCACCGCGGGGTCCGCCAGCACCGTGGAGTAGTTGGCGTAGTCCGTCTCCTTGATTTCCAGGTTTACGCCCAGTTGTTTGAGCTGCCACTGGATCAGCTGGAAAAGGGGCTTGGACGTGCTGTCGAAAACGTCCACGTAGGTCAGGATGTGCAGCTGCTCGCCGTCGCGGGTACGGAACCCGTCGGCGTCCCTGCCGGTCCACCCGGCGTCGTCGAGCAGCTGGCCGGACTTTTCCGGATCAAAGGCCAGCTTCTCCGATTCGTCCTTGTACCCGAGGGATCCCGGGGTGAGGATGCTGGTGGCAGCGTTCCAGTTCTCCGTGTAGAGATCGGAGATGATCTGCTCCCGGTTGATGCCGTGCTGCAGTGCCTGCCGCACCCGGATGTCATCCAGGAACGGCGCGGACTGCCGCAGGTCCCAGACGTTGGCGTTGCCAACCCCCCGGGCGCTGATCACTTCCAAACCGGCCGCGGTCAGGGTCTGCTCTTCACTGGGTTGAACGTAGCGGATCAGGTCGGCCTCGCCGGCGCGCAGCGAGCCCAGCCGGACACTGTCCTCGGTGACCGGAATGATGGTGATCCGATCCAGGTAGGCCTCGCCCTGGTTTTCCAGGCCGGGCGGCGCCCACGCATATCCTTCCCGGCGGGTGAGGACGATTTCCTCTCCGTACTTTTCGGATTCCACGGTGAACGGGCCGCTGCCGATGATGCCGGTGAGCTGTGACTGCGCCTCGATCGGTGCGTTGATGGTTTCATCGGCGACCAGGCTGGTGCGCCAGAAGGAGAGCACATTCAGAAAGGGGGCGTGCGGGGTGGTGAGCTGCACCGTTACGGTCCGGGCGGCGTCGTCGGCCGTTACCGCCGAGACCTTCGGGAACCAGTTGTTCGCGGGGATGCCCTTGGCGCTGTCGCCGTTGGCCTGCCACTCCAGGTTCCGTTGAACCGCTGAAGCGTCCAGCACCTGGCCGTTGCTGAAGCTGGCGCCCTCCCGGATAAGGAAGGTGTAGGTCAGGCCGTCGTCGCTGACCGTCCACTCCTCCGCGATCCACGGCTTCAGTTCCAGTGTCTCGGGGTCGCGGTAGATCAACCGATCGGTGATGTTCTGGATGTAGGCGCTGTCCTGCCAGGTGCCGCTGCTCTGGAGCTGCGTGTTGGAGGACAGTTCGGCATCCAGGTACACCAGCTCGCCGCCGCGCCGATCGGTGGAATCGGAGGCGCTGCCCGGCTGCGTGCTGCAGCCGGAAGCGAGGACGGCGGTGATAAGGGACAGGATCAGCAGAGACGCGGCGGGAGCGGACACCGGACGCTTCCCGGTGAGTTTCCTGGACAGGTTCATGGTGCTGCTTTCTCTCGGAAGGGCTGGAGCAGATGCAGTGACAGGGGGTGCGGGCAAGCGCCGGCCGGGCAGGAGGATGCCCAGCGGGGAGCAGGAAGTCAGCCGGGCAGGAGGATGCCCGGCGGGGAGGCCGAGGCCTGGCGCGGGAAAGGGTCTAGCCGGTGGGGCGGGGACATCGATTCATCGGGGCTGCCTCTGCGATCATGGCGCCGCGGGGTGCCGCCGGAGCAGCACGGACGCCGTACTTGCCGGGCCGGGCGTCTGCCCGCCGGCCGAATCATCACCTGGAGCACCCCGCTACGACGAGAGGGTTGCTGCCCAGCCGGCCAGGGCCGATGGCTGGAACTCTTGATTGCTGACTACATGCTAGAGGACGCCGGCTACCGGCGGGCAGATGACGTTATCCGGGGTAAGCGACGGTCACAGGTCGCTAATTCGGTCATATTTCGGTCCAAACCGTCACACTCCACCGAACGCGTCATCCGTCGTCAACCGGCGCTCGCGGGCGTGCTCGGAAGGGCGGGCATGCCCGGTTAGGCGGCCGTCAGGCTGGCTGGCTGAAGGCGTCGGTCCGCTCCGGCGGCCCGGCGATCAGTATCCGGTCCAGGATGGTCAGCACCATGCCGGCGCCGGCGAATTCCCAAGGGCCGGACGCGCTCCGGCGGGCAATAATCGAGACGCCGTACATCTCCTGAACCCGCCCGGGATCGAGGGGAACGCCGACGACGGCGCCGTGCGGCACCGTTTCGGCGACGGCGAAGTCTTCGCCCACCCTGATGTACTCCAGCAGGCTGGCGCGGACCAGATGAGCGACCCGCCGGCCCATGTCCTGCTCCGGGTAAACCACGTGGTGGACGCCGATCTGGTCCAGGATCAGTCCGTGCTGCTCGCTGGCGGCCGCGGCCCACACTTGGGCCACCCCGGAGCGGACCAACTGCGAGGCGGTGAGCACGCTGGCCGCGATGTCGCTGGTGATGCCCAGCACCACACGGTTGAATTCGGACACCGACAGCTGATCGAGCACTTCAGTGTCAGTGCAGTCCGCCGTCACGACCAAAGTGAGGCGGCCGTCGAGCCGCTGGACCACTTCTCCATTGCTGTCCACGCCCAAAACCTCGGTGCCCTCGGCCATCAGCTCCAGGGCGACGGACTCCCCGAAGCGGCCCAGCCCGAGCACGGCGACTGCGTCTGCGTCGGCGCGGGCGTGTCCCGGATCCCGCGCACCAAGAAAGCTGAACCTAGCCAATGATGGGCCTTTCGATCGGAAGTTCGTAGTGCAGCGGCCGGTCGCGCAGTGCCAGCGCCGAGGCAAAGAGGAGTGGGCCGAGCCGGCCGGCGAACATCAGGACGATCAGGATCAGCTGGCCCGCCGCCGGAAGGTGCGCGGTGATGCCGGTGGACAGGCCAACCGTGGCGAACGCCGAAACTGCTTCAAACAGGACCGATTCCAGGGGAAACCCGGTCAGGACCAGCAGTATGCCGGTGGCGGTGCCCACGAGAAGGACCGAGAGCACCAGCACGGCGATGGCCTGGCGGTAGACCGCCGGGGAGAGCGATTTGCCGAGGACGTTCACCTGCCGCCGGCCCCTGACCTCCGCGGCGAGAATGAAGAACAGCACGGCAGCAGTCGTGATCTTGACCCCGCCGCCCGTGCCGGCGGGTCCGGCGCCGATGAACATCAGCGCGTCCATGACCAGCAGGGTGGCGCCGTCCAGGGCGGCGATGTCCACGCTGTAGAACCCCGAGGTGCGTGTCTGCACGGACTGGAAGAACCCGGTCAGGAGCTTGGAGGGCCAGTCCAGCGGACCCAGCGTGCGCGGGTTGTCCCACTCCAGCGCCGTGATGAAGACAGTTCCGGCAAGCAGGAGCACGGCGCTGCCGGCCAGCACCAGCCGGGTGTTCATTGACCAGCGCCGCGGGATGCGCAGGTCCCGGCGCAGCTGGACCAGTACCGGAAATCCGAGGCCGCCAAGGATGACCGCCGCGCAGATGGGCAGGCTCACCGCCGGATCGGTGGCGTACTGCACCAGGCTGTCGGAGAACAGGGCAAAGCCGGCATTGTTGAAGGCCGACACCGCATGGAAGGCCCCCAGCCACAGGGCCTCCCCCGGACTTCGGCCGTAAGACAGCCAAAAACGGGCCGCCAGCATCAGACCCACGATCCCTTCCACCAGGAGGGTAATCTTCGCGACGCCCGCAATGACCGACGGCACATGGGACAGGTCCGGCTTGTTGCCTTCGAGGGCGAATGTGACCTTGCTGCGCAGGGACAGCCTGTGCATGACGGTGAGCGCCACAACCGATGCGAAGCTCATCACCCCGAATCCGCCGAGCTGGATCAGCGCCAGCATCACGGCCTGCCCGAAACCCGTCCAGTAGACCGGAGTTTCCACCACCCCCAGGCCGGTGACGCAGAGCGAGGACGTGGAGGTGAAAAAGGCCACCATGATCGGGGCTCCGCCGGATTCGGTGCTGGCAGCCGGCAGGGTGAGCAGACCCGTTCCCGCCAGGTCGGCGGCCAGGAACCCCAGAAACACGGAGCGCGCCGGCCGGAGGGGTTTCCTGCGGCGCGGCAGCAGGCGTGCACGGTTTCCCACGTCCCGACGGTACGCCGGGCCGCTGCAGCGCCGCCAGCGGGCCCCGCGGTTTAGGCGACGCGGAGGTCGATCTCCCCCGGCGCGGCGCCGTCGGCTCCGAACACGAGGTGCCGGTTGGCGATCTTGTCGGTAAAGAACCGGTCGTGGCTGACCACCACCACGGCACCGGGGAAGTGCAGCAGTGCCCGCTCCATGACCTGGGTGCTGGAGAGGTCCAGGTGGTTGGTGGGCTCATCGAGCAGCAGCACCGACGCGCCGGAGAGCAAGCACTGGGCCATCGCCACGCGGGCCTTCTGCCCGCCGGACAGGTTGCCGATCTTCTGCTTCAGGTCCGCCTCGGAGAACTGGAACATGGTCAGGAACCGGTTGACCGATTTCTTCGTGGCGGTCAGGGCCAGGCTGTCCGGCATGGCGTTCACCGCGTGGGTGACGGTGTCGGCGTCGTCGAGCTCGGCAAGCACCTGGTTGTAGGAAACCATCCGGGCGCCGTTCGCCCAGGCGACCTTGCCGGCGTCGGCCTTTTCCTCGCCCGTAAGAACGCGCAGCAGGGTGGTCTTGCCGCTGCCGTTCGAGCCCAGGACCACGAGCCGGTCGCCGCGCCGAATCTCGAAGCTCAGCCCGGAAAACAGGGTCTTGTCGCCGTAGGACTTTTCCAGGGACTCCACCCGGCACAGGTTGTCCTTCACATGCAGGCCGCCGTAAATCTCGGTGATGATCTGGTCCACCGGGCGAGGCGCGCGGGCCTTCTTGATCTTGGCGAGCTTGCCGTCCAGGGCACCGCTGCCGGCCTTGGCGGCCTCGCGCCGGTCCGAAATACCTTCGGCTTCGAAGGCGAGC
This sequence comes from Arthrobacter sp. zg.Y820, assembly GCF_030125555.1. NCBI lineage: Bacteria > Bacillati > Actinomycetota > Actinomycetes > Micrococcales > Micrococcaceae > Arthrobacter > Arthrobacter sp. zg.Y820. Next base: position 159,049 of record NZ_JASKLX010000008.1, read on the forward strand.
AGCTCCGACTCATGCACAAACTGGGACGCCAGCGCCTTGAGCCGGAACTGCTTCTGGATCACGTACTCACCGAAGTTGCCGGGGTACTCGTGCAGGTGGTAGTTCTCCACCTCAATGATGCGGGTCACCACCGCGTCCAGGAACTTCCGGTCGTGGGAGACGACGACGGCGGCCCCGCGGAAGTCGCGGAACCAGCTTTCCAGCCACTCAACGCCGGCCACGTCCAGGTAGTTGGTGGGCTCATCAAGCAGCAGCACGTCCGGGGCCTCGAGCAGGATCTTGGCCAGGGCCGCACGGTTGCGCCAGCCGCCGGAGAGGGCGTCGATGGGGCAGACACGGTGCGCCTCACTGAAGCCGAGAGTGGTCAGCGCGGCGTCGATCCGGCGCGGGTAGTCCCAGCCGTCCAGCCGGTCCATGGTCTCGAACAGCTCGGCCTGCCGGTTGATCAGCTTGTCCAGCACCTTGGGTTCCGGGTCCGCGGCGATCGTCTCATCGATGGCCGCCAGTTCCGCCTGCGTGGCTTTGATCTCGACGAACAGTGCGTCGAGCACCTCAGTGATGGTCGACTCGCCGTTCAGCTCGGAGAACTGGGAGAAGTAGCCGATCTTCAGGCCCTGGTCCAGGGTGACCGTGCCGGAATCCGGAACAATCTGCTCGAGGATCAGCTTCAGCAGCGTGGACTTGCCCGAACCGTTCTTGCCGATCAACCCCACCCGGTCCTTTGGTTCCAGACGGAAGAAGGCCTCACGCAGGATCTGCGTCTTGTCGAAGCCAACATTAACGTCCTGCAGCCGGATCAGGCTCATATGGGGTGTCCTCTCGGGGATGGAAGCTGGCACACGGTACCGGGCGGTCGAAGGACCGTCCGGTGTTTGTTCTCCCGTTGACCAAGCCACTCATCTTATCCGCTGCGCCGTGCCGGCCGGTCCGGGCGAAATCGCCTCCGGCCTGCCCTGTTCCCGGCACGGCCGCCGCTGCATACTGGAAAGCCGCACGAACAGTTCACCGTTACGCTCACAAACGAGGTGCAGATATGACGGAAGTGACGACGCTGGCGTCCGGGCTCGGCATGGGGGAATCGGCCCGGTGGCATGGAAACGAACTGTGGTTCGCCGACTGGACCGCCGGCACCATCTCAGCTCTCGACGGCGACGGCCATGTCCGGCGGGTGACTGCCGTTCCGTCGTTTCCCATCAGCTTTGACTGGCTGCCGGACGGACGCATGGCAGTGGTCTCCGGCAGCGATGCAACGGTCCTGCTGGAGGTGCACAACGCGGGACTCGTGCCGCTGGCGGATCTGCGCGGCATCTCCGAATATCCGTGGAATGAAATAGCCGTGCACCCCTCGGGCAACATTTACGTCAACGGCATTGGCTATGACTACACCGGCGAGGCGCAGGACAACGGGATCATCGCCGTCATCCGGCCGGACGGCTCGGTGGAACAGGTTGCCGCCGGACTGGCGTTCCCCAACGGCATGCTGGTGTCGGAAGACGGCGGCACGCTTGTGGTGGCCGAATCCAACGCGGGGCGCCTTGCGTCCTTCCGGATCGGGGAGGACGGCTCGCTCGTCCCGGACGGAGTGTGGGCCGGAGTGCAGGGCAGCGCACCGGACGGGATCTGCTGGGACGGCACCGGCGGAATCTGGTTTGCCGAGGTGCCCGGGGAACGCTGCGTCCGGGTCCGGCAGGGCGGTGCGGTGCTGCAGACGGTCCAGCTGGAGCAGGGCTGCTTCTCCTGCGCCGCCGGCGGCACCGACGGCGGTCTCCTGTTCATGCTGACGGCACAGTGGCCCGAGGTCATGGATCCCGCAGCCGAACACACCGGCCGGGTCATGGGACTGCGCGTGAAATAGGGTGAGCGCCGCGGTTTGGGGCAGCCTTCAACGGGCCGATGGCAGCTGTACTCTGGTTGCTGATCGCTTAGTTTGCGACGGCGCGTTTCCCGGGCCCGAATGGAGCATGGCTATGACCGACACCGCCCAGCGCTTGCTGGATTCCGCAACAGATGCGTTTGCGGCCAAAGGCTTCCACGGCACGACGACGCGGGACATCGCCTCCGGTGCCGGGGTGACCTCCGGAGCGGTCTACGTCCATCACAAGTCCAAGGAAGACCTGCTCTACTGCATCTCCAAAGTCGGCCACGAACGGACGCTCGAACTGGTACGTTCCAGCACGAACTCCGACCAGGGACCGGCGGAACAGATGAGTGGCCTGGTCCGGAGCCTGGTGGAGTGGCAGGCCGCCAACCACACCAAGTCCCGGGTGGTGAATTTCGAACTGCCGGCGCTCAGCGAGGAGCATTTGGCTGACGTTCTGCGGATGCGCCACCAGGTGGAGGACGAATTTCGCCGGATTGTCGATGACGGCCTCGCTCAGGGCGTCTTCAACGTGCCCGATGCCAACATGGCGGTGGTCACGCTGCTCTCCCTGTGCATCGACGTCGCACGCTGGTACCGCAGCAGCGGCCGGCTCAGCGCGGCGGAAATCGGCGAGCACCACAGCGCCATGGCCCTGCGCCTGCTGGGCGCGGCCGGCACCCCGAGCGGCGACTAACCGTGGAATCCAGCGGCTGAGGCCGTTGCAGCTGGCGGGCCTGCGCCGGTCAGACCCCCCGGTCTGTGAATGTTTTTGGGAGCTGCTGAGGTGTGGTTCGTAACCTCGGTGATTCGCGCTGACATTTTGGGCAGCATATCCGGAAAAGTTTATATGAATGGATAGCAATGGATACGTAAAATCCCGTCAGGGTTGCTTCTCGTCATATGGCGGAGGCGAGGCGGAAGCAGTCGTATTCAAGGACCGGCTGCAGCAAGACAAGGCAGGATCAAAGCGGAGCCGGCGGAATGTGGCTGAGCTAGCGGCCACTGAACCTTTGCCCCTTTGGCCAGCCCCGCACTGGTTTCCCGTTCCCCGCTCCCCCGGACCTCCGCTTCCCAGAACGTCCGCTCCCCCTCCGTCAGTGCCGAGGCGCCTCGGGCCAGGGAACAACCTCCAGCGCAGGCCATTCGGCCGCCCAGCGGCGGGTCTTGTCCTCATACACCCTGCGGGGCGACAGGACCGGATTGGGAACGATCCGGCGGTCAAACAGGTCACGGTAACCGCGCGGGGCATAGCTCCTCAGCCCGCCGTCGTCGTCAGTGGTTGGCGTGAAGGGAACGGCCGGCACACCGAAATGCTCCCCGTACCAGAGGTGCACCCGGGCTTCGTTGCGGATCTCCACGCGCACACCCAGATCGGCGAAGAGCGCGTGAGCACTGTGGATAACGCCATCTTCGGCAGCATAGGAGGTATCCGGATGCTATCCCCAGCTGCGGCGCGCGCTCCAGAATGCTCGCATTCACCGGATTGCGCAGCACGGCGCTGAGGAAGCGCCGCTCATCGCCATGCCCGCGGTCAGGCTCCCGCAGAGGAAATCCGCAGTCCAAGGTTGTCCAGCCCGGAGCGGATCATCGCGCCGTAGCCGTCGTCGGAGAGATGGCTGGACCGCACCATTCCGGCCCGCTGATGCTCGCGGGCCAACCCGCCCTGGCCGCGCCGCAGGTAGCCATCACCGAGATTCAGGTGCAGCGACGGCAGCATGCCTTGCACCGACGGAATTCCCACGGGTTTGAGGTCCCCGTTGTCCAGGAAGCCGTGTTCGTGCAGTGCCGTTTCGTCCCAGCCGACCTCGGCGTCCAACTCGTCCTGGACATCCGCGAGGTAATGCGCCAGCACGCACCGCTGGGCATGGTCTTCCGGAGAAACACTCTCCCAGCACAACACCAGCAGCCGCCGCCCTTCAGGTTTATCTCCCGACAGAGCCGCTGCCACAGCCGCCAGCACGTCATCCCAATCTGCCAAACCCGTCCCCCTGTTTCCGCTTCCCCTGGCGCCCGGCATGCCTCTCCGGGCGCCAGGCTAGGCGAACGCGGAGAAGCCGGTAATGTGCCGCCCGAGGATCAGCGACTGCATCGAATCAGTGCCCTCGTAGTTGAAGACTACCTCCATGTCGGTCAGGTGCCGGGCAACATGGTTCTCCAGCAGCAGGCCGTTGCCGCCCATGATGTCGCGGGCCTCTGAACAGATCCAGCGACCCTGCCGGGCGGCGAACATCTTCGCCATCGACGCCATGGGACTGGTCATGACGCCCTGGTCCGCGAGTTCGTTGAGGCGGAAGCAGGTCAGCTTGATGGCGGTAAGCTGGGCCAGCATGTTGGCCAGCTTGTTCTGCACCAGCTGGAACCTGCCGATCTCCTTTCCGAACTGCACCCGGGTCTTCGCGTAAGCGACGGCAATCTCGTAGGCCGCAACGGCATGCCCCAGGGCCTCCCACGCCACTCCCCCGCGGGTTGCGGCCAGGACCTTGTTGACGTCTTTGAAGGAGTTGCAGTTCTCCAGCCGGTTCTCGGCCGGAATCCTAAGGTCCTCAATGACGATGTTGGGCTGCAGGACGGCGCGCTTGCCGATCTTGCCGGTGATGACCTCGGCGTTGTAGCCGGCCGGATGATTGCCGTCGTCGTCCTTTTCCATCACGAATGCCTTCACCGCGTCGTCGGCTTCATCGCGGGCGAAAATAACGACGACGTCGGCAAAGCTCGCGTTGCCGATCCACCGCTTGCCCCCGTTCAGGACATAGGTGTCCCCCTCGCGGCGGGCGGACGTTTCGAGCGAGACCGAATCGGACCCGTGCTCCGGCTCGGTCAGGGCGAAGGCGCCGATTTTCTCGAACCGGGCCATGGCCGGCAGCCAGCGCTGTTTCTGCTCCTCGCTGCCCAGCATGTCGATGCTGCCCATCGCCAGGCCGGAGTGCACTCCAAAAAAGGTGTTGATCGAACCGTCGCCGCGGGCCAGTTCCGCCGCCGCCACGGAGGCCGCCATCCGGCTCAGTCCCGGGCAGCCGTACCCCTTGATGGTTCCGCCGGCAATGTTCAGGGCCGCAAGCTTGGGAACCAGCTCAAACGGAACTTCCGCCCGTTCCCAGTACCCGTTGATGACCGGCAGCAGGTCGGTATCCACAAACGCCCGAACCCTGGCCTGCACGTCCTTTGTTTCGTCGTCGAGCAGGTTGTCCAGCAGGTACAGGTCGCTGTCGACGTCCTGCACTGCCGTCGGATCAAAACCGGAACGGATGGTCTCTGTGGTCATGACGGCTCCCTGCGTAGGTAACTGATCGCTTAGTGACCCGAGTATGGGCGCGCCCAAGAGCGTCCGTCAATAGTGTCCGAAGACTTCAAACTGCCACTGCAGCGCCGCCCGTCAGGGTGCGGCATCCGTCAGTGTGCGGCATTCGTTAGTGTGCGGCGGCCGCTCCGTGAAAAAGTCGGTTCGTGGCAATTTCAGCGCCACGCCCCAGCGACTCCAGCTTGGCAACTGCGATGTCCGGATGCAGGCGGCCGCCAAGCCCGCAGTCGGTGCCCGCGATGACGTTTTCCCGGCCCACCAGGGAGGCGAAGCGCTCAATCCGCTGGGCCACCAGTTCGGGATGCTCCACCACGTTGGTCGCATGGGAGACCACGCCCGGAACCAGGACCTTGCCGTCGGGAAGCTGCCGATCCTGCCAGATGGTCCATTCGTGCTCGTGGCGCACGTTGCCGGCCTCGAAGGAATAGGAGCCGGCGTTGATGCCCAGCACCAGATCCACGATGTGCTCGAACCCAATGTCGGTGGTGTGCGGACCGTGCCAGGAACCCCAGCAGACATGGAAGCGCACCTGCTCTTCCGGCAACCCCCGCAGGGCATGGTTCAGTGCATCCACCCGGATCCGGGTAAACCGCTGGTAGTCCTCGACGCTGGGCTCGGGATTAATCTGGTCCCAGTTTTCGGCGACGGATGGGTCATCGATCTGCACAATCAGCCCCGCGTCCACGATGGCTTTGTATTCCTCGCGGAGGACGTCGGCCCAGGCATAAATGAATTCCTCTTCGCTCCGGTAGTACTCATTGCCGATTCGGCTGGCCGAACCCGGCGACAACGAGGTGATAAAACCGGTGGGAAGATCCGCGGCCGCGAGGCCGGCCTTGAGGTTTGCTATGTCGCTGTTCAGGGCGTCGCGGCCGATGTAGCTGATGGGACCGGTGGCTGTGGGAAAGGCCGTGGCGTTCCGGCCGAGCTGAATCCCGCTTTCCGGATCCGAATAGGCAGCGGCAAATTGGGTCCAGTCCCGCCGGTCGGCAAAAGAGGTCAGCCGAATGTCGCCGGGTCCACTTCGAATGGGCTCTGCAGTGATGGGATTGAAATCTGTGAGTTCCAGACCTGAAGTCCGTTGGAAACTGTATGTCCACCAGGCCCCGTAGTCGACGGCATTGGACATCGCTTTGCCGTATTCGCCGTCGCCCGGGATGGTAATGCCGAGGTTCTTCTGGCGCTGAACCAGGTCGACGACGGCGGTGGTCAACAGTGCGTCAAACTCTGGGGTGCGTTCGAGCGTGAAACCGTCTTCGGCGAAGGTGCGGGCCGCATTGGCGGTTATCAGTTCCGCGGTGCGGGGCAGCGAACCGGCGTGGCTGGTGGAAATGCGGTCAAGCGTCATGGGAATTCCTTCCATCGGTCCTGCCATTAGCACCGTTCCGGAGGGAATGTTTCCGGGGGAAGCTGCAGCGTCGCGGAGGCAGGTCTCTCAGCTGCTCTGGATGGTGTGGATCAGGCGCTCATCCACTGGCAACGCGGGTGCGTCCCCTCTCCGGCCGGTCGCCGGGTGCCGCGCGGAGGGGCTGAAACCAGCATGCCGCCGTCGGCTCTAAAACTCCAGCAGCGCGTTACATGACGCAGGAGCGGCGAAATGAGACGGATTGCTGCGCCGCGTGAACCGGCGCAGGGCTGAACCCACCACCGGTCCCCCGTGACACCGCCTCCAGGCGGGCACCCCCTCCTGAAACGTCCATGCCCGGCCGAGACTGGAACGAGCGCTGGCAAGGACATCTCTGCCCGCCCGGAAACGCATCCGGGAACTCACTTATTCGCGGAGCTGTAAGCCTCTCGAATTTCCTGGCTGATCCGGCCGCGGGCGCTTGGCGTATAGCCGTTGGCAATCGCCCATTCACGGATCTTTCGGCTGTCGTCACTGCGCGGTGCGCTTTCACGTCGTGCAGTGCGGCCGGCTGCTGCACCGCGCAGCCGCCGTCCGCTGGAAAGATACGGACTTAGCTTCTCGCGAAGTTCGGCCGCATGCTCGGTTGTCAGGTCGATTTCATATTGAGCGCCGTCCAAGGCGAACTTCACAGTTTCCTGCGCATCTTCGCCGTTGAGGTCGTCAATCAGGAGAACTTGTTTTTTCTGAGCCACGTGGTCTTGTCCCTATTTCTATAATTCTGGACCACCCCTTCGGACAAGTTTATCCGAACTGCCCTTGCGCAATAGCGGGCAGCCCGATTTTCGCTTTGAGTTGTAGGGATTTTTTCGCAACGGCGGGTAAGGGGCTTGTCCACGGGACTGCCGCCAATACTTTGGATGATTGCGTTATAACGGGGCCGCCGCCGATGTCCCCAGTTCCCCGCACCGCGCAAAGGAGACTTTAGGCACCAACGCGGCTTCCGCCGTCGTCGGCCGCCAGCATGTGCGGGCATTGGTGACCACAAGCCAGGCCGGCAGCACCGCCAGGCGCAGAACGGCCGTCACGTCCACGTCGCCGGTGATGACGACGGCGATAAACAGGGCCATCCAGCCGTCGCGGGCGACAGCGATGACTACTCCGAGCACAGCCGCGGACACCGCGAGGCTGACGGGCAATGACGGAACCAGGGCCGAGGCGGCCAGCCCCACCGCCACACCGACAAACACTGCCGGGAAGATCCGGCCGCCGCGGAAGCCCGCCGCTGCCGCGATCACCAGGGCCGCGAGTTTCACGGCCGCCAGGAGCACCAAGGTCCAGGCTGAATCATCGCCGCGGTGTGCCAGCAGCTCGGCCGATTCCTCGGCGCCTTTGAACAGTGTGCTCGGGCCGCCGATCACACCCAAGACGCCCATCAGCGCGCCGCCGAGCATCGTGTAGAGCACCGGATTCCGGAGCCGGCGGAAGCCACGGTGCACCCTGGTAAACGCGGCGACGCCAACCAGGGCGAAGGCTGCGGCCAGCGGGGCAATGACAAAGCCCGCCAGCACGTCCCATCCGTTGGGGCTGCCATTGGCGGCAGTGTGATGTGCAGCAGGGTGCCGCCCAGCAGGGTCATGGTGACGGCCCCGGTGCCGGCGGAAGCAAGCGGCAGGAAAAGTTTGTCGAACAGGGCTCCGCCGCCGCCCATCGCGCCGGCCATCCCGGTGAAGAGCAGCGCCGCAGCCACCGGTGTGCCGAACAGTGCGCCCACGGTTCCGGCGACCGTCAGCCCCAGGATGAGCCGGGGCGGAACACACCGAAACAGGCGTCCGACCAGCACCGTCAGGATTGCAGCATTGATGGCGATGATCGGGTTTTCCGAGCCCAGGCTGACGCCGCCTGCCAGCCCCAGAACCGCCGCGGCCGCCAGGCTGGGCACCACGCTGATCGGCAGGGCCGATTCGGCCAGTTCCGACTCCGCGGAATCCGGGCCGGCGTGTCCGGGCACGAACCGCGCAATGAGGCCAACGCCGAGTCCGGTGAGGGTCAGGGTGCCGAAAATCCACCAGCCGCCCTGCGGATCGGCACCGACGGCGGCGGGCAGGTTGTCCCACAGCAGGTGCTGCAGCAACAGGCTGAGTTCATCAAGGGCAAAGAGCACCAGTGCCGACACCACACCGATCAGGATCGCCGGAACGGCGAGCGGAACCAGGGTCCGGACACGGTTGTGCTCGAGCGTACCGTCGTTTACGGGTTCGGACATGGCGTCTCTTCCCTTAAACCAGCGGCGGCCGGCTGCGGAGCGCGTGTCCTGTTCGGGGTACTGGCCGGCAAGGGGAAGGACCAGAGACCCGGCTAGGGTCGGTCCCCAACGCCATCTACAAGTTTGAGGGATTCCCGAAGCAGCTGCGTCAGGTCCGAGGCATCGGAGCGAAGCCACTGTTCGTATGCCGCCAGGCACAGCCCCAGCAGCCCCCACGCGATAGCCTGCGGTTTCAGGCTATCTTCCGGTACGTCCAGCCGCTGGGCCACGTGCTCTGCGACCACCTGGCGCCAGGCCGCGTAGCGCAGGGTGGAGTGTGCCAGCAGCGTCGGCACATGCAGCAGCAGTTCCATCCGCTGCCGGTGAAATGGGGCTTCCTCCGGTGGAAAACGGTTGAACTCAATAACGGCACTGCACAATCCGGCAATCAGTGGCTGCTCCGCCGGCAGCGACCGCAGATACTCAGCCATCCGCTCCAGCAGCGCCTCGAAATCTCCCCAGGGAAGATCATTCTTGGACGCGAAATAGCGGAAAAACGTGCGGCGGCCAATGCCGGCGGCGGCAGCGATGTCATCAACGGTGACCCGGTCGAATCCACGGTGATTGAACAGGGCAAGCGCCACATGGCTGAGCTCCTCCTTTGTCGTCACCGGCTTGCGGCCGGATCGGATCGGCTCCGCAGCAGCTGAAATGTCCAAGAAATTACCTCTTCCCAATGGCACTGGGTGCCGTTACTGTTCTGCGCACACAGAGTATCGCCATCGACGCCGGTTTCTGACGCAAGGAGCACAAAATGATCTCGAACACCGCTGCCACTGAAAAATCCGCATCCGACTCGGCTGCCCAGGATCCGGAATTCTCCGAGGACCTGTTGGTGGAGGAAGTCTCCATCGACGGCATGTGCGGCGTGTACTAGGGGCACGCCGCACATGCAGACGTTTGACCTCAACAGCGCCTGGCAGCTTCATCCCCAGGTTTCCGTCCGCCCTGAACCCTTCGGTGCCCTCCTTTATCATTTCGGAACCCGACGGCTCTCCTTCCTAAAGGACCGGACGCTGCTGGCCCTGGTGCGGCAGCTTGCCGAGGAACCCACGGCCCGCTCGGCCTGTGCCGCAGTTGGCGTCGGCAACGGCGATCTAACCCGGTACCAGCAGGCACTCTGCACCCTGGCCACTTCCGCAATGCTCATTGAGAGGCAGCCATGACCCTGCTCCCGGATGCGCCGCCCCGGCCCACTACCCTCGTTGACCTGTTTGAGACCGGCCTGGACGCCCCGATTTGCCTGACCTGGGAGCTGACCTATGCCTGCAATCTCTCCTGCGTACACTGCCTGTCCAGCTCAGGCCGCCGCGATCCCCGCGAGCTGAGCACCGCGGAGTGCAAGGGGATCATCGACGAGCTTCAGCGCATGCAAGTCTTTTATGTGAACATTGGCGGCGGTGAGCCAACGGTGCGCCCCGATTTCTGGGAGCTTGTGGACTACGCCACAGCTCACCAGGTTGGGGTGAAATTCTCCACCAACGGTGTGAAGGTTACCCCGGAGGTTGCCGCGCGGCTGGCAGGCAGCGACTACGTGGACGTACAGATTTCCCTGGACGGAGCCACCGCCGAAGTCAATGACCACGTGCGCGGGCCAGGATCCTACGACACGGCTCTGCGGGCCATGCAAAACATGGCGGATGCCGGATTTACCGGCTTCAAAATTTCCGTGGTCTGCACCCGACAGAACATTCCGCAGTTGGACGAATTCAAGGCCATCGCCGACAGGTACAACGCCCAACTGCGCCTGACTCGTCTGCGACCCTCCGGCCGCGGCGCCGATGTGTGGGATGAGCTGCATCCCACGGCGGAGCAGCAGCGTGAACTCTACGACTGGCTCGTGGCCCACGGCGAGGACGTGCTGACCGGCGACTCCTTCTTCCACTTGTCCGCCTACGGCGGTGCGCTGCCGGGACTAAACATGTGCGGCGCCGGGCGGGTGGTTTGCTTGATTGATCCGGTCGGTGACGTCTACGCCTGTCCGTTCGCCATCCACGACCAGTTCCTGGCCGGCAACGTCCGCGCGCCGGGAGGCTTTACTGAAGTCTGGCGGCACTCTGAGCTCTTCACCGAGTTGCGCAGCCCGCAGACCGGCGGCGCGTGTGCCTCGTGTTCCTTCTATGATTCCTGCCGCGGCGGCTGCATGGCGGCCAAATTCTTCACCGGCCTGCCGCTGGACGGTCCCGATCCGGAATGTGTCCGCGGACTGGGCGCCGAAGCACTGGAGGCCCGGACGGCGGAAACCGCGCCGCGCTCCGGCGTCGACCATTCCCACCGGACCTCCCCTCCCCGGCCACGCACCGGCCCGGTTCCGGTCACCATTTCCCGGCGCCGGGTGGAGCAGCCTCCGGTGAGTGCCTGCGCCGAAAATCCGCTCGCCGGATTCGTCCCGGGGCCGGCGGATCCGGCAGGAAACGGCGGCTGCGGCGACAAGTGCGGCTGCGGCTGATTCCACGCACGCAAGAAACACGCGCATTAACACCACGGAGCACCGACGAAGAAAAGAGGACCAGCAATGGGACGTGTCGAGGGAAAAGTAGCGTTTGTCACCGGTGCCGCCCGGGGGCAGGGACGCAGCCATGCCATCCGGCTGGCCCAGGAGGGCGCGGACATCATCGCCGTCGATATCTGCCGGCAAATGGACACCGTGCACTACCCGATGGCAACCGCTGAGGACCTGCAGCAGACAGTCAAGGACGTTGAAGCGCTGGACCGGCGGATCGTGGCCATTGAAGCCGATGTGCGGGACTTTGCAGCGCTGAAGGCTGCGGTGGATGAGGGGGTGGCCGAGCTGGGCCGGCTGGACATCGTCTGCGGCAACGCGGGAATAGCCGGTTTCGCCCGGGCGGAGGAGCTTTCCGATGCAGAGTGGGGCGACATGATGGACGTCAACCTCACCGGCGTCTGGCACACCGCCAAAGCTGCCATTCCGCATCTGAAAGCGGGAGGCAACGGCGGATCGATTATCCTGACCAGCTCCACCGCAGGCCTGATGGGCATCGAAAACTCGGCACACTATGTGGCAGCCAAGCACGGGGTGGTGGGCCTGATGCGCGCCCTGGCGCTCGAGCTCGCACCGGACATGATCCGGGTGAACACCGTCCACCCCACGGGGGTGGACACGGACATGATCCAGAACCAGGTCATCTATAAGCTCTTCGCCCCGGATCTGGCAGACCCGACGCGCGAGCAGATCGCCGAACGTTTCCAGCCACTTAACGTGCTGCCCATACCCTGGGTGGAACCTGTGGACATTTCCAACGCCGTGCTGTTCCTCGCCTCGGACGAAGCCCGGTACATCACCGGCGTGACCCTGCCCGTCGATGCCGGAGCCACAGCCAAATAACCATTCTGAACCCGAGTAACCATTGTGAACACCATTACCAAAGGAGACATGCCATGGGGCGTGTAGAAGGAAAAGTCGCTTTCATTACCGGAGCAGCCCGGGGACAGGGCCGCAGCCATGCCGTCCGACTGGCGCAGGAGGGCGCTGACATCATCGCCGTTGATCTCTGCGACGCCATTCCGGACATCGCATATCCCTCAGCGACGGAGGAGGACCTGGAGCAAACGGTTAAGGAGGTGGAGGCCTTGGGCCGGCGGATCATTGCAGCCAAGGCCGACGTCCGGGACCGAGTCGCTTTGCAGCAGGCTCTGGACGCGGGGGTGTCCGAATTCGGCCACCTCGACGTAGTGGTGGCCAACGCAGGAATCATGATCATGAGGCAGTGGGACGAGGTGACTCCGGAAATCTGGCAGGACACCATCAGCACCAACCTCACCGGCGCGTGGAACACCGTACAGCTGGCGGCGCCGTATCTGGTGCAGGCCGGCGGCGGGTCCATCATCCTCACCAGCTCCTCCGCGGGCTTGAAGGGGCTTCCGTTCCTCTCCCACTACGTTGCCTCGAAGCACGGCGTCGTCGGACTGATGCACGCCTTCGCCACCGAGCTCGCCGAACACCACATCCGGGTCAACTCCGTTCACCCAGCCGGCGTGGACACTCCCATGTCGGCCGGGGACGGACTGGCCGCCATGAACGCGATGTTCGCAGCACATCCGCGTGTCGGCGGCATGTTGACCAATCTCCTGCCGGTGGAACTGGTTCAGCCCGAGGACATTGCCAATGCCGTCCTCTTCCTGGCCTCTGACGAGGCCCGCTACGTCACATCACTGGCTATGACCGTCGACGCCGGCGTCACTCAGTACTAGTTCCACACTTCCGGTTCCGCAGCATCAGCCGACACAACCACCCGAAAGGAGCACGCGATGGGGCGTGTAGAAGGAAAGGTCGCATTCATTACCGGAGTAGCCCGGGGGCAGGGCCGCAGCCACGCGATCCGGCTCGCGCAGGAGGGCGCTGACATCATCGCCGTCGATCTCTGCGACACCATCCCGGGCATCGGATATCCCTCTTCCACCGAGGAGGACCTGGCCCAAACGGTGAAGGAAGTGGAAGCCCTGGACCGGCGGATCATCGCCACCAAGGCCGACGTCCGTGACCGGGCCGCCCTGCAGCGGGCGATCGACACCGGGGTGGCAGAGCTGGGCCGGCTGGACATTGTCGTGGCCAACGCCGGGATCTGCATCATGAAGCCGTGGGATGAGGTGACCCCGGAAATCTGGGAGGAAACTGTCGGCACCAACCTCACCGGTGTGTGGAACACCGTGCAGCTGGCGGCCCCGCATCTGGTTCGGGCCGGCGGCGGAGCCGTCGTCCTCACCAGTTCCGCGGCGGGCCTGAAGGGACTGCCGTTCCTGACCCCGTACGTCGCTGCCAAGCACGGCGTTGTCGGACTGATGCATGCCTTCGCCACCGAACTCGCCGAACACCACATCCGGGTCAATTCCGTCCACCCAACCGGCGTGGACACCCCGATGGCCTCAGGCGACGGCATGGCCGCCATGGGCGGGATGCTCACCGACCATCCGCGCGTCGCTGGCATGATGACCAACCTGCTGCCCGTGGACATCACCCAGCCGGTGGACATCAGCAACGCCGTCCTCTTCCTGGCCTCCGATGAGGCCCGCTATGTCACCTCACTAACAATGACCGTCGACGCCGGAAACACCCAGTACTAATCCGCACCATCAACCGATTGGAGCACCAAATGGGACGTGTAGAAGGAAAAGTCGCTTTTATTACCGGTGCGGCACGGGGGCAGGGCCGCTCCCACGCCATTCGCCTGGCTGAAGAGGGCGCAGACATCATTGCGATCGACATCTGCGGGCAGGTCAGCTCTGTGCCCTACAGCATGGCGACCACCCAGGATCTGGAACAGACAGTCAAAGACGTCGAAGCCCTCGACCGGAGGATCGTCGCCATCGAAGCCGATGTTCGCGACTACACCGCCTTGAAGGCAGCGCTGGACGAGGGCGTTGCGGAACTGGGACGGTTGGACATCGTCAGTGCGAACGCCGGAATTTTCTCGATGGGCCGCATGGAGGAGATCAGCGAAGAATCCTGGCAGGACATGATGGACATCAACCTCACCGGCGTGTGGCATACAGCCAAAGCAGCCATTCCCCATCTGAAGGCCGGGGGCAACGGCGGATCCATCATCCTGACCAGCTCAGGGGCCGGCATCAAAGCGTCCCAGAACATTGGCCATTATGTGGCAGCCAAAACCGGTGTGATTGGTCTGATGAGAACCCTGGCCTTGGAACTGGCACCGGACATGATCCGGGTGAACTCACTCCATCCATCCACGGTGGCCACGGACATGGTCCTGAACGAGCCCACATACCGTCTGTTCCGGCCGGATCTGGAAAACCCGCAAAAGGAAGATGTCATGGCAGCGTTCGCTGCCGTAAATCCCCTGCCCGTCGCGTTGCTTGACGCACGGGACATCAGCAACGCGCTGCTGTTCCTTGCTTCAGACGAGGCCCGCTACATCACCGGAGTAACGTTCCCGATTGACGCCGGCGTCCTGCTCAAATGATCACCGCGCCAACCAGGCCGCACCAGCACCAGCACCAGCACCAGCACCAGCACCAGCACCAGGAAAGGAAACACCATGGGAACCCTTGAAGGAAAAGTCGCATTCATCACCGGTGCTGCCCGCGGGCAGGGCCGCAGCCACGCGCTCCGGCTGGCCCGGGAGGGCGCCGACATCATCGCCGTCGATCTCTGCGGCCCGGTGGACAGCGTCACCGATTTCTATCCGCCGGCCACTCCGGAGGACCTGAAGGAGACCGTCCGGCAGGTCGAGGCCCTGGACCGCCGGATCGTGGCAATGGAAGCGGATGTCCGGGACATCGAGGCGCTGACGGCGGCAGTCAATCAGGGAGTGGCGCAGCTGGGCCGGCTGGACATCGTAGTGGCCAACGCCGGGATTTTTACCTTCGGCCCTGACACGCACAAGGTTGACGAGCAGTCCTGGCAGGACCTCATGGACATCAACGTCACCGGCGTCTGGCACACCTACAAGGCCGCCGCCGAACACCTGATCGCTTCGGGCGCCGGCGGATCGGTGGTCATCATTTCATCCCTCGCCGGGTTCAAGGGACTGGCAAACGTTGCCGCATACACCACCACCAAGCACGCCGTGGTGGGCCTGATGAAGTCGCTGGCCAACGAGCTCGGCCCGCTGGGAATCCGGGTCAACACCATCCATCCGAACTCCGTCGACACCCTGATGGTGAAGAACCGGAAGACCTACCAGCTGTTCCGGCCCGAGTTGGACGATCCGCAGGCTGCGGATGCCGAGGCGGCCTTCGCCGGCACCAATCCGATGGGCAAGGCCTGGATCGAGCCCGAACATGTGTCCAACGCCGTCGCATGGCTGGCTTCCGACCAGTCCTTCTACGTCACCGGTGGCCAAATCCCCGTCGACGCCGGCGGGGCCGTCCGCTAAAGCAGCCGGAGCGAAAGGAACTCCCAGTGCAAGCAATGGAAATCTCCGACACCCGGGACCGGATCGCCGCGCACCTCGTCGGCCGCGAGCGGGAGCTGGAATTGACCCTCGCGGCCGTCGCAGCCGGCCGGGACATCGTGTTGGAGGGCCCCCCGGGAACCAGCAAGACCACCATGCTCCGGGCCATCACCCGGGAATGGGGCATTCCGCTGCTTTTCGTCGAGGGCAACGCCGACCTCACCCCCGCCAAACTAGTGGGCCACCACAACCCCGCACGGGTGCTCCGCGAGGACTACAGCGCCGACAACTTTGTCGCCGGACCGTTGGTGGAAGCCATGCAGACAGGCGGGTTCCTCTACATCGAGGAGTTCAACCGTGCCCCGGAGGACACTCTGAACACCCTGCTGACCGCGATGGCCGACCGCTCCATAGCGGTTCCGCGGGTGGGCAGCATCACCGCGCGCCCAACCTTCCGCGTGATCGCCTCTATGAACCCCTACGACAACATGGGCACCACCCGGCTGTCCACCTCGGTGCATGACCGCCTGAACCGACTTTCCATCGGCTACCAGGACGACGACGCCGAGCGCGGCATTGTTGCGCTGCGTACCGAGGCGAACGGGCCGCTGGGCCGTGCATTGACCACTGACGCAGTGGCCGTCACCCGGGCCACGCGCGTGCATCCGGATGTCCGGCAGGGCTCCAGCGTGCGTGGAGCCATCGACTGCGTGCTGGTAGCCCTGCAGCTGGCAAGCCTGCGCGGAGTCCCGGGTGCCGGGACCGAGGGCTACCAAAGCATGGTTTACGACGCCATGGTTGTCTCGCTCTCCGGCCGGATCCATCTGGACGAAGCCGCCGACAGCACACCGGAACGCGTACTCCGGGAGATCTGGGAGGACCACTTCATCCTCAACCCGGCAGCGGCAGCACCCGGATGAAGAGAAGTGGCAGCCGATTCGCCGGTGGTCCGGCGCACCTCCCGGCAGTCTCAAAGCCGCACTCCGCTGCGCCGGACGCCGAAGCAGCTGACCGAGGAGCCCACCGTGTTTGAACCGGCGCCCAGCGGCGGCAGCGGTGTCGTCATCCGCCCGGCCTCTTCCCGCCGTCGGGTTCCGGGCGCTGCTCCTCCGCCGGGGACGTCACGCCCGGGCTTTACCGATGAGTCGGCCGCCCTGGTGGCAGCCGGGATTTCGGACGCTCCGGTGGATCCGGCAGTGCGTGCACGGGTACGGCAGATCGCCGCGCTTTTGTCGGTGCCTCGGCCGCGTCGTACCTCCACAAGGCACCGGGGCGGCGGGGTGCTGGCCAGCCTGCCCTACCGCGGCGGCACCGACGAGATCGATCTGGACCGGACCCTGGAGGTGCTGGCGGAACGGCCAGTGCCGGAGGATGAAGACATTGTGGTCCGGGACCGGATCCGGACCCGCCGCAGCGTGGTGCTGGCGGTCGATGTGTCCGGCTCAATGAAAGGTGAGCGGCTGCAGACGATGGCTGCCGCCGTCGGTGCGCTGGCGTCCGAGCTGCACCGGGATGCGCTGGCCGTGATTGCTTTCTGGTCCGATGCCGCATTGCTGCTGCCCTTGGGCGGTGAACTGAAGCCTCTGGAGCTGGTGGATACCCTGCTGCGGATGCCGGCGCGGGGACTGACGAACGTCAGTTTTCCGCTCGAGCTCGCACATCGGGAACTGGCCCGGCAACCGGTCCGGGACGCTCGTGTACTGCTGCTCTCGGATTGCGTCCACAATGCCGGCCCCGATCCGCGACTGGCCGCAACCCGGCTGCCACGGCTTGACGTGCTGATCGACATCAGCGCCGAGACGGACGTCGCTCTGGGCCGGGAACTGGCCCAGGCGGGCCGCGGTACCCCCCGCACCATCCGCAACTACCGGGACATTGCCCCCGCCATCAGCGCGGTGTTCCGCACATGAGAGCCACGGAACCCGTTTCCCGCGGCGCCCCTGCCCTGCCCAGTTCCGCCCCAGCCCTGCCCAGTCTCACCGAAGGAAGGAAATGCCATGTTCAGGAACCCATGGTTTGAAACTGTTGCCGAAGCGCAGCGGCGCGCCAAAAGAAGGCTCCCAAAGTCCGTTTACGGTGCCCTGGTGGCCGGGTCCGAACGCGGGGTGACCGTTGATGACAACATTGCCGCTTACTCCGAACTGGGGTTCGCTCCGCATGTGGTCGGCCAGACCGCCAAGCGAGACCTCTCCACCACGGTCATGGGCCACCAAATCTCCCTGCCGGTGATTATCTCCCCCACCGGTGTGCAGGCGGTGCATCCGGACGGCGAGGTGGCGGTGGCACGGGCCGCCGCCGCCCGGGGCACCGTCATGAGCCTCAGTTCTTTTGCCAGCAAACCGGTGGAGGAGGTGGCTGCCGCCGGTTCGCAGCTGTTCTTCCAGATGTATTGGAGCGGCACGCGGGAGGTGATGCTGCAGCGGATGGAACGGGCCAGGGCCGCCGGTGCCACCGGCCTGATTTCCACCCTGGACTGGTCCTTCTCCAACGGACGCGACTGGGGCAGCCCGGTTATCCCAGAGAAGATGACCGTTAAGGCAATGGCACGGCTCGCTCCTGAAGTCCTGCCCCATCCACGCTGGCTGCTGGACTTCGCCAAATCAGGCCGGGTACCGGACCTTACCGCGCCGAACGTCACACCGCCCGGGGGTGCGGCACCCACATTTTTCGGCGCCTACGGCGAGTGGATGCAGACTCCCCCTCCCACATGGGAGGATGTCGCCTGGCTGCGGGAGGCGTGGGGCGGACCGTTCATGCTCAAGGGCGTCTCCCGGGTTGATGACGCGCGCCGGGCCGTGGATATCGGCGTCAGCGCGCTCTCCGTGTCCAACCACGGAGGCAACAACCTCGACGGCACTCCGGCGACGATCCGGCTCCTTCCCTCGGTCGCCGAGGCTGTCGGCGACCAAGTGGAGGTACTGCTCGACGGCGGAATCCGGCGCGGGTCCGACGTCGCCAAGGCTCTGGCCCTGGGCGCGCGGGCCGTGATGATTGGCCGCGCTTACCTCTGGGGGCTGGCTGCGAACGGGCAAATCGGCGTGGAGAATGTCCTGGAAATCCTGCACGGCGGGCTGGATTCTGCGCTGCGCGGGCTGGGCCATTCCTCGATCCACGAACTCAGCACCCGGGACTTGGTCATCCCGCCGGGGTTCACCCGCGCATTGGGGATGTCGCTGCCGGTCCGGGAGCCCTGAATGCAGGAGGTCCATCTTCCGGAAGAGCTGGCGGCGCTGCCCTGGCCGGATGTGCCCGGTGGCGCCACGGTGCTGATTCCGGCGGGGTCCACCGAGCAGCACGGCCCGCATCTGCCGCTGGATACCGACACCGTCATTGCGGCAGCCGTGGCCCGGGGCGTGGCCGCCGAACTGGGCGGGCAGAAGCGCCAGGGCCGCGTCGTCGTCGCTCCTGCCCTGCCCTACGGCGCCAGTGGCGAGCACCAGCAGTTTCCCGGCACTGTGTCGTTGGGCACTGACGCCCTGCAAAGCGTGGTGATTGAGCTGGTGCGGTCACTGTCCACTTGGGCCGGGCGCATCATTTTCGTGAATGCGCACGGCGGCAACACCACCGCCCTGGCCCGCGCCGTTACCCGGCTGACCGGAGAAGGGCACACTGTCAGCTGGGTTCCCTGCCTGGCCGGCGCCGTCGACGCGCACGCCGGACGGACCGAGACCTCGCTGATGCTGCATCTGGTTCCGGAGTCCGTGGACACCGGAAGGGCTGTCCGGGGCAATACCGCAGCCCTCGCCGACCTAATGCCGGCCATGGCCGCCGGCGGGGTGGCTGCGGTGTCAGCGTCGGGGATCCTGGGCAATCCCGAGGGCGCCTCCGCGGCGGAGGGCGCCGACCTGCTGCATGGTGCCGTGGCCTCGGTGCTGGCGCGGATGGCGGGAGCGGCGGACCGGCACGGCTGCCTGCAGTCCGCCGGAGCGGCCATATGACCGCGCTGCCGCCGGGGTTCCGGGTGCGGCTGGCCGGGGGTGTCCGGGTCAGCGGCCGGGGAACCGTCCTGACTGGAGGCGCCCCGCTCCGGGTGCTGTTTTTGGGCCCTGCGGCCCAGACGCTGCTGGCGGACCGGGAGTTGACGGTGGTGGACCGGCGTTCCCGGGCATTGGTGGACAAGCTGCTCGGTTTTGGCATGGCGGAGCCTGTACTGGCATCGCTGCCGGATGTGGATCCTGAGCTAGTGACGTATGTGGTGCCGGTGCGGGACCGGCCCGAAGCCCTGGACCGACTGCTGCAAAGCATCGGGTCGGGCAAGGCGGTGATAGTGGTCGACGACGCCTCCCTGGACGCTGACGCCGTCGCCGTCACGGCGGCCGCCCACGGTGCGCAGTATGTTCCGTTGGCCGTGAACGGCGGACCCGCCGTCGCCCGCAATGCTGGGCTGCGCCGGGTTCTGACGCCTTTTGTGGTGTTTGCTGACTCGGACATGGTGCTGGATCCGCAGACGGTGCCGATGCTGCTGCGCCACTTCGCCGATCCGCAGGTGGCGCTGGCCGCGCCGCGCATCTTGGGCTGGAACGCGGGGCCGGACGCCGGCTGGATCTGCCGGTACGAGGATTCACGCTCCTCGCTGGATCTGGGAACCCGTTCCTCGCTGGTTCATCCCCGCTCACCCGTGTCGTGGTTGCCAGCCGCTTGCCTGGTGGGACGGGTGGACGCGCTGGGATCCGGCTTCAGCCCGGAACTCCGGGTCGCCGAGGACGTGGATCTGGTCTGGAACTTGGTTGCCGGGGGTTGGCGCGTTCGCTACGAGGCCTCCGTCGCGGCGCGGCATGAGCACCGCAGGGAACTGCTGCCGTGGCTGGTGCGGAAGGCGTTTTACGGCACGGGAGCCCACGAATTGGCCCTCCGGCACGGATCCAACGTGGCTCCGGCGGTTCTCTCGCCGTGGAGTGCCGCTCTGGTTGCGGCGCTTTTGGCGCAGCGGCGCTGGTCGCTGCCCGCTGCAGCAGCACTGACCGCCTTTACGGCGCTTCGCCTGGCCGGCAAACTGCGGCGCAGCCCGCATCCGATTCTTCTCGGCGTTTCGCTCGCGGGGCGGGGCGCCGTCGCCGCGCTGGGGCAGACCTCGGCGCTGCTGCTGCGGCACTGGTGGCCGCTGGCCGCCGCGGGCTGCCTGCTTTCACGCCGCCTCCGGCGGGCGGTGCTGGCGGCAGCGCTGGCTGACACCACCGTCGAATATCTGCGCACCGGAGCGGACCTGGACCTCCTCCGCTTTGCCGCCGCCCGACGCCTCGACGATCTGGCCTACGGTGCGGGAGTGTGGCTGGGCGCGCTCCGGGGCCGGTCACTGCGGGCACTGCTGCCCGAAATCACCGGCCGCCGGAGGCAGTGACCGCCTTAGTGGATGGCCACGCCGTCGGGCAGTTCATTGGTGGGCCGGCGGACCAGGAATGACGCTGCCACGGCCACCAGGGAGATGACTGCGCCCCAGAAGAAGGCGGTGTGCACGCCGGCGGCCGCGGCCGGGACAGCAGCGACGCCGTCGCTCAGTGCCGCCGTGGTGCCCGTGGTCATCAGGGTGATGAAGACCGCGGTGCCGATGGCTCCGGCCAGCTGCTGCACGGTGTTGATGATCGCGCTGCCGTGGGAGTAGAGCGACTTATGCAGTGAGCCCAGCGCCGAAGTGAAGAGCGGGGTGAAAATGAACCCGAGGCCGGTGTTCAGCAGGCAATGAAGGACGATCACGACTACGACGGGGCTGCCTTCGTCCAGCGTCGTCATGCCCCACAGGGCGGCGCTAAGGACCACGGCGCCGGGAATGACCAGCGGACGGGGACCGAACCTGTCGAAGAGCCCGCCGACGATCGGCGAGAGAATCGCCATCACGGCGCCGCCCGGCAGAAGCAGCAGGCCGGTGTTCAGGGTGCTCAGGCCCAGCACGTTCTGGAGGTACAGCGGCAGGACAATCAGGCAGCCGAACAGGGCCATCATGCTGACCACAAACAGGACAATGGCGACGACGAAGGGCTTGCTGGCAAAGGTGCGCAGGTCCATCAGCGCCCGGTCGGTGCGCTGAAGCACCAGCTGCCGGGAGATGAATCCGGCCATCGCCAAGGCACCGACGGTAATCGGAATCCACAGCGGCATCAGTGCCTTGCCCTCGGCGGCTTCGCCGATGCTGCTCAGGCCGAAGATCAGCCCACCGAACGCGAAGGTGGACAGCACGATCGAAAGCACGTCGAACGGCACCCGTTTGGTTTCAGTGAGGTTCTGGACCTTCAGCGCGCCCACCACGAGGGAGAGCAGGGCGATCGGCAGGACCAGCCAGAACATCCAGCGCCAGTCCAGAACGCTGAGGATGATGCCCGAGACCGTGGGGCCGATGGCCGGGGCCACCCCGATGACGATTGAAATTGTGCCCATCATGCGTCCGCGCCGGTGGGCGGGGACGGCGTTCAGGACCGTCGTCATCAGCAGGGGCAGCATGATGGCGGTTCCACCTGCCTGGATGACGCGGCCGGCCAGCAGCGTGCCGAATCCCGGAGCCAGTGCGGCCAGCAGGGTTCCGGTGCTGAACAGGGACATGGCAGTCATGAACAGGCCCCGCATGGAGAAGCGCTGCAGCAGGAAACCGGTGGCGGGAATGACCACGGCCATGGTGAGCATGAAACCGGTGGTCAGCCACTGGGCGGTGCCGGCGGTGATGTTCAGGTCAGCCATGAGCCGCGGCAGGGCCACGCTCATGATGGTTTCGTTCAGGATGACCACGAAGGACGAGACCAGCAGGAGCGCGATCACTGTCTTGGTCCGCGAATCCAGTGCATCGGGGGCGGGAACGCGTCCGGCGCGGCGTGTTTTGCCGGCTGCTGTCCCGGTTGTTTTCGTGGCTGACGCCGCGTGGGACGGGGGCTGCGGCTCCGGCGGCAGCGGTTCCGAGGAGACGGCGGAAGGCGGGTTTTGGCTCAAAAGAGAGAAATCCTGTTCACGGTGGGATGTGGATGGGGCCGGGTCTTGCCCGAGCTGCAATCCTATCCGGACCCCAAAGACGGCGGGCGCATCCCGCCCGGCGGGTGTTCCATCTGCTAGCGCTGCCACGCCGCCCAGAGCCCGGCGTAGGCGCCGCGGTGCGCCAGGAGCTCGGCGTGGCTGCCCTGCTCGAGAATTCTGCCGGCGTCCATCATGATCACGCGGTCGGCGGCGGCGGCCTGGGTGAGGCGGTGTGCGACCACCACTGCTGTCCGTCCCCGCATGACGGCGGTGGCTGCCGCTTCCAGCACTCCGGCCTCGGCGCTGCCCGCTTCCGCCGTGGCCTCATCCAGGATCAGCACCGCCGGATCCGCCAGCCACGCGCGGGCCAGCGCCAGCTGCGCGGCCTGCCCGGGAGTCAGGGCGTGGCCCGACTCGCCGATAACCGTTGCCGTTCCTCTCTCCAGGGCCGCCACCCAGGGTGCTGCGCCCACCAGTTCCAGGGCGCGGTCGACGTCGGCGGCGGTCGCGTCCGGCCGGGCCAGCCGCAGATCGTCGATCAGCGGTCCGGCGAAAACATGGGGTTCCTGCGCCACAAGCACTGTCCGCGGCGTTTCCCGGGCCGTTGTGTCCGGGCCGGTCGGCCCGCTCGGGACTGCCGGGCCGCGCCGGATGGCCCCTTCCGCCGGGGTCAGCACCCCGGCGATCAGGGCTGCCAGCGTGGATTTCCCGGCACCGCTGGGCCCCACCAGGGCGATGTGCTCCCGATCGGCAATGGTCAGCGAGACGTTGTCCAGGACCGTGGTGCTGCCGTACCGGTGCGTGAGGTTCTCCACCGCCACTTCCCCGGCTGCCGTCAGGTCCGCTGTTGCCGTCCCTCCCCCGGAGCCGGCAGGCTGAGGTGCTCCGGCAGGCTTGCGCTTGGCTGTGCCCGGTCCGGCCTCCGCTCCGGCCAGGCCGGCAATGCGCGCCAGGCTGGCCGCTGCGGACTGAATTTCGTCGAAGCTGGAAATGATGATCCCCAGCGGGTTGAACAGCCGGTGGAAGTACAGGGCGGCCGCCGTTACGGCTCCCACGGTGACGATCTCGGCCGAGGAGAGCAGGAAGCCGGTGAGCAGGATCATTCCCAGCCCGGTAAGCTCCGCAATGTTCAGCCACTTGCTCCAGCCCGTGTAGAACCAGAGAGCGCCGCGGGAAATGTCGCGGGCCTTTGCCGAGGCGGTGCTGATCTTTCCTGCGTATGCCTCCTCCGCCCTGTAGGCCTGCAGAGTGGCCACCCCGGCCAGCGAGGCCGTGACCACCTCGGCGCGTTCGGCAAAGGCGACCCGCTCGGCGGCATAGCGGGGTGCCGCGCGCGGCAGGTACCAGCGCAGCGCAAAGTAGTAGACCGGAACGGCGCACAACCCGGCCAGCGCCAGTCTGGGGTCGAGCGCGGCCAGCCCGGCAACAGTGAGCACCACGGTGAGGACGGCGCCGATCCAGGGTGCCAGCAGCGCGGTCACGGCCTGGCTGACGACGGCGACGTCGTCGCCCACCCGGCTCAGCACGTCACCGTGGCCGCTCGCTTCCACGGTTTCCCCGGGCAGTTCCAACGCCCGGGTGAGGGCCGTTTCGCGCATGCCGGCCAGCAGGCGTTGCCCCAGCCGGGACACACAGGCGGCGCTCACGGCGGTCAGTCCCGCCGCGGCCACGCCGGCGGCGACCAGGACGGCCACCAGCCCGATCAGCCGGTCTTCCGCCGCACCCGCAGCGTCCGGGCCCGCCGTCATCGCCTCCAGAACGGTGTTGGTGATCGCCCCGATAAGCCAGGGCGCCGCCAGGCCGCAGCCCGCGGCAGCCAGGCACAGCAGCAGCGCGGCGGCGGCGAGGACAGGCATCGAGCGCAACTGCCCGTCCAGCATCGCCAGCGTCTGCCGCCGTCCGGCGATCGGCAGCGGAACGGCTGCTCCCTGCCCCGTGCGGGCGCCGGGGTCCATGGCACCGGGATGGGTGTCCGGCACGGACTTCAGGTCGGAATTCAGGGCGTCCGGTCCGGCGGTCATCGCAGCACCGCCTTTCGGTAGTCGGAGCTGCCATCCAGCAGTTCAAGGTGGGTGCCGGCGGCAACCACGTGTCCGCCGCGCAGCAGGACGACACGGTCGGTCAGCGCCAGCAGGGCCGGACTGGCGGTTGCCACCACGGTGACCCTTCCGCCGTCCCGGCCGTGGCGCAGGCTTCGAATGCCGCGGGCAATGCTCTGCTCCGTGACGGAATCCACGGCACTGGTGGGATCGCTCAGCACCAGCAGCGGCGGATCGGCGTGAAGCGCCCGGGCCAGTGCCAGGCGCTGCCGCTGGCCCCCGGAGAAGGAAAGCCCCCGCTCGGTGACGCGTGAGTCCAGACCGTCGTCGAGGGCAGCCACCACGTCGTGGGCGTGGGCGGCTGCCAGGGCTGCCGCCATCCGGCGTGTTTCGGCGGCGAAGGTGTCTGACCCGGCGCCTGTCCCCGCGCCCGTCCCCGCGAGGGCCAGGTTCGACGCAACAGTTCCGGCGAAGAGGTCGCAGTGGTGGGGCTCCAGATGGACTCGGGATGTGGGCACCGCGGAGCCGATCAGACCGTAGAGCAGCTCAACGCTCTGCGCATCGGCAACCAGGCCCACCATTTCACCCGGTTTCAGGTGCAGCAGCTCCCGGCCGTCAGCGGTGCGGATGGAGAGATCCGGAACGAGCTGGTCACGGAACGGCTGGTCCGAGCCGCTGGAAGGCTCGGCGTCGGGCTCGGCATGCACTGCGGCGATCCGGTCGGCACCGGCATGTGCGGCGGCCCGCTGCTGCAGGAACATCCCCACGTGGCCGAGCGGTTCGGCAATGAACTGCGCCGCGCCAACCGCAGCGATGAAGCCGCCCAGCGAGATCTCTCCGCGCAGGGCCAGCAGGCCGGCTGCAGCCACGGCCACCGCAAGAACCAGGGTGCTGCCCAGCGCGGTCGCGGCCAGCTGGACGGCCCGGGTATTGCCGGAGCGGATGCCGTCCGCCAGCGCCCGGCGGCTCACGTTCCGGTATCTGGCGGCCGCCTGCTGCTGCGCGCCGAGGCCGT
The DNA here is from genome assembly GCF_030125555.1 of Arthrobacter sp. zg.Y820. Taxonomy (NCBI): domain Bacteria; kingdom Bacillati; phylum Actinomycetota; class Actinomycetes; order Micrococcales; family Micrococcaceae; genus Arthrobacter; species Arthrobacter sp. zg.Y820. Next base: position 184,720 of record NZ_JASKLX010000008.1, read on the forward strand.
GCAGCGCGCGCAGCCCGCCGAGCAGGTCAGCGGCCAGCGCGGACGTGGCGGCCAGGCTTTCCTGCTGTGCGGCGGTGCGCCGGGACAGCAGCGGAGAGACGAGGTTCAGCCCGACGGTAATTCCCACGGCGACTCCCACCAGCAGCAGCCCCAGCCGGACGTCGATGCTGAGCAGGACGCCGCAGCTGACAGCCAGGGCGGCGGCCGCGCCCCAGAGTCCGGAGACATAGGCAACCGCCTGGGAGGCCACATCGGCGTCGGACGTGGAGATGGACAGCAGTTCGCCCCGGGGCCGGGAAGCTCCCCGCGGCCGGTGCCGGAGGAAGTGCCCGGCCAGCTCGGAACGGAGCGTGTGCGCTTCGTCCTGGGCGGCGCCGTAGGCGTACCGCGCGGCCCAGCGCCAGCACATGGTCAGGGTGAGGAACAACGCGGTCAGCGCCGCCAGGCAGAGCACCAGCACTCCGGGGTTCCGGCTCACGACCGCCAGGTCCACCGTCCAGCCGATTGCCACGGGGACCAGCGCTTCGCAGGTTTGGTGCCCCATGATCAGCAGTGAGGAAAGGACGAGGCGTCGGCGGTTGCGGCGCAGGCCCGCGCGCAGCAGCTGCCGCCCGGAGGTGGCTGCTGCGGCGGCTGCTGACGTGGCTGCGGCGGGAGAAGTTTGGAAGGTCATGACAGTGGCCTGCTCCGGAAACCGGCGGCCTGCCGGGCTCCGGAGCAGCGTAATTCTTTCTGGGAGAGCGTGCTAACGGCCGTCTGTGGCTGCGGGACGACGTCGTCGAGCACCAGGTTCAGGGTTTCGACGGTACCGGCGGTGGCACCGCTCCTGATCGTACCGGCCAAAATCAGCCGGCCCGCTCCGGCCGCAGCGCGGCACGCGTGGCCACCGCGATGGATCCCGTCCCCAGGACCGCCGTTGCGCCAATGAGCAGCAGATAGGCCAGCGGCGGAATGGTCGGCAACGGCTGCCCGGAGACACTGACCGCAATGCCCATCAGCGGCGGCACTGCGAGCGCCGTTCCCAGCACGACGGCGATTCCCGCCACCGCAACCGATTCCAGCCCGGTCATCCGGCGCAGCTGCGCGTCCGAGGCCCCTAAGGTGCGCAGCAGCAGCATCTCGGGCCGGCGCCGGGCCGTTGCCATCACCAGAGTGTTGACCACTGACACGCCCAGATATCCCAGCAGGACCAGCATCGCCAGAATGGAAACCCACGACTCGGCGTTCCGCTCCGCGGCTCCGGCAGCGCCGAGCTCCTCCCGGTCCAGGATTGTCAGGCCAAGATCGCTGACCGCGGCGTTCAGTCCCCCGGGATCCGTTCCCGGCTCAGCGGTGACCAGCAAGTAGTCGTTCAGGCCAGTGGTGATGTGGCTGCGCAGCGTGTCATTGGCCACCGCGACGTCGCCGAACCCCAGTCCCCGCTCGTAGGTGGCGACGACGACGGCGGTCGCCTTGGTTCCGTCGCCGTAGTGGAAGGAAAACTCCCCGCCCGGCGCCGTGCCGGATTCCCGGGCCAGGTCCGCGCTCAGGGCTACGGTTCCCGGATCGGCCAGCCGGTCCAGGGACCCCTCCCGCACATCGAGGTCCAGGGCACCGTGCAGATCCTGCGGCGTCAGGCCCTGAACGGCGTAGGACTGCATGCCGTCCTCCATTCCCAGGAACCGGGTTTCGGCGAGGATGGCGGAACGGGCCACCGGTGAGACGGTTCCCACCCCGGGGACCGCAGCCACCGTTTCGGCGAGCTCGTTGGAGATCCCCGAACCCGGTGCGCTGACCAGGTACCCGGCCACCATTCCGTCGCCGGACTGCCGCTTGGCCTCCGTTTCAATCGTGGCCGGCATAAAGAACTGCACCGATCCGAGCGCAATCGCCAGCGTCAGGGGAACGATCCCTGCGGCGAGTCGGCGCGGGAAAGCGCTGGCAGCGGCCTCCGCCAGGACCAGGGAAGCGGAGGCGTGGCGGCGCATTAGTGGTTGCACCAGTTTCAGCGCGCCGGTCACCAGCCAGGGGCCGAGGACGCCGGCGCCGATCACCAGGAGCAGGATGCCGGAGGCCGCCGCGGCCAATCCTGCGGCGCCCGGAACGGCAACCGGCACCGCTGACGCGAACAAACCCCCGCCCAGCAGGGTCAGGCCGGTGATGACGCGCCCACGGCCCAGAGAGGATTTCTCCGTTACCGCCTCACGCAGCGCTGTTGTGGGTGCCGCGCGGACCGTTCCGCGGGCGGCGACGAGCGAGGCAGCGACCGCTGCGGCGATGCTGATCAGGACAGCGGCGAGCGCCGGAAGCGGACTGAAGGCCAGCTGGAAGTATTCCGGAAGGACGTCGGCCGCAGTGAACCGCTCCCCCAGGAAACCGGCAAGCCAGTAGCCGGGAACCGCACCCAGGACGGCAGCGGCGCCGGAAACCAGCAGGACTTCACGGACCACGATGCCCAGTGTCTGGTTTGCCCCGGCCCCGACGGCCCGCAGCATCGCGAACTCCCGCCGGCGCCCCAGGACGGACAGCGAGAGGGTGCCCGCGGTGACAAAGACCGCGGTCATCAGGGCCACCCCGGCCAACGAGCCGCTGAACAGCAGCAGCGCGGACCGGGCAGCCGATCCGCCGAGGTTCTCCACGTCACCGCGCCGGTCGCCGATGTAGCCCACGACGCCCGTCACCTGCGCCTCGATGGCAGCCGCGAGCTGTTTCGGCTCGACGCCGGGCTCGGTTATCACGCCCACCGTCGCCACCGTCTCGCCGTGCGGCCACAGGGCCGCCGCGCCCGCGGAGCTGAAGAAGACGGCGGGGGACGCCGAGCCGGTATCCCCCGCCTCCGGGGCGGCGATGCCGGACACCGTGTATTCCGTTGGAACGCCGCCGTGGGCAAGGACGAGCCGGCTGCCCGGAACCGCTTCAAAGGAGCCGTCCACCACCACGTCGGTGGCCTGCTGCGGAGGCTTCCCGGAGGACAGCCTGTACGGTGCCAGGGCAGCCGATTCCCAGGCAGCCGCGGAAACCGCCGTACCGTCCGTGGTGGCCAGCGGAAGCTCGATGGTGCCCACCGCCCGTTCCACCCCGGGAACGGCGCGTATGTCAGCGACCGCACCGGAGGGAAGCAGGACGCGTTCGGCGAAGGGGGCGTCCATGTCCTCCACCACCGGCAGCGCCTGCGGGGCGCCCACTACGACGTCGGCGCCCTGCAGCCGCTGCGGGGCCGTGCCGCCGCGAAGCCCGGTTTCGATGAGGACGCCCATGGCCGTGATGAGCCCGGCGCACAGGAACACGGCCACAAAAACCCCGGCGAATCCGCCGCGGTGGTGCCGGATGGATGCTTTGGCAAGAGCAAACATGTCAGCGCTCCCCCAGGTAGGCCATGCGTTCGGTGACGTCGCGGGCGGTGGCACCGCTCATGCTGCCGTCGAGGCGTCCGTCGGCGAGGAAAATGACTGTGTCAGCAGAGCCGGCCGCCACCGGATCATGGGTGACCATGACAACCGTCTGTCCCAGGACCGAGACGGTGTGCCGCAGCAGGTCCAGCACCTGGCGTGCCGTGCCGGAGTCCAAAGCGCCGGTGGGTTCGTCGGCGAAAACAGCGTCCGGGCGGGTAATCAGCGCCCGCGCGATCGCCGCCCTCTGCTGCTGCCCGCCGGAGAGTTCCTGCGGCTTCCGCTCCCCCAGCCCGGCCAGACCCACGGCGTCCATAACGTAGTCGAGCCAGGCGGAGTCGGTGCCGCGCCCGGCCAGCAGCAGCGGCAGCGTGACGTTCCGGACCACTGACAGTTGGGGCAGCAGGTTGTAGGACTGGAACACGAAGCCGACATGATCCCGGCGGAAGCGGGTCAGTGCCTTGCTGCCCAGGCGCGAAATCTCGGTGGTGCCCAGCAGGACACGGCCGCTGTCCGGCGTGTCCAGACCGGCGGCGCACTGCAGCAGCGTGCTTTTGCCGGACCCGGAGGGCCCCATGACCGCGGTGAAGGTTCCGGCCGGAACGGCCAGCGACACCTCCCGCAGGGCCGGCACGCCCGCGGTGCCGGAACGGTAGCTTTTGGACACGCCCTGCAGCTGCAGGGCAGCGGGGCCGGAGAATTCTGCGGCATCGGAAAACATGGGTTCATCCCTTGGTCGGCGGTTCTTATCGGCGGTGGAGGTCTTCAACGGAGGTTGTGATCCGCGGTGCAGGTGCTGCCTTCGACGCTACGGAGGACGAACCCGAGGTCCGATACAGCCAGCACCCCAATCCGGGGTATAGCTGGCTATACCGACAGCCGTTTCGGCGTCGGGCATAATTCAACGGGTGAGCTTCCCGAGCAGAACCAGTCTGGAGACCCGTGCCCGGGATTTGCGGTTCCTGGTGTGCGAGGGCGGGTATTGGCTGGCGTCGCTGGGCATCCTGCTCGCCGGCATCGTGTTGCTTCCGTTCGTCGCCCTGGGCGTGGGCCTGTACGCCGTTCCGAGCCTCCTGGAAATGCTCAACCGGGTGGCCGCCCGGGCGCAGGGACGCGCAGCCGGATTCTCTTCCGCGGTTCTTCCGTTTGACCGGCGCCGCCTCACCGGCCGGCACTCCTTCACTGAGCTGGCCGCCCTGCTCAGCTCTCCGGAGACTCGCCGTGATGTGGCCTGGCTTCTGTTCCACTGCGCGTTTGCCGTGCCGGCCGCCGCCCTCGCTCTCGCGCTGCCCGTTGGTGCGGTGCTGTACGTGGTGGCCGCCCCCTTCTGGCCCCTGTTTCCGCCGGAAGCGCCGCTGGAGCTGACAGTCGCCGTCACAAGTTGGACCGACGCCCTCCTGATGATCCTGCTGGGACTGGGCTACGCCGTCGCCGCCTGGCTGCTGCTGCCCTGGATGGCGCGACGGATCAGCGACGCAACCCTGGGCATTCTGTCCCCCCGGCGGTTCGCGGAGCTGTCCCGGCGCATCTCCGACCTGTCCGCTGCCCGGGCCAATGCCCTCGCCGCCCACGCGGCGGAACTGCGGCGCATCGAGCGGGAACTGCACGACGGCGCGCAGAACCGCCTCGTCGGCGTCGTCATGATGCTCGGGCTGGCACAGCGGGCTGCCGAAACGGATCCGGCGGCGGCAATGCCTTTTCTTGGGCGCGCGCAGGATGCCGCCGCCGAAGCCCTGGCCGGCCTGCGGGCGGCAGTACACGATATTTATCCGCCGGTCCTGGACGAACTGGGGCTGGGCGGGGCCGCCGCTTCGCTGACCAGCCGGTCACCGGTTCCGTGTTCCCTGAATACCAGCGGCCTGCGGCGGGCTCCCGCCGCGGTGGAGGCGGCAGCGTACTTTGTCCTCGCTGAAGCCCTGACCAACGCGGCAAAGCACGCCGACGCGTCACGGATTGACGTGGTTCTGCAAACCGAATCATCGCCGCGGGAGGACATTCTGGTGATCCAAGTGAACGACGACGGCCGAGGCGGCGCGCGGGCAGGTTCGCCTGAGACCGCAGGGTCGGCTGAGGCCGCCGGCCGCTCGGGCACGGGACTGGCCGGGATCGCCCGGCGGGCGGCGGCCTTCGGCGGCAAGCTGGTCCTGGCCAGCCCCGACGGAGGGCCCACTGTTGTGAGGGTAGAACTGCCATGCGCCTTCTGATAGCCGAAGACGACGCCCTTCTGCGGGCGGGCTTGGAACTGCTGCTGCAGGGCGAAGGATTCGAGGTGGTCGGTTCCGCCGACAACGCCGAGGACCTGCTTGCGGCCTTTGAGCCGGGGAGCGCCGACGGTGCGGTGCTGGACGTGCGGATGCCGCCGTCGTACACCAATGAAGGCCTGCGTGCGGCCTTGGAACTCCGCTCCCGGGTGCCCAATTTTCCCGTGCTCGTCCTCTCCGCCTATGTGGAGGACCGCTACGCCGGGCGGTTGCTTGCCTCCGGCGCGCAGGGCGTGGGCTACCTGCTCAAGGAACGTGTGGGCAAGGTCGGCGACTTTGTGGACGGCCTAAAGCGGGTGCTGGACGGCGGAACGGTGATGGACCCGGAGGTCATTGCGCAGCTGTTCAGCCGACGCAGCACCCAGGATCCCATTCGGTCGCTGACCCCGCGGGAATTCGAGGTGCTGGGGCTGGTGGCCGAGGGGCTCGGCAATGCCGCCATTGCGCAGGCAATTTCAGTCTCAGAGACCGCCGTCAGCAAGCATATTGGCAACATCTTCGCGAAGCTGGGACTTTCGCCGCTGGACAACGGGCACCGTCGGGTCCTGGCTGCCCTGGCCTATCTGCGGTCCTAGCCCGCCTGCCGTCCCGGAGCATCACCTGATGAATTCGCCGGGACCAGGTTGCATTTCACCGGGGATGATTTTTCGTGTCTTTTCACGCCTTTTGTTTCCGTCGGCACCGAACCTGCCCGCCGAGCGGCCGACTTCCGCGCCGCCGGGCGTTCTGCCGCCGCAGCACCCGGGCAAGGACGGTAGGCTAAGAGTGCTCCCAGCGCGTTGATATATTGCGATCCGGCCAGATCACGAAAGAAGAGAAGAATTATGCCAGCGCCTCAGCGAACCGATGCCGACAGCATTCGCCAGGATTTAGGATTCCTCACCGTCGCGGAAGTCCTGCAGCTGTGCGCTACCCAGCAGATACTCGACCCGTCATCGACCTTGATTTCACGAAGAGCTCAGCTCGGCGAAGGCAATGTGCTGTATCCCGGAGTGGTTATCCAGGTGGATGACCAGAGTTCCTGCGTTATCGGACACCGGAATGTTTTCCATCCAGGCACCTTTCTCACCGCCGAGCACGGTGGAATGCTCCTCCTGGGCTCCGAAATCACGCTGGGGCCCGGCGGAGTCCAGCTCAAGGCGGGCCGGACCCATGCCGTGGCAGTGGGCGACGGCGCACGGCTGGCCAACGGGCCCGTGGTGACCGGCCGGTCAGTGCTTGGCACCGGCTCACAGATCATGGGTGCCGTCGAAGCGGATTCAGTGGTTCTCGCCGACGGCGGAGACTTCCGCTCAAATCCGGCGGAGAAGCGCGGTGCTGTCCTTAGGGGAACGGGGCTCGCCCGCGGACTGAGGCTGGCTCCCGGCGAACTGGTTCAGGGCTTTGGCAACTTCGCGACAGCCAACGTCGTACGCCAGACCGATTCGCCCGCCTGATCCCTCCGGTCCAGGCCGCTCCGGGCTGCAATTACCAAGAGGCGGCACCCAGGTGAAAATGCGAGCTCCGTTACTAAATAGTTACCTTTGCGTAATCGTCTTGTAGCGTAGTGGTCGTGCCGTTATCTGAAGCGGCTCCCTTGGCTTGTTACCTAGCTCTGCCGCTGGTCAAGGTCCACAGATATAAACACTTCGGCAGAGGCGGGGGAACCATAAACGGGTTCCTTTGAATCCTTGGGGTTAAGTCAGCCGAAGGTTTCTTTAGCTGACCGGGTGACTCCCATCCGCATCCGACAGCTCACCTCGCAGGTATCGGGAGAGGTAACTCATTGTCTTTCAATAACACTCGTGGACGCCACCGTGCCAACAACGCCGGGCTCCTGGCCGCAGTTGCCAACGCCACCAACGGCAAAGCACGCACCATCGGCAGCGCCGCTACCGTCATGGCCGCAGGCTCCACTCTGCTGCTCGGCATGGCCGCTCCGGCCTCGGCCGGCGTCATCGCCAACGACTCAGCCGAGTCCTACAGCGCACCGGCCCCTGTAGCCGCACCCGCCGCTGTAACCGCTCCCGTTGAGGCCCCGGCATCTGCAGGATCCACTCACGTGGTTCAGTCCGGCGATACGCTCAGCAAGATTGCTGCAACGTACGGCGTCAACCTGAACGACATCCTGGCGCAGAACGGCCTTGCGCTGGACTCCATCATCTACCCCGGTGATGTCATCACCTACGCCGGTGGCGCCGCCGCAGCTCCTGTTGCTGCTCCTGTTGCCGCTCCTGTTGTTGCCGCTGCTCCGGCCCCCGCGGCCGAGCCTGCTGCAGCCGACTTCAGCAGCATCAGCACCCAGGCGTCCGCCGTGACTCCTGCTGCCGTAACCGGCACCAACCAGATCATGCTTGCATCCGCTCAGTCCCAGATGGGCGCCATGCAGGACTGCACCGTCCTGGTTGAGGTTGCCCTCCGGGCAGCCGGCCACTCGGTTGGCGACCTGTCCCCGGCGCAGCTTGCTGCCTACGGAACCCCGGTCACTGACCCGCAGCCCGGCGACATCGCCTTCTACGCCGACGGCGGCATGGGCTTTGCCCACATTGCCATCTACACCGGCAACGGACAGGCCATCCACAGCGGATGGAACGGCAACCAGACCGTTGAGCAGAGCGCTAACGTCGGCTCCGGCGCCGTCTACTACCGCGTAGCGTAATTTCGCAGTAGCAATCCCGCCGGAGGGCGGGAAGTGAACGGCTCGTCCTCCGGCAGCTCCACCAAAAACACCCGGCCCTTTGGCCGGGTGTTTTTGCGTGTCCGGGTGTTCTGTCCAGACGTTCTGTCCGGACGTTCCGTCCGGACGTTCCGTTTCCGGTGTCCCGTGTCGGACTGCCTTAGGTGGTCGGGGCGTCCTGCTCAGTGTTGTCCTGAGTTTCAGCGTCGTCCTGAGTTTTCGGCTCCTTGCCGGAAGCATCATCGCCGGCGGGGCCGTCGCCGTCGTCAGCAGGACCGTCGCCATCGCCTCGGATTTTGTCTCCGTCTTCGGCAGGACCGTTCCCAGGCTCGTCTCCGTCGCCCGGAATCCCGTCGTCGCCTCTGTGGTGATGCTTATGGGGGCGCCCGTCCCCATCGGTATCGGCTTCGGTTTCGGCTTCGCCGTCGGCCTCTGCGTTGGCGTCTGCGTCTGCGTCCTCGTCGTCGAGTCGCGGACGGCTCTCGGACCGGGTGTCCTGGTCCTCAGCGCTTCGGTCCTCGGCGTCCTGGTCCTCGGCGCCCTGTTTGTCCGTGTCCTGCTCCCGCTGGACTTCCTGCTCGGTAACCGAGGCCTGTTCCTGGTCCCCTGAGGTATCCGCGGTGGCCACGCCGGCAAAAAAGGAGCCGACCAGCAGCGCCAGACCGCCGACGACGCCGAGTATCCACCCAAGTGGCCCTCTGGCCTTGTCCCGGAGAACCGTGGTCTTGTCCCGGAAAACCATCGTAATCTTCACCTCCGAAAGTGGTTTGCTGACGCTTCCATTCTCGGATCAGATTCTTCGAGGATTCTTAGTTCCGCTCCCGCAGTCCGCGCAGCCTCCCCCACCTGGTCCGCCGCCCGCGGATGCTGTTATCGAGCGGCAGCCGGACTTCCACGACGCCGCCGGAATCTGCTTCGTTACCGGCACGTTCACCGGCGCCGGCCGGCAAAGCACGGACGCTGCCGCCGTATCGGGCGGAAATCTCCGCAACCAGTGCCAGCCCGAGCCCATAGTGCCGCGGCTGCGCTGAGGAGCCGTCCCCGCCCTTTGAGCCTTCGGAATCATCGCCGGCTCCCTGCCGGTCCCGGCTCCGCGCCGATGCAAACCGCTCAAAGGCATGCCGGCTGAAGCCGGGCGGAAAACCGGGGCCGTCGTCGGACACCCGAATCACAGCCTCCCCGCTGTCGCTCCGAACCGAAAACCGCACGACTGATCGGCCGTAGTCCAAAGCGTTGGCCCCCAGCGCCGTAAAGACTCGCTGCAGGGCGAACTGCCCGCCAAGGACTGTCACTTCCGGGGCCGGCGCATCGAACTCCAGCGTCAGGTTCCGCCTCCGCGCCTCCGGCTCCAGGGAGCCGACGGCGGACCGGGCCAGTGCAACCAGGTTGACGGGTTCCGCCGGACCGGACTGCCGCGGATCTGCCGCCATCAGCAGGTCTTCGAGGATGCCTGTCAGCACCTTGGTGTCGGCGACGACGTCGTCCGCTGCCTGCAGAGCCTCCGGGGCAGGCGCCGAGCCGGCCGGGTCAGCCGCCAGCCGCCGCCGAAGCAACTGTGTCCGTGTGCTCAGCAGCGTCAGCGGTGTGCGCAGTTCATGGCTGGCATCAGCGACAAACCGGCGCTGCAGGGCCAGTGCCTCGGCCATTGGACGCATCGCCGCTCGCGCAGCCAGCGCTGAGACGGCTCCGGCCGCAAGGCCCGCCGCCGCGACGGAAACCGCCAGTGCCAGGGCCAGGCGGCGCAGCTGTTCGGTGGCATCATGTGTGTCAACGGCAGCCTGGACAACGTCTCCGCGGCGCTCGACCGTCAGGACCTCATAGGTGCGGCTCCCTGCCGCAACCGTGTCCCTGCGATCCAGGCCGGTAGCGGCCACTTGGGCCAGCGACTGCGTGTCCGGAAGCCCGGAGGGCATGTTGCGGGACACGGCCAGCCGACCGTCGTCGTACACGGCGAGGAACACGTCCAGCGGCGCCTCCCGGGGCGAATCAAACTCCACCGCTGATGCCAGGGTCTGCTCCGCCGCCTCGCGCGTCTGGGTGGCCACCAATCCGTAGACCAGGGTGCCGGCCAGGCCCAGCAGCACCACGACCAGCGCAGTGAACTGCACGGCGAGACGCAGGGACGCCCGGCTTAATTCACTTTGCTCCCGGCTGGCCCGGCTGGTCTGGCCGGCCCGACTGACCCGACCGGCCCGGTCGCCTTTCACGGCCACCTCATGTCCGCGTCATCTCCGCTTCATGTCCGGGCACCGAGCCGGTAACCGATGCCGCGCACGGTCAGCACGATTCCCTTGCCCAACTTGCGCCGAAGATAATGCACATACGTATCCACGACGCCGTCGTCATCCGCGTCCGGAAAGACAGCATCCAGGAGGTCAACGCGGGGAAAGACCTGTCCCGGGCGCCGGGCCAGGTGCTCCAGCAGTGCACCCTCCCGGTCCGAAAGCACCACCACCTCGCCCGTGTCGGTCGTGACGGTGCGGCCGGTGGTGTCCAGGACTCCCCCAGGCACCGGCAGGACGGGGGTCAGCGCCGCGCTCCTGCGCCGCAGCGCGCGCAGGCGCGCCAGCAGCTCATCGACGTCAAAGGGTTTGGCGAGATAGTCTTCGGCGCCCCGGTCCAGCCCTTCCACCCGGTCGGCGGGATTTCCCAGCGCCGAAAGCACCAGTGCCGGTGTGAGCACGCCGCGGCTGCGCAGCCGGGTCAGGACGTCCAGGCCTTCAACGCCGGGCAATCCTCGGTCCAGCAGCAGGACATCGAAGGAATGTGTCAGACCCTCGTGGAGGGCGCGCTGCCCGTCAAAGGCCAGGGTCACCTGGTAGCCCTCCGACTTCAGGAGCTCCGCCAGCATGCCTGCCAGGCTGCGGTCATCTTCCACGACTAGGATCCGGGGAGGCTCCGTCATCCCGGAAGTCTAGCCGCGGTCCCATCGAAACACCCGGCTGCGGAACCCGGTTCGGCCCGCTGCGGGCCAAATCAACGATCGGGCATCCGGGAACCGGGTTGCTCGAGAGACTTGGTTGCTCGAGAGACATGGTTGCTCAGCTAACGGGTTGCCGCCAGCCGCATTCGGGTCATCCACTTCGCACCGTTCCCGGTGGTCAGCGCGATCACGACGACGGCAACCAGTGCTCCGATGGTGGTTTCCACCGCCCGGTCAACGGTCAGGTCCCACGCCGGCTGCGTGGAGACGAATCCCGTCATCAGCAGGGCCACCGGAGTCAGGAACACCATGGCAAGGCCGTAGTGCCGGATCACGTAGATCTCACCGCCGAGCTGCAGGAGTGCCAGGAGAATCGCCAACTGCACGGGCGACCAGTCCGGCTGCAGCAGCAGGGCCGACAGCAACACCCCGGCATAGGTCCCGAGGATGAAGTGTCCGGCCCGGGCCGGGGCATCGGCCGCATCCGCTGCGGCAATCGGCGCACAGGCGGCGAGCATCGCCCAGTAGCTGTGCCCGGGACCGAGGACCAGGGCCAAGGAACCCGCCGCAGCTACCGCGGCCACATACCGTCCCGAGTGCACCAAGATGCCGGCCCAATCCGGGGCCGGGGCTGATTGCCGCTCAAGCCGGGGCAGGTGCGTCCGGGGCGTGTGCGTCCGGGCATGAAGCCGGCCGGCGACACCGAGCAGCACCGCGGTCAGGGCACTGCCGGCCACGGCCAGCGCCGCTTCCCCGATCGAGCCGGCAAACGGTGCTGCGGCGGTTGCAGTGAACGCGAAGATATAGGTAAACGGGCCCGCGGGACGCACCCGAAGTCGGTCGGCCGCAACGGATATTCCGCCGGCCACCAGTGTGGCGGCGGCAACCATTTCCCAGTCGCTGCGTCCCGCGATCGACATGGACACGCCCGCCACGACGGTCAGGCACATCAGCACGCCGGACTGCGCCTGGTGCCGCAGCCGGCGCCAGTGCGGTTCGGTGCGGCCGAACACGCCGGTCAGTGAGCCGAAGATGGCGCACAGGGTCAGGTCGGTCCGGCCCAGCAGGATGAGCACCAGCAGCGGAATAAACAGGCCCACGGCAACCCGGACGGCGGGAATCCGGTGGCCCCGGCCGGAGGGAACAGAAAAGAAACTATGGAGAAAGTGCCGCACCGGTTACATCCGCGCCTTGGTCTTGGCCGTAGCCTTCGCCGACCACGGATCCTCGGGCCACGGATGCTTGGGATATTTGCCCCGCATCTGGGCCCGGACCTGCACATAGGGGCCGGACCAGAAGGAGGCCAGATCATCGGTCACGGCGAGCGGCGCCCGCGCCGGGGAGAGCAGGTGAAACAGCACCGGCACCCGTCCCTGGACCAGCCGCGGGGTATCCGCCCAGCCAAAGCACTCCTGCAGCTTGACCGCAACCACCGGCCGGCCGCCGTCGTCGTCCGCGGCCGGATAGCTGATCCGCACATGGGAGCCGCTGGGCACCTGCAGGCGTTCCGGTGCCAGCTCTCCCAGTCGCGACGCTTCCGGCCAGGGAAGCAGCCGGCGCAGCGGGTCGGTCAGGTCGATGGCGTTTACGGATGCCCCGGCGGCCAGCGCCTGCAGCTCCGGAGCCAGCCAGGCATCGAGCCGGGCCAGCAAGGCCGGCTCCGAAACATCCGGCCAGGGCGCGCCCAGCTCGCGGTGCAGCAGGGCCAACCGGCGCCGCAGCGCGTCAGCGGCCGGCGAGAATCCGATGACCCCCAGCCCCTCCCGGGCCAGCGCGCGGGCCACTGCGGCCCGGCCCTCGGCGGCTGACGGGCGGACCGGTGTGGAGGACAGCACGATCGCGCCCAGCCGGCGCTCACGCCTGGCCTTTACGCGGCCGGCGGTGAACTTCGCCTCCACAGTGTCGGTCAGCAGATGCCGGGCCGCGGCTTCCGCACTGTCCTGGCTCAGCGGGGCGGCCGATCGAATCACGGCTCCGGTGCCGGAAGCATCGCGGCCCTGGGCCCGGGAGACTTCGGCAACGGCGAGCCACTCGTGTCCGCTCAGTGCGCTGCCGGCCGGCAATCCGGCACGGGTTCCGCTCGAAAGCAGGTATCGCTCCCCTGTTCCGGCATCGCCCGGGACCCGCCGGGCGATGCGGTCCGGAAAAGCCAGCCCGACCACAAAACCGAGGACGTCAGCGTCTGGCACGGTTGCCGCAGCCGGCTTTGAGGCGCCGGTATCCGCACGCCGGGCCAGCGACTGCAGCCTTCGCACGTCCTCGGACCAGCGCCGCTCCCCCGGATCCCGGCCGGCGCGCAGGCCGGACAGCAGACGCGGAAGATCGGCACCGGAGGCACGGAGATCTCCCGACACCAGGGCCACGGCTTCGGCGGCGGAACGGGCGCCGACGACGGCGGTTCCGTCCAGCAGGGCGCGCGCCAGCCGGGGATCTGCTGGAATGCCGGCCAGTGTCTTGCCGAGGGCGGTGACGGTGCCGGAGGCGTCGATGGCACCGAGGTCGCGCAGGACTGCCAATGCGTCCTGCAGGGCGGCCGACGGCGGGGCATCGGGCAGCGCCAGCCCTTCGCCGCCGGGTGCTCCCCAGCACGCCAGAACCAGTGCGGCGGCGGTCAGGTCCGCGACGGCTATCTCGGGGGTCTGGTGCGCCGGTGCGGCGCCAAAGGTGCGTTCGTCATAGCAGCGGATAACCCGGCCTGGTCCCTGGCGGGCGGCTCGTCCGGCCCGCTGCACCGCCGAAGCCCGTGAGCAGGACACCGTGACCAGTCCCGACATGCCGCGGACTGCATCCCGTCGGGGTTCCCGGGCGAGACCGGAATCGATCACCAGGCGCACGCCCGGAACGGTCAGCGACGACTCGGCGAGGCTGGTGGAGACGATGATCCGAGGTGCGCCGCCGGGGCTACGGCCCGACACTGCCCGGTCCTGCTCCCGCGGATCGACCTGCCCGTGCAGTTCCAGCACCTCGGTTCCGGCTGCGGTTCCAGCTGCGGTTCCGGCTGCGACGCGGCTGCGGATCCGGGACGCCACGAAAGACACTTCCCAGGCACCCGGGACGAAGACCAGGGCATCAGCCTGCGGATTGGCGGCCAGCATTTCCGCATGTCCGTCGGCGGCCGTATCGGCGACATGAGCCAGGAAGGTGCGGGTCACCCCGTGTTCGTCAATGCGCAGCGAAGAACCCGGCGTCCAGCGCACCTCCAGCGGATGCAGCGCCGAGGGGCAGCCGACGACGGGTGCCGGGCCGCCGTCGTCGTCGTTGTTGCCGATCAGCGAGGCAAAGCGGGGAGCGTCCAGTGTTGCGGACATGGCCACCAGGGTGAGGTCCTCCCGCAGCTGGCGGACTTCGTTGAGCATGCCCAGGAGCAGGTCGGTTTCCAGCCCGCGTTCGTGGACCTCATCAAGCACGACGGCGGCGGTGCCCTCCAGTCCCGGATCGGCCAGCAGGCGGCGCAGCAGGATTCCCGGCGTGACAAACTCGATCACCGTGTCCGGGCCCGTGTGGCTCTCACCCCGGACGGTGTAGCCGATCCTGCCGCCCACCGCGCTTCTGTCCAACGAAGCCAGGCGGCGGGCCGCGGACCGGGCCGCAACCCGGCGCGGCTGGGTCACCACGATGCGCGGAATCGCGCCGGAGGAAGCAGTACGCCTGGTCAGCAGATTAGCCAGCAGCGGCGGAACCAGGGTCGTCTTTCCGGTGCCCGGCGGTGCCTGGACCACCGCGGTTCCGGCGGGTCCCGCCTGCAACGTCGAAGCCCTGCCGGTTGCTGAATCCAGTGCGGCTTCCGCCGGGGTCAGTGCGGCCGCGAGATCCTGCAGCGACTCTGCGAAGACCAGCCCCGCACCAATGACCTGCAGGTCGAAAGGCAAGGGGTGTTGGGCAGGATCCATGGGGGCAATCGGCGTTGTCACTACTCCATTGTCCCGCGTGATCCCGGCTGTCTCGTCCAGCCCGGTGCCGGCAGGGAATCATTGGAGCCCTGCCACACGGACGGCTTCAAGGGAAGCCGTCCGATCGGGCGGCTGCCAGAACCCGGTATTCATACGTTTCCTTGATTTCAGTACTGAGCATCTGGTCCGCACTCAGTGCTGAGCATGTGGTCCGCGCACGGCTGGAGGTGGCGGAGCCATGGATTGATAGACATGTCCGGTGGGGGTCGTGGTCATCACGCGGTGCCGGCCGGGCGAACCCGCGGGATTTCCGACGCCTGAACCGCCAGGCGGTGGATCGGTGGGCGGCGAGTCGGCTGCTTGTGCGCTCCAGCCTGGTGCTTCCTTGGCTTGGTTGCAGGCCTCGCAGAGTCCCTGAATGTTCTCGGCACTGGTTGGTCCGCCCTCGCGGACGGGGGTGATGTGGTCGTAGTGCCGGATCGGTGCTCCGCACCACGGGGTCCGGCAGATCTGGTCGCGGGCTGCGATCAGCCGGGCCAGGCCGCCGGGGACGAGGCGTGCCCGGGAATCCATCGCGGTCAGCTGCCCGGAGTTCGGTGCGACGTAGAGCCGGCGGAGCCAGACTTCGGTGCGCGGATCCGGCCGCCGCGCCACCGTACCCCAGCCGGCTGTTGCGCTGCCCCGGTCGCGGGCGGGACCACGGGCGGGGCCTCGGGCCGGGTTACGGGTGGGACCACGGGCCGGAATAGGTGCGGGACCACGGGCCGGATTACGGGCGGGGCCTCGGGCCTGGTCCCTGTTCCCGGGAGCCGGGTTGTCCGGGCTGTCCGGGCTGTCCGGGCTGTCCGGGCTGGCATCGTCCGGAACCGGGTCGGGACCGCGGATCAGGTCCCGGGCCCACTGCGCGGGAACGATTCCGTATCCGGCCAGCACGGCCGGTTCGGCTCCGTCGGGCACGAAGGATTCCACCGGTTGGCCAGCTGCTATCCCGCCAAAGCTCGCCGTCCCGGGGTCTTTGGTCTCCGCAGATGTCCTGACAGCGCCCAGCTCCGCACCCGTGTCCGCACCCGTGTCCGTATTCGTGTCCGTCCCCGTGTCCGTGTCCGTATTCGTGTCCGTCCCCGTGTCCGTGTCCGTATTCGTGCCCGTGCCTGTGTTTGTGTCTGTGTCTGTGTCTGTGTTTGTGTCTGGGGGCAGGATGCCGTGCAGCAGGGTCCGGTCCGTCATGATCAGCTGCACCTCGACCCGCACGTCCTCGGCCCTGGCCTGGCCGGTGGTGCGTTCCACGAGGGTGTCGGCCATGATCTGGCCCTTCGTCCGCGGGTCCCCGGCAGCCCGCAGCCGGTCCGCGTCCCGGGTCAACGCCGCGAACACGCCCACGCCCTGGGCAACCGGCAGCAACGCGGTCAGATACGTCATGGTGTCCGGGGCCGGACGGCAGGACACATACCGTTCGGAAACGGCATGCGCGGCACGGTTGACCACGGCATGCGGGTCCAGGCCGTAGGACAGGGACTTGATCCGGGCGATCAGCTTCCGGTCTCCGAGCTGTTCCAGTTCCGCGGGGTTCCCGGCGATCTGTTCATCGACTTTCTGCCGGTCGGCCAGGGTCAGGCAGGCGGTCTCGCGGACCAGGAGCGTGGCCCGCCACTCGTTGATCACCCCGGTGGAGAGGGCGTGCAGGGTGTGCGGCATTTCGGTGGTCAGGATCCTTGCCAGGCCCAGCAGTTTGGCACCGTTATGCGGAGAGTCCCGGCGCGCCAGGGCCAGTTGCGCTGCCACACCCCGACCCAGCTGCTCGGCCTTCAGACCGGCCCGGGCCTGGGCGCGGCGGGTGGAAGCGTCAAAGGCCGCCGCGGCCTTGGCCTGGGCGGCGGCGATGACGCACTTCAATTCCTCCAACGCCCGGATCTCGTTGATCAGGCAGACCCGCTCCGCAGCCTCCAGATCCTCCACAATCGTGGAAGGGCGGGAGCCAATCCCGGCAGCCTCGGCAATCCCGGCTGCGGGGACAATCCCGGTAGTCCCGGCAGCGGGGGCAGCCCCGGCTGCGGGGGCACCGGAACCAGCCCCGGACACCGGCAACGGCGCAGGGCTCACCGCGTTGGACAACGCGTTGGAAGCGTCGGGGCCGGGAGCTCGGCTGTCGTCTTTGGCAGCTCTGGAGTAGTACATGTCTTCTATTTTAGTGGCGCAAGGCACATTCTCAGAGGTTTGGCATTACTGGAGTTGTCCACCTAATTACCCTATTTCTGAGTCGGCGCTCTAAGCTCCTGGGCTGTCGGCCGCTGCCCTACGCGCCGCCTCTCCCACGGCGTCCAACTTCACCCGCTGCCCCTGACAGAAGTGGGGTGGGCCACCATGTAGCTTGAGGTTGATTGGCTGCGAGCGCCCGCCTTGTTCGTGCAAGCCCCGCGGCTCCGTGAACAGCCGTTGCTTCCGCCGTCATTGCATCCTGCCGCCGATGGGCCGAGAATCGTGTTTCTGCCAGCATCGTTCCTTAGCAATTCCTGAGCCAGCACCAGCGTCAGACAAGCAGCAGAGTCAGAGCCAGAGCCAGAGCCAGCACCAGCGTCAGCAACACGACAGAGGTGGAACGCCAGTGAACCAACCAAACCAGGACCAGCGCACCGCCGCTGCACGGTTGCAACTCTTACGCGGGGGAACCACCGCAGCAGAAGCCCTGGCGTTCTTCGATTCCCTCCCTCCGCTTCACCTCGACGAAGCAGCCGGTTCCTGGCGCGGATCCGAGGTACCGACAGGACATCCATTGAACGGCGTCCTGGGCAGCTTGGGCTGGCATGGAAAGCGGTTCGACGGCGTCGAAGCCGCCCATCCCCTGGTTTTCGAAACACGAAGTGGCCGGCTCTTCGAGGTGAATCCGGGACTGGTTCCCTTGAAGCTGGCCCTGCACCTTGCCCCGCTGTTGCGCCGCCGGGCGGTCGGCAGGCTCATCCGCCCGGTGCTGCAGCTGGCCCGGACTACTCGGCCGCGGGCACGGCTTCGCATGATGGAGTACCGCGGTGTCGGTTCCGCCACCATGATTTACGACGCTCTGCCGATCAACGACGCCTTCCGGAGGGTCGATTCGACCACATTGCTCGGTGCCATGGATCTCCGCGGACCCGGCTCACCGTTCATCTTCTCCCTCCACAGGATCCCGTGAGCACTTCCCCCTCCACAGAGCCCCCGCTTGTTGCACGACTCCGGGCGGCCGGCTGCGTGTTTGCCGAAGAGGAAGCGGCACTCCTCATCACCGAGGCGGCGAGCGCTGAAACCCTGGAACAGATGGTCCGGCGCCGCATCAGCGGGCTGCCGCTGGAACAAGTCCTCGGGTGGTCAGAGTTCTTCGGGCTGCGGGTCCCTGTGGCTCCAGGGGTGTTCGTTCCGCGGCGCCGGACAGAACTGCTCGCGGAGCGCGCCGTCGACGTCATCTCGAGCAGGGACCGTCCGGCGGTGGTGGAGCTCTGCTGCGGCTCCGGCGCCATCAGCCTGGCCATGGCAGCACACACGACCACGTCCCCCGAGCTGCATGCCGTCGACATCCAGCCGGCGTCGGTGCAACGAGCCAGCGTCACGCTCACCGGACTGGCAACCGTCTACGCGGGTGACCTGTTCTCTCCCCTGCCCCCTGCACTGCGAGGCCGGATCGACGCCGTCGTCGCCAATGCTCCGTACATTCCCACCGCGCAGCTGGGCACCATGCCGCGGGAGGCCCGCGATCATGAGCCGGCGATAACGCTCGACGGCGGCAGCGACGGCTTGGACCTGCTCCGCCGGATCATAGCCGCGGCACCCGATTGGCTGAGCCCGGACGGCTGTGTGCTGCTGGAGTGCAGCGAGCATCAGTCGGAGGCAGTGGCCGGGATCATGGCGTCCGCGGACTTCCGCCCCGAAATTGTCCGCCGGGAGGAGACTGATGCCACAGTCGCCATCGGCCGTCGGGGGTCTGGTACTGCGGAGGCACCAAGATAGGGAAGACTGGAGGTTCGCAATCTCCAAAGGTGGAACCACTTGATCAATCTTCAGCAGGACAACGACGGCTTCATCCACATGGAACGCCACTTCCCCCAGTCGGCGTCCGTCACCATCACCTTCGCCGACGGAACCACCGAGGAAATCTCCGGTGCAACGATCAACAAGGCGTACGACGCCGCCCTGGCGGACTTCCGCCTCAAGAACAACCTGGATGCCAAGGGATTCACCCGCATCGCGAAGAAGCGGGTCCTGGACAACAACAAGATCAACTTCGTTCCCGTGCACCCCGGCATGGGCCAGTAGGTTCGACCGCCGGACTGTAACTGGCTCACTGCCGCCGCGGCTGCAGTGAGCTTTTTGCTGCCACCCGCCGTTCTGCCGCCAGATGCCCGGTGATCAGCCGCAGCAGCTCGGGCAGCACGGCCGGATGGAGATAGTGGCCCATTCCGGGAATCGTCACACGGCGTGAGCCGGAAATTGCAGCAGCAGTGGCCACTCCCCCGCTGGGGTGCACGATGGGATCCCGGTCTCCGTGGATTACCAGGGTGGGCGCGGTGATCAGGGCCAGATCGCGCGTGCGGTCCTGCGAGGCGTTGATGGCGCCGAGCTGCCGCGACCGCGCAGATCCGCCGTCCGGGAATGCACCCCGGTCCCAGGCCAGACCCGCCATTTCGGCCTCGGCCGCCGGGTCGGCCGGATGGGTCCGCCCGGCCAGATGCCGCATCATGCTTACCCGGGCACGGATGAACTGGTCGCGGGTCCCCGGTGGCCGGGCCGCGAAGCGCCGCTTGGTGGACAGCGCTGCCGCACCGGTTTTGCGGGCTCCGGTGGTGGAAATAACGGAGGTCAGGGTCAGGGTCCGGTCCGGATGGTGGGCGGCCACAGCCTGGGCAATCATTCCTCCCAACGACATTCCCACGAGATGGGCGCGCGGCAGACCCAGGCAGTCAAGCAGCCCGACGACGTCGTCGGCCATGTCTTCCACGCGGTAGGCGCCGGCCACCGGACGCGCCAACACCTGGTCCAGCAGGGTTGGAGCGGGTGTGCGCATCCGGCTGGAGCGGCCGCCGTCGCGGTTGTCCGGCCGGATCACGCGGTAGCCGGCAGCGGCCAGGCCGTCAACGAACGCGGCCGGCCACGAGGTCAGGTCCAAGCCCAGGCCGGCGATGAGGACCACCGGTTCGCCGTCGTCGGGCCCGTTGACCCGGTAACACAGCCGCACGCCGGTTCCGAGAGTGGCGAACTGGTCGGCTTCGGCTTTCCTCGCTGCAGGTTCCTCCCGCGGATCAAAGCCCTCCGGCCCGGTGAAACGCAGATGCTTGTCGACCAGCGCACCGTGCTGCAGATCCCTGCGGTCGGCCAGGAAGTTCATGCTCATCAGCCACGGCGCCTCGGTCCCCTGCCGGGGCAGGGTGCCCAGACTGCGTTGGACGTAGCTGGCGCCGAAGTCCAGCAGCGGCCGCGTCTGAAGGCCGGCGGGCGCCTCCGGAACCGCGGCGGTGTAACCGTGCCGGTCCATATGGGTCAGCAGCCGCACGAACCATTGGGCCAGCAGCCCCACCTTGAGCGTCCAGGAAGCATTGGTGTAGCCGATGGCGAAGGCCATGTTGGGCACCCCGCTGAGCATGATTCCGCGGTACGCCACCGTCGCCGCAAGGTCCACCGGCACACCGTCGATGCGCAGTTCCATGCCGCCCAGGATCTGGATGGTGAACCCGGTGGCGGTCACGACGACGTCGGCCTCCACTTCCTGCCCCGACGCCAGTTCGATCCCGTGCCCGGTGAACCGTGCAACCTGGCCGGTGACCATTTCTGTCCGACCGCCGCGCAGGGCCGCGAAGAAATCGCCGTCCGGCACCGCGCACAGCCGCTGGTCCCACGGACCGTACGGCGGGTTCAAATGCGCGTCCACATCAAACCCCGGCGGAACCACCCTGCCCTGGATTGCTCGGATGACCCTCCGGGAGGCGCGCGGCCAGCGCTGGCAGAAGGACCAGATGGCCCGCTGCCGGCGGGCGCTGACCTCGGCCATGATCCGCCCGGTGCGGTCCGGGCCGACGACGCCGCGCAGTCGGCGCGCAAGGGGATCCTCCGCCGGGACCGGGACGATATAGGAGGGAGTGCGCTGAACCATCGTTACCTGTGCCCCGCGGGCGGCAAGTGCCGGCACCAGGGTGACGGCGGTGGCGCCGCTGCCGATTACCGCTATGCGTTTTCCGGCCACGTCCAGGTCTTCGGGCCAGTGCTGCGGGTGCACAATCGGACCCGAAAAGAACTCCGCTCCGGGGAGATCCGGAGTGTAGCCCCGGTCGTAGCGGTAATAGCCGGCGGCATTGAAAATCCAGCCCGCGGTGAAGTTGCTGAACTCCCCGGTTCCCACCGGTTCCTGGTCAGTGCCGTCCGGGTGCGTCCCCGGCACCCTGGTGTGTTCCACGCGCACCTTCCAGTGCGCGTCCCGGCCGGACCAGTCCGCCGAGACGACCCGGTGGTGGTAGCGGATCAGCGCGTCAACGCCGTACTCCGCAGCGGTTTCCTCAAGGTAGCGAAGGATGCTCGGGCCATCGGCAATGGCCTTCTCCTCCCGCCACGGCCGAAAATCATAACCGAAGGTGTAGAGGTCGGAGTCGGAGCGGATTCCCGGATAGCGGAAGAGGTCCCAGGTGCCGCCGGAGCGGCCGCGCGACTCGAAAAGCGCAATGGAACGGCCGGGATGGTCGGTGCGCAGGCGGCAAGCGGCACCAATCCCGCTCAGTCCCGCACCGACAATCAGCACGTCCAGGTGCTCCACGGTCTGCTTGGATTCCATGACTCCCCGTTCCGACCAGCCCGTTCCGACCCGTCTGTGGTTCACCGGCACGCCTTCATGCCCGCTGAAACCGACACTATCGGACCCTTCGGACATTGTTGCCTGCCGACAGGTTCGAACCGCTGACCCGCACCGTTGTCCGGCGTAGCCGAGCCGGACCAGTGTCGCTGCCGGAGCCGGAGCCGCTAGTCCTGGGTGCCGAACGCGGCGTCGAAGGAGGCCGACGGCGGCGGGTAGTCATAGGCGCGCAGTTTCGCCAGCGCTTCGGGTGCGCCGTGCAAACGGTCCATCGACGCGTCTTCCCATTCCACGGAGATCGGACCGTCGTAGCCGATGGCGGCCAGGGCACGGAAGCTGGCCTCCCACGGGACGCTCCCCCGTCCGGCCGAGACGAAGTCCCAGCCGCGCCGCGGATCGCCCCACGGCAGGTGGGACCCGAGCACTGTCCGTTGTCCGCTGAGGTTCAGCAAGGTGTCCTTGCAGTCCACATGGTAGATCCTGTCCTTGAAGTCCCGAATGAAGCCCACTGGATCAATGCCCTGCCACATGAAATGGCTCGGATCCCAGTTCAGCCCGAAGGCCGGCCGGTGGTCCACTGCCTCCAAGGCCCGGACCGTGGTCCAGTAGTCGTAGGCGATCTCCGAGGGATGGACCTCGTGCGCGAATCGGACACCGCACTCATCGAACACGTCAAGGATGGGGTTCCAGCGGTCCGCGAAGTCCTGGTAACCGGCATCGATCACGCTTTGCGGGACCGGCGGGAACATGGCCACGAACTGCCAAATGGAGGAGCCGGTGAAGCCGACAACAGTGTCCGCGCCCAGTGCACGCGCCAGCCGAGCAGTGTTCTTCAGTTCCTCCGCCGCACGCTGCCGCACGCCTTCCGGGTCTCCATCGCCCCAGACCCGCGATCCGACGATCGCCTGGTGGCGGAAGTCGATGGGATCGTCGCAGACGGCCTGCCCCTTGAGGTGGTTGGAAATGGTCCAGACCTTGAGGTTGTACTTCTCAAGCAGCTCCAGCTTTTCGGCAACGTAGTCCTCGTCGTCCCAGCGCCAGGCGTCGAGGTGGTCGCCGGCAACGGTGATCTCAAGCCCGTCGTAGCCCCAGGATGAGGCCAGCCTGGCCACTTCCTCGAGCGGAAGGTCCGCCCACTGTCCGGTAAACAGAGTAAAATTGCGTGTCATGGAATTTCTCCTCGGGTATTGGACCGGACGTCGGTGTTCGGCCCTGGTCAGATTTCGGTCGTCTTGGTCCAGATGCTCTCGGCTGCCGCACTGCGTTCGACTCCGCTGAGGACCTGTTGCACCTGCAGTCCGTCGGCGAACGAGGGCTCCGGCTGGCGCCCCGCTGCTATGGCTTCCACGAAGTCTTTGACCTGATGCGTGAAGCCATGCTCGTAGCCGAGCATGTGTCCGGTGGGCCACCACGCGGACATATACGGGTGTTCGGGCTCGGTGACCATGATGTCGGTGAACCCCTGGCGCGTCGCGGGAGCTGTTGCGTCATAGAAACCCAGCGAGTTCATCTTTTCCAGATCGAAGCTGATGGCGCCGCGCGAGCCGGCGACTTCAATCCGGAGTGCGTTCTTGCGCCCGGTGGACATCCGGGTCGCTTCGAAGGAGCCCACGGCACCGCCGTCGAACCGGCCGTGAAAGAGCGCCAGGTCATCCACCGTGACGGCGCCCCTCTCCTCAGCTGCCGTCCCGGCCAGCCCTGAAGCGCGGCCCAGCAAGGGCCGCTCATGGACAAAGGTGTGGAGGGTGCCGCTGACGGCAGCGATCTTTTGGCCGGTGATGAACTGCGCGAGGTCGACGGCGTGGGCGCCCAGGTCGCCCAGGGCCCCGGAGCCTGCCTGGTCCTTCTGAAGGCGCCAGGTCAACGGCGCTTCCGGGTCAACCAGCCAATCCTGCAGGTAGGCGGCGCGTACCTGCCGAATCTCTCCGACGGCCCCGGACTGCACCAGTTCCCTGGCGAACGCTGCCGCCGGCACGCGGCGGTACGTGAAGCCCACCATGGCGAGCGCGCTGCCGCCCGCGGCCTCCGCAGCGGCCGCCATGGCGGCGGCCTCTTCAAGGGTGTTGGCAAGCGGTTTCTCGCACAGCACGTGCTTGCCGGCTTCGAGGGCAGCGATGGCAATCTCGGCATGGGACGCACCGGGGGTGACAATGTCGACGACGTCGATATCGTCGCGCGCTACGGCGGCACGCCAGTCCGTTTCGACCTCAGCCCAGCCCCATTTGCGGGCAGCGGACTCAGCCGCTGTGCTGTTCCTCCCCACCAACAGGGCCATCTCCGGGGCGGCCGGCAGATCATGGAACCGCGGCGCCACCCGCCACCCCTGCGAATGGGCCGCACCCATGAAGCCGTGGCCAATCATGGCAACCCTCAGGGACGGTACGTCGTTCAACATTTTTCCTCTTATTCCGCGGCTGTTAGGAACCAGGATCGGCGGCGGGGCACCCGCAACAAGGGCGCCCCGCCTCCAGGTCCTAGGATTCGAAGGCGGTGGGCAGATACTGGTCGACGTTTTCCTGGGTGACCACCGGAGCATTCAGGACAATGCGCTTCGGGACTTCGACTTCCACCAGGTCGCTCATTGCCTTGTCCTGGGCGATCAGCCTGGCCAGGCGAATTCCGTCCGCCGCCTGCGTGGAGGGATAGATCACCGTGGCTTCCAGGACGCTTTCCCCGGACTGGATCTCGCGCATGGCGTTTGCTGATCCGGCACCGCCCACCATGAAGAACTCATCCCGGCCGGCGTTGTCGATCGCCGCCAGGACCCCGATGCCCTGATCGTCGTCGTGGTTCCAGATGGCGTCAATTTCCGGGGCGGCGGACAGCAGCTGCGACGTGGTCGCTTCGCCGCCCTGGACGGTGAAGTCCGAGGCGACCCGGTTGTCCACGTCCAGCCCGCAGGTCTCAAGGGCATCCGCGAAGCCCCGGCTGCGGTCCTGCGTCAGGGGCAGCGAGTCAATGCCGGCGATTTCGGCGACGACGGCATCGCTGTTCCCGCTGAGCTTCTCGCAAATATAGTTCCCGGCGCTCACGCCCATGCCGTAGTTGTCCCCCAGGACGGTGGCGCGGGCTGCGGAAGGGCTGGAGAACTCACGGTCAACGTTGATCACCGGAATACCGGCCTCGGTGGCCTGCGTTGCGACCTGGGTCAGGGCCGCACCGTCGGTCGGCAGCAACACAATGGCATCAACTCCGTCGTTGATGAACTGTTCCACCTGGCTGATCTGGAGGTTGGCATCGTTGGTGCCTTCGGCCACTCTCAGGTCCACGTCCGGCAGGTCCTCTGCCGCCGCGAGAGCAGCGCTGTTGATGGCACCGAGCCAACCGTGGTCGGCAGCCGGTCCCGAGAATCCAATGACTACCGTGTCCCCCTCGGCCTGGTTCCCTTCAACCGATGCATTTGTGGGCTGGCTGTCACCTTCATCGCCGTCGGCTGTGCACCCGGTGACCAGCGAACCTACAGCCAGGAAGGCACCGGTGGTGATGAGCATTTTCCGTTTCTTAAGAACTGCGGGCATCTGTGTCTCCTCATTGAGTAGGTGCGTCTTCGCCAAGGACACGGCCACCTCTGAAGCCGCAACTTTGCGTGACCTGCATCACAATAACAGAAGATCGAAAATAATCGACGACCTTATACCGAGCACCGACATAATGTGTTAGGTTCCTCACATGTTCGATGGAGACCAGCCCCCTTTGCTCGAGGTGCGCGGCATCACGAAGCGGTTCGGTGCAGTACAGGTACTCAAAGGCGTGGACCTGCAGGTGCGCCCCGGAGAGGTCCACTGCGTGATGGGCCAAAACGGTGCCGGGAAGTCCACATTGATCAAGACGCTCTCCGGCGTGCATCAGCCGGAGGGAGGCGTGATCCTCTGGGAAGGCCGGGAGGTCTCGCTTTCGCATCCCACAGAGGCCCTGGGCCTGGGCATTGCAACGATGTACCAGGAACTGGACGTGGTGGACGGCCTGACGGTGGCCGAGAACATTTTTCTCGGCCATGAAAAGGCCAGCGCAGGGATCCTCCACGTCAGGAGGGTCAATGCCCTCACTCGATCATTGCTGGAACGGCTCGGACACGGCCGGCTCTCACCCTCCGTCGAGGTGGGGACGCTGTCGGCCGCAAACAAGCAAATCGTCAGCCTGGCGCGTGCACTGTCCCGCGACACCAAGCTGATCATCATGGACGAACCAAGTGCCGTCCTCGATTCGGGAGAGGTGGCCAACCTCTTCCGCGTGGTGCGGGAGCTCACCACCCAGGGGATCGCGGTGGTGTACATTTCCCATCGCCTGGAGGAGATCCGCCAGATCGGTGACCGGATTTCAGTGCTCAAGGACGGAAGGAGCACTGCGAGCGGGCTTCAGGTTGAGGAAACCTCCAGATCCGAGCTGATTCGGCTCATGACGGGACGGGACGTCGAGAACGTCTTTCCCGAACGGAAACCGGTGGATCCGGACGCGCCGGTCGTGCTCGACGTGGAAGACCTGGAGCTGCAGGGGCTCTTTCGGAAGGTCAGCTTCCAGGTAAGGGCGGGTGAAATCCTGGGCTTCGCCGGACTGGTCGGATCCAAGCGTTCCGAAATTCTGGAAACCATCTGCGGGGTCCGGAAAGCAACGTCGGGCAGGGTCTCGGTTAAAGGCCGGAGGATCCGCCCCGGCTCGGTAAGCGCCGCCGTCAACGCCGGGATCGGGCTCTCCCCGGAAGAACGGAAAAGCCAGGGGCTGATATTGGATGAGCCGCTTTTCAAGAACGTCACGCTGTCCACCTTCGAACGGTTCGCACGTGCCGGCTACCTCAACGAGAAAGCCGAACGGGACGCTGCCCGAGCTCAAATCAGCGCCCTGGAACTGCGGCCGGCCGACCCGGACCGCCCCACCCGCACCCTTTCCGGCGGTAATCAGCAGAAGATCCTCCTTGCCCGCTGGCTGGTGCACGGGACTCCGGTATTACTGCTCGACGAACCGACCCGTGGCGTCGATGTCGGTGCGCGGGCGGAAATCTACAGCCTGATCCGCCGGCTCGCCGCGGACGGAACAGCCATTATCGTCATCTCCAGCGAGATCGAGGAAGTGCTGGGGCTTGCGGATACGGTGCTCGTCATCGATGACGGCAACGTCCTCACCGAAACCAACCCAAGCGACATTGACGAGCACGGCGTGCTCGACCTGATTATGAAGGGAAGTGCCGCGTGAGCGAGCCAAACACCACTGTCGCTAATCCAGCTGACACCCCGCCCGGCGGCTCCAGCCCAGCCAGGACGAACCCGCTGAAAGGTGCCCTTGGCGGTTCCGTGGGTCGCAGCCTCGGTCTGGTCATTGCGCTGGCCCTGCTGTTCGTGGTGGGCGCGGTCACCAGTGGCGACCGGTTCCTGAATGTGGAGAACCTGCTCACCATCCTGCGGCTTGCGTCCGTCATCGGCGTCATCAGCATTGGCGTCACCTTCGTCATTACCGCCGGGGGCATCGACCTTTCCGTGGGGTCCGTCATGGGCCTGGCCACGGTGGTCGCCAGCCTGAAGAGCGTCCAGCTCGCGGCAACCGAATCATCGTGGCTGATCATGGTCCTGGTCCCACTCGCGGTCGGCGCGGGAGTCGGGCTGTTGAACGGGGTGGTGATTGCCTACGGAAACGTGGTGGCCTTCATCGCCACGCTCGCGACGCTTGTGGCGGCACGAGGCCTGGCTGAACTCATCTCAGGCCGGAGCACCCAAATCGTGACGAACCGGGACTTCCTCAAGGTCATGAGGGGCGAGTTCCTCGGCGTTCCGGTTCTCGTGTGGATTTTCATCGTGGCGGCTGCGACGGGCTGGTTCCTGCTGAACCGCACCACCTTCGGCCGGAGGACCGTTGCGATTGGAGGAAACCGCGAAGCGTCCCGGCTCGCAGGCATAAAGGTCAAACGGCACTTGGTGACGCTCTACGTTCTCTCCGGGCTCTGCGCCGGCATTGCCGCAGTGATGATGCTCGGCCGAACAACGGCAGGCACCTCAACCCACGGCCTGCTCTACGAACTCGACGCGATTGCCGCCGTCGTCGTAGGAGGAACCCTGCTTATCGGCGGCCGCGGAACCATTATGGGCACGGTCCTCGGTGTGCTCATCTTCAGCACCCTCACCAACGTCTTTACGCAAAACAACCTGGACACCTCCGTCCAAGCCATAGTGAAAGGCTCGATCATCGTGGTCGCGGTCCTCCTGCAGCAGCGTTTCGCCGCCGGGCGGCCATCCAAGCGGGGAGGCTAGTCTCACGCACGCAGCGACGGCATCGGCAGCGGGCATCGGCAGGCAGCGAAGAACAAGCAGGGGGCGCAGCAGTGAACTTCCTTAACACAGAGTACGCACTGGAAACGGATGCCGATCTGGACCTGGTTGAAGAAGTGCTGGACTGGTTCTTCACGGACGCCAAGCTGCGCGCGGTCTCCGTCCATCCGGCCTACCTCAGCCTTTGGGAAGCCATCGAACGGAGCGCCGCCAGCGGAAAACGCTTTCGCCCGCGTCTTCTTCTGCTGGCCTACCGCCAGCTGGGAGGAACGGAGCCCGCCGCCGCGGCCAGGCTCGCAGCCGCCTATGAACTCCTCCACAATGCGTTCCTCATCCATGACGACGTCATCGACAGGGACATCATGAGGCACGGCGTTCCCAACGTCTCCGGGCACTACAGCAACAAGGCCCGGCGCGCAGGCGCTTCGGCCTCGGCCGCCCAGCATGCCGGCATGACATCCGGACTCCTTGCCGGAGACCTGGTCCTTGCCGGGGCCTACCGCCTCCACGGAAGCGTCGAAACGTGCGCCAAGGTCCGGGAGAAACTCGACGGCATCCTGGACTACGCAGTGTTCTCCTCGATCGGCGGAGAACTCCTGGATGTCGAATTCGCCCGCGCCGTGGAGATGCCCTCGCCGGAGGAGATCCGGACGGTGGCCCGCCGAAAAACGTCCGTCTACTCCTTTGAAGCCCCGCTTCAGGCCGGCGCGGTGCTGGCGGGAGCCGCGGCCTCCGTTGCAGCAACACTCGCAGCCTTCGGACGCGACGCCGGAATTGCCTACCAGATTGCTGATGACGTCCTCGGGGTTTTCGGGCAGGAACAGCACACCGGAAAGACGAACTGGGGAGACCTCAGGGAAGGCAAACGGACAGCCATGCTCTCCTACGCGGCGACGAAACCTCAGTGGGGGCGGATTGCGGAACTCATAGGATCCGACCGGATGACGGCTGCGGAGGCGCAAAGAGTCCGTACCCTGCTGACGGAATGCGGGGCGCGGGAACACGCTGTCCAACTGGCATCCGAGCATGCCCAGTCCGCCCTCAAGCAATTGGGAGAGGAAGTGCCGGCTGGGCTCGGCGAGACCTTGGAAGGACTTCTGTCTTCGGTGGTTGACGGTCTTCGTTCGCTTTGAGCCTCCTTTGCGGAGGTGGTGTTTCCGAGCTGGTACCTGCGAGCAGAAATACTATGGGAAACTAGTCCGGTTCTGGCGCCGTCCGCCAGAGGGACCTACAACGGGGGCAGAATATGCAGGCCTGGAATCCGACCTCACGAACACCTGCCGCATGACTGCCGCGGCACAGGGCAAGAACACCGCGCGCACGTACCTCGGCAGCAATCGCGATTCGAGCCGCCAGCACAACCTGTCCACAGTCCTGCAGCTCGTGCACTCCACGGCCGGCGTATCCCGTGCCCAGCTCACGCGGACCACAGGACTCAACCGTTCCACCATTGGGGCGCTGGTCTCTGAGCTTTCACAGCTGGGGCTGGTGATCGAAAGCGACATTGATCAGGCCCAGCAGCACGGCCGTCCGAGCATCATGATCGAGCCGAGCCCCGCCACCCTGGCCTTGTCCGTCAACCCGGACGTCGACGTCGTCAGCGTCGCCCTGGTCTCGCTGGGCGGCCGCATCGTCAACGCAGTCCGTTTCCACACTGTCAGGGCTCCGTCAGCAGTCGAAGTGGTAAACATTGTGTCCGCGGTCTACTCAGGCATGCGTACTGCACTGCCGCCCGGGCACCGTGTCGTGGGTGTCGGACTCGCCATTCCCGGGCTGGTGGAACCCGGCGGCGGAAAAGTCATAGAGGCACCGCATCTCGGCTGGCGTGACGAGCCGCTTCCCGCCCTGCTCAGCGACGCGCTCCAGCTGAGGACAGTCAGCGCCAACGACGCCGTAGTGGGGGCGATTGCGCAGGCTGCCTTCGGAGCCGGGCAGGACGTTCCGGACCTGGTGTACCTCTACGGCGGGGCAAGCGGGATTGGCGGCGGAATCATGAGCGGCGGCCATTTGGTGCGGGGCGCAACCGGGTTCGCCGGACAGCTGGGCCACACCCATGTGCGCACAAATGGTGCCGCCTGCACCTGTGGCTCCAGTGGCTGCCTCGAGGCCGAGGTCACCAGGGAAGCGCTTATCAAAGCCATCGGTCTGCCGCCCGGCGAGACCGAGAACCTCGAAGAAATCCTCATGGAGAAGCTTCAGGACGGGTCCGCGGGTGATGAGGTGCGGTCGGTGATCCAGCAGCAGGTCGGCTTGCTCGCTGTGGGATTGAAAACAGTGATCAGCCTCGTCAACCCCTCAGTTGTGGTTTTGGGAGGGTTCCTCCGCATCTTGGTCCGTGCAGCACCGGGCGCCTTGGACGAGGCGCTGCACGGGTCCGGCATCCGCGGGCCATGGGAGAACGTGAGAATTGAGCTTGCTCCGCTTGGGGACGATCCCATCCTGATAGGAGCAGCGGAGCTGGTTTTCGAACCTTTGCTGTCAGACCCGGCAGGCTTCCTGCAGGGGCCGGCGGGCGAATCACAGGCAGGCGAATAACAGGGTCAAGGGAAAGGACCCTGTGCCGGTTTCCCGGCACAGGGTCCTTTCCTGCTTATGCTCCTTTTCCGGGGACTCGAGTTCCTTCGTCCCGCAGCAACGCTAGCTGGTGGGAGTCAGAACAACTTCGGCGGTTCCGGTCAAGGGACCCGTTCCACCATCACCCGCATCCGTGTAGGAAGCACTGAAAACGCCCGACAGGTTGTCGACGCCGGGATCATGCCCCTCAGGCACGGTGGTGGTGATGGTCCCGGTGCAGCCCGTGGTGCTCGTTTGCGGGTGACCGTGGGCGTCGTGACCCAGAATGTAGGTGACCTGGACCTGAGAGCAATCCACAGGCTGGTCGTCGGTGACGACAACTTCGTAGCTGACGGTGTCACCGAACTGGAAGGTTTGACCTGCGACAGGCGTCACAAACTCCACCACCGGCGCCTGGTTGCCTACTTCAACAACAACCTCCGCGGACGAGGACTTGCCCCTGTGCTTGCCACCCTGATCGGTCACCTGGAGGCTTGCCCTGTAGGTTCCGATCTCTTCATAGGTGTGCGTCGGATTGGGATTCCGCGAGTCCACCACGCCATCGGAATTGAAGTCCCATGCGTAGCGCAGCCTGTCGCCGTCCGCGTCCGTGGTGCCCGCGCTGGAGAACTGGACGGTCAGGGGAGGCAGGCCCACGGTGGGATTACCGGAAGCCACGGCTACCGGGCTGTGGTTCCCGCCCTCGCCGATGTAGTCGATGCGGGAGAGCTGGGCGTCCGGGTTCTCACCGAAATACCCGTCACCGTACTCCAGTACGTACAGCGCGCCGTCAGGGCCGAACTCCATATCCATGGGGTTGTCGACCACCATTGAGCTGACGACGTCCTCGATCGAGGCGAGCTCGCCCCTCTTCATGGTCATCGCCTTGATGTAGTCACGTGTCCACTCGTACAGGAACGACTTGCCGTCGTAGTATTTCGGCCAGGCCACGGACGACCGTCCCTTGCTCGCCTTCTTGTCGAAATCGTAGACCGGGCCGGCCATCGGGCCGATTCCGCCGGAGCCCAGTTCCGGGAAGTTCTCGGAAGCGTCGTAGGAATACCAGACCTCAGGCTGGGCCACCGGGGGCAGCCTGCGCAGACCCGTGTTGTTGGGCGACTCGTTTACGGGTGCCGCGCAGTTGAACGCCGCACCGGAGGTATTGGTGGCGAAGTCGTAGTCCACGTAAGGGAGCTCTGCGGTGGCGCAGTAGGGCCAGCCGTAGTTGGACGGCTTGGTCACAACTGCCCATTTGCCGGTTCCCGCCGGACCCCGGAGTGGGTCGGCGCTGCCGGCGTCGGGTGAATAATCCGCGATGAAGAGCTCGCCGGTCTTCCGGTCCAGTTCAATGCGGAACGGGTTACGCAGCCCCATCACGTAGATTTCGGGACGCGTGAGAGGAGTTCCTGGCCGAAAGAGGTTTCCCTTGGGGATAGTGTATCCGCCGTCTCTCTGGGGGGTTATCCGCAGCACCTTGCCGCGGAGGTCGTTTGTGTTGCCGGAGGTCCGCTGGGCATCGTACGCCGGGTTGCTTTCGGGCCGTTCGTCGAGCGGGCTGTAGCCGCCGGACGAGAAGGGATTGGTGTCGTCACCCGTGGAGAGGTAAAGGTTCCCCTGGGCGTCGAAAACGATGTCGCCCCCGACATGGCAGCAGAGGCCGCGGTCTACGGGCACCTCCAGCATCCGCTGTTCGCTGGCCAGGTTGATGGTGGAGCCGTCGAACCGGAACCTCGACAGCTGGAGGTATCCCTTGAAGGGCTCAAAATCCGCGGGCGTACCCGTGGCAGGCGCATCGCCCTCGTTGACACCCGGGGTTGCCGGATCATCAACCGGCGTATCCAGGGGCGGGGAATAGTACATGTAGACCCAGTTGTGGCCTCTTTTCCCGAACTTCGGATCAATCGCGATGCTCTGCAAACCTTCTTCGTCGTGCTCATAGACGTCGAGGGTCCCCGCCAGGGTATTCAGGCCCGTGGCGGCGTCGTTCAGCCATACCTCACCCTGGCGGGTGGTATGCAGGACGTCCTTATTGGGCAGCACCGCGAGATCGACGGGTTCGCCCGGGAAGTCGTTCAGGGTTACTTTTTGGAACGCCGAGTCCGGCGGAGGCGCTTCGGGCGCCCCCGGCCGCGGTTTCGCCTGTGCCGGAGCTGCCGCAAGCGATACGGCCATCAGCGCGGCCAGCGCCAGCGCCATGCTGCCGCGCCGTGCACGCTTGGCCGAAGTTTTGCTGGCATCCGTCGGATGCCCGGGTGATTGAGCTAACCCGCGTCTTGTGACTGTCATCGCTCTCTCTTCTCGCCATTGAGGGACCCGGACCAGCCCGAGTCAGGTTCGTTGAACGCTAACGGAGGCCTTCTGGAATCGCTAGTGGTTTGAAAGAACAAAGTCACTCATTTTTCATGTGCTCCCGGCACACGCACTCGCCCGGGCACAACAAGAGCGCCCCTGTAGGGTTGGAATCGAGTTTCGGGGATTGTTGTTAGACAAACAAAAGTCAGCTGGTCATTCGGGCAGTCCCTGTGTTTGGAGGACGAGGGACTTGACCGCTGCAGCAGGGACGGGTTTCCCTCGGCGCAGCAGCTCTTCGGCAAAAGGCGGCATTCGTTCTTCGGAAGAGATCACCATCGGCGTGCTGTTTCGAGAGCCGGGAAGCCTCCCGTGAGTCCCGCGGACGTGCCCTGGGTTCAAAGGCACGGTGCTCATGGCATAGCGCAGCCCGGCTTTTTTCCTGATCAGGTTCAGGCCCGCCTTGGCCTTCGCCAGCTTGTCAGCCGGGTCGAAGAAGAGTTCGCCCGGGTCATACCCCGGCTTTCTATGGATATCGACGCCGCGTGCATATTCGGGCGCACGGGCATCGTCGAGCCAGAAATAGTACGTGAACCAGGCGCCCGGCTCGGCAATAACGACGAGTTCTCCGGACCTCTCATGGTCCAGCCCGTACTTCCCCTGGGCATTCCGGTCCAGGACTTCATCGATCCCCCGGGTCGCCCTGAGAATATCCGCTGTGCGGGCCACGTCGCCTGCATCCTGGACGTAAACGTGCGCCACCTGGTGGTCTGCGACGGCAAAGGCGCGGGAGGCCCACGTATCCAGTTGCTCCTTCCCGTCCTGTACATAGACCTCCAGCAAGCCCTCCCTGCGCAGGACTCGGTTAATGTCCACGGGCAGATGTGCGTCTTCGATCCCGTACTCGGCTACGGCGATGACCGCGTACCCGCGGGCCTGGGCTTCGTCCAGCAAGGGAGCCAGTGCCGCATCAAGCTCGGCAGCGGCGGTGGCGGCTTGGGTGTGGTTGGGGCCGAAACGCTGAAGGTCATAATCGAGATGCGGAAGATACGCCATGAGGAGCTCCGGTGCCTGGCTTCGCAGAACGTGCCGGGTCGACTCAACGATCCATTGCGTGGATTGAATGCCTGCGCCCGGGCCCCAGTACTGGAACAGCGGAAACTCGCCGTACCGGGACACCAAGTCCTCATGCAGCGCCGGCGGACGGATGTAGGCGTCCGGCGATTTCCTTCCGTCCGCGTGATAGATCGGGCGGGGAGTCACTGTCAGGTCCGTTGACATGCCCATGGCGTACCACCAGCAAATGTTGCCGGCGCGGTAATCCGGTTCTTTGCGCCGGGCACTTTCCCAGATCTTTTCTCCGGCGACCAGCTTGTTGTGCTGGCGCCAAAAGAAGACGTCCCCAAGTTCACGGAAATACCAGCCGTTGCCGACAATCCCGTGTTCCGACGGCGCCAGGCCGGTGAGCATGGTGGACTGGACCGTGCAGGTGACGGCCGGAAGGACGGTGGCCAGTTCGGAGGACCACCCCGCGGCAGCGAGTTTGGACAGGCGGGGCATGTGCCGCAGTGACAGGGCAGTGAGCCCCACGACGTCGAGCAGCAGTACCGGTTTCAAGGGTTCTCCTTAGATGTAGTGGGGCATGCATGGCTGTCGTCAGGACGGCGCCGGGGCCAACAGGTGGGACCGGGCCCAGGCGATTTCTCCTGCTATTCCTTCCACGAGATCGGTTTGTTTCCCGGGCAGGACACTCCACGTGTAGGTTTCAATGTCCAGGTGCACTTCGTGCCCGTACGGCAGGCTGCTGACTTCAGCCACGGTTCTTTCCAGCACTTCCGCCGTCGTCTCCAGCGGAAGGTCCGGCACCAGGTGCAGCGGCATGTGGAAATGGACTCGCCAGGGGCCTCTGCCCGGCAGCCCGTTCAGCGCCTGCGGCAAGTCGTCTGCCATCAACACGGTCCCGTCGCGTCCCAGCTCCCGGACCTGGTGCAGGTAGCGCGGTTCCGCGAACGCCTCGAGCGCGCTGCGGGCGGCCTCGTCCGAGGGCGCGGCCACGTGCAGTGCGGCGGAAGCTTGGACTTTGACGATGCGCAGGCCTGCTGCCCCGACGCTGCGGACGGCGGCGGCCGGATCGGCGAAGGACACCGCCAGGTGGCACGTGTCTATGCACAGGCCGACGTACTCGGGGTCGATGCCTCTCGGGATGCGTGCCGCCAGCCATCCTGCAACATCCGAGACGGTGTCGAGCACGCAGCCCGGTTCCGGTTCCACAGCTATCCGGACCGTCTTTCCCGTGCGCTCCTTCAGCGTTCGCAACCCTTCGCACAGCTCAGCGAACGCCACGGTGGCGGCGGCGTCGTCGTCGGCCGTCCAGGGATCACGCCAGCCCAGAGGCAGCGTGGAGATTGACCCCGGGGTGTCTTCCGGCAACAGGGCGGCGAGGACCTCGGCGCACTCCAGCGTGTACTGCAGCCGCTCCCGCTGTGCCCAGGTGGGCTTGTAGACGTCCGTCTTCACAACCTCGTTGTGGAAGCCGCCGTAGGGAAAGGCGTTCAGGGTGTGGATGTGCAGGCCCTGCTCGGTGAGGACCTCCCGAAGCACCGCGATGTCCCCGGCGCTTCCCGCCAGACGGCTGGCGAGGCCTGCCGGCAGCCACAGCCCGACGCCGAGAACGTCCAGGCCTGCTCTGCGGCGGACAGGGCCGGCGTAGTCGCGGAGCTGCCGGATTACCCCGTCAAGGTCCTCCGCCGGATGCACGTTGGTGCAGTAGGAAAGCCGCATTAGGCGCGGACACCCCGCAGCAGTGAGTTGCCTTCGAACGTCGCCCCGGCTCCGCCCAGCTCCGCGCCGTCAAACCCGGGGATCGGATCGAGGATCAGCTGGCCGCTTTGGCCGTAGAAGTCGACCGGATTCTGCCACAGGACCCGTTCGACGTCGTCCGCCGTGAATCCACCGGTGAGCATGGCTTTCGCCGTGCTCACCGTCTTGAGCGGGTCGGACTTGCCCCAGTCCGCCGCAGAATTAACCAGCACCTTGTCCGTTCCGTACTCGTGAAGTATCGCGACCAGGCGTTTTTCGTCCATCTTGGTGTCCGGATAGATGGAGAACCCCATCCAGGCTCCGGCGTCCTTCACCATGCCCACGTTCGTCTCATTGAGGTGGTCCACCACCACCATCGAAGGAGCAAGCGCCGACTCACGAATGATGTCCAGTGTCCGGCGCGTGCCCAGGAGCTTCTCCCGGTGCGGGGTGTGCACCAGCGCAGGAAGGGAAAACTCGTGGGCCAGGTCCAGTTGGCGGATGAAGGCTTCATCCTCCGCCGGGGTCATCGAATCAAAGCCGATCTCCCCGACGGCAACGACGCCTTCTTTCGCCAGGTACCGGGGAATCTCGTCCAGGACGGGGACGCATCTGGGATCGTTTGCCTCCTTGGGGTTAAGGGCGATCGTGGCGTGGTGGCGAATACCAAATTGGGAAGCCCGGAACCGTTCCCACCCCAGCAGGGAATCAAAATAGTCGATGAACGATCCGACGCTGGTCCGGGGCTGCCCCAACCAGAAGGCGGGCTCAACCAGTGCCCGCACCCCGCCCGCGTAGAGGGCGGCATAGTCGTCGGTCGTGCGGCTGGTCATGTGGATATGCGGGTCGAAAATACGCATGGCTAGGACTCCTTGCGAGAGACGGAGGGGCTGGCTGCACGGTTCAGCAGGAGAACGACGTCGTCAGGTACCGGACGTCCCGCTGCCTGCCGTTCGGCGGCGAAATCGGCGGCCATGCGCGCCAGTTCAGCGTCGGCGCGATCGTTCAGGTCGGTGACGGCCGCAAGGCTGACGCCCATGAAGACCAGTTTCAGGACTGCGTGGCGCCAGTTGTGCTGATCAAGGTGGGCAGCGGCGAAGGGGCCGACGGCGGCCGCGACGAGGCCGGTCTCGTTGGTCCGCAGCGCCTCGACCGTCAGCCGCAGGCCCGCTGCCACGACCGGAGCCGGCAGGTCCGGATCCTGCGCTGCCAGTGACCCCAGCCCCCGAAGCACTCCGCGCCGTTCCGAGGAGTCCCCCCGGTCGTAGAGCGACAGGACGGTCCCGGCCAGGTCTTCCGGCGGGAGGAACTCCTGCAGGCGCCGAATGAGCTCACCGCGGGCATAATCGCTGCTGCTGCCATGGAGAACCCCCGTGGGATCGGTGTCCGGATGCACCGGGCTGCGGCCCACCCTGCGACCGGCTGCAGCGAAGATCCCCGGCAGGGCACTGGGATCTTCGGCGATCCTGCCCGTGCTCTCCAGCAGCCACTCCTCCGCGGCCTTGCCGGCCTGCGCTTCCCGCCAGGCGCCCTGCAGAGCGGCCATGCTCCGGGCAGCCAGGTTCGGAGCATCGAAGGAGTGGCGGGGCAGCTCCACGGCGGCCACGCCGCGGTAATCCAGCTCCGCCAGCGTTGCCAGAGCCAGCGGAACGTTGACCTCCCCTTCCCCGAACGGAAGGTGTTCGTGGGCCACGGATCTCATGTCGTCGAGCTGGACGTTGGCCAGCAGCGCTCCAGCTTCCATCAGCGCACCGCGCACGCCTCCGGGCTCAACCACCACGCAGTGTCCGATGTCGACGGTCACCCTGAGCCCTTCCGGATTGCCGAGCCGGGTCCGAAGCTCGAGCGCATCAGCGACCGTCTCAACGAGCATCCCGGGTTCCGGTTCAATGGCGAGCACGACCCCGTTTTCGGCGGCATGCTCCAGGACCTCAGCAACCCGGGTCTGCAGCCGCTGCCAACCGGACTCGGTGCTGACTCCCGGAGGCAGGATCCCCGAAAAGAAGGAGACGCATTCGGCGTTGAGCACCGCCGCGATGTCTACCGCGCGGCGCAGGAAATCGACACGGGCTGCAGCCTCTTCGTCAACGAGAGCGGGGCGGTGCTTCTCTCGGCGATTGAGCAGGAAACGCGTTCCCGTCTCTATGACCAGGCGAAGCTCCAGCTCTTCGAGACGGCTGCGCAGCCAGCTCAGCCGGGCTTCCAGGTCGGGGGCGAACGGGTCAAGGTGGGGATGGCCGAGCGTCAGGGCCACCGAGCCGTAGCCGAGTTCGTGCAGCAGCTCGAGTACGTCGGGCAGGGGATGGTCCATGAAGCCGTTGGTGCCGTACCCGATGCTGAAGGGAACTGACGATGGCGTGACGGTCATGACTCGCTCACCTTCCTGCCGTTGGGACGGGACCGGAGGATCTTGCCCAGGACATCCACTGCAACCAGTGCACCTGCAGCCGTCGGATGTCCGTACCGAACCGCGAGCGCTGCTTGGAGCGGAATCATCGCGCGGATGCCGGCCCGGGTCGCGGCCAAGGCGTTTGATGCCGCCGGACTCCGCGCTGCCCTTATCTGGGCGGGCCCACATCTTGCGGCATAGGCAGCAGTGGCAGCGAGAACGGCAAGCATCCTGGCCGGCGGTCCGGACGAGCCGGCCACGACTGCGGCGGCAACCAGTCCGGTGGTTGCGGCGGCGCCGGAAGCGATCACGGCGTCTGTCCCTTCGACTTCACCGCGGGAAAGGAGCGTCACGGCGACGGTATGGCCGCCCATGATGCCCGCCGCCCCGAGTGCCGGCCTCACATGACCTGCGCCCGCGCCCATCAGGACGTCCAGGGCCCGGCAGCTGCCCATCGAGAGTGCTCCTATGAGCGCGTGGTCCTTCGCGATGAGGTCATACGTCCAGATGGACGCCGCGAGCGGGATCCCCAGAGCCAGTGCGCTCCGTCCACCGGCCGCGGCACACAACCCGAGTCCCGCGACGGTGAGGGCAGAGGCCGCGGCCAGGGCACTTCCGGCGCTTACCCTTCCGGACGGGATGGGGCGCTTCGGTCGTTCGCGGGCATCGACGTCGCGGTCCGCGTAGTCGTTCAGGGCCATTCCCCCGGCATAGAGGCACGCGCTCGCCAGAGGCATCCACATCCACCGGCCGCTCAGGGCGCGGCCGGCAGCAGCGCCGCCTGCCACGGTGTCGCCCAGGACGGTGAGAACAGCAGGAGCCCGGACCAGCTCGAGATAATCACCGAACCGGGTCACGGCTGATCACCGTCCGTGTTGGCAGTAAGGCGGCCGCTGGCGCCATGCGCCCACTGCACCAGGTTGTTCGTCTGCTGCGCGAAGGAATGCTCGTCGCTGCCCCAGGGGTCTTTGAAGAAGAAGCCCAGGGCACCAACATGCCCGGTTTCTCCGGCGGCGTCGGCGAGTGCCATTAGCCGGGCGAGGTCCAGCACCATCGGAGCTGCCAGCATGGAGTCATAGGCGCTCCAGGTTGTCTGGATCGTCAGGCGGGAGCCCAGGAAGCCTTCGACGTGGATGTGGTCCCAGGCCACTTTGGTCTCGCCCAGGTCCGGCACGTTGTCAATGTGCAGCGGAGTTGCCGCACCTCCAGTGAGCTCCCTCAACCCCCGGTTCTTTGACTGCAGCTTCGCGGAAACTGCCCTGCTGTCCGCAAGCGTGGCGCCGTCACCGCCGCCCAGCAAATTCGTTCCAGCCCACGAGAGCACCCGCAGCCCGCGTGCGGACAGGGCCGGAGCCAGTACCGAACGCAGCCAGGTCTGGCCGGTCTTGCCATCCTGTCCGGCTGTCGGAACCCCGTCCGCTCCGGCAAGCTCGTGCAGCGCAGGAATGTTCAGCGCCGTCGACGGCGTGAAGCAGATATAGGGCGAGCCCGCCAGAACCGCTGCATAGGCCGCTACCGAGCTGGCGGGCAGGACGGACCGTGCGGGGTCCTGCAGGGCCGCTTTCAGGAGGCCGACGTCGTCGAACTCGTCGAGGTGGTCCGGCGGCGCCTCTGTCGAGGCGACGTCCAAGACGATGACCCGCTGCAGGCTGTTTATCTCCCGGAACGCAAGGATGTCGCCGGACAGACGAAGCGCAGCATCAGCCTGCGACTCTGTTCCTCCGACGGGGTCGTACCCGGGACGCACCCGGCTGTCCGCGTCAAGGAGCTGGGGCCGGACTGATTCAAAAAGCTCGCCGGGGACCATGCCGGCATCAACAAGTTTCTCCGCCCGCTTGGCCATGCAAACACCGCTGATGTCGTGCCCGCCGACCACAAGGTCTGCGTAGTTCGGGAGGTGCACGCCGCGAAAATCACCATGTTCCGTGACGCATCCCAGCGGTTTCGCCAGCCCGGCCGCGATGGCGGCCAGGCCCATCACTGCGGTAGTTGCCACCGATCCCCGTGCGCCGATGAGCCAGATGCCCGTCTTGCCGTACGTCCAGCCCCCATGGGTGTCCCTAAGCAAACTTCCTCCTCGAAGTCATTCCGCAAACGCCTGCCAGCCCGGCGTCGTAAGAACCAACCAGTGACGCCGGTGACGCCCGTCACAGGGAACCTAACATAGGTAACGTCAGGGACCAACGAACTTATGAGGTATTCCGATATATCTTTGCTTCGCGGTACCGTCATTCAGTCGATACTTTGTGCGGACGAGTGCGCGACGGCAGTGAAGTCAAGGGTTCCGTCGCCTTTATGCTGTAATGAGTCGGTGAGTGACATAAGTAACGTTAACGGTCTTGCATCGTCCGGAGCGAGCGAGCTCTTCCAAATCCTCCGCGACGGGAACCCACGCACCCGGTCAGAGCTCGCCGAGCAGCTGGGACTGGCGCGCTCAACAGTCACGCTTCGGATCGAAGCACTTATGGACCTGGGACTCGTAGGGTTCGTTCAGGATGCTGTATCCACCGGCGGGCGGCCTTCGTCCCGGATTGCGCTCAAGGCAGGCAGCCGGGTCGTGCTCGGAGTGGACATTGGCGCGTCGCACCTCCAGATGGCCGTCACCGACCTCACCGGGCATCTGCTGTCCCAGTCTGCGCGCGCACTGGAAATCACGCGGGGTCCGGAGGCAGTCCTGGAGGCGGTTGTCGAACTCGGCACGGAACTGCTCGACGGCACCGGACGTTCCCTGACCGACCTCCTGGCTGTTGGCATCGGACTGCCCGGGCCCGTGGAACACCGCACCGGCCGGCCCATCAATCCCCCCATCATGCCCGGATGGAACGGCTATGACGTCCCCGGGTACCTGCAGGCACGATTCCATGTACCTGTCCTGGTCGACAATGACGTCAACATCATGGCCCTGGGCGAGCGCAATATGGCCTGGCCCCAGGTGGACAACCTGCTTTTCGTCAAGGTTGCCACCGGAATCGGTTCAGGCATTGTCTCCAGCGGCATGCTGCAGCGCGGGGCTGACGGTGTCGCCGGAGACATCGGGCACATCCGCGTGCACGGCGGCAGCGGAGTCCCCTGCCACTGCGGAAATACGGACTGCCTGGAAGCCATAGCATCCGGCCCGGCCGTGGCGGCCAAGCTGCGCCGCCAGGGCTTTGAGGCCAGCGGCAGTGAAGACGTCGTGGAACTCGTTCGCGCCGGAAGCACGGAGGCGATCCACGCAGTGCGGCAGGCGGGGCGGGACGTCGGCGACGTACTTTCGGCATGCATCAGCCTCATCAACCCCTCGGTGATCGTCATTGGCGGATCCATGGCGCTGACGGGCGAACATTTCATCGCCGGCATCCGGGAAACGGTGTACTCGCGTACCGTCCCGCTAGCCACCCAGCACCTTCAGATCGTGCATTCCAGCTCCGGTCTCGACGCCGGCGTGCTGGGCGCGAGCATGCTGGCCATTCACCACGCCATGTCCCCCCAGCGCATCGACGCCATGGTCTCCGGACTCTCGGAAACAAGTACCAGCTGAGCTCCCCCGGCGTCCCGTCGGCGACTTTTGCTTGACAGACACCAAAAGTCCGACCTAGCCTCATGCGACGGACTCATTTCCAGTCACCGCCATTGCTCCACCAACGGTACGGCCCGGCGCCTGCTAGTGGTTCCAGACAACAAAACGGACATCTTGACCCTAATGCTGGTACCGAGTTGTTGCGGACAGCTTGTCGGCGACGGCGGCCTTTCTCGATCAGCTCGGTGAACTGCACCAGCGACCTTCCAGTGCGTGTTCTCGCCCTTGCCAACGGAGGCGGCGACAATGCGTTCTACTGTCAGAAAGGCAACAGCATGTGCTTTGGATTTGACGCATCAGGTGCACTAAATCGTTCTCTCGAGAAGAAGGGGGTGGACCGGCGCAATTTCATCCGCGGAGCACTCGCCGCGGGCGTTGGCGTCGGCCTGGCCGGTTCCGGGGCGGCTCCTGCCATCGCCCGCGGGCCGGGGCACCAGGGCAAGCCCGGGCACGGGCACAGGGACAATCGGCGGGTTTCCCCGGGGCTCATCAGCATTCAGCTCTACACGCTGCGGTCGATCATCACCGAGGAGAATGTCGACAGGACGTTCCAACAGCTTGCCCGGTACGGGTACAAGCGCGTCGAACTGGCCGGGTACTACGGTCGTACAGCCAAAGAAATGCGGAGAACCCTGAAGCGTGTCGGAATTCAGGCCTCTTCCAGCCACGAAGGGATCAGCGCGACACCCGCGGAACTGCGCACAAAGATCTCCAACGCACAGACGCTCGGCCAGACGTACATGGTTGTTCCGTACCTTGCGTCCGACAATGCGGATGACTGGTACCGGTGGGCAGACCAAATGAACGCCGAAGCGGCTGTCGTACGCAGGGCCGGGATCAAATACGGCTATCACAACCACGCGCACGAGTTCACCACTGACCTCGGGGGCGGGCTCACCCCCTGGGACATTTTCACAAGCCGCCTCGACCCGAGGCTGGTCCATCTGGAAGTCGACCTGTACTGGGCGGTCACCGGCGGCGTTGGAGTCGGAGCTGCCGACCCCGTCCGGTTCGCTATCGACACGATTAAACAGGCACCGCAGAAGGTTCTGCAGTACCACGTGAAGGACCGCGATGCTACCGGCGATTTCGCAGATCTGGGTGCCGGAACCATCGATTTCTCACGCATTTTCAAAGCGCACCAGCCGCAGGAGTACATCGTCGAAAACGACCAGCCGGACGT
Source organism: Arthrobacter sp. zg.Y820 (assembly GCF_030125555.1). Taxonomy (NCBI): domain Bacteria; kingdom Bacillati; phylum Actinomycetota; class Actinomycetes; order Micrococcales; family Micrococcaceae; genus Arthrobacter; species Arthrobacter sp. zg.Y820. The sequence goes on from NZ_JASKLX010000008.1 coordinate 227,646, forward strand.
CACACCGCTGAGGACCGCGGAAGTCGGCTACCGGTATCTTCGGAAGATCTGCTTCTAACGGCACGCGGTACCGCCGCGCGAGGGGCTGTCCCGGACCAGGGACAGCCCCTCCCCCTTTGGCCCTGACACCGGACCCCTCCGCCCTAAACCGGAGGCTCCGGGTCGTATTGAATGCCGCGCCGAACCTCGCGGGCACGCTGCTCGCCGGCCAGACGGCGAACCAGGTGCAGCGCCATGTCGACGCCGGCGCTGACGCCGGCGCTGGTGACGACGTCGCCGTCGTCGACCCAGCGGGCCTCCGGGCGGACAGCGATGCTGGGATCCAGCCCGGCCAGGTCACCCAGCGCGTCCCAGTAGCTGGTGGCGGGGCGGCCTGTGAGCAGTCCGGCCGCGGCATACACGAGGCTGCCGGTGCACACGCTGGTCATCAGCGGCACGTCTTCGCGCAGTTTGCGCATCCACTCCAGATGTTCTTCATCCCGGGCCAGCGGACGGGTGCCATGGCCGCCCGGATGAAGAAAGACGTCGAAGTCCGGAGCGGCGGCGCGGGAGACGTGCGGCGTGAGCAGCATTCCCTTGGCCGCCATCACGGGTCCGCCGTCCGCCGAGAGCAGCGCGACGTCGTATCCGTCCTCCGGAAAGTTCCGGGCCCAGTAGGCCAGCACTTCCCACGGTCCGACGGCGTCGAGTTCTTCCACCCCGTCAAAGATCAGAATTCCGATGTGTTTCATGGCCCGATCCTGCCAGCGCCGTCAGCCTCAGCCCGGGACGACACACCGTCAGGGCAGAGCCGGGACAGGAAGGAATGGACCCCACGAAGGACAGGCAGTTAGACCGGAGATTTCCTGTCCTGATACGGTTCTTTGTTCGGCTTTCCCCCGCCGAGACCCCCAGACACCAAGATTGAGATCCGGACATGAGCAGCAATTCAGCACCGACCGCACGCACCCAGTCAGCCGTTCCGAACCCCGAGCGCACGCTCACCCTGTGGGAGGACGGGGTGCAGCTGAGCTTCACCTTCGCCGACTGCATGAAATATCACGGGCCGGGCTTCCCGGGCGGAGTGGCTCACGCCTTTGCAGCGCTCGGGCGGGCACTGCCTGAGCTTGCAGCCCGCATCCCCGGCGGCCGCGTCGAGCGCCGCGACATCCGGGTGCGCACACCCTTCGCCGGCCCCGGCGCCCGGGATGCCTTCGAGCTCGTGACCCGCGCGGTCACCGGGGAGCGCTACGCCGTGCTTCCGGAGCTCGCCCGGGCCGAACGAGGCAACACCCTGGCCCGCTACGTGTTCGAGGTGAGCGCAGGCGACGCATGCGTCACGTGCATCATCCGCGACGACGGCATCGTTGCGGACGAGTTCATCAATCTCACCGCGAAGCCGGACAAGACCGCGGCAGAGCTCGCCCACCTGGAAGACCTCAAGGTCGAAATGCGCGACCGGATCCTCGAACGCGACCCCGCCATGGTCTACGACGTGGAGGGCTGAAGCAGCGGCTTTGAGCCTGCGGTCGGGTAGATTTTCCCGGGAGCGGTCCAACCGGCCGGAAACCATGGGAGCAGACCAATGAGGCACAACCCGACCTACGCGTTGGACGACATCGAAGCCATTAAGGAACTGATTCGCGATCACCCGTGGTGCACGCTCGTCAGCCATGTCCCGGGCAGCGGCATCATTGCCTCGCATTACCCGGTGCTGCTGGATGAAGAGGCCGAGGGCATCGTGCTGCTCAGCCACATGGGCCGTCCGGACGAAATCCGGCACGGCCTGGGCGCGGGTGAAATGCTGGCGATCATCTCCGGCCCGCACGGCTACATTTCTCCCGGCTGGTACGGGTCCCGCCCCAACGTGCCCACCTGGAACTTCTCCACCGCCCATCTCTGGGGAACCCCGGAAATCCTTTCCGATGCGGACAACCTCGCGGTCCTGGACCGCCTGGTGACCCACTTCGAATCCCCGTTGCCGGAACCGCATCTGCTGCACGCCACACTGGAGAACAGTGAATACGCCCACCGGATTGTGCGCGGCACGGTGGGAATCCGGCTGCCGATTACGCGCATCGAGGGCAAGGAAAAGATGAACCAGAACAAGGAGCCGGAGACTATTCGGCGAATTATTGACCACCTCGAGCAGCCCGGCCCCTACCGGAACCCGGCGTTGGCGGACCGGATGAAGCAGGCAAATGCAACGGTCCTGGACTGAGCCTGCCGATTCTTATCGGCGTAGCCGGACCCGGACCGAAACTCCGGCACAGGCAATCACCGCCGCTCCGCCCAGAATCGTCGGCCAGGTGAGCGGTTCGTTTAGGATCAGCGCCGCCCAGCAGATGGTCAGCACCGGCTGGACCAGCTGGACCTGGCTGACCTGGGCGATCGGCCCGATCGCCAGCCCGCGGCAGGCGAAAAAGCCCAGGAACATGCTGACGACGCCGAGATAGGCCAGCGCCGCCCACTCCGCCGCGGTGCCGGCCGGGTTGCTGCCGGATCACGGAGACGCCGGTCAGCACCAACATCACCGGCGAGGCCAGGACGAGCGCCCAGGACACTGTCTGCCAGGCGCCAAGCTCGCGGGAAAGAAGCCCGCCCTCGGCATAGCCGACGGCACCGGCGATCACGGCGCCGATCAGGAGCAGATCGGACCGGTGCAGCCCGCCGAATCCTCCCCCGGCCACCGTGGCAAACACCAGTACGGCCGTAGCCCCGGCGCCCGCCGTCAGCCAGAACGAGACCGGCGGCCGCTCGCGGCCCCGCAGGACCGCAGCGACGGCGGTCGCGGCGGGCAGCAGGCCAATGACGACGGCGCCGTGGCTGGCCGGCGCCGTGGTCAGGGCGTAGGACGTCAGGACCGGAAAACCGACCACCACCCCGCCGTGGCCGCGGGCAACGAGTGGTTCCCGGCCGAACCGACCGGCCCCTACCTGCGGCTGAACTACGCGGGCGTGAACCCCGGGGCGTTTCCCGAGGGCGCCCGGATCATCGGCCGGGCGCTGGTCGGGCAGCGCCGGCACCCTGAGCCTTCCATCTAAACTTGCAGGCATGGCATTATCGACGGCGGATTCCCGCTCCCAGCAGCGCACCTCTCCCCGCACGAAGCTCCTCTGGCTGATTCTGGGGCTGCCGGCGGCGCTGGTGCTGGTGGTCCTCGGGGCGCAGATCCACGGACTGGACTTCACCGTTTACCGCGAGGGTGCGCGGGCCTTCCTCGGCATGGGCGAGCACCGCCTGTACGATCCGGCCCTGGTGCAGACGGACACCCGCGGCCTGCCCTTCACCTATCCCCCGTTCGCCGCACTGCTGCTGACGCCTTTCGCCTTCCTTCCGGAGGCTGCCGGGCTGGTGCTGCTGACGGCGACCTCGTGCCTCTGCCTGGTGCTGACCGCGATCCTGGTGGCCCGCTACCTCTGCGACAACGACGCACTGCCGGAACGGATCCGGGCAGCGCTGGGCGGCACGGCCGGCGTCGTCGTGCTGGCGACCCTGCTGATCGGCGTGCTCGGACCGTGGCGCGAGGGCCTGGGCTTCGGGCAGATCAATCCGATGCTCATGGTGCTGATCGTGGCGGATCTGATCCGTCCCGCCGGCCGGATCCCCCGCGGTATTCTGATTGGCCTCGCCGCCGGCATCAAACTCACGCCGCTGGCCTTCGGCCTGATCTTCCTGGTCCGGCGCGACTGGCGGGCCATCCTGACCCTGGGTCTCACGTTCGCGGCCACCGTCGCCACGGGCTGGCTGGCCGCGCCGGAGCAGTCCCGCATCTTCTGGTTTCACGCCCTCTCCGATCCCAGCCGGGTGGGCGACACCACCGACATGTACAACGTGTCGCTGAACTCGCTGATCACGCATCTGGGCGCCCCCGGGTTCCTGCAGCGTCCGCTCTGGCTGCTCGCCGCCGCCGCCGTCGTCGTCCTGGGTTTCCTGGCCATCAAGCGTGCCGACGGGCGCGGGGACACGGTGGCGGCCATCAGCGCCAATGCCGTGGTGATGCTGGCCATCTCGCCGATTTCCTGGTTCCACCACTGGGTCTGGATGGCGCTGGTCCTGCCGGCGCTGTGGGTCTCGGTACGACGACGACGCGCGGCGGCGCGCGCCTGGGGCATCGCGCTGGGAGCCGCGATGCTGCCGGTGTTTATGCTCTCCTCCATCACCATCACGATGATGCTCACGGGCGAGGTCAGCGGACAGGGGCCGGCGGCGCTGGAACTGTTCACCGGTCTCGGCGTGATCCTGCCGGTCCTGGCGCTGGTTTACTGGGCGACCGACCGTGTCGGCAGCAGTGCCGCGCCGTCCCCGGAATCCTCCAGCTAGTATGGACGAAAACGTCCGCGCGTCCAGTGAGGAATCCCATGACCACGTCCGCCGGACGCCTGCCACCGTATGTTTACGCACTCCTGGGCCTGGGCCTGGCCGCCGTTCTTGCCAGCTGCATCGGTGCCCTGATCAGCATCGAGAAAGCGGAAGCCGCCGAAGCCGCGGCAAGTAACGACCGGCCCCTCGTCGCAGACATTATCCGGATTGCAGATGAAGCCATCGATCCGGAGACCGAGGAGGAAGTTCGGCTCCTCAAGGCCGATCCCGAGGTGGCTGCCCTGATTGATGAGCATGTCTTTACCGGATCGGCCTGGGATGACCTCACGCTCCTGAATACCGAGGCCCTGGACCGGAAGCACGCCGAGACCAGCAGCACGCTCCATGACAAGCTTTACGACCTTGAGGGCGCGGAGTCCCGGCGGGAGGCAGCCACCCACATCGCCGAATTCAACGAGTGGGTGGATGCAGGCCATTCGGCAAACCTCGTGGAGGCCGAGAACATGCTCGCCGTCGCCAGGACCGTCAAGGACACCTGCAAGCTTCCCGACCCCGAAACTGCGGCCTACGCGCTGGACATCGGCTCGACGCCATATCCGCCGGCAACAGCCGAGGGGGTCGAACCCACCGAGGAGAACAGGAAAACCCTGAGCATCGCGTTCCAGTTTGCGGTGGCTGACGGCGTGTACCACTCCTGCCCCAGCTGACCCGATCCATCCGTCGACGATCCGTCAGCGGAGTGGAACACTTTGAGGTATGGACAGCTCCCGGATCGACATTGAACAGTGGTGGCCTCTGCTGCCCGCATCAACCCGGTCATGGCTGATGAACAACAACGGCGACGTGGTGCCGCGCGGCATCCTCCAGGAGATCGAGGAGGCAGGAGGTGCGCCGGCCGACGGCGCCTGGTGGTTCGGCGGCAGCGGGCCGGACGGCTTCTCCTTCTCGGACGCCGGCGTTGACTGGATCGAAGCGACAGCCAACGGTGAAAGTCCCGGCGGCCTCTGAGACGGGTTGCTCCGCTGCTCCCGGCCGACGGCCCGATCAGTCCGGCCAGCCGAGGGCAAAATACACATTCAGGCGCTCACCGCTTCGCCGGTCCAGATCTGCGCGGCGCAGCAGCCCCGCCGCCAGCGCGGTGTGCTGGGAAGGCCGGTTAAGGTCATTTGTGCGCGCCAATACCGGCACGTCCGGAAAGTGGACCAGCCCCCTGCGGACGGCCTCGGCGGCTCCTTCAGTCGCGTACCCGCGGCCCCACACCGCGGGATCGTAGCGGTAGTAAAGGTTGAGAATTTCCCGGCCATCCACCCGGCCCAGGTGCAGGCCGGTAAACCCGATCACCGTCTGCGGAGCTGCTCGCTCGGCCACTGCCCAGTAGCCGAACCCCTCCCGGTTCCAGTGCTCCAGAAACATCTCAAAAAGCACCTCGGCAGCAGCCGCGCTGAAGTCGTCGGGGTTGTAGCGGTTGGTCCGGGGATCGGCGTGGATCCGGACAGCGTCTTCCCGGTCCTCCGGTTCCAGCCGGCGCAGCAGGAGCCGCTCGGTGCTGGCAGGAGTCCAGTTGGAGGGATCTTGGCGCATTAGCCCATCTCAGCAGATGCGCCTGCCCGGCCAACTGCCGCCATCTAAGTTCCGGCCCGCTCACTGAGCCAGTCCCGGACCTGCGGCCAGAGGGTGTCCCGGACACCTCGCCGGAAAAAGCCCATGTGCCCGATCGCGGGGACTCCGCCGTCGTCGGGCGTATAGGTGCGTCGCTCCACCGCCGCATTGACCAGGCAGCCGTAAACAGCGTCAATCTGCTTCGGCGTGGCCCATGGGTCATCGCTGAATCCAATGGCGAAGACGTCGGTATCCACCTTGGCAGCCCGCTCGGACGCCCGCATGCCGGGGTCGTCAAAGAAGTAGCCGGGCATCCGGGACCAGCGGCTCCATTCCAGCATCGCCGCGCCGGGCATGTCCTCACCGAGCCCCATGCGCTTACCCGGCACGAAACCAAGCACCCGTGCAGCCAGCGGCCCCAGGACACGCAGGACCAGCGTCACCCGGATGCGCTCCCTGCGGTTTTCGATGGCCCGGGTGACCCCGCCGTGGGATGCGACGGCGACAAACCCGGAGAGGCCGGCGGTTCCGTTGTTGAGGACCAGTGCATGGCCGCCGATGCTGTGCCCGACGGCGAGCTGCGGCAGGTCCGGAAACCTGCCTGCCATCCAGGCAGCCACCGCGGGGACATCCTGGAACATCCAATCCCGCATCCGCAGCGTGCGGTTGGCCTTCGGGCTGCCGGAGGCCCCGGTGCCGCGGTAGTCGTAGGTGAAGACGGCAAATCCGTTCTCGGCAAGATACTCGGCGAAGCCCGTGTACAGGCGTTCGGCCACCGCCGTCGCCGGATGGATGGCCACCGCGGCGACGGGCGACGCTCCGACCGGTATCCGCAGGGTTCCGGCAACGGCGCCTCCGCCGGCCACCGGAACCCTGATCCGATCGGAAGTGGTGGGGAACACATTCTTGTTGGGCATGCGAACAATATACCCGGGACGTCGGGTTTCATTTACCGCGGATACTGCCAGCCGGAGCGGCCGGGCACTGCAGGGGTGATTCACGGCTGGAGGCCTCCTATCCTTGGTGCCATGCCGCATCTGCCGCGCCCGCCGCGCTCTGCTGCCCGCATCTCGGATGAGACGCACCGGGTCACCACCTTTGAGCTGTTCTTTGACCTGGTGTTCGTGTTCGCCTTCACCCAGGTCACCGGGTTCATGGTGCATGAGTACTCATTCCTGGGTGTGCTGCAGGGGATCGTCATCCTGGTTCTGCTGTGGTGGTCCTGGGCGCCCTTCTCCTGGCTCGCGAACCAGGCGCACGCCGATGAAGGACTCATGCGGTTCGGCCTGTCCGCCGTCATGGTGGCGATTTTCATTGCCGCGCTGGCCATTCCGGAGGCCTTCGACGACCTCGACGGCGGACTCGACGGCCCGCTGGTCCTTGCCCTGGCCTACACCGCGGTCCGGATCCTGCACCTGGGCCTGTACGTGTATGCGGCCGGGAACGATCAGCCCCTGCGGCGCCAGATCGCCAAACTGACCGTCACCGCTGTCCTGGGAGCGGCGCTGGTCATCACCGGGGCGCTGCTGGGCGGACCCGCACAGACCTGGTTCTGGCTGGCCGGCATGGTGCTGGACACCGGCCTCACCTTCCTCATCTCGTGGCACGGGAACTGGCGGGTTCAGTCCGCCGCGCACTGGACCGAACGGTACGGGCTCGTGGTCATCCTCGCGCTCGGCGAATCCATCGTTTCCATCGGTGCCGGCGCGTCCGAGGTGCCCGTGAGCGTACCGGTGCTTACCGGTGCGGCGGCAGGAATCTGCCTGTCCATCGGACTCTGGTGGCTCTACTTCGACGTCACGGCAATCGCTGCCGAACACCGCTTCGCCGCACTGCACGGAGCCGCCCGCTCCTCGGCCGCCGTCGTCGCGTACACCTTCCTGCATCTGCCCCTCGTGGCCGGGATTGTCCTCACTGCCCTGGGCGTGGAGGACGCGCTGGCGCATGTGGAGGAGGGGAAAAGCCTGGGCCGCGTCGGGGCCTTCGCGTTGTTCGGCGGACCGGCACTGTACCTGCTTGCCATTGCGGCCTTCTGGCGGCGGATGGGCGCCGGCTGGAAAAAGTGGCGCCTCGGAACGGCCGCACTCCTGCTGGCCCTGCTGGCCGCTCGGCCCCAGCTCACTTCCCTGGCGGCCCTCCTGCTCGTCACCGTCATCATTGCCGCGTTGGTGGCCGTGGAAAACGTGCGGTACGCCGGGCCCAGGGGACGCATCCGGGGCAGAAGCCTGGAACCATGACAATTGGTCAGGACGGTACCGTGGCGGTGTCCCTTCCCTTCACCGGAAAGTGGAGGGTGGAAAACAGTCCCCTGCGCCGGGTGCCCAGCCACGGCACCCATCTGCTCGCCACCACGTATGCCATCGACTTCGTGGGAGTGGACGACGCCGGCCGGTCGGCTCCCGCCGTCGGTTGGCGGACGGCGTTCGCCACCGAACCTCCGGAGCTGTTCTTCGCCTTCGGGCGCCCGATCCTCGCTCCGGTCGCCGGCGAGGTTGTCGCGGTGCACGACGGCGAGCAGGACCACGAGGCGCGCCGTTCCCAGCTGGCCCTCCTCCCCTACCTGCTGGGCCAGCCGGCCCGGCTGCGCAGCGGAATCGGAGCCGTTGCGGGCAACTATGTCCTCATCGCAACGCCCGACGGCAACGCGGTGGTGGGCGTGATGCATCTGCAGGCCGGCACTGTCCGTGTTCGCACCGGAGAGCAGGTCCGCGAGGGTCAGCAGATCGCGGCCTGCGGGAACTCCGGCAACTCCACCCAGCCCCATGTGCACGTGCAGGCAATGGACGGAACGGACCCGTGGACAGCCCGCGGACTGCCGCTGGTTTTCCGGTCCTTCGGCGAGAAGCCCGCCCGCGGCAGCACCTTTCTCCCCCGCGAGAACATGCTGCCGCAGGAGGCCTCCACGGTGGAGGCACCCTGAGGACGAGCCGTCAGTAACTCGCGCGGACGCCGTCGTCGGCGGCGGGGAGATACTTCGCGGCCAGGGCTTCGCTGCCCCGGGCCAGGAGTGCGACGTCGGCGCCCACCAGGATGAAGTCCACGCCGGCGTCGAGGTAGCGCCGGGCGGCGGCTTCAGCGAACGCGTTCACGCCCACCGGTTTCCCGGCGGCCTTCACGGTGCGGATGCAGTGCTCGACGGCGGCAATCACCTCGGGATGCTCCTGCTGGCCGAGATGTCCCATGGACGCGGCGAGGTCCGACGGCCCGATGAACAGCCCGTCCACCCCGTCCACCGCGGCAATCGCCGCCACGTTCTCCACGGCGGCGGCCGTTTCGATCTGCACCAGCAGCGTTACGGACTCGGCGGCGTTCTCGAGGTACCCCTCGATCCGGTTCCAGCGCGAGGCCCGAGCCAGGGCACTGCCCACACCCCGGATGCCCTGCGGCGGATACCGCACGGCCCGGACCAGCTCGGCGGCCTGCTCGGGCGTGTCAACCATGGGAATCAGCAGGTTCTGCGCCCCCAGGTCCAGGTACTGCTTGAGCAGCACCGGGTCGCCCGACGGCGGCCGGACCACCGGGCTAACCGGGTAGCCGTGCACCGCCTGCAGCTGCGCCAGCAGCGACTCCAGCCCGTTGGGACTGTGCTCTGCGTCGATCAGCAGCCAGTCCAGCCCGGAGCCAGCGCAGATTTCGGCAACCAGCGGGCTGCCGGAACAGACCCACATGCCGGCCTGATGCCGGCCGGCAGTGGCCAGCCGGGCTCCGAAGGTTTCCTCGGCGTTTACTCGAATCGGCATGTGATGGTTCCCAACGGTCCGTAGTCTGCGTAGACCGAATCCCCCTTGTAGACCCACATCGGGCGGGTAAAGGATCCGGCCAGGATGATTTCTCCGGCTTCCAGCGAGGTGCCGTGGGCGGACAGTTTGTTCGCCAGCCAGTACACGCCGGCGGCGGGATGGTTGAGCACTCCGGCGGCGACGCCGGTCTCCTCGATACTCTGGTTCCGGTAGAGCAGCGCCGACACCCAGCGCAGGTCGACGTCGGCTGGTTTCACCGCATTGCCGCCGACCACCATGGCGCCCATCGCCGCGTTGTCCGCGATGGTGTCCACGATGGTCCGGCCCTCCATCTCGATCCGGGAGTCCAGGATTTCCAGTGCGGGCACCACGTAGTCCGTGGCATGCAGGACATCGAAGAGCGTGCAGTTCGGCCCGGAGAGCGGCTTGCCCAGCACGAACGCCAGCTCCACCTCCACACGGGGATGGGTGTAGCGGTCCCACTCCAGCGTGCAGCCGTTTTCCAGCACCATGTCGTCGAGGATGACGCCGTAGTCGGGTTCGGTGATGCCGGTGGCGGCCTGCATGGCCTTGGAAGTGAGGCCGATCTTGTGGCCGGCCAGGGACCGCCCGGCAGCGATCATCCGCTCCCGCCACAGGTTCTGCACCGCGTAGGAGTCCTCGATGGTCATGTTGGGGTAGCGCGTGGTCAGGCGCGGCACCGGGGTGCGGGTGCGTTGGGCTTCGAGCAGCTCATCGGCCACCGCCCGGAGAGTCTGTTGATCTAGCACGGCTCTGCTTTCTGTTTGATCTGACGGTCTAGAGCTGGGTGCCGATTTTGAAGCCCTGCGCGGCCTCGCCCTCGGAGCTGCCGGCGTCGTCGTCGGGGCGGGTGTAGGAGAACCCGTCGGCGCCAATGGTGACCGCCATTTCGGAGGTCTCGGTGCGGGCGGTGAGCGGCTGCGGGTTGCCGTCCAGGTCCAGCACCAGGGAGGCCTCGGTGTACCAGGACGGGACCACGGGGTTACCCCACCAGTCGCGGCGCTGGTTGTCGTGGACGTCCCAGGTGATGGTGGGGTTGTCCGGATCGCCGGTGTAATAGTCCTGCGTATAGATCTCGATGCGGTGGTCGTCCGGATCCAGGATGTAGAGGTAGAAGGCGTTGGAGACGCCGTGCCGGCCGGGGCCGCGTTCAATCCGGTCGGAGATGCGCAGGGCGCCCATCTTGTCGCAGATCTGGATGATGTTGTGCTTTTCATGCGTCGCGAAGGCCAGGTGGTGCATCCGCGGGCCGTCGCCGCCAGTCAGGGCGGTGTCATGGACGGTGTGCTTGCGGTGCATCCAGGCGGCGTAGGTGACGCCGTCGGAATCCTTGATGTCCTCGGAGACGCGGAAGCCCAGGTCCTCCAGATAGGCGCGGCCGCGGGGCACGTCCGGGGTGACCTGGTTGAAGTGGTCCAGGCGGACGAGTTCCCCGGCGGAGTAGAGGTCGTAGCGCTGGGTGAGGCGTTCCACGTGCTCGGTTTCGTAGAAGAACTCGTAGGGGAAGCCCAGCGGATCCTCCACCCGCACAGAGTCGCCGATGCCCTTGGTGAAGCCGTCCTTCCGTCGTTCGGTGCGGCAGCCCAGTTCCTGGTAGTAGGCCTCGGCGACGTCCACGTCTTCGGGGGTGCGGACGCGGTAGGCCAGGGCGGCGACGGCGGCCACCGGACCCTTGCGCAGCACCAGGTTGTGGTGGATGAACTCCTCAAGGGAGCGCAGGTAGATGGCGTCGTCGTCCTCTTCGGTGACGTGCAGGCCCAGGACATCCACGTAGAACTTCCGGGACCGTTCCAGATCGGTGACCACCAGGTCCGTGTAGGCGCAGCGGACAATGTCCGGCGGGGCGATGCTCGGGGTGGGAATGCGGCTTTCGATCTCCATGGTTTTGCTCCTTTGCAAAAGGCGGGGGAAGTGTCGGGGAAGGGTTAGCCGTCGACCTTGGCGGCGTCGTCGGTCCCGAACTTCGGGGTGTGGACCTTGCCCAGGGAAATGTGCACGGCCTGCTGGTCGGTGTAGAAGTCGATGGAGCGGTAGCCGCCCTCGTGGCCCAGGCCGGAGGCCTTCACACCCCCAAACGGAGTGCGCAGGTCGCGGACGTTGTGGCTGTTGAGCCAGACCATGCCGGCCTCGGTGTTCTGCGCGAAGTTGTGCGCGCGGGTGAGGTCCTGCGTCCAGATGTAGGCGGCGAGGCCGTACTTGGTGTTGTTGGCCAGTTCCAGGGCCTCGGCTTCGGTGTCGAAGGGGGTGATGGCGACAACGGGGCCGAAGATCTCCTCCTGGAAGATCCGCGCGTCCGGGGCGACGTCGGCGAAGACGGTGGGTGCAATGTAGTTGCCCTCCTCGAGCCCTTCGGGGCGTCCGCCGCCGGCGAGCAGGCGGCCTTCGGTCTTGCCGATTTCCACGTAGGAGGCGACCTTGTCGAAGTGTTCGGGATGCACGAGGGCGCCCACCTGGGTCTTCGGATCGTGCGGGTCGCCGACGACGATGGTCTTGGCGCGGGCGGCGAAGCGTTCGCAGAATTCGTCGTAGCCGGGTCGTTCGACCAGGATGCGGGAGCCGGCGGTGCAGCGTTCGCCGTTGAGGGAGAAGACGCCAAACAGTGCGGAATCGATCGCGGCGTTGAGGTCCGCGTCGGCGAAGATGACGCAGGGGCTCTTGCCGCCGAGCTCCATGGACAGGCCCTTGAGGTTTTCGGCGGCGTTGCGGAAGATCGTCTGCCCGGTGGTGGTTTCGCCGGTGAAGGAGATCAGCGGGACCTGCGGGTGCTTCACCAGCGCGTCGCCGGCTTCCTCGCCGAGGCCGTTGACCAGGTTGAACACCCCGGCGGGAACGCCGGCGTCGGTGAAGATGTCGGCCCAGAGCGAGGCGGACAGCGGGGTGAACTCGGCCGGCTTGAGCACCACGGTGTTGCCGGTGGCCAGGGCCGGGGCAAGCTTCCAGGACTCGAGCATAAACGGGGTGTTCCACGGGGTGATGAGCCCGGCGACGCCGATGGGCTTGCGGTTCACGTAGTTGATCTGGGCGCCGGGGACCTTCATGGCGTCGTCGAACTGGGCCACGATCAGGTCCGCGAAGAAGCGGAAGTTCTCCGCGGCGCGCAGGGCCTGGCCCTTGGCCTGGGTGATGGGCAGGCCCGTGTCGAAGGTTTCCATTTCGGCCAGGCGTTCTTCCTGGGCTTCGACCGCGTCGGCGATCCTGTTGAGGATGCGGGCGCGTTCGCGCGGCTTCATCTTCGGCCACGGGCCGTTGACGAAGGCTTCGCGGGCGGCGGCGACGGCGGCGGCGATGTCTTCCTTCTGGCCCGCGGCGGCGGTGGCGTAGGTCTTGTTGGTGACCGGATCCAGCACGTCGAAGGTGGCACCGCTGGCGGAGTCCACGAACTTGCCGTTGATGAAGTGCTGGATGTGGGTGGGCAGGTTCTCCGGGACGAAGTGCGTGCTCATAGTTTCCTCTTTCGAGTCTTTATATCGGAAGGCTTTTAGATCGGTGAGGGCGGCTGGTGGTTCTGAGCCAGGAAGGCGTTGAGCGTGTTGGTGCGGTGCGCGCGGGCGGCGTGTTCGACGTCGGGGGCCGGGGCGTGTGCCTCGATCAGGTGCAGCAGCGCTTCGTGTTCGGACACCGAAGCGTGCGCGCGGTCCGGGACGTATCGGAAGACGGAGGAGCGTATCCGGCCCAGCCGGTTCCAGCCGCGGTGCACCAGGTCCAGGATGTGCGGGTTGGGGCAGCGGGCGTAGAGCAGGGCGTGGAACTCGGTGTTCAGGGCGGTGAAGCGGACCGGGTCGAAGTTGTCCAGGACCTCGCGCATTTGGTTGTTGAGTTCCCGGGCTTTCGCCAGTTCCTCTTTGCTGATGTCCGGGGCGGCCAGGGCGGTGGCGGCGCCTTCGATGATGCTGAGGGTCTGCATGGTGTGCAGGTACAGGTCCGGATCGATGCCGGCCACTGTGGCGCCCACGTTGCGTTCAAAGTGCACCAGCCCTTCGGCTTCGAGCCGGCGGATGGCTTCCCGGACGGGGACCACACTGAAGCCCATCTCCGTGGCGATACTGCTGAGCACCAGGCGGTAGCCCGGGCTCATTTCTCCGCCGAGGATGCGGTCCTTCAGCTGGGTATAAGCCTGCTCCGATTTGGAGCCGGTGGCGGTGCTGCTGGCTTGCCCGGTGCCGGTCGCGGGGCCACTCACGCTGCTCATGCCTGTTCCGCTGCCCAGGCCTCGTACTTTTCCTTCCAAGCGGCGTTCATCGGGTACAGCCCGTCGACACCGTGGCCGGCCTTCACCATTTCGGCGATGAACTCTTCCTGGTGTTCCTGCTTCAGGCAGGCCTCCACCAGCTCCTCGGCGATGGCCGGCGGGATGACGAGGATGCCGTCGTCGTCGGCCACGATGATGTCGCCGGGCTGCACGGTGGCGCCGCCGCAGGCGATGGTGATGTCGGTGTCCCAGGGGACGTGCTTGCGGCCGAGGACGGCGGGGTGCGGGTTGGCGCAGTAGACGGGCAGGTCGATGCCGGCGACGGTGGAGTAGTCGCGGACGCCGCCGTCGGTGATGATGGCTGCGGCGCCGTTGTGCTTGGCGCGCAGGGCGAGGATGTCGCCCAGAGTGCCCGTGCCCTTTTCGCCGCGGGCTTCCATGACCAGGATTTCGCCCTCCCCCACGGAGTCGATGGCGCGTTTCTGCGCGTTGTAGCCGCCGCCGTGGGTCTTGAAGAGGTCCTCGCGGTTGGGGACGAAGCGCAGGGTGCGGGCGGTGCCGACGACCTTGCGGCCGGTCTTGGTGCCGGTGAGGCCGTCGATGGAGACGTTGTTCAGGCCGCGGGCGCGCATCTGCGAGGACAGGGTGGCGGTGGCAACGGATTCGAGTTTGGCTTTGAGTTCCGGGGTAAGGGTTTTGGGCTGTTCCTGCTGCGGGGCGAGGCCGGCCTTTTCTGCGGAGCCCCAGGCTTCTTCGCGCTGCTTGTCGTCGATTTTCGGCTGGGCGCCGAAGCGTGCCAGCGGCGTCGTGCCTTCGGTGACGGTGGTGGTGAGGCGGCCGGTGGTTTTGTCCGTGCCGGGAACGTCGACTTCGACCTCGAGGCGGTCGCCCGGCACGGCCACGGAGGCACCGGCGGGGGTTCCGGTAAGGATCAGGTCGCCCGGTTCCAGGGTGAGCAGCTGGGAAAGGTCCGCAACCAACCGTGCGAAGGGGAAGAGCAGGTCAGCGGTGGTGTCGTCCTGCGCGAGTTCGCCGTTGACCCAGGTGCGGACGCGCAGTGCGGCGGGGTCGATAGTTGAGGCGTCGAGGATGTGGGGGCCGACGGGGGTGAAGCCGTCACCGCCCTTGGAGCGGAGGTTGGAGCCTTTGTCTGCCCAGCGCAGGTCGTACACGCCCAGGTCATTGCTGGCGGTCACTCCCCCGACGTAGCTCCACGCGTCTTCGACGGTTACGCGGCGAGCGATCTTGCCGATGACGAGGGCGATTTCGCCTTCGAAGCCGAGCAGTTCGCAGCCGACCGGGCGCTCCACGGCGCCGCCGGTCAGGGCCAGGGAGGAGCTGGGCTTGAGGAAGTAGGAGGGCTGTTCCGGGGTGCGTCCGCGTTCTGCTGCCCGTGAAGGGTAGTTGATGTGGACGGCAATGACCTTGCCGGCCTGCTTCAGCGTGTCCTTGGTGGCGTCGTTGCCCATGTCTCTCCTGGATCAAGTACGAAATCGTATATGATCAGGTTACATGTGGTGCGGGTCACGTCAAGAGTCTTCTTAGCCCGGCCGTGCGAGTTCTCAAACGGCGGCTCGACACACGCCGACGGTTGCCGCCCGAATTAGCCAAAAGTGTCTTGCATCAAAGGACCGCATCAAAAAGCTCAATGAGAAGTTCCAATACATAGCTGCAGGACACTCAGCGCCGCTAAGACTGCGCGATCGCATGTGAGTCGCAGAGGTAACTGGCCTGTTTCTAGCGACATTTAAATGGCCGATAAGGAGAGAGCGGGCGGCGTCGACGATTTCTGGTGTGAGCCCGTCGAGCTTGTTGAGTTTTTGGATGCGTTCTATCTGGGTGACGAGTCTGTCGACCAGGCGGAAGGTGCCACCGGTTACGCGGATGACTGTGGCGATTGCGGTTGCGTGGAGGACGCGCGGTGGAACGGGGCCGAGATCGAGATCGATGACATCGTTGAGGATGACGATGATGCGGAGCAGTTCCCCAGCGCACGTCCCGGGGAACTGGACATTGACCAGTGGCTGGTGAGCCGGGTCGCCGGCACAGCTCGTCTGACGGGCCGCTATGTTGATATCACGGCCGCCGAGACGGTAGCGGCCCTGCATCCGCTGTTCAAGGGCAAAGCTCTGGCCTACAACCTGAAGGACTTCGACGCCGCTGCGCTGAAGAACGCGGAAAACCGGCTGCTCACCCAGGAGTCACAGTTCCTGTGGACCCGGAAAAATCCTGACGGCTCGGATTTCTGCGACGGAATCCAGTTCCGTTCCCGGCAGGAGAGTCCCAGCAGGGATAGGGCGGCCCGGAGTTCGGGGGTGTTGGAACTGAGATCCTCAAGTTCGATGCCGGTAATGTGCGCGCTTATCTGCCCGTCGGTGTCGCGCTCATAGACGGCCCAGAGCAGCAGATCATCACCAGGTGAAGGACTTCGTCGAGGCCGTCTCGGAGAACCGCCAGCCGACTCCCTCCTTCGATCCTCGAGCGCACGGCCTGAAGGTCTGGGCCATCTCTAACCACCTCAAGGGCCAGGCCGTCTGCGACAACCCGATCGACTTCCGGCACCAGGCCATCGTGGGGCCGAAGGTGTGGGGCGACGGCGACCCCGAGGGAGTCCGGCAGCGCGCAGCGGAGGAGATGAAGCTGACCGCGCGGCTCGCAAAGAAACTCGGCGTGGACACCGTGGTCGGTTTCACGGGCTCCTCCATCTGGCAGTACGTGGCCATGTTCCCCCCGGTGCCCGCTTCCGCGATCGACGCCGGATACCAGGACTTCGCGGATCGCTGGAACCCCATCCTCGACGTCTTCGACGAGTGCGGAGTGCGCTTCGCCCACGAGGTCCACCCCTCCGAGATCGCCTACGACTACTGGTCCACGCAGCGCACCCTCGAGGCGATCGGATACCGCCCGGCCTTTGGTCTCAACTGGGATCCGAGCCACTTCATGTGGCAGCAGATAGACCCGGTGGCGTTCATCTCCGACTTCGAGGACCGGATCTACCACGTGGATTGCAAGGACACGAAGATGCGGATGGGCGGCGGCCGCAACGGCATCATGTCCTCGCACCTGCCCTGGGGGGATCCGCGCCGGGGGTGGGACTTCGTCTCGACGGGCCGCGGCGACTTTCCCTGGGAGGACAACTTCCGGGCGCTGACGGCCATCGGCTACACCGGTCCCATCTCGGTGGAGTGGGAGGACGCCGGAATGGACCGCCTGCAAGGGGCGCCCGAGGCCCTGGCGTTCCTGAAACGCTTCGGCTTCGCGCCATCGGACACCTCGTTCGATGCCGCCTTCAGCCAGGAAGCCTGAGCGCTGGAATGCTGTTGGCCGGGCCTATTCAACCAAACGGCGAGATCGTCTGAAAAGACATCTCGCTAGTGAGTGCTGCCCCCGACATGAAAGTCATACGATCGCTCTGGTCTGGGAAAATTTAAAGATCACTTTTACCTAGACCTTTCAGCAGGTTAGAAGCTAACCTGAATATGTTGTCGACCAGCGCTTATTCCTCGTGAGGTGCGCTAGGTGCTGCTTCGACGGCTTCAGATCGTGTGTCCAGTTCGGTAATCGCCGATCCAGAGGCATTGTCGATTGAATGACTAAGGAGCGCAATGAAGCGATTTATCAGTCAGGCAGCCCTCGGAGCATGTGGGGTAGCGCTTGTCGTGCCCGTGTTAGCAATGACTCCCGCTCAAGCTGAAGCCGGTTCCGATCAGATTGGAATGGCGGAACCTTACGATGTGCTCGTCGTAGGAAAAACGACGGGCTTTCGTCACAGCAGTATTGATGAAGCCACTACCGCCATCATGGCACTTGGTAACGCCAATGGGTTCAGTGTTGACGTGTGGGATCCTGCAACGTCACCGGGTAATCAGGGACAGCCCGACCGGACCCTACCCAGCACACCCTTCACGACCTCCTCTGATCTTGCCAAATACGAAACCATTGTCTTTGTCTCCACGGTTGATGGAACCAATTCCCTCGACCCTGCAACGCCGACGCTTCTAAATGAAACTGAGTTGGCCGCTTTTCAGGGATATATCCGTTCCGGTGGTGGTTTTGCGGGTGTTCACGCGGCGACAGATTCTATGCACACTGTCCCGTGGTATAGCCAGTTGACCGGCGGCGGTGCTCGATTCATCAGCCATCCAGAGCAGCAGACTGCTTCTCAGCTGGTTGAGGACCGGACCCATCCTTCAACAGAGCATCTCCCAGAAACATGGACGCGTTTTGATGAGTGGTACAACTTCAATCAGAGTCCGCGCGACGCTGTTCGTGTTCTCATAAATCTCGACGAGACAACCTACAACGCTCGTCGTGGTGCGATGGGTTCCGATCATCCGATAGCTTGGTGCCATAACTTCGAGTCATCTCGTTCGTGGTACACCGGCGGAGGACACACCGAAGCATCGTACACAGACCCTGCCTTCCTGCAGCACCTTCTAGGGGGTATCTCCTGGTCCGCTGGCGCAGTCAGTGGAGGTGGCGACTGCGTCACGTGGCACGAAGTCGAATCATTGATTGGTGACCTGGTTGCCGAAGGAGCGGTCTCTGCGAAAGCGGCGGCACAGGTGACCAAACAATTGGATAAGGCAAAGGACCTAGCGGAGGCTGGTCGGCACGCTGATTCGGCAGATAAGCTCAATGCAGCCGCGGCTCAGGTTAAGGCTCACGTCGGCCGTGGATCTCAGGTGCAGGTTCTGCTGACTGAGAAAGTTCGTGACTTACAGATTTGGCAAGAAGAGCACAACTAGCTGCAAGAGCCTGCCGTACTACGTATTGCCACCGCGGGACGTAGTACGGCAGGGCCTTACGGAAACTACTGCACACATTCGCGATGTATAAGCCGTGTATCGTGAGAAAATCGCCTAGCTCCAAAACACTTTCCTCCACAAAGGTGGCTTCATCTTTTGAACCGCGAGACGCGCAGGTTTTCTCTTACATGGGTGATTGTTCTAATAACCATTGCAGTCATCTTTGTAGGAGCGGTCGCCGCATCCATGAGTATGCGAGCAACGACTGCTGAGATCGCGCCCGCCCCCGGGTCAGTCGAAGCTATCGCCAAAGAGCTTTCTAAAGGGCAGGCTCTTGAAAAGGCTGAGATCACCAAAGACCTTGGAATGGCAGCAGAAACGGCACACGGACGCATGGCACGCACTTTGGAGGGGCTAGCAACTGCAGTACCCGTGGAGCAAGCAGATAGCCCCCCGTTTGCTGATACAAGTGATGTCGACGCATGGATGCGCGACCTCAGTGTTGCGGCGACGGCTTTCGAGACTGTTGAAGAGGGAACGAGCGATCAGTCGGTTGCGCAGGAAGCCTTCGTCGGTGCGGCCCAGTTACTTCTAACGGCGGTCCAGGACTACAACCGACTCTCATCAAGCCCTGCCGAGGATCGGAACCTTTTGCTTGACAGTGTTGCTGAGCGACGCGACGCTGCAGTTCGTCTTTGGCAGGCTGGAGCGGCCCAATTGGATACTCTGACCATAGATTCTGGGGGCGGCCATATGCACGTTTTTCTAGCTCCAGACGGCGATCCCGATGCGGTACCGATGGAATTTCACGACGCAGAATAAGGAAGATGTCTGCGTTGTGCGCCTGCAACCTTATCCAGGAGGAGTCCGAGTACCTCGAAGGAATGCGCCCCTACCCATGCCCTGTTGTCCCGGGTTCTTCAGCAGTTCCCATCCACCCGGTCTGCCGGCACGGGATGAATTGGTCCTGCCCGCAGGACATGTTGGCCTTCTGCTCGACACCCAGCTCGTCCGCACAGGCTACGGATCGACGGGCAGACCCGAATGCCCGGCATCGAAAAGCGACTCGCCCGCTACCCCCAGCTCTATAGCCGCATCGGCTTCAGCGCCCAGGAACTGTCCTGGCCCACCGGCGTGAAGATCGGTGATGAAACCAACCGGCAGGTACAGCACTGACTCGCCGGCCCAGACCAGGGCAAGCCGGCGCAGCAGCCGTCCGGTCAGCAGCGGGCGCCGCGATCGGCGGCCAGGTGGTTCTCTCCTGAACGTACGACGGCGGCAGGTTTTCCGCCTAGTGCGGGAGGCCTGCCGTCGTTTCGTGTTTCTGTCTTAGTGCTTTGCCAGCCGCGACGAGCGCCCCTCACCGGAATACTGCGCTTCTATATCCTTACTCCAGGCAGACGCGTAAAGGCCAAGGGCCGCCTGCTCCCTCAACGAAAAGCCCAGCCCGTTGAGTGCCATCTGGCTGGCCCCCATGGCCAGCTGCAGCGCACTGCGACTGACGCGTTGTTTGTCCGCCCGGTACAAATACTCATCGATGGCCCTCGCCCAGCGCTTCCGCCAGATATCCACCGCCGGCTCCGAGGCAAGGGCGGCCATCATCCTGTGTGCGGGCACAATCCGTGGTGCATTCCGGGCCCTCATTGCACTGCGCGCCTGCGCAGCGTGCGGACCAAAAGAAGCTGTACAGGCGTGGAGATGAGCGTTCCAGTAGTAGTCCCAGCTAGTGGTTCTGCGGTCGGGCCAAACCGCGGACCGGGGGCCCCGCATCATGGCGTGGCCGGTGTCGAAGAGAATTAGGGCAGCCAGCATCGAGCGTATGTTGAGGCTGGGAAAGCGGTTGACCGCCCACAAAGCCAGATCCGAGGACACCTCAGCAATCTCCGCTGCCAGGTCCAAGCCCTTTGGCCCACCGAACCGTGCAAGTCCCGCTTCCACCACCCCGGGTACCGGTTCGCCCGGCCGTGGCGGATAAACGACCCCCGGCGAGTGGAAGGTCTTCACGGTACCCAGCGTGGCAACGTTTTCGATCGCCAGCGCGTCCGCAAACTTCCATAGGCGCTGAGCGACGTCGTCGGTGGCAAGCAAATGCAGGAGCACAGCCTGATGGTCGGATTCCAGCGTGCGTGACAACCGAAACCGGTATCCCTCCCCGGCCGGCACTTGGGAAGACAAAGGGGCAACAATATGGCGGATAATGTCGTCGCCGACATCCTTACGCTCCGGCTCAATAGTCAGGATGGACCACAAGGTAGTTGTGCTGGCGTGTTGCTGCACAGGACGGGTAGCTGCTCCTCGATGAACAGTGGTCGATTGCATGACGTGGCTCCTATAATCCCCAAAACTGATCGTCTTGACTTCGGTAGGTGAGTTGCCAACAGTGTGTTGCCAAAATGTGTGGAATGTCCATACGGGCCTTAGGAAATTTCCCATTTGTGCCAGGGGGCTTTTCCTGCGCACGCAGTGCGACTATGGGGTTTGTGAACCAGCGACGCGCGCTGCATCGCTCCTTTCTGGTTGACGACGGTGGCGAGGCCATCGGCGCCGAACACACCGCAATCCGCATCTCCCCGGAACACAACATCCAGGGCGTGCTGGAAACCGACGGTGCCGCCGACTACACGGACTACGCCGAGCTGGCCCCGATTTCTTGGCCGGAAACGCACGACGACGGCGTGCCCTCGGCATGCAGTGGAGGGGCCGTCGTCGTTTCTTACTCGGATGACTTAGCGGGGGCGAGAGCGCTCCTCACCGGAATACTGCGCTTCAATATCCATACTCCAGGCACGCGCATATAGTCCAAGGGCCGCCTGTTCCCGGAACGAAAAACCCAGCCGGTTGAGTGCCAGCTGGCTGGCCCCCGTAACCAGCTGCTGCGCACTGCGACTGAGGCGTTGCTTGTCCGCCCGGTACAAATAGTCATCGATGGCCGGTGCCCACAGCTTGCGCCAGATATCCACTGCCGGCCCTGAAGCTAGCGCGGCACGGGCATCCGCCTGGGGCGATGCGGTGATGGCGTCTTCGAGATCAACAATGACCGCATCCGCC
Source organism: Arthrobacter sp. zg.Y820 (assembly GCF_030125555.1). NCBI lineage: Bacteria > Bacillati > Actinomycetota > Actinomycetes > Micrococcales > Micrococcaceae > Arthrobacter > Arthrobacter sp. zg.Y820. The sequence continues at coordinate 249,293 of NZ_JASKLX010000008.1, forward strand.
CCGGCCCGCAGCGCCTTTTCGAAGCGCTCGGGCCGGTCAGCGGGTGCGTAGAGTGCTACGACGATTGGCCGACTCATCCGATGCTTCCTCGTCGTACAACGCCGCCAATTCGTCGGGAGAGTACCCCAGCTCGGTGAGCACGGCCTCCGTGTCCGCACCGTGCGCCCGCCCGGTGAACCCATCGTCGATTCGTCCTTGGACATCCGAAACAGCGGTCCCTGCATGGCCATGTCGCCAAGGTCTGCGTCCTTAATGCGGTGGATGGTTCCGAGGGCATTGAACTGCGGGTCGGCAACGATGTCCGACGGGTCATAAATCGGTGCCACTGCGGCGTCCGCAGCCTCGAACGCGGCGATCACCTCCTCCCGCGAGTGCCGGGCGATCCATGCGCCCACGGCGTCGTCGAGGAGGTCGGCGTGCTCGGCACGGGTTGCTCCGCTGTCGAACCGTTCCTGTCAGGCCCACTAAGGGTATTTCGAGCGTGTGCCTCGCCTGAGCCGCGCTGCGCAGCTCAGCGAATACTCTCGTACGCCTCAAGCGCGTGCCGGCGGGACTCCAACAGATCCACGAGCGGCTCGGGATAGGCGGGAGTCAGTGCGTCCGGCACCCAGTGGGCGACGTACTCACCTTTGGGATCAAAGCGCTTTGCCTGTGTCTGGGGATTGAAGATCCGGAAGAACGGTGCTGCGTCCGCGCCGGAGCCCGCGACCCATTGCCAGTTGGCGGGATTGCTCGCGGGGTCTGCGTCCACCAAGGTCTCCCAGAACCATTCCTCGCCCACCCGCCAGTGGATGCCCAGGTTCTTGATTAGGAAGCTGGCGGCGACCATCCGCACCCGGTTGTGCATCCAGCCAATGCTCCAAAGCTGCCGCTGGCCGGCGTCGACCAGCGGAATTCCTGTCAGCCCGGCCTTCCACGCATCGAGGGAGTCCAGGCCATCAGGCCGGGATCCCGACGGCGCTTGCCCCGCCCTCCCCCGCAGGATTGCCGGGGTTTGCGGTCCGGAGCCCTTTGGATGTTCCCAGGGGAAACCGTCGAAGGCAGGCCGCAGGTTCTTGGTGGCCAGATCCGGGTTGTGAAAGAGCTGGTGCCAGCAGAACTCACGCCAGCCAATTTCGGTGCCGAACACATCCGGCCCGGGCCCGTTCCCGCGGACGCGGGACAGCGCGTGCCACACCTGGAACGGACTCACATGCCCCCACCGCAGGTACGGGGAGAGCCGGCTGGTTCCGGGCTTCGCCGGGCGGTCGCGACCGTCGTCGTAATTCTGCACCGGGCCGGCCAGGAAGTCGCTGAGTGCGGACAAGCCGGCTTCCTCGCCCGGGGTCCAGGCTTCTGCCAACCCGGTGGCCCAGTCCGGATTCAGCGGCAGCAGGTTCCAGTCCTGAAGGTGCTCCCCGGCGGGGATGCCGTCCGGCGGGGCAGCACCCTTGTCCGGAGCCGGAAAGGGCGCCCGGAAATCCATTGCGGACACCGTTCGCCAGAAGGGAGTGAAAACGCGGTACGGTCCGCCGCCGCCCGTACGCACAGTCCAGGGTTCATGCAGCAGCGAAGCCTGAAAGCTCTCCACCTGCACATCCGCGCCCGCAGCCCACTCCTTGATCGCTGTGTCCACCTCCCGCTCCGGCCCGCCGTAGCGCCGATTCCAGAAGACCCGCTCCGCGTCCACCTCCTGCGTGAACGCAGGAACGACGTCGACTGCCGGCCCCCGCAACAGGACCAACGGAATGCCCAGGGCCTCAAGATCATGCCGCAGGGTCTTCAGTGCGTGATGCAGCCACCATTTGGCGGCGGCACCCAGCGGCCGGATGCCCGGTGATTCCTCATCCAAAACATAGAGGGCTACCGCGCCGCCGTCCTGCGCTGCGGCCAGGAGGGCAGGGTTGTCAGCTGTGCGCAAGTCGTCGCGGAGCCAGGCGATGGAAACCACGGGCAGGTCCTCTCTTTGGATAACACGACCCTACCTGTGGACCTTGGCACCGGTCCCGCCCCTCAACCGCACCTCTCACGAGCGTGATGAACCGCCGTGGCATCGCAGAGGAGCGAGGTACAAAACGGAACGTGGATCTCCCGCTGCGCCTGGCCGCGGAGCGCTTCAATTGCTGGACAGAGTCTGTCCGGCGCCAAAGTCGCCAAAGTCGCCCGGGCCCGGGAACGATTCGCTCCCCTTTGACCCCGGTATACACCGTTGCCCCTAGACGGAGATTGCCCTGTGCGCCAGCCTGTGGTGGTAGGGGCCGCCGGGAAGAAGCAGCGGAACCCGGACTTTAGCGTCGTCGTCCCCTGACAGCTGTGAGGCCCCATGAGCGATCGCGAGCCACCCGGGCCACCCGGACTTGCAAGACCAACACGGATTCTGCTGACTCTGGCGGCTGCGGGTGGTGCCTGCTGGACGGTATGGGCAGGCCGATCGCTCCTGGCGCCGCTGGTGCTGGCCGCGGCGCTCATCATTATCGCTATGCCCGCTCGACGACCATTGGATCGGCGCGGGGCCCCAAGCTGGGTAGGCACGCTCGTCGTCGTGGCGATCGCGTGGGGCATCCTGGTGGTTCTGGCCGTGCTGGTCCTTCTGGCTCTGGGGCAATTCGGGCGCATTCTGGCCGACTATGCAGGCCAATTGGACGAGAGCGCCGAGACACTTGAGTCGTTTTTCCAAAGCCTCGGGTTCAGCACCGTATCGATGGACGAGGTTGCCGGGGCAATCCAGCCATCTACACTCCTGACGACCGTTTTCAACGCCGGCACGCAACTGTTGGGTCTGGGCACGGCCGTCTTTTTTGTCTTCACCTACGCGATGTTTCTCGGGATGGATGCTGCACGGTGGCAGAACCCACCGGCGGAGCTCGCGGAGGCGAGCGGCCGGCGACTGCACGCTTTCAATCAGTTCGCCGCCGGAACCAACCGGTACTTCCTCGTCAACTCGATATTCGGGCTGATCGTCGCGGTGATTGACGGACTCGCCCTCTGGGTTCTCGGCGTACCCGGTCCATTCGTCTGGGCGGTGCTGGCGTTCGTCACCAACTTCATTCCCAACATTGGTTTCGTCCTCGGCGTGGTGCCTCCCGTCGTGCTCGCTGTCGCGGTTGGCGGCTGGGGGCTGGGACTGCTGGTGCTGGCCATTTACTGCGTCGTCAACGTCACTCTCCAAGTGCTGATCCAGCCCCGGTTCGTGGGGGAATCAGTTCGGCTGAGCGTCACGCTGACCTTCGCCTCGGTGGTCCTCTGGACAACCCTGCTGGGAGCGGTCGGCTCGCTCCTGGCTGTGCCGCTTACCCTCTTTGCCCGCTTCCTGGTGATCGGCGGGGATCCCGGTGCGCGCTTCGCACAGTGGATCAGCGGCGATGACGGCCCGGAGGACACCCCGGCACCCCCGGATGAACCTCGTCGCAGTTAGGCATGATGCACGCCCCGCGCGCCGGAGGGTTTCAGTGAGAGTCGAAGGCTGAGGGCTGGCCCCCGCCGTCGCCCCTCCGCTGCTCGACGCCGGAGATGCCGGAAGCGGGCGGTACGCGGCGCCAGGGACGACGGTCGTAGATTGCCAGCAGCTGCGCACCAAGTCCAAGGAACACCATGGCCAGCCATACGACGATGTTCAGCCACGGAATATGCAGTGCGACAATGAGGATCAGACCCCCGACAAGCGCCTTGATCACTGGATGCTGGTTGCCGCGGAAGATGAGCCTGCCAATGAAATAGGCGCCGAGGACGAAGGTGGCGAGCGTTAGCGTTATCCAGACCAAAAGGACTGACAGCGCCAGGGGCGCCCCGATGACCGTGGCCAGAAGGAGCAGCACCACGAGCGGAACGGCGATTGATGCCACGAAACCGACCAGCAGCGCATGCCATGGCCGAGGCAGGAGCCGGTCGGTCACCCGGTGCAGCAACCTGGGGAAGAGCCAGCCCGCGAGCACCGTGATAAGGCTCAGCGCAACCAGCGCATACAGCAACCCGAGCAGCCACCCAACGAACTTCTCCCCCGCCGAGGGCTCTTGCTCGGGCTCCGGGGCGATGCGCTCCACGGTGCCGCTGACCGCATCCGTGGAGATGTTTGCCTCCTCGCTGGAGTTGTACGTGACGTTGCCCCCGACCGTCCCGCTGATGTCGAGGTTTCCAACGCCCACCTCGACATCACGGCCGATCGCACCGGAGATCGTGATGTCGCCCGCGGCACCCACCAGGTCGTCGCCGAATGACCCGGCATCGGTGATGGTGACGGCTGCCCCGAAGATCGTTCCACTGCGCGCAACGTCACCGCTTATGGTCACGTCCTGCCCGGCGAGCCGCACGTTTCCGTCGACGTTGCCGGTAATGGTGATCGTTTGGGCTGCCGCGATCACATCCCCCGTGACATTTCCGCTGATGGTGACGCTCTGCCCCGAGGCGTACACGTCACCGGAAACGTCTTCCTGGACGTCGATGTTCAGTCCGCTGTAGAACTGCGGGCCGGTGCCGTCGTTCACCACGGCAGAGGGCGCGGACTGTGGGCTCGACACCGGGGACGAGGCGAATGCACCTGACCCCGTCGCCAGAACCAGAATGCAGACGGCGAAAACTGCGGAGAAAGCCCGCCGGGCAGGAGAAGGAAGTCTCATCGGAATGCCTTTCCGGGGTACGGTGTTCGCCTGTTCTTCCTCGTCAGAGTGCTTGTGCAGCGGCATCCCGCGGCTGGGCTGATGCGTATCCGCCCCCGCGGTACCGAGGCCAATGTGTTCAGTGTCCGGCAGATGTCCGCCGAGCCATAGAGCCGACGGCCCCGGGACGGCACTGAGGATGATTTACGGAGTCAGCAGTACCTTTACCGCCCGGCGTTCGTCCATGGCCCGGTAGCCCTCCGCGGCGTCGCCTAGCGGAAGCGTGAGGTCGAAGACCCGGCCCGGGTCGATCTTCCGGTCCCAGATCCGCTGAATGAGGTCGGGCAGAAAGCGGCGCACGGGAGCGGGGCCTCCGAGCATGTGGATCTCGGCGAAGAACAACTCCAGCCCGGGAAGAGCGACGTCATGAGAGACGCCCACAAAGCCCATGTGGCCGCCCGGCCGGGTGGAGCGCACAGCCTGCATCATTGACTCCTGCGTGCCCACGGCCTCCACTACCGAATGGGCGCCGAGCCCGTTGGTCAGGTCCTTGAGCGCGGCCACCCCCGCATCACCGCGTTCGGCGATGATATCGGTGGCTCCGAAATCCCGGGCGAGCTGCTGGCGTTCGGGGTGCCGACTAAAAGCGATAATTCGCTCGGCGCCCAGCTGTCGCGCGGCCAGGACGGCCAACACGCCGACGGCGCCGTCCCCCACCACGGCGACGGTTTTGCCGGGGCCGGCCTCAGCAGCCACGGCGCCGAACCAACCGGTGCCCAGCACGTCAGAGGCCGCCATCAGTGAGGGCAGCAGGTCCGCCGGCGGGGATTCCGGCGTGGCGACCAAGGTGCCGTCGGCCAGCGGAATCCGGGCGAACTGCGCCTGGGTTCCCATCATGCCCATCGGCACGGCATTGACGCATCGGCTCTGGTAGCCGGCCCGGCAGATTTCGCAGGTGTTGTCGGAGGCCCAGAAGGAGCCGACGACGAAGTCCCCGGCCTTGATGGTCCGCACCTCGGGTCCAATCTCCTCCACCCAGCCAACGTATTCGTGTCCCATGGGTGCGTTATGGGCGTCCTCCACACCCCGGTACGGCCACAGATCCGATCCGCAGATGCAGGTCGCTGCGAGCCGGATTACGGCGTCAGTCGGTTCTTCAATCGCTGGATCGGCCCGGTCCTCGACGCGCACATCTCCTGGTGCATGCAGTATTACGCCACGCATGGTGTCTCCTTCTGCGGTCGGATTCCTTCTTTCCAAGGACAGCACCTGCACAGAAGCATGGGTAGGCCCGCGACCCTCAAGTTCCTATTAGGCACTCGGAACAGGCATCGCCGCGTTCAGTTCGTCACGAGCAATTGATCCGGCTGGATTTGGCGTCCATATTATTGGTCGGGTGGCCTCAAAAGGCCGGAGCGGGCCTGGCAACCGATGTCGACAGCAGACAGCAGACAGCAGACAGCGTAAATTCCCGGATGAGCTGAATCACCGTTCCGCCGGGGCCGCTCCCCGGCGGAACCGCAAGAACCAGTGGTGAGGAGAAGGCATGCGCGGTTCGGCACTGATCGTCGGAGCGGGCATCGCGGGAACCGCTGCTGCCCGCGGCCTGCTGCGGGCAGGATGGTCGGTCCAAGTGCTCGAACGCGGCGCAAACCTGCCCGGCAGCGGAACGGCGCTGGCCATGTGGCCCGAGGCGCTGAGAGCACTGGAATCGCTGGGTGCCAGTGACGCGGTCCTCGCCGGTTCGATGGAAGAGCACGGCGCTCGAATTCTGAAACCCGACGGAAGCAAGATCGCAGCCATGGGTCGCAACCGGACCGCTCGGTTTGTGCCTCGCACCGTCCTGCTGGAGGCCCTTTCCGGGGACCTTCCCGACGGGCTTATCCAATGGAATTCGCCGGTCGCCGGGCCTGCATCCCTGCCCCGAGCCGATGTTGTCGTGGCCGCCGACGGCATATCCAGCCGGCTGCGCACCGCCTGCAACGCGGCACCACCACGGTCGCTGCGAACGGTAGCCTTCCGCGGCGTTGTTGCCGGCCCGGCCGGCGGGGTCACCGAGACGTGGGGGCGCGGCCGGTTGTTCGGCATTACGCCGCTGGATGCCGTCAGCACCAACTGGTTTGCCTGTCTCCGTTCGGCGGACCTTCCCCCGCTGGGTTCCCCGGATGCCTTCGGCGCCCAGGGTGCCGGCCTGCTGCGCAGCCTGTACGGCGGGTGGCACCCGGACGTCGCCCGGGTCCTTGGAAAACTGGACGGGAGCCCGATAGATTACCGCGAGCTGTTCGACGTTCCGCCGCTCCGCTCCTATGTGTCCGGCAACGTGGCGCTGCTGGGCGACGCCGCGCACGCCATGGCGCCGAACCTTGGCCGCGGCGCCTGTGAGGCACTTTTGGATGCGGTTGCGCTGGTCGATGCCCTCAGCTCGGCGCCCGATGTTGCCGCCGGGCTGGAGCACTACGACTCCATCCGGCGTCGGCGGGGAAACGCCATGGTCCGCGCGGCACGTCTGCTGAACCGTCTGGGCACAGCCGAGCACTTCACCGGCCTCCGCAACCTCGCGATGTCCGCGGGGTCACGGTTCGCCTAGGACTTTCGCCGCCCGGCAGCCGCCGTCGGGTGCCTTCATTTCCGCGAATACTCTCCCCCTGGACCCATCTGCGCCGTCCTGACTGTGGGTGGCGGGCACCGGAACCGGTTGACCCGCTAGGACTCCAGCGTCCGTTATCCGGCTCTTGTGCCTCGCGGATGCTTGTGCAAGCATCGGCCAACGATACTTTTTCACCGCTTATCGATACATGGGAGACCCGGATGCGGTCAGAGGCAAGCGCTGAACTAAAAGTCCTCATCGGCGCGATGCTCGCGGTCGCGGTCGCGGTACAGGCGGTGGTCCTTCCGATGCTTGCTGCGGAGGCGGCGGCCAGTTTTCCCGAAGTCGCCTATCTGCGGACTCCCCTGACCGCGCTGGCGGTTCTTGCCATCGCATGCGGCGAGGCGGCGCTGCTCTGTATCTGGCGACTGCTCACGCTGGCCGGGCGCGGAGCCTTCCTGACCAGCCGAACGACGCGCTGGGTGGACGCCCTGATCCTCTCGCTGGTCGCCGGCACGGGAATGCTCGCCGCCATCTCCGCGGTTCTGGCCGCCGATCCGCAGACGGGCGGCGGGGGCCCGGCCGTGGGCCTGGGCCTGATGGCCGGAATGTTCCTCGGAGCGGCAGTGATCCTCGGGGTACTGGTATGGCGCGGCCGGTTGCTGCAGCGTGTCCGAGACGCCGCGAAGCAGCAGCGGCGCGCCCAGCTTTAACGGATCTCCGACGAGTCTCCCCCGTCTAAATCCGGGACACAGGCCGGTGCCGCCTACACCGTCATTTCTTACCCGCCTGACTTGTACGGGTGCGAGAGGACTCCTCGCCGGAATACTGCGCTTCAATGTCCTTACTCCAAGCACGCGCGTATAGGCCGAGGACTGCCTGCTCCCGGAACGAAAAGCCCAGCCGGTTGAGTGCCAGCTGGCTCGCCCCCATAGCCAGCTGCTGTGCGCTGCGACTGATGCGATGCTTGTCCGCCCGATACAAATACTCATCGATGGCCCGCGCCCAGCGCTTCCGCCAGATATCCACCGCCGGCTCGGAGGCCAGCGCGGCCATCACCCTATGTGCGGGCATAATCCGGGGTGCTATCCGGTCCATCATTGCCCTGCGCGCACGCTCAGACTGGGAGCCGAGAGAACCTGTGCAGGCGCGCAGATGAGCGTTCCAGTAGTAGTCCCAGCTAGTGGTTCTGCGGTCGGGCCAGACAGCGGACCGGGGTCCCCGCATCATGGCGTGGCCGGCGTCGAAGAGAAGCAGGGCAGCCAGCATCGAGCGCATGGTGAGGCCGGGAAAGCGGTCGACCGCCCACAAAGCCAAATCCGAGGACACCTCAGAAATCTCACCTGTCAGTTCCAAGCCCTTTGGCCCACCGAACCGTGCAAATATCGCTTCCACCAGCTCAGGCACCGGCTCGCCCGGCCGTGGCGGATAGACGATGCCCTGCGACTGGGAGATCTTCACGGGACCCAGACTGGCAACGTTTTCCGCCGCCAGCACGTGGGCAAACTTCCACAGGCGCTGAGCGACGTCGTCGGTGGCCTGCACATGCAGGAGCACGGCCGGATGGTCGGATTCCAGGCTGCGTGAAAAACTAAACTGGCCCGCCTCGAGCCGCATTTGGGAAGACAGCGGGGCAACCATGTGGCGGACTATTCCGTCGCCCACATCCTTTCGCTCCGGCTCCATGGTCAGGACGGACCACAGGGTGGTTGGGCTGGAGTGCTGCTGCACAGGACGGGTAGCTGCACCTCGGTGCACAATGTTCGATTGCATGACGCGGCTCTTTTCATCCCCAAAATGATTCTGACATTGGTACGTGTACTGCCTACACAGTGTCGTCCCAGAATGCGAAGGCTATCCCGTCTCCAGAAAATTGCCCATTTTTGTCAAGTGCTCTTTTCCTGCGTACGAATATCGACTATGGGTTTTGCGCAACGGCGCCATGCAGCGTCTGGCCGAAGAGGTAGAGCCCTGGCGCACAGCTCGACGACGACGGCGCCGGTTCTGCCACGCCATTGAGCATCAGGACCTTGCGGCATTAATGGGGTAGCCGGCCCCTATGCTGGCACCAACAGCAACTGACAAATCGCAAACACGGCTACGAGCCGCAGGGGGAATACATGGACAACCTCATCACCAATGCCGAAAGCGTGGCACGAGCTGCGCACGAAGGCCAGACCGACAAGACAGGAGTCCCCTACATCACGCATCCCGAGCGGGTCGCCCGGACCGCGGCGCAAAGGGCGCCGGAGGATCTGCGCGAACAGGCGCAGGCTGTGGCCTGGCTGCATGACGCGGTGGAAGACACCGGCGTGACCCTGCAGGGGCTGCGGGAGCAGGGCTTCCCAGAAACCGTCGTCGCCGGCGTGGACGCCATGACCAAACGTCAGGGAGAACCCGTCGAAAGCTACTTCGAACGCGTCCGGGCCAACAACCTTGCCCGCATCGTCAAGGCAGCGGACATTGATGACAACACCAACCCCGAACGCGTCCAGAAACTGGACCATGAGGACCGGACCCGCCTGGCCGCCAAATACCAGCGCTCACGCGAGCTGCTCGCGCTGGAGTAATTCCGAGCCGCAAAAGACTGCCCTACTTGGGGTCCGAGAACATCACCAGCAGCACACACCCGGCGGAAAAGCCGGCCTGGGCCAGCAGCAGCACTGCGGGCGCATAGCCCAGGAACATCCCCAGCAGCAGGGGAACCAGGGCCAGCAGCGTGGTGTCCGGTCCGCGGACCATGGCCCCGGTCTGCGCCGACGGCACGGGTCCGAAAACGGTGTCAGTGGGCGGGAGCGTCCAGTCCGGCTCCGGCCGGTACGCACCCCGCACCGCCGATGCGCCGAAGCCCACGCCGGCCAGCGCGCCCAAGACGATGAGCTCCGCACTTCCCGCACCCAGCAGCACGAGCACAGCCAGGAACGCCGCGGCCCACAGTGCCAGGACCGCTGCGGGCAGAGCCATCCGGCTCAGCCGAACCAGGGCCGGCGACAACGGCAGCAGCACGTCCAACCCCGGAGTGATGGCGGTCTGCCGGGCCAACGCTCCCGCTGCCGGAACGGCAGCGAACACTGTCGCCGAGATCAGGGCCAGCTGCAGCGGCACCGGCTGCGTGCCGCCGGTGAGCAGGAGGACGACACACAGCAGCCCAAGCAGCACCGGCCGGCCCAGCCAGCCCCGGGCGCGCAGGAAGGCTGCGGTATCGGCGCGCAGCAGCGCCCCGAACGGGGTCCGGCCGCCCCGCGCATACCAGCGGCCGGCACGGGTGGAGACGATCGCGCCGTAGTTCCGGGACAGGGCCCGCCCCACTTCGTTCGGGTCCATCAGATACAGGGCGGCACCGGCATGCCCGGAAACGCCGCCGGCGCTGATGAGATCCCGGGCGGGAATCGTCCCCAGCCGCGGAAAGACAATGAGCCCGAGCCCGACGGCGGCCGCCAGAGCAACAAGGGCCGGACCCCACTGACCGGCGGCGGCCTGCCGCTGCACGAAACTCAGCACGGCCAGCAGCAGCAGTCCCGGCAGCGGACCGTTTGCTGTTCGCCCAAGCTGCCCCGCACCGGCACCGGCACCGCCCCCGGACCCCGCAGGTCCGGCGCCGATCTGCCGCAGGGCCGCGAGCAGCACTGCGGTGACGGCGGCCGCTCCGAACACTGCCGCCGCCAGAAACTGTCCTGGCACGCTGGCTTGGAGGTCGGTGATGAAACCAACCGGCAGGTACAGCATGAACGCACCCGCCCACACAAGGCCCAGCCGGCGGAGCAGCCGTCCGGTCACCAGCGGACGACGCTCCAGGGGCAGGTTCAGCCACCAGTACCCTTCGGCTCTCGTCACCGCCGCCGGACCCAGTTTCCGGGCCAAGACCATCGCTGCCGCCAGGACGGCGAACAGCAGTGCGGTCGCTGCGGCACCGTCGGGCAGGATGAACGACGGCGGGGGCAGCAGCGTGCGGGCGGCGGCTTCCGCATCCCAGGCCTGGGCAACCTGCTCGCGCAGCGCCAGGACCAGACCGGCAGCGAACGCCCCGATGGTTCCCAGCGCAAGAACAGCGGTATAGGCGTCCACGAAGACATCCCGGATCCGGGTCCGGGCGCGGGTGAAGGTTCTCGAGGCGTGCCGGGTGTACCGGACCGGGTTGAAGTCCGCGGAAACTCCTCCGACGGCGGCGTCCTGGGCCACGGCTACCGCCCGGCGATTTCCGCGGCGGCCTGCTCCGGCGCGATCTCCCGGACGTCGTCGTCAATAAGCAGGCAGCGTCCGGCGGTGGCCAGGAGCAGCGCCGGGTCGTGGGTCACCAGCAGCACCGTGCCGCCGTCGTCGGCATAGGTCTTGATCCGTGTGCCCAGCCGTTCGCGCATGGCCGGATCCAGGCGCTGCTCCGGTTCATCCAGAATCAGCAGGGACGAGGGGCGGATCAGTGCGGAGGCCAGCAGCAGCCGCCGCCGCTGCCCGGAGGAAACGGCGGCGGGAACGGCGTCGGCGCGCTCCCCCAGCGCGAAATACTCCAGTTCGGCGTCGACGGCGGCATCGGGATCCGGCAGCGAGTGTCCGCGCGCCACCAGCTGGAGGTGCTCCCGCACGGACAGGGAGGGGAAGAAGGCATCCTCGTCGAACAGGGCTGCGACCTGCCGGCGGAACGGGATGCCGTCCTCGTAAACGGGCAGCCCATGGACGCGCACTTCTCCGCCGAGCATGGCCTGCTTGCCGGCGATCGTGCGGGCGGCGGTGGATTTGCCGGCGCCGTTGAAGCCCACCATGCCGAGGATCTCACCGGCCTCCGCGCGGGCCGTGATCGGTCCGCACACCGGAGTGCCGCCGTATCCCACGGACAGATCGGAAATCTCGAGCACAGCCCCCGCAGCAGTCATGGAATCCCCCCAGGTAGTGATGTTCAGCAGGTTAACGGGTCAAATTCGTGGGTGCCAGTGGATTGAGCCGGTAGAGCAAGGCGGCCATCGCGTCGCGGCTTACAGGCTCAAGGGGGCGAAAGGTTCCATCGGGCCACCCGGTTGTGACACCTGCTGCGGACATGAAGGCCATTTCCCGATAAAACTGATCAGTGTTCTTCACGTCCTTGTAGGGGCTGTCCGCCGGCTCACTGAAGTTGGCGGTGTTGACCGTCCTGAACATAAATGCCGCCATTGCGTCCCGGTTCACCGGCTGGAGAGGACGGTAGGTGCCGTCAGGCCACCCAGCGGATATTCCCATGCTCGCCAGCCAAGTGATCTCCTTGTAGAACTTGTCGGTTGTTCTCAGATCCACAAACGGGGAGGTTGAGGGCGGAACAAAGTCAGGGGACCCATGGAACCTGTAGAGGAAGGCAGCCATGGCGTCTCGACGAACAGGCTCCAGCGGGCGGTACGTGCCATCTTCGTAGCCCGTCGCAACACCGGCATTTCCCGTCCAGCGAATATCCCGCTCAAACTGAGTGCCGCTGGGGATATCGCGAAACGCAGCATTTCTTTCCTCGGGGACTGCCAGGGCGATGATCGTGTTGTTGTTGTGGGAAGTATTCGCGACATACATTCTTCGCCCGTCAGGGCTGAGAGCGATGTCCTGAGGACTGTTCTGATAATCCGGCAGCAGTGAGTGGGAGCAGATCATTGCATTGGTCGTGAGGTCGATAACATCAACCCGGCTTCGGTTGGACGTTGTGACGAAGGCACGGTCCTCGGTCTCGCTCAACAAGAAGCCGTAGCCGATTCTTAGAAAGAAGCTGGTGCGGATGGATCGAGTTGCTGTATCTACGATGATCGTTTGTTCATTGTAGGCATCGGTCACATAGAGTGACTTCCCATCTTTGGTCAGGGACAGTGTCCCCGGCGGACCCCCCACCTCAATGCTGCCGGCCACGGCACCTGAGGCGAGATCAACGACGTACACAGAGTGCGTGCGCCTGCCGCCCACATAGGCAAAAGACCCTGTGGGATCGATTTCCAGGTCGCCGAAGGTGCCGTAGGCAGGGTCAAACACCCATTCGTCGACCACCGTGTCCGTCTGTGCATCCACAACAGTCATGCGGTTGTTGTAACCAGTGATGTAGACCCTTGCTCCGTCAGGGCTGAACGCGATTGACTGCGGATCCACGGTCGGAATCGAAGTAGTCATCGTATTGCTGGCGGCATCAAAAACCTGAACGTTGCCAGAATTCGTACCTAAATATCCTTTTGTCCCAGCAGCATTCATCCACACTTTTCCCGCGTAAGGATAATGTCCGGGCACCTGCATTTTCGCTACTTCTTGAAGGGTTTCAGAATCGAGGACGGATATGACTCCGCTGCCGAGTTCGCCAAGATTTGTGAGCGAGACGTAGAGCCTGGAGCCGTCCGGGCTGCTCGTTATCGCTCCCGGGTTCCCCTCGGGCACAGGAGCCTCCATGATCGGCGATGTCCCCGACGTTCCGCAGCCGACGACTGTGGTCGGTGTGGCAGCCGCCGACGTGGAGTCAGATGCATCGTTCCCCTGTGCGGGAGCGGTGATCATGGTCATGGACAGCATCACCGTTCCCGCAAGCACAGCCACGTTCTGAACACTGGAACGAATCAAAAAACAGCCCCCGATTGTAAAGACACGAGCAAGCTGCAGCGCACCAGCTCGCCAGGCAACGAACAATTTCGCAGCATCAATCGCAGAGTACTGTATGCGGCAGTGACGCAGGCCACCGTCCTGGTTCGGCACCCAAGCGTAATTTCGGGCACCCGTTCTGAGGGATCGCTCCCCCACACAGTGTGGACCAGGAGGGAACTCGTTCAGGCCACGAAAATGCAGAACGGGTGCCCGGATGGATCGGCGTACACGTACAGCGGCTCTTCCGGGTCGTCGGTCCGGTCAAAGAGCAGCTCCGCTCCCAGTTCCAATGCCCTGGAATGCTGGTGCTCCAGAGATTCCCGGTCCGGAACGGTGAGGTCTAGATGCATCTGCATCGGGACGTCAGTCGACGGCCAGGTTGTCCGCTCGAGGCGGTCCACCAATTGGAAGGCAAGCTTTGCGCGGCCCTGCGCATTGGTGAGGACCAACCAGTCTGCGTCGTTCGAGTCCCCCTCGGTCGCAGGCTCATCTCCCGGCCGGTAGTGGAGTCCGAGAAGCTGGCGGTAGAACTCCGCCAGCGCTCGGACATCAGTTGTATCCAAGACGGTATGCAGCAGCTCAGGAAATCCGGTCATGAGCCGAGATTAGTGAGGGTTCCGATTTCCGGCCAGCCGTTCCGCCGGGCAGCAGGCTGCGGCACCATGGCAGGGAAGGACCACGCAGTTCCGCCAACCTCAAGGAGCAGGACCAATGATCCTGAATGAGACCTACACACTGGCCAACGGACACGCCATTCCGAAGCTGGGCCTGGGCACCTGGTTCATCGAGGACGGCAGCGCCGCCCGGGCCGTCCGGGAGGCGGTGGAGATCGGCTACCGCAATATCGACACTGCACAGGCGTACGGCAACGAGCACGGCGTCGGGAAAGGTGTGCGAAGCAGCGGCGTGCCGCGCGAGGAGCTGTTCATCTCCAGCAAGGTGGCCGCCGAAATCAAGGACTTCCGGAACGCCGCGGCCGCGATCGATGCATCGCTCGCCACGATGGGCCTGGAGTACCTCGACCTGATGCTGATCCACAGCCCGCAGCCCTGGAACGACTGGCGCGGCGGCTCCTATGCCGAGGGCAACCGGGAGGTTTGGCGTGCACTCGAGGAAGCCCAAAAGGCGGGCAAGATCCGCTCCATTGGTGTCTCCAACTTCGAGCAGCAGGATCTGGAGAACATCCTCTCTGACTGCACCGTGGCGCCTCAGGTCAACCAGGTGCTCCTCCACGTTGGCAGCACCCCGGACGACCTCCTGATCTACTGCTGGGAACGAAATATTCTGGTCGAGGCCTACTCCCCCATTGCCCACGGCGAAATGCTCAGGAACACGGAGGTCGCCGCCGTGGCGGAGCGTTATTCGGTGACCGTCCCACAGCTGTGCATCCGTTATGCGCTGCAGCTGGGGACGGTGCCGCTGCCAAAGACAGCGAACCCGGAGCATATGAGGAACAACGCGCAGGTGGACTTCACCATCTCCGACCAGGACATGGAATTTCTCCGGAGCCTGAGGATCACCGACTACGGCACCTCCAGCCGGTTCCCGGTGTTCAGTGGACGGAGGTAGCGGCCGGTGACGCTGTCGGGGTTGCGCGCGACGCCGGCGGGGGTGCCGGCGGCGACGATCCGGCCGCCGGCAGTGCCGCCCCCGGGGACGAAGTCGATCAGATAGTCCGCGTTCGTGATCAGGTCAAGGTCGTGGTCGATGGCGATCACGGTGCCGCCGGTCAATGAGGCCCTGGAGCACGTCCCGCATCTTCGGCCCCGGACCCGGCGCCCGCCCCGCCCCGGGTTCGCGGCCGACGGCGGACCGTGCGGTCACATCACGACGACGTGTTGCCCGGCCCGACAGCGGCACAGGCGTTTCGGGGCTGTATCCATGGTTTCGTCCCCGTGAGGCCGCCGTCCAGAGCCGGCGGAACATAGTGTGACATGGCGCGCTTCGCGGAATACCACGTGCCCTGCCCCGGGTTGTCGCTGGATAGATGAACTTCAGCCCAGGACACCTCCGCCCTGCGGCACGCGACAAAAGGAACCCCTGAGTGAAACTCTTTACCCCGCTGACCGTCGGCGCCATGGAACTGCCCAACCGCCTCGTCATGGCCCCAATGTCCCGCGTCCGCGCCGACCGCAACGGCGTGCCCACCGACATCATGGTCGAGCACTACCGCCAGCGCGCCTCCATGGGCCTGATCATCAGCGACGGCATCTACCCCTCCTTCACCGGCCAGGGCAACGCCCTGATGCCCGGCCTGGTCACCGAGGACCACGTCACCGGCTGGAAGCGCGTCACCGACGCCGTCCACGGAGCCGGCGGCCGCATCGTCGCCCAGCTGATGCACTCGGGCCGCGTCGCCCACGAAAACATCAACGGCGGACGCCGGCCGGTGGCCCCCAGCGCCATCGCGCTCGAAGGCATGGCCCACACCTACGCCGGCAAGCAGCCCTACCCCGTGCCGCACGCCCTCACCGAAGCCGAACTCCCCGGCATCGTGCAGGACTTCGTCGCCGCCGCCCGGAACGCGATGAAGGCAGGGTTCGACGGCGTCGAGCTGCACGGCGCCAACGGATACCTGCTTCAGGAATTCCTCTCCCCCGTCTCCAACACCCGCACCGACAACTACGGCGGATCGCCGGCGAACCGGGCCCGGCTGGTCATCGAGGCCGTCCGTGCCGTGGCCGAGGCCGTCGGCGCCGAGCACACCGGCATCCGCATCTCCCCGGAACACAACATCCAGGGCGTGCTGGAAACCGACCGTGAGGACGTGACCGCCACCTACACCGCCCTGGTGGACGGCATCGCCGACCTGAAGCCGGCCTTCCTGAGCATCCTGCACGCCGACCCGGCCGACAGCATGGTCCAAGGCCTGCGCCACCGCTTCGGCGGACCGGTGCTGATGAACACCGGCTTCGGCTCGGTCACCACCCGCAGCGACGCCGTCATGCTGCTCGAAGAGAACCTGGCCGACGCCGCCGTCGTCGGCCGTCCCGTCATCGCCAACCCGGACCTGGCCCGCCGCTGGCAGGAGGACCACCCGCTGAACGAGATCGACCAGGCCACCGTCTACACCGACGGCGCCGCCGGCTACACGGACTACCCGGAGCTGGCTCCGGTTTCCTAACCGAATGACGAAGACGGTAGGTCTTCCGCGCGACGCGGGAGACCTACCGTCCGTCACTAGATCTGTGCCAAGCGGCCCAGAAGCTCGACGACGCCCTAGCGGCATTCACCCCTGACGAGACCGACGCCGTCAACCGTGCTGCTGGCGAGCTGGAATCCAGCTAGCGGTGGCCATGCCGTCAGTGACGCCGTCGAACTAGTCCAGGATTCGGCCGAGGCCGTCGTCGTCCGGCGGCTCGGCCTCGCCATGCGACCCCCAGCGCGGACTACTGCTCTTCAGTTGCTATGCTCCGATGGTTCATTTTGAGAAAAACCGATTGGGGGTCGGGAAGCCGCATGGCTGACGACGATGTGCAGTATGAGTTGAAATCCGTACAGGCAATACGCAGCACTGAAGCCCGGACAATTACGAAGTGGGAAAAGTTAGGGTGGGAGTTCGTCTCGCAGGACAAAGGGACGTTGCGCACCGAGATCACGTTCCGCCGCCCGAAGCGTCAGTTACCTTGGCGTTTGATAGCGGTGGCAGGCGGCGCCTTAGCGGTCCTGATTGCCGTCGCTGCCGTTTTCGGTCTCTTCGATGAGGAACCCGGTACTGCCGCTCCTCCGGCGCCCCCGGCGGCAGCCGAGACAAGCACGGGAGCGCCGGCCTCCGCGCCGGCAGCAGAAACTGCCCCAAGTGAGGAAGCCACCGAGACGACGGCCTCAGCCAAGCCTGTTGAAGATTCGGTGCTCACCGTAGAGAACAACACGGATCTGGCGGAGCTTCTGACGCTGGACACTTGCAGCCCTGCGGTTGGAGACTTTGCGACCAAATACAAGGGGCAATCCATTGCCTTCGACGCAAATATCGGCGCCATGGCGCTTCACGGCAACTACACCACGAGATACGACATCTTGATTGGAGTAGGTGATTTTAGTGAAACAACTGCAGTCGGGCCATTCTTCCAATACAGGGATGTAAACACCGTCTCTGACCTGTATTACACGGACAATGACAACCCGGACACGATTGGTGTAGGCGACAACGTTCGGATCACGGCTAAGGTCGTGGAGTACGACAGCACCCCGTGCCAATTCGTTCTTAAGCCGGTCAGCACCGAATTCCGCTAGGGAGCCGGGGGCAGTAGACCCCGGCGAAGTTACCGTTGCTCGCGGTCTACGCTCGTTCCCGAAGGCCGTAGTCGGGTATGAAATGATCCGTCCGTGACTGTCAGTGGGAATCCCCAAAAAGTGCAAGGTGCACCTGATCCAGGCGGAACTGTTCGACGAACTGGAGCTGCACGGCTTCCAAGTGCAGCCGGGCGACCTCGGGGACTTTAGCCGATACCCGTTCCGGATGCCGCATTTTGGTGTGTTGGCCCGGCCGTCGGATATCGCCGCCTCCTGATCGCCCCCGACGCCGGCGTCTCAGACGGACTTTGCTGGTCCGCCAATTCCTTGGGACCGGAGTTTCCGGCCAGGGGTTACAGCCCCGGGGGCGGCGGCTGCCCCGGGGACGGCGGGGGCTGTCCGCCGTCGTACCCGGGCCCACCTTTGTGATCCGTGCCCGGGCCGAGGTCATCCTGCGACGCCGTGCTTACCCGCCGCCACGGGCGCCGGTCGTAGATCACCAGGAGCTGCGCGCCGAGCCCGAGGAAAACCATGCCCAGCCATACGGCGATGTTCAGCCACGGAATATGTAGCGCAACGATGAGGATGGCCCCGCCGACGAGTGCCTTGACCAGCGGACGCTGGCGGCCGCGGAACAGCAGCCTTCCGATGTAGTAGGAGCTGAACACGAATGTCGCGAGGGTGAGCGTGATCCAGACCAGCAGGATGGCCAGCGCGAGGGGTGCGCCGACGAAGGTGAACAGCAGAAGCACAATTGCAAACGGAACGACGATCGAGGCCACGAACCCTACAAGCAGCGCCTTCAAGGGATTCGGCATAAGACGGTCGGTAACGTTGTGCAGCAAACGGGGGAAAAGCCATCCCGCGAGGAGGGTGATGAGGCTCAGAGCCACCAGCGCGTAAAGCAGGCCAAGCAACCAGCCGACGAACCGTTCTCCCTGCGTTGGCTCGTCGGAGTCTGGCGGGGCGATGCGCTCCACGGTGCCGCTGACCGCCCCGTCTGCAATGCGGGCGTCGTCGTTGGAGCTGTAGGTGAGGTTACCCCCAACCGTCCCCTCAATGGTGAGGTCGCCAACACCAACTTGCACATCACGGCCGACCGCGCCGGCTATGTCGACATCGCCTGCGGCACCCACCAGGTCGTCTCCGAAGGAACCGCTCTCGGTAAGATCCACCGTCGAAGCGAAGATCGTGCCGCTGCGCGAGATCTCCCCGCTGATGGTCACATCCTGCCCGGCGAGACGCACATTGCCGTCAACGTTTCCGGTGATGTCGATCGTCTGGCCGGCCGCGATGACGTCGCCCGTCACGTTGCCGGAGATGGTGATCTGCTGGGCCGACACGTACACGTCCCCGGAGACTTCGTCCCGCACGTCCACGGTTATGCCGTTGTAGAACTGCGGACCCGTATTGTCGTTCTGTTCATACGGCGCAACCGGCAGCGACTGCGGGACCGGGGAGAAGGCGAATGCGCCTGTCCCAGTTCCCAAAATCAGAATGATGGCGGCGAGGATTGCGGACAAAGCCCGTCGTGGCGAAGGAGAAAGTCTCATTGGGTCGCCTTTCAGGTACCTGCATATGGACGCATCCACGACGCTCTTGATCCTGGCTGTGCGGCAAGCATCTTTGGCAGAGGTGCCATGCGCCCATGGTCACGCCGTCGGAGGGTGCTGTAAAGGTGCGCGTGCTAATCCGGGACCAGCTGACTGCAGACGCAGGATATCCGGGGAAGGCAGGCGCCGTCGTCGCGAACCTTCACACTCTCTTGGTGAGCTGAGACCGGGTTCGCACGAGTTCAGCGAGGATTCGGTGGGCACCACGATGGTTGACCGGATCGAGTTCGAGGCACCGTTCGGCGTCGTCGGGCAGCTGGTCGAGAAACTGGTGCTGGCGCGCTACCTAAAGAACCTTATTGAGGCCCGGAACCGCTACCTGGCCGGGGATGTCGTCCGTTAGTCGGAGCGGGGAGGCGACCCAGCAGAAGAAATGCCGGCAAGACCCCCACGAAACATGGAATGATCCATCAAATGACATCTAGCTCGAATCCCGGGGCCGAACCTGTCACAGAAATGCGGAAGGCAGCTTTGGACGCTCCGACGACGGGTTCAAGAGTGCTCTCGGTCAGCCGAAGCAGCAAGCACAGTTTCAGCAAGGACCGGGTGGAATCGGTTCTGCTGGTGGAAGGGCTCGGTGTCGACGGAGACGCGCATTCCGGCACCACCGTGCAGCATGTGTTCAGGAAACGGTCCCACCCGACGGAGCCCAACCTGCGGCAGGTGCACCTGATCCATGCGGAGCTGTTCGACGAACTGGAGCAGGACGGCTTCGAACTGCACCCCGGTGACCTCGGGGAGAACATCACCACCCGCGGCATCGAGCTCCTGGACCTGCCCGAGGGAACACTCCTGCGGATCGGGCCCGACGCCGTCGTTCAGGTAACCGGCCTGCGGAGTCCCTGCCGGCAGATCGACCGCTTCCAGACCGGGCTGCTCAAAGCGGTGTTACCCCGCGACAGTGCCGGAAAAATCGTTCGCAAGACGGGAATCATGGGCATCGTGCTGACAGGCGGGCTGGTAAGCATCGACGACGAGATCCGCACCGAGGTTCCGGCCGGGCCGCACCGTCGCCTCAAGTGCGTCTGATTTCTGAAGATGGGCTTGGGACGGGCCGTGTCATCCGGGCAAAGGAAAAGCCAGAAGCAATCCGCTTCTGGCTATTCCTTGAGAGTGCCGGTGCGTCCGGCTAAGCCGACTTACTTCAGGTTCTGAATGGCGTAGTCGGCTTCCTCGGCGGTGAACTTTGAGCCGTACTCGGAAATGAGCTGGTCCCGGATCGAATCGGGGGACATCGCCATATCGTCCTGGAACACCTGCGCCGACTTAAGCGCGTTGGCATTGAAGTCCGCGTCCACGTTGTCTACCGCGTACTGGGCTGCCTCCGGGGTGAACTTCCCGCCGTACTCAGAGGTCAGCTGATCGAAGATGCCGGCCTTGCTCAGGGACATCTTGGCGTAGGTGTTGGCCTGCGTCAGCGCCGACTGGTACTCCTTGGGAACCGAGGTGTCAGCTGCGGGAGCTTCCGAGTCTGCCGGGGCCGGGGCCTCTTGTACCATCCCGCTGCCACCCTGGGACACTGCCGGGCTGTTTTCAATGGCCGAGCCGATTGCGAGCATTCCGCTGAAGAGCATAGACATCGAAACGACGACGCCAAGAACCCAGACGACTACGGTGACGATCCACGCCATCTTTTTGCTCTCTTGGTATCCGGCGAGAGGCTGACCGTTCTTGTCCTTCTGGTTGCCGGTCAGGGTGATGATCAGGTCGACCAGCGTCCAGATCCCGAAGCCGCCACCCGTCAGGAGCTTCAGGACACCGGTCCCGATCTTGCCCAGGTAGAACCGGTCGATGCCAAGGCCGCCCAGCAAGAGCGCGAGCAGCCATGTCACCATGAACGACTTCTTGGGCGCGGTGGTGGGCATGGGCATATAGCTTGTTTCGGTGGTGCTCATTAAGGGTTGTGCCTTTTCTATGATGAGGGTCGTGCGTCAGTAGTCAGGTCAGTGCAACCTGAAACTCCCGACAGTCAATTACTTATAGAAATACTGCCATCGTTTGGAACCTGGACAGCCCAAAATGGTTATCAGCGATCGAATCAATTGAATAACGAAATTGATGCCGAAAAGCCAGCGCGCTAATCCGTCGGCAATAGCTATGTCTGCCGTACTGTTTTCCGCCACCCGACGGAACTAACCCACGCGACGGACACCGTCGGCACCAGACGAAGCTAGGCGTCGCGCCAGGAACCACGCAAAACCTCGACACCGTCCAGCAGGACATCGAGCCCGACCGTGAATTCGGCGTCGTAGTCATAGCCTTCCTTCGCCAACTCCCCCACCACTTCGAGCAGATACGGATACCTGGCCGCTACTTCAGCGGATTCAGCATCCTGGGTTGCCGCGGCAGCCTCAGCGGACTCCTCCGGAGTCTCGAAGGAGAGCGTTTTCTGCTGCAGGGCAAAGCCGTACACATAGGCATCGAGCAGACTGGTGACGTGGACGGTGGTCCGGAACGAAAAGCCGCTCTCTCGCAGGCATCCGAGCATCGCGTTGTGCTGCCGCAGGTTCGCGGGACCCGGACGTCCCGCTGCCTCCATCCGTCCCCCTGCCCACCGGTGCCGGGTAAGGGCATTCCGGAGTGAGACAGCCCGTTCCCGCATTCCCCGCTTCCAGCCGTGCCCGGCGTCCGGCTCGGTGACCTCGTTCCAGACGAGATCCACCATGCCCTCGAGCAGTTCCTGCTTGTTGGCCACATGCTTGTACAGCGCCATGGGAACCACCCCGAGCTCCTGCGACAGGGTGCGCATGGTGAACCCCTCGATACCCACCTGGTCAGCCAGTTCTACGCCGGCGCGCAGCACGGTTTCCCGGTTCAGGCGCGCTCGGGACACGGATGGCTGCTGCCGGTCCTTGGATACCTGTACCAATGAGGCCACCTTCCTGGGAACTGATGCTTGACAGAGTGTACGTCATACACCTAGGTTCATCGCACACGGTGTACTTCGTACACCTTTGGCGATGGGAACACCATGCAAGCCTCCAACCGGACAGCCCGGATCGCCGGGATCCTCTTCCTCCTGACCTTCATCTCGGCCATCACCGGGGCCGCCCTTTACGCACCGCTGCTCACCAACCCGGACTATCTCACCGGTCCCGGCGCGGACACCCGGATCCTCCTCGGCGCCGTGTGCGAAGTGGTACTGATCATCACCAACATCGGCACCGCCGTCGTACTCTTTCCCGTGCTGCGCCGCTACAGCGAGACGGCGGCGATTGGCTACCTGGCGGCCAGGATTGTGGAATGCACGTTCATTGCCATCGGCATCCTCAGTCTCCTGGCGGTGGTGACGCTGCGGCAGACCGCCGGTGCCGACGCCGCGGAGTATCTGCCCGTTGCCCGTGCCCTGGTGGCAGTGCACGGCTGGACGTTCCTGCTGGGTCCGGGCTTTGTGGTCGGCATCGGGAACGGGCTGCTGCTCGGATTCCTGATGTACCGCTCGCACCTGGTGCCGCGGCCAATGGCACTGTTCGGCCTGGTTGGAGGTCCGCTGATGTCGCTCTCCGGTATTGCCGTGCTCTTCGGAGCCTACGGACAGACCTCGGTTCCCTCGGCCCTGGCCACCCTGCCGGAGATCATCTGGGAGGCATCGCTAGGGATCTACCTGACGTTCGTCGGCTTCCGCCGGCCGCGTGACACCGGCACGAACGGAACCAGCAACTGGTTCTGGCGACGGGCTCACACGGCGGCCCCGGCTGGACAGCACTGAGAACGATCTACGGAGTCAGCAGCACCTTCACCGCCCGGCGTTCGTCCATGGCCCGGTATCCTTCCGCGGCGTCCTCGAGGGGAAGAGTGAGGTCGAAGACCTGGCCGGGATCGATGGCAGTGAGCTGGTGGTCCGCTGGCTCTCCGGAGCGCGCTATGTGAAGGCGTTCAACAACATCACGGCCACGCATATCCCGGCTCTGGCCCGCGCCAGCGGAGACGCTGACCGCTCGGCGCTGCCCATCGCCGGCAACGATCCCCAGGCCAAGACCGAGGCGGCCGCCATCATCGACCGGCTCGGTTTCGACACGGTCGACGCCGGCACCCTCGCCGACAGCTGGCGGTTCGAACCCGAAACCGCCGCCTACGGCCGCATCTACTTCGCCGATCCCTCCGCGTCGGATGCGCAGCTGGCAAAGATGGGCCCCGGGCCGACGCCGGAGACGGATATCAAAGCTGCTCTCGACGCCACCGTCCGGGTGGACGTGGCAGCACGCCGGTTCTGAGGAACGGCTCAGCCCACGAAGATGCAGAACGGATGGCCGGCCGGGTCCGCGTATACGTAGAGCGGCTCGCCCGGATCATCCGTGCGGTCCAGGAGGAGCTCCGCCCCCAGGCCCAGCGCCCGGGCGTGCTGGTCCGCCAGTGATTCCCGGTCCGGAACGGTGAAATCCAGATGCATCTGCATCGGCACATCCGGGCGCGGCCAGGTGGTCCGCTCGAGCCGCTCAACCAGCTGGAACGCCAGCTGTCGGCGGCCCTGCCCATCGGTCAGCACCAGCCAGTCCACGTCATCCGGGCCCTGCGGCGCGGGCTCATCCCCGGGCAGATAACGGAGCCCCAGAAGCTGACGGTAAAACTCGGCCAGCCCGCGGACGTCGGTGGTATCCAGGACAGTGTTTTGCAGCTCAGGAAATCCGGTCATGGAGCGAGAGTAACGATTCTCAGCAGGATTCCCAGCGAGGCGCCGCCAAGCGTTCGCAGGGGTGTCGGAGCCCGCAACCCCGGAATACGCTGGAAGAGCCGTATTCCAGCAAAGGAGCGTGGCCATGAGCGCACAGACCGGCAGCGGAAGCACACCCTTGGGAATCGAAGAAGTGGTGGGAGAAGTCGTGATTCCGCCCGGAGTCACGGGACCGGATCCGCTGACAATGGACGTCCGTTCCTATGCCGTGGCCCAGCCGGCGGGGATCGTCATCATTGATACCGGAATGCCCGACGCCGAGGCAGGCATTGCAGCAGCAATCGAGGCGCTCGGGGGCACCTTCTCCGACGTCCGCGACATCTTCCTGACCCATCTGCACCAGGACCACATCGGTTCGCTGTTCGCCATCGCCGAACGGGCTCCGCTGGCAGCCATCTACGCGGGCGGACCTGATGCCCCCGACATCAGGACTCCCCGCCGGATAAGGCCAATTGGCGAAGATGACGCCATTCAGGATCTCGGGGTTCTCGCCACCCCGGGTCACACCCCGGGCCACGTGAGCCTGTTCCATGAGCCGACCGGGACGCTGTTCATCGGTGACGCAGCCGCCTCCGCCCAGGGAGAAGCCATTCGCGGGCCTGAGGTGTTCACTGCGGATGCCGACCAGGCCGAGGATTCCCTGGAACGGATCGCCGCGCTCGGTCCCGCCCGCATCCTGTTTGCCCACGGAGCCGAGATCGATTCTCCGGCGCAAGCGCTGGGCCGCCTGATCGGCGGTCCTCCCCCGCAGGCCTGACACCTGCCGCAGGCGACCGGAACGGTGGGTCGCTCCCGGGAATGCCGGCCACCGATACCGGGTTGCAGCAAACATGACCACGCCTCTCCACAATTCTCCGCACGCGTCCGCCGACCAGAGGGCTTCCTCCGCTGCGGAGGGCCTGCACATCGCCGTGCTCGGCGCAGGCCGGGTGGGCACCGCCGTCGCCCGCTCCCTGCTCGAGGCCGGCTACCGGGTTTCGCTTTCCGCCTCCGGTGACCCCGCGCTGCTGGCATTGATGGCCGAGATTGTCACCCCGGGTGCCGAACCGAAATGGACCAGGGATGCCGTGGCCAACGCGGATCTGGTGATTCTCGCGGTGCCCCTGCACCGGCTGGAGCACGTGGACCCCGCCCTGCTGGAAGGCATGGTTGTGGTGGATGCGATGAACTATTGGCCGCCGGTGGATGGCGAGATACCTGCGTTCGCCGCGGGGGCACGGGGCTCGTCCGTGGTGGTGCAGGAGATGTTCCCGGGCGCCGCCGTCGTCAAGACCTTCAACCACACCGGCTACCAGAGCCTGGAACCGGACCGCCGTCCGGCCGGGCATCCGGAGCGGCTTGGCCTGGCGGTGGCCGGTGACCAGCCTGAGGCAGTCGCCCTGGTCTCGGCGGTGGTGGACCGGATCGGCTACGACCCCGTCCCCGTGGCGACCCTAGCCGGCACCTCGTTCCTGCAGCCGGGCGGACCCGCGTTCGGTGCCCGGCTGACCGGTGCGCAACTGGAGGAACTGGCCGGCGTACCCGCACCCGCGGCCTGAACCCGGCCGACGGCGGGGCTGAACGCACGACGACGGCAGGTTTTCCGCCTTGTGCGGGAGGCCTGCCGTCGTTTCGTGTTTCTGTCTTAGTGCATTGCCGGCTGCGACGAGCGCTCCTCACCGGAAAACTGCGCTTCTATATCCTTACTCCAGGCAAACGCGTAGAGGCCAAGGACCGCCTGCTCCCTGAACGGGAAGCCCAGCCGGTTGAGTGCTAACTGGCTAGCCCCCGTAGCCAGCTGCTGCGCACTTCGACTGATGCGTTGCTTGTCTGCCCGGTACAAATGGTCATCGATGGCCCTTGCCCACCGCTTCCGCCAGATATCCACTGCCGGCTCTGAGGCTAGGGCGGCCATCATCCGATGTGCGGGCACAACCCGGGGTGTAATCCGGGCCCTCATCGCCCTGCGCGCCTGCGCAGCGTGCGAGCCAAAAGAACCTGTGCAGGCGTGCAGATGAGCGTTCCAGAAGTAGTCCCAGCTAGTGGTTCTGCGGTCGGGTCAAACCGCGGACCGGGGGGGCCCGCATGAAAGGCCCAGTCCGAGAATCGCGGCCAGATTCTTGAAAGATTATTGCTGGGTTACTTGCCCGTGATGATCACGTAAACCAAACGCAACAAAGCCTGATCGACGAGAATGTAACAGTGCATAATTCGGCGTAATACTCCGCTGGAGAACAGTAATCCTCGTGCGGCACGGCCGCACCACAGCGAATGCATCCTGACTGCTGGCCGGCCGGACCCCCGGCGTCGAACTCGATCAGGTGGGTCGGGACCTTGCTGCCTCGACGGGCGCGGCCAACAGAACGTGTCAGACAGTGGGCGTGGGCGGCGCGGACAGGACGGCGTTGCCCATCCAGCCGACTTCGCTGAGGAACGAGCGGATCACCGCCGCCGCCGCCTCGAGCCCGGACTCAAGCAAGAAGTGCCCGCCGGGGTGGAGCTCAATGTGCGCGTTGGGGAGGTCCCGGGAGAACGCATGCGCGCCCTCCGACCCGAAGATCTCATCGCCTTGCCCCCATACGGCCAGCAAAGGGACCTGCGTACTACGGAAGTACTCGTGTAGGCGGGGGTATAGCGGAATGTTGGATGCATAGTTACGGAACAGGGCGAGCTGGACGAGGTCGTTGCCCGGTCGTCCGATCAGCGAAGCATCCCGTTCCCAAGTTCCGGGGTCCACCAGGGTGGGGTCGGCAACGCCAGTCACGTACTGCCAGCGGATGGCCTCACGCGTGAGCGCGGCCCGCACGGCCGCTTCTGTCTGCGGAGTCTGGGCCCGCGCGTAGGCCCAGACATCCTTCCAGAACGACTCGACGAAGCCCTCCTCGTAGGCGTTGCCGTTCTGACTGATGATCGCTGTGATCGCCGACGGATCCTCCAGGGCTAACCGCCACCCGATCGGAGCACCGTAATCCTGCACGACGATCGCATACTTGGTGATTTCGAGGCTGGCCAGCAGGGAGGACGTGATTCGGGCGAGGGCGTCGAAGGAGTACGAAAACTCGTCGACGCTCGGGGCATCGGATAGCCCGAAGCCGAGATGGTCTGGAGCGACGACGTGGTAGCGGTCCGCGAGCAACGGGATCAGGTTGCGGTACATGGCCGAACTGGTCGGGTACCCGTGGAGCAGAACGACCGTTGGTGACTCGGGAGACCCTGCCTCACGGTAGAAGATCCGGCGGCCCTCGATGGTCGCAAAGCGGTGGTGGACTGCAGACATGACACTAACCTCTCTAGGGGCGGTATGTACTTGATCGATCAGCCGGCCCTTGCGCGGCCCGTCGCACTGCCGCGAGATGGGCTGGGCGGACCCTGTCGACGGCGTCGTCGACGTCCCGATGCGTCGTGAGCCATCTCGCAACGTAGGGGCAGACCGCCACCAGGCGATACCCCTCCTGGACGCTGGTTCTCAGGGCAGTGCGGGTGAGGACGCTGGCCAGGCCCCGCCCGTCGAACTGCCCGTCGATCACGGTGTGGTAGAAGATGCGCTGCCGCGATGGACCCTCGTCATGGTGGGTATACATCGAGAACCCCGCGGAGACGCCCCCTACCAGAATGTCGAAACGGCTCTCTTCAGAGTTGTTGCGCACCTCGACGGGCTGGGTCTGAGTCGTGCTGCGTTCACTTTCGGTTGTCATTGCTGTCCTCTCGCTCGTGTACGGGGTCTGATCTGGGCATTGGGTAGTTCAGGTGCGGGCAGCGCACCCGAAGGCTCGGAGGGGTATGGGCCGAAGCGCACCGGTCCCGGTGCAGGACCCGGCTCGGCGCCGATTTCGCGCTGCCATTGGGTGCGGTAGGCGACGATCTCGGCGTGGCTGCGGGCCACGAAGTTCCACCACAGGACGATGTCCTCGTCGAAGGGTGGGCCACCCACGATCACGACGCGGACGCCTGGTCCGGGCCTGGCGTGCACGCGCACGCCAGGCAGCCCGGCGGGGAGATAGTGCAGCGCGCCGGGCGACAGTGCGGTTCGCGCAGAGGCCTCGACACCGTCTGCTTCCCACGCTGTGAGGGAGACCGAACCGGTATCGAGAAGTAGTCCGTGCTCGCAGTTCGGGTCCAGCGGCAGGTCGAGGCTTTCACCGGGGTTGATGAGGGCTTCGGCGGCGTGAGCCGGCGTCCGGGTGTCGATCGGTGAGCAGGCGCCTGCGATGCGCCCGACATATGTGCGCACGGTACCCCCGGGCCTGATCTCCGGCGTGGGGACATGATGCTGGGCTTCCGGTGGCCCGTGGCGGAGGTCGTCCGGCAGGGCATACCAGAGCTGGATCCCGTGCAGGCGGGTGGTGTCCGGGGTGGAGAACTCGGAGTGGGAGATGCCCCGGCCCGCGATCATGAGATTCACCTCCCCAGGGCGCACAGTGTTGGTGAACCCGGTCGAGTCGCGGTGCAGGACCTGCCCGGAGAACAGAAGGGTCACGGTCGCGAGACCGGTGTGGGGGTGGCGGGGCACGGCCATGCCGCCGTTGGCGGAGACGTCGTCGGGACCGAAGTGGTCGACGAAACACCACGGACCGATGAGGGACCGGGTCCGCTGCGGCAGGGTGCGGCGCACGGTCATGGCCCGCGGCCCGCCCAACGGCACGTTCCGCGGGGTGAGGCGCTCTCCGAGATCGGGGGGAGGGCCGGGGACGGTGCGGTGTCCCAGGGAGTTCAGAGCGTCGTGGGTCATGGTTGCTCCTGTTGGTGGCTGAGGGGGCGCTTCGCCCCGGGCACGGGGTGGTGGGAGGCGATGGAGAGACGGTTGTAGGTGTTTATGAGGATCGCTGACCACTCGATTGCCGCGAAGGCGCCTTCACTCAGCACGGCAAGTGCAGCGAGGAGATCGCGATCCCTGATCGATGGCTCGGGCAGAAGCGTGATCGTCTCCCCGACCAGCAGGGCCGCCCGCTCCACAGCATTAAACCGGGGCGTTTCCCTCCACACCGGGAGCTGTGCAAGCTGCTCCGCGGGCACACCGGCCCGGAGAGCCCGCCGGTGGTGGACGTGGACGCAGAACGCACAGCCGTTGAGCTGGGAAATCCTGAGATTCATCTGCTCCACAACGCCCAGGGGCACCTCGTTCTCCCGTGCGGTCGTCGCGACGACCTCCCTGACCGCCCCAAGCTGGGCCCCAAGCCTCAGGCGAGGACTTGTCCAAGAACGGAAAAGCGTGCATCGTGAGCTCCTCAGCTGCGTTGTTCACCCGGCGAAGCCAGGAGCCACGTGGGTTCGTTTGGGTGGCAGCGCACCCGGCGGCGCTCCATCGTCGGCACGGGGATGGATCGCAGTTCGAGACCACCGGCTCCACCGAAGCGGGCGAGCACAACTGCTTTCATACGGTCAGTCATAACACTGCTCCTTATCAGGATTGCTGCCCTGCGCCTGTCGCTCTGGCGCGGGGAACTAACGCTGTATCAAGGTGCCGGGGTGAGCACAGGCCCGGTATGCCGCGTGCGGTACCAGATCACCCCGGTGATTACCGCCAACAGGACCACGGGGATAAGGAAAGCCATGGAACCCACCCCGGAAGAGCGATCTGTCGTCGCATTGAGGTCGGCGTGAAGCGCAAGTGCCAACATCAGGCCAAGAGAATTATTGGCCGCGTGCAGCACGACTGACGTCTCAAGACCACCCGTACGCCAAGTGATCAGCGCGAAGGTGATGCCCACGGCCAAGAACTGAAGATTGAGCCAAAGGTCGGTGGACAGGTGGATCGTCGCGAACAGCACCGAAGAGACGACCACCCCCAAGGCCAGGGCTGAGCGAGGGCTTCTCCCCCAGCTAGCAGCCACGCGAAAGACCAGCCCCCTGAACCCGTACTCTTCGCCCGCGGTCTGCAGCGGCACGATCAAGACCGTGACCACGAACATGAAGAGGAGGTCACCTACGGCCCAGTCGGTCATTACGGAAGGCTGAAGAAAAGTCAGGACGGTCATATAAACGGCCCAGACGGGCACAAGAACGAGTACTGCCCGACCCAGCACTGCCGCTCGGAACACTCCGGTAACGGAATGCATCGTGCGCCCCTTGACACCGTAGAGCCAGCGCTGGATGAGCATGCTCCACGGAATGAGTAGCGCGCTCGAGGCGAAGGTACCAGCCAGCGTAACGGTCGTGAATTCCGTGCCGCCAGTGACAATGCTGTCTCGGCCAAGCAAGAGATCAATCTGTCCACTGATCTGCGCGGCGACGGCACCAAATCCCAGCAATCCTCCAAAAAGAAGCACGATGGCAAGAATGCCACGCGGTATTCCGCGTCCTTTGGTTTTCCGGTCGAGCACCCGGTGGTACGGGGTGCCAGCCGGGATGTCTCCCCCGGCGCGGCTGGTGTCGTGATCGGTATCGCGGAGTGTGGATACCTGGTTGATGACATTCTCATTAGGACCCATGGCTGGCCTCTACTTTCGTGTTGTGTGTGGCGAGATGGCCCGGTTCAGCGGTGGCGGAGCCGTCGCCGGGCGAACCTAGGAAGGTGCGCAGGGCGTCATTGACGTCGTCGGCATGCGTCCAGAGCAACCCGTGAGGGGCGCCCTCCACCTCGACGTAGTGAGCAGCGGGCAGTGACCGGGAGAACCGGCGGGCCGTGTTGTCGATGGGCAGGATACGATCGGCAGTGCCGTGCAGGATCAACACCGGCTTCCCGCTCCGGCGCACTGCTTCGACATCACGCCGAAAATCCTCGATCCACGAAGAGACGACGGCGTAGGCCGCCACCGGGGCGCTGGAGATTGCGGTGTTCCAGCTGCCGCTCACCGCCTCCTGGCTGACCCGGGTACCGAGGTTCTCGTTGAGGTTGTAGAAGTCCGAGAAGAACTGCGTGTACCAGGCGTACCGGTCGCTCCTGGCCGCAGCTTCAATTCCATCGAACACCGCCCGCGGCACGCCCTCGGGGTTGTCTTCACGCGCAACAAGGAAGGGCTCCAGCGAGGCGAGGAATGCAAGCTTGGCCACCCGCTCGTGGCCATACTTGGCGACATAGCGAGCGAGCTCGCCGGTCCCCATCGAGAAGCCCACCAGGACGACGTCCTGCAGATCCAGGGCCTCCAGCAGGATGCTCAGGTCGGCGGCAAAGGTGTCGTAGTCGTAGCCGACACTGACCTTCGATGACTGGCCGAAGCCGCGCCGGTCGTAGGTGATGACCCGGTACCCGCTGGCCAGGAGCTCCCGTGCCTGATGCTCCCAGCTGTGTCCGTTCAATGGATACCCGTGAATCAGGACGACAGGCTGCCCCGCACCCTGGTCCTCGTAATACAACTCGATTGGCGTGCTGTTCTCTGATCCGACGCTGATAAACGCCATGGTCTTCCCTCTCGGTAGTGTGCCCAATGACATGAACGCCCCAGCCGGTGGAGCTCCGCCCCTGGGCCGCGGCTGTGCCGGGATCGGATACCCGCTCACGGCGACGTTGCCAGACTCCCACCGGCGTCGGCGCTCTCGCGTCGGTGGCGAGCACCTAGAATCGGCCACCAGGCAGTACCTAGAACGGCGACAGCAACCAAGAAGGAACAGAGCTATGCCGCGCTGCTACCAGGCCCCGTCCGCCGCGCCGTCGGACCCCGCGGCTAGGCTGGAGGAATGGCAACAGTAATCCTCGTGCGGCACGGGCGCACCACAGCGAACGCCTCCGGGCTGCTGGCCGGCCGGACCCCCGGCATCGAACTCGACCAAGTGGGCCGCGACCAGGCGGCCGCCACCTGCATGTTGCCGGGGCCGCAGCTGCCCGCGCACACCGCGAGCTCGCCCGTCAGCGCCGCCTCCCCCGCGGCAGCGAACGCGGCCTCCTCCTCATGCCGGGTCAGCATCCAATCGATGCCCTTCTCCCGGCGGATTGCCTCGGTCACCGCGTTCAGGGAGTCGCCGGGAACTCCCCAGATCCGCTGGATCCCATTGGCGGCGAGGTTGTGGACAATGTTCTCGGCGATCGTGGGCATGCTGCTCCTCAGTTCGGCGCGCTCAGGCTGCGCCTCAGTGATCAATCACCGACTACGGCACCTCCAGCCGATTCCCGGTGTTTAGCGGGAAGTAGCACGGCAGCGGATGTGACGTCGCACGCTTCGCGGAATAAGCGGAATAGGAACAGTCTTTCTCCCGGTTGCGATGGGTATACAAACTCC
Source organism: Arthrobacter sp. zg.Y820 (assembly GCF_030125555.1). NCBI lineage: Bacteria > Bacillati > Actinomycetota > Actinomycetes > Micrococcales > Micrococcaceae > Arthrobacter > Arthrobacter sp. zg.Y820. Next base: position 281,668 of record NZ_JASKLX010000008.1, read on the forward strand.
GGCCCAGGACTACTTTGGTCCGACTGCAACCGAGAGAAAGACCTTTTGTGAAACTCTTTACCCCGCTGACCGTCGGCGCCATGGAACTGCCCAACCGCCTCGTCATGGCACCGATGTCCCGTGTCCGCGCCGACCGCGACGGCGTGCCCACCGACATCATGGTCGAGCACTACCGCCAGCGCGCCTCCATGGGCCTGATCATCAGCGACGGCATCTACCCCTCCTTCACCGGCCAGGGCAACGCCCTGATGCCCGGCCTGGTCACCGAGGACCACGTCACCGGCTGGAAGCGCGTCACCGACGCCGTCCACGGAGCCGGCGGCCGCATCGTCGCCCAGCTGATGCACTCGGGCCGCGTCGCCCACGAAAACATCAACGGCGGACGCCGGCCGGTGGCCCCCAGCGCCATCGCGCTCGAAGGCATGGCCCACACCTACGCCGGCAAGCAGCCCTACCCCGTGCCGCACGCCCTCACCGAAGCCGAACTCCCCGGCATCGTGCAGGACTTCGTCGCCGCCGCCCGGAACGCGATGAAGGCAGGGTTCGACGGCGTCGAGCTGCACGGCGCCAACGGATACCTGCTTCAGGAATTCCTCTCCCCCGTCTCCAACACCCGCACCGACAACTACGGCGGATCGCCGGCGAACCGGGCCCGGCTGGTCATCGAGGCCGTCCGTGCCGTGGCCGAGGCCGTCGGCGCCGAGCACACCGGCATCCGCATCTCCCCGGAACACAACATCCAGGGCGTGCTGGAAACCGACCGTGAGGACGTGACCGCCACCTACACCGCCCTGGTGGACGGCATCGCCGA